>NZ_JACJSF010000086.1 GCF_014698035.1 Desmonostoc muscorum FACHB-395
TCTTCTTAATCTCTCCCAATTTGATTGGGTATACCGCGTTAACTGTCACGGCGCACGCACTTTTCAATATCGAGTTCAATTACTCGTTTTTCTATTCCATTGGAAGAGGATCTAAGGTTTTCAAAGATGTACTTTTGTGCATCATGGGCAGAGCGCCCAGTTCTAAATCCGTAGCTCCTGGCGTGGAAAGTGGCTTCGTGTGCTGGTTCGAGTGCGTATTTTGCTAGGCATTGCCAAGACCTATCGGCAATTGTTGGTATCTTAAGCATTCTGGTTGTCCCGTCCTTTTTAGGAATTGGGATTTCCCGTAATCCTTGATGCTTCCAATTTCCGCTATTCATTCTCAAGAGTTCTTCAAGGTTGAAGCGTTCTTCAAATGAGAGGGATTTCTTCCCATCAATACCAGCCGTCTTTTTACCAGCATTTAGCTGAGATACTTGTCTAATTGCAAGAAATCGAGCCGAGGTGGATTTTAAAATAAGCTTCTGAAGTGACCTAGCTTTCCGCTTGTCGCCAACTTGAACAGCTTTGAATACGCGCTTTTGAAGGCGAAAGAGAGTCTTGCGGAATTTCTTCCACGGCAGCCCTTTCCAAGATTCACTAGTTTTGTAACTGTGTCTAATCATTCTCTTCTCTGGTTTGTATTTTCTGAACACCTCAGACCAATTACGGTCTGTCCTACCCGACTTGTGAGGGTTCCGCTTCTCGTCTAGCCTACCTGGGGTTCGACTGCCCCAAGACTCACAGATCGTTTTTATTCGTTCCCTCGGAGAGATTGATTGTCCCGTTAGGTGTAGCCAATTCAACCATTGGATTCCCTGGACTCTTACCGCTTCCACGAAAACTGAGCGGCGGGAATTATTTCCAATGAAGTCGGGGGGTTTTTGTTGCGCCCCGCTCAAGCATAGGTTGCTTTTTAAGGCTCGGTTTCACCGTAGGAACTCCCTGTTAGCACCAGTGTCAACTCGCAACGGTCGTCTGATTGTGCCCTGTTCCCAGCTTCACTCTACAAGAACCGAGCTTGTTCGGTGTGGGCAGATAAGGAGTCAATTCTGAGTCTGAATGGTAGGGCTTTCACCTACATCAAACCGAGAGTTCAGCCTTAGTGTCAGTAATCTGCTGACGGGCTGGATTAGTTGTGTACGGGCTTATTACCGTGATTCACTAATCAACGAATCGCACTTTCGTATGCCTTGTGTTCAGCAGAATCAAAGTCAAAAGCTGTCATAGTAGCTGCTGCCTTTCTTTAATGTTAGTTTTCACAAAAAATAAGCGAAGCTCTAATTCTGGGTGGGTAATTCTGTATTATTTTCTTGATAGGTCATTGTTTAATATCAATAGATTTCACTCTCTCATTGGCGAAGCCGTTGATTTCAGATGTATCTATCAAGTACAGAGCCAATAAAACAGCGCTATTGTTACTACAAAAGCGCTTTTTATGACTAATTATTTGCACTTACAGATTATTGATGTGAATTAAATCTTGCCAGCAAATCTTCACGAGATAATTCAAGACATAGGGGAGTAAATTCTTCTGGTGTTAACTGCAATAAACTCTCGACTACTCTTGAGAGTTCTTCATCCACAGAACCAAATCTGAATCTCAACAAGTTTTCTACAACTTGACGACGTTCAAGTTGTACTCCTTGCTGTACTCCTTGCTCTACTCCCTCCTGTACCGCTTGCGCTCTTGCTTCTTGATAAGCTTCTGTCAAATTCATAATTAACTCCTGGTCATCTTCAGTTAAATCTGTTTGTGTCATTACACTGATACGCCACCTGTAAACCATTTCAAGAACATTACGGCGGACAAGATTCTCTGGTGGAAGGGCAACCAGTTCACTTACTGCTTGGATTTGTATTTTTCCCCGACCCAACAGCCTAAACCACAGCGTGTCTGGAGTTCGCGGTAGCTTGTTAATCGCTACTATTGCTGCTCTTACTCCAAGAGGCAGAAAGTACACCCCGCTCATCCAATTGTCTAAATCTAGTTTAGCTTCAAAAGCCTTGAGCAGAGCTTTGGAAGCACTGGGAGAAATAATCCACAGTTGTGCTAGCTCGTTCTCCGCTATTGTTGTGTCTTCCCTATTGGCTTTACGCTGTGCGTCTGCAATCACAGTGAACAATTTTTGTAGGCAACTACGTACTTCTGTTCTATTCGGTTGATTGCGAAACGGTTCTAGTAAAGTAGTATTTAATACCGCTATTCTACCCAATAATCCTAAAGTTTCTGCATCAACCGCAGATGTTGGTGTTGGCGAAAATAACACATCAACAAATCTTGTTTCATCAGTTACTTCCCTGTTAGTTTTTACTTCCCCAAAGGGAGAAAGTAACTCTTCTAAAAACTGTTTGGCAAATTTATCGTGAGGTTGTTGGGTCATTTTGTAAGGGCGAACTGTGTTTTATTTTACAAAGATTGGTTATGGTTGCATGGTGGGTATGAAAACCCACCATTTCACTTACGCCGCTACCAACTCCTGACGAACTTGCGGCAGTTCAATCGGAGCAGTTGCCCTGGACAGTGCTTCTACAGCCTCTTTTACGTTCCAATACTTCATGCCATTGCTACACTGCCAGTAATAAGTCTTGGGGTCGTTTTCCCATAATTCATCAGCGTTTCTGACCTTGAAGAGTATGCCCAAGAATTCACCATCTAGATATACATTGTGAGCCGTCTGAAAGTCAGTGCGTCCTACATAGGTCAGTCGATAGCCGTCTACTGGTTCGCACAAGTCTTCTGCACGAGTACCGCGATACCCGCAGTTACCGCACCCATGTCCTTCGCAGTCTGGACAGATGGCAGCAGGCATATTCCACTTCGGCAGGGTGAAATCCCATTCAGCCGGTGGCGTTAATATTCGAGCCTTGTGGGAAATATAGCAACCAGCGTGACCGATTACTTTATCAGGATAATATTGGACGCTCAACGATAGCCAATCACAATCACCTAACAAGCCTATTTTCTCAGCAGCTTGTTTCAATTCCTCATCTTCTTCGTGATTGCACTTTACTGGAGCAGAAAGACTCGCTTTAACGTCTGCTACAGCGCGTTTGAATGATTGTTTGTGGTATCGAGCATAACCGTGGGTCATTTTTACCCACACGATATCATCGCTGTTGACCCAGATAGTCACTACATCTTCAGGCTGGCAGTTTTTGGAGTAGTCCGACTGATTGACGATAGTTGCAATGATTTGGCGATCGCGTGTGGTTAACGGATCTTTTGTTGGCGTAGGCGTTGAAATTTGTGTAATCATTAGGAAATACCTCTGTACGGGTAAAAGGGCGATCGCAGACTTTCCACGGTGAGCGATCGCCCTATTTTTATTGGTCAGTTTGTTGTGCCCTCAGCACAACACTCTCACTTTAGAATTGGCGAAGCCTTATATTTCTTACTCAAATGCCAATAGCTCAAAATTCTTTACTGATGCGCGGTGATTCTTCACGGTACAGGACACCGAGGCGATCGCAATGGCTTTGAGCCAAATCCCGATACAAACTCATATCTTCACCAAACAGAAAAAGGACGGGCTTTTTATCGGGATAATAGAACTGATAAACCAGTGCTTGACCAATACCATGCTTCCAATTGCAAGCTTTTTTGACTTCAATCACATAAAGCTTGGTTAACACATCAACTCGTCCTGACGGATTAGTAGCTTCTCGAATTCCTCCTAATATTTCTGCCAACTGGTTAGACATTCGCTGTTCAGCTGGGTCTTTTGGAGGTGATGGTGGGGCTAATGGAGTTGGAGGCTGTGTTAGAGGTCGTGGTTGAGAAATTGGTTCAATTTGCCTAAAGTCTTGCTGTATTTTATTGAAAGGCTTGGTTTGAGTAACTTCATCCTCTTGTTCGATTGTCTCAACTGCTGAATACTGCCCTAAAATTTTTTCAGGATACGTCTGTGCATAAAGGGATGTTACTAACAACCAACCACGTTCTGTGTTTAATGTAAAGTTGCATTTTGGTAATACCTCCATTACAGATTGAAGCGAAGCTTTCAGTCCGGTTGTCTCAACCCATTTTTGACGTGCTGGTGTTAGTGGACGCAATAATAATTGTTCTTTTGGTTTTATGTATTTCTGATAGAAAAAGTCAATTGCTTTTCTCCAGTGTTTTGGATTTTCTGTGTCAAAGTCCCGAAAATCAGGCAAGTATCTCTTAACAATACTTGCTCTGGCTGAATAACCAGTAACTTGTACCCATTTGTTTCTGGCTTCATTCAAATTTGTAATCGGATTCTTAACCAATATGCTCCTCCGATGTCGCTAGATGAATTCTCTCAAGAGTGCGACTACATTCTTGATTACAACTAAAAGCTCTCAAAAAAGGCGATCGCTTATCCTTCAGTAAGCGATCGCACTTCTAAATTTGACAATTGACATTCGGATTTTTCAACCAGTTTTTAGACGTGGTAGGTCATCGGAATCATCTCGCGGCGGCTTGACCATTACAAGTTTAAGGCTTCCGGCTGCTAGTCCCGGCGGCGGCTGGTTATTGTGGTTTCGTATCGTTAACTCGATTTGTAAGGGTTGAATTTTGAGCGCTTCTTTGTTTTTCAAAAGAGGCATCACGCTCGTCTCCTCTCTTATGATTACTATACTACTACGCTCACCAGTGGTTGTCAAGTGTTTTCTACTGGTAAGCGTAGTAGATAGCGTCTTAACTGTTGTAATCTATGTTCCAAATAAGTGAAGTGATATCCCCATCTAAAGCAGCACAAAGTTTCTCTAGAATTTCTGTACTAACAGTCATCTGAGTTGGTTTTTTTGGTTTGTTAATAAAGACGTGAGGAGTCTCTAGCTGCTGAATATAAGCCACAGAAACTCCCACAGCATCAGATAGCTTTTGTCTACTATATCCAGCTTTGTCTCTTAGCTCCCTGAGTTTTTGGGCATTTTCTTCATTCCACCTAAACGCAGCGATGGGTGTTACATCTACTGTGATATTCATTTTTACTTTAATTTTATTTTCACTGCGCTCGCCAGTTGACATGATAATATTACTAATATACTGGTGTCAACCATAAGGCTACACCAAGCAAAGGTAAAAGCGATCGCTTGCCCATTAGCAATGCGATCGCTTTCAGCCTGCGTCAACTGGAGAAACACAACACCTGTTCAAAGACTCTTACAGTTAATTTCTTCAAGGTCAAGTGAAAGTAACAAAGAATTCATTGCCGTAGAGATAAGAAACCGAAATCTAAAACTACTTAACTAGCTTTGAGAATCCAGGCAAGGTTTAAGAATGGCTCTCACCAGCAGTAATCTATTTTCTGCATAGTTGCTCCGGTAGCTCAAGCTTTGTCTTCAGTACTCTTGAGCAATGCCAGAGCAATCGCATACGCTTGTACACGATTGCTGATTGAGGGCAATGCCAGAGTGCGATGCCTGCGGCGGTAAACTACGCCTTGATTCTGGAACGATTGAAGTTTTTAGAACCAGTTTTTAGACATGGTAGGTCATCGGGATCTCCCTAGTGGCTCCAGCGTAAGAAGTTTACTTCCGGCTATTCCGGTTTTAGCTCTGGCTACTTTAAATAGCGGCACTTCAGTTTTGGTTCGTCGATGTTCGTTGAATTAGTTTGCGATCCCTTTTTGCGTTCAGGTGCAGGCAGTTCGCTTTTCCTTTACAAGTAATTATTGCAACTATTAGTAGCATGAATTGAGCCAAGGCGATTGCTTGCTATATAATCCGTATTTCACTCTTTACGCACATGGCAGTTACAGCAAAGGCTTTAGTTCAAAAAAGCAACATTTCCACTCATCAGGTTTACATTTTTCAAAAACCCTCTGTTTTTCCCATTGGGTTATGATGTTTTCTGAAATAAAGAAATGCCTCTTGTTGGCTATACCTCTCTCCTTGGCACAAGTGGCTCAGGGAGCGACTGGTTTTGTGGATACGGTAATGATGGGTTGGCTAGGAAGCCAGACCATTGCATCTGGAGGTTTAGGAGCTAGTATCTTTGGCTTTTGTCTGCTACTGTTTACTGGTATTGTTTCTGCTGTTAGCCCCTTAGCTGCCCAAGCATACGGATCTAGAAATCAAAAGAAAGTCGGGACAATTGCACGGCTGGGACTAGGGATATCTCTGATACTAGCTATACCAATTGCTTTACTATTTTGCAATGGAGGTAGTTTACTCCTGCTGCTAGGGCAGGATGCTAACACAGCAGCATTAGCACAAACTTATTTAAGAGCGATCGCACTGGGTTTCATTCCTGCTTTAGGCTTTGCGGTACTTAAAAGTTTTCTTTCTGCTCTGTTGCAACCGCGATTAGTGATGGTGACTGTAGTTTTGGGTACTTTGCTCAACATCGCTGCTAACTATGTGCTGATGTTTGGCAAGCTGGGTTTTCCAGCAATGGGTTTAGCTGGTATCGGTTGGGCAAGCACATTCTCACTTTGGAGTATGTTTATTGCTTTGACAGTTTATATATGCAATAAACCTCAATTTGCAGTGTATGGTATTTTTCAACCCTCACTCTACAAAGCTTTTACCTTAGAACATCGCCATATCATTGGCGAGATTTTTCAGGTTGGGCTGCCCATCGGCGGACTGATTGCAGTAGAAGTAGGACTGTTCACTGTCGTCACTTTCTTGATCGGGCAATTAGGAACAAATGCCCTTGCTGCTCATCAAATTGCTTTACAAACTATTTCGATGTCGTTCCAGATTGCACTGGGCGTTTCTATTGCGACAACAATTCGTGTTGGGCAGTTAGCCGGACAAAATGACCTAGCTGGCACTCGTCTGGCTGGATATGTCGGCATTGTCATTGCAGCTTTATCTATGGCTGTAGCAGCCATTGCATTTTGGTTAGCGCCAAAGTCGATTATTTCTCTTTACATTGACATTAACGACCAGAACAATGCACAATTAGTTGCCCTGGCAGCGAAATTGCTGGGAGTCGCGGCGATTTTTCAAATAGTTGACGGTGTGCAAGTGACTGCGGCGGGAGCATTACGCGGACTCAAAGACACTCGAATCCCTATGTTGATCGGAATTTTTGCTTATTGGTGTGTTGGCTTATTCACTGGTTATACTTTTGGAATCACGTCGGGCTATGGAGCTATTGGTCTTTGGTGGGGATTGGCTATTGGTTTAGCCCTCGCTGCAATAATCTTGACTTGGCGCTTTAGCACCAGAACAAATAATTACTGAGAGATACAGATGAATTTTCTGTAGTTGTTGCTGAACTACAGCGGCGTTTCGTTTGCTGGTGACTGGTAAATCTGACGCAATTCGGCAATTGTCGCAGCTGTTTTGATTCTTTCTTTAATTGCCCGTAATTGTTCAATATCTGACAACAAGGAAATTTCCGACATTAGGCTTAAGGACTCAGCACCAAACTTGAGTTCTAAACCTAACTCAATTCCTTCCAATAATCCTAACCGAATACCACTGCGTTCAAAAGAAGTCACATACTGCATACGTTGTTCCGCCTCTAATTGTTCTACTTCTAGTTGAAATTCTCGCTCTAAATCTTGGGGCAGTGTCAATACCCAGTCTACAAAAGCTAACAAATTTAGAACATCTTCTCGCTCAAACCCTTGCTGGTACAACTTCCTCACTAAACTAAGTTTCTGCTGCTTACGCTGTAACCTGTCGTTGCGCGTTTGCACTGCTGCTAGGTGTGCCATAACCACAGTTGCCAAGGGGTTACGGCTGGCTTCCAGTTCAGATTGCCTTTGTTGATAGTCTATCAACTTGATCACAGGAAATTGGAAATTTACCATACAGCCAAATAATTCATAACCAAATTGATTCGGTCGCCAGTTAGTACGCTCATCACCAAGGATTGCTAATGATGCAACCGGACGCTTGTATCTATCGTAGATGCGGTAGTTGTAAGTGAACATCCTCTCGCTAAAGTCGAACTCTGACTGAGATTGGATTTCCAGGTGTACAAGTACCCATGCTTCATCTCCTCCAAGACGATAAATTTTTACCAATTTATCCGCAAGGCGTTTTCCTAACTCGGCATCACGCACTACCTGCTGTAATTCCTGGTCTAAAAATTCCGGCTGTTGTGTCCAATCAATTTCTGCATGGGCTTGAGGGAAGAAGAATTGCATGAATTCTTCAAAGTACAGTTGTAGTATCTGTTTCCAAGGGCTATCAAATTCAGTTTGTGGGTTGTTATCGCTCATGCTGCAAAAGCTGAAACACTATAATAGTACATTAGTCCTATCGCCCCATCTTTAATTAATTGGAGCTAGATACGTAAACTACCCACCACCAATTGCTAAGAGCAATATGCTGGGGGCTTTAAAAGCCCAGAGTTTACCCGACTAAGTACCTTGAGTACTACGATTTTTAGGTCATCTTACCTACAAATACGCAGCCAGTTTGTAGCTCTGAGGTCAACGATTAAACAAGCATATTGGGTTGAAGCTAGTGTCGTTGGCGTAAAAAGCCTTTAAATCATTGTCCAGGCTAACTTTACCCGAAAGGAGGGACTTCGTGTCCAAGATACTTGTCATTGACCAAAACAAACGTCCATTAGATTTAATTCATCCAGCACAGGCAAGGCAATTATTGAGAAACAAAAAAGCAGCAATTTATAGACAATTTCCATTCACTTTAATCTTGAAAGAGCCACGTCCTAAATCTCCTGTTTCACCACTCAGATTAAAGATTGATCCTGGCGCAAAAACAACAGGAATTGCATTAGTCAACGATACAACTGGAGAGGTTGTATTTGCGGCTGAATTAAAGCATAGAGGCTTTGCAATCAGAGATGCTTTAATTTCTAGAAGACAACTAAGACGTAGCAGGAGAAGCCGCAAAACTAGATACCGTAAGCCTTGGTTTTTGAATAGAACCCGTCCATCGGGATGGCTACCACCGAGCTTACAAAGCCGCATTGAAAATATCAAAACTTGGGTTGAGAAGCTATGCCGATTTGCACCAATTACGGCTATTAGTCAAGAGCTAGTATGCTTCGATATGCAGTTAGTACGCAAGCCTGATATACAAGGAAAAGAATATCAACAAGGCACTCTTGCTGGTTATGAAACACGGCAATATCTCCTTGAAAAGTGGAATAGACAGTGTTCTTACTGTGGAATCAAAGATGTTCCTTTACAAATAGAACATATTCACCCAAGAGCAAAAGGAGGATCTAACTCAATCACAAATCTCACCTTAAGTTGCGAAAAATGTAACACCAAAAAAGGGACTAAAGACATTAAAGAGTTTATTAAAAAAGACCCGTCAAAGTTAGAAAAAATACTTAAACAAGCTAAAAAACCTCTGGCAGATGCAGCCGCAGTAAACACAACTCGTTTTGCATTGCTAGAAGTCCTTAAGACATCTGGATTGCCAGTAGAAACAGGTTCCGGCGGGTTAACAAAGTTTAATCGCAGTCAACAAAAACTAGAAAAGACTCACTGGCTAGATGCAGCTTGTGTTGGCAAGTCAACACCAACCCTTAACACTCAAGGCGTTAAACCATTGTTAATTACAGCTAATGGGCATGGTTCTAGACAGTCATGTAGAACCGATAAGTTCGGTTTTCCAAATCGACACGTACCTAGAGAGAAAATACATTTTGGCTTTCAAACTGGCGACATTGTTAGAGCAGTCGTTACCACTGGTAAAAAGATTGGTAATTATCTTGGGAAAGTGGCTATTCGTTCATCAGGTAGTTTCAATATTTCTACTAAAAACGGATTAGTTCAAGGAATATCGCACAAGTTTTGTAAACGCATTCACGCAAAGGATGGTTACTCGTATGCATATTAAACCCAAGAAATTGGGAATTACTCAACTGTTCCTCTCATTGTTTTCGTGTTCGCTCAAAGGCATTCAAGGAATGTTTTGTAATTCCCCCTCCATTCCTCCCACCACTAATCGGAGTACCGATATAGTGGGGGTCTCCTGGAGATTTTAGATGAAACAGGTAGTCAGACAAGTTAAAGAGCGCAATAAGATTGAGCTTCAATTACAAAATATTCAGTATGAACTTTGGAGATTAGATGATTCTGAATATAGAAAACTTAGGCAAAATAGCCTTGACATTAAAGATGACTCCAATTTCTTCAGGGAACTCTATTTTTCCGAATTATTAAGTGAAGATAAACTTAACCTAGCAGAATTGTTTATCACTTTAACGTCCCTCTTTGGAGATAGTAGCGATTTATTTGATCAGGACAGAGGTTCATTTTACTTTCCCATATTACTAGTGATCAAAAAGGAGATAAATACTTTTTTCTACTTCATACGTATTTTTGACTCTCGTGGTTGGATTTGCTACCAAACATCTAAACTGTTTGAGAATGAAGGAGATGTTGATAAAAACAGAATTCAAAATGAACCCTTTGAGCAAGAATTCTCTCGACAGGAAATTAATAATTTTTGGAGCTATATCTACAGATATCTTACTGAATATTTTCACTCGATAAAATTAAATATTAGCGTTGAACCTTTTCTCAAAAGAATTGATTCTAATTTTATACTTTATGGTTATTACGATCATCAATATTTTGAGGAAGGATATGAATGTGAAGAATTATATCGGGCGAGAATCCAGCATTTCAATTCAGTTGGTATTCATGCTTGGCCACCACAAAATATAAAACCTATCTTACAAACTATTATTAGTGAAATCGCTGATAAATAGTTGCGTTTACCCACATAGCAGTGAATAAAAAAAGTTGCCTCTAATAGCTGATTCTGATACTCTGGTAAATCTGTAAATTATGTAATTGCTTTTTCAGCTACACAGCCATAGAGCAGTCATATATAATATTGATTTTATCTATACGCGATTACTTTTGGTACTGAAATTTAACACAATCGCTTGACCTAAACTACTGTAATTTTAGCAATCTCAGAACAAGAACCGATATGAAACATTTCCATCCTCATTTACTTCAAAATCAGCACTAAGCTCCTTAGCTTTCTCATCTAAATACTGTTTAGCAAACTGAGTTGATATCTGGGCGTTTTTCGCCAGCAGCAATACTGTTATTTTCCCAGAGTTGTTTTCAAGTAATTCTAAAAACACTAACTCAATTCGTTTTTGTTCTGATTCAAGCAGTAATCCTTGTTCTCTTTTGTGATGCTTTATTAAAGACCAACTCAACCACCCACCCATAGCTGTTGACGGAATAGTAAAAATCATTAAAGCAGCTACAGCACCTTCTTTATCTTTAGGGGTAGTTTTAGGATTAATCATTTCCAGAATCATCAAAATAGAAAATGGAATCCCAAATCCCAGAAAAAACAATGCTAAAAGTTTTTTAATTAATCTCATATAACTTTTCCCCTTCTACCGTTCACACCCAATCCCATCCCTATCTCGGTCAAACCCATGAGGATCAGGTGGCAGCACCTTAAACCTTCGTTGGCTAATATCTCGGCAATTTAAGTCTGGTGAATTCTTTGGAATGCAAAAATCTGGGTAAGAGGGATCACAGTTATTCTGTTGCTGCGGTTGAATCGCCTGAGAAGTTGTCTTTTGGGTAACTCTGTGGCGGAAGTCCCAAGGCATTACAGGATTGGCCTGACTCCAAAATGCTAAACGCTGTTGTTTGGCGGTGTTTTCACCTTGCAACAAACTATCTCTAGACTCTGGACAGCCTTTGAGATATTGGCGATACACTACAGCCTGTCCCTGTTGCACCATATTCACATTGATACTGCGATTCCCCACATAAATCTCTGCTACCAATCGCTTATACTTATCAGTTTCAACAGGGCGTAGGGTAATAGCTTGTCCTACTGGTAGGAGTTGTTTGAGTCTTGCTGATGATTGCTGTCCCCAAGGACTTTGTTTCATCTCTGGTGCATCAATGCAAGCGAGGCGGACAGTCACGGTTTTGTTACCAGTTTTCACCCGTATGGTGTCACCGTCACCTACGCTTACAACCGTAGCGGTAAGATTGTTGGCAAATACGGGTAACGACATTTGAGCTAGAAACAAAGCCGCAACACCAATCAAGCGAAATTTAAAAACCATTTGTACTAAAAATCACTCTTAACTTCTTCTTTTAGGATTCCCAATTTCAGCCAAGCGATCGCTTGTGATAAAGCAGTACACTGGTACTATGCCGAAACTTCCAGAGTGCGATAACTGTCTCCTCTATTCACATAACCCCCACCTCGTCTGTGTCGTTCACCCTGATGGAGTAGAGGGACAGAGCTGCTTGGACTTTCGACTTGACCCCAACGCCGAAGCAGAGGAGCTATGGCAACGGGAGGGGGCAAGCTACTATAACAGTGAATTAATACTGCAACCACAACAGAGGTGGACGCAACAGCAAAAGCTGGAGTTACTTGATTGGCATCCAATGTTTACTGGTAAGTGTCCCCAGTGCGGTGCATCCTTTGACCGAGACTACACCTCAAGAGTGCATTGGGATTGTGAATGCGGTTGGATGGATGATTCAATTTAAGATGTTCGTACTTTCTTACTTCTTTGCGCCTAATGCCTGCTGACTTAATTGCATCACAATATTTTGGGGCAATGGGTCTATGACAGCATCAGTCGGCAGAGATGTAATAAAAGCTGTCACCTCTTCCCCAGTTTTATATTTCCCTTCACTCCAAGCATCAGCAATCTGTTTCGCTACCCGGTCAGCATCATCAGGGTTCGTATGGGCGGTAATACATTGAATATCATGACCAGTAAATGATATCCAAGTCTGCCAACGTTTCGTAACTGGGTGCTGAACAATCCCTGTAGTCAGTTCATTGTCCTCAAGTACTGATTTTTTCTTTGGGCCACCGAATCCTTTAAACATAGCTGTATTTAGTAAACGCTATTTTAAAATGCCCAAAATCAACACAGCGATGCCTGCGGCGGGCTACGCCTACGCTCTAGTAAGCTGCTAACAGGTTTGACTCCATCCAGTTGTGGGCGATAATCTACTGGTTTGTACATTCCCATTAATCACCTTGGAACCCAACCAGCTAAATTTATTTTCTGATTTGACCGTCACACCAGCACGCACAGCAGAGACACTGGTAATGAGTCTTGAGGCGCTGTTGAAGTGGAAATCTCAGATTTTTGAATATCAGCAGAAGGTGAGAGAGAACAAACCACCACAGCAGACGGCATTATTTGACATTACCCCTAAGCACTGCGACCCAGACCAAATTGATCCACTTTTGCTGCGGCTTGTGCCAATGTCGTTTTATCGATTGCCAGTTGATAGTCCTGGGTCAGCTTGTCTATATTTCATCATAGACTCGGCGGCTTCTCTTGTGCTGTATGTGGGCGAAACGTGCCGCAGTAACAAGCGATGGCAGGGTATACACGCCTGCAAAGATTACATCGCTAGCTACCAGGATTTACATTATCGTTATGGGTTAAAAACAGCAGTCAACGCCGCATTTTGGTGGGATGCTCCGGTTGATCGACGCACACGGCAAGAGTTGGAGTTGAACCTTATTTTGAAGTGGCGCAGTCCATTTAATAAGGAGAACTGGGAACGGTGGGGGCAGCCTTTTGGGTAGGGTGGCTTACTTGTGCTTTATGGCGCTACTTTTTCTTTAAACTGTTTCCCAGCAGAAAACGCAGGCACTTGGGTCGCTGGAATTGTCATTGGCTCATTGGTTTTCGGATTACGCCCTTCGCGCTCTGAGCGATCGCGTCGCTCGAATGACCCAAACCCAATCAGCGTTACCTTATCCCCATTCGCTACAGCCTCGGTAACGATTGACAAAAAAGCACTTATGATTTCATCAGCTTGCTTTTTTGTGACGTTGGCTTTGGCTGCTACAGCATCCACTAGTTCACCTTTGTTCATAAATCGCCCTGAATCATTGCAAGTAATCGAAATTTAGCATTATTACCTCTTATTCAGAAAGGGGAAAAGGAATAATTTCTAGCAGCATACGAAAATTAACAATGCACGGCTACTACTGTGTCGATTTTGCACGATAGATAATCGCTATATTGCTCCAGAACCGTCTAATTGGTGTAACGGTTTTATTTTCGGTTAGGTAAATCCATCCTCATATTCAGCCACAAGAGATAAGATATTTATACAGTATTTATGTACTATAAGAGGCTGAATGTGAACCTAATTCATCACAAAGGAGAATACGACAATGAGAAAATTAAAACTTCAATTACAAATGACCGTTGACGGATACATCGCCGGACTAAAGGGCGAAATGGACTTTATGGCGTGGAATTGGGACGACGAATTAAAACTTTGACTGTGGGATTGTTGTTCTCAATTACGAGCCAAAACGTGACTAAATACGAGGTGAAGGGTATTAGATGACTGTACTTACTATGAATAAACCGGAGACAATATCAATTGATCGCACTTTGGCCCAATAGCTGTTGCACTCTTCAATTATCTGAACAATAGGACTAATCTCGTTTTGAGCAAATTCACGCGCAAGAGACTGCAACATCTCCTGTTTTTGAGTGAGGCTGAAGTCAATCATTTTTTATTTTCTCTTTATTTCTACAGTGAAAATATACAACTTTCTTTGATCTACTATCACCTTATAATCAGTATCAAAATATCGGTTTTGTAACCAGATTTTCTTATTTAAAGGCTGTGTACAAGTAGAAAAGTCTTTATATATCCTAGCTTTAAGATATGCACATCTCCTTCAACAAGTAAGCACAAAAGAAAAATAAGTCAAAAATACCTATAAAAAAATCAATTGCTATAGCCTATTAGAAGATATCTACTAAATTAGTTAAGCTTATACTATATTTTTAGACAGGCTATGTGAGTTGATTTTAATTATCTAAAGAATTATAGGCAAGATTCAGTTGGGTGGCGGACTCTTCTAATAAGCGTTGTTCATCAGCATTTCTTGGTAACACCAGTTGGCGCTCAATACCTATTGAGCTAACGATACATGGAAGTCCAAAAACAACTTCATTGCCAACTCCATAGCTAGAATCTGCTCTCACTGATACTGGAAATATTTGTTTTTCATCTCGCAGGATAGTATCAATTAACTGACAAACTGCTATTGATATGCCATAGCTAGTATTTCCTTTACGTTCAGAAATGTTATAGCCTCGCTTACGGGTTAACTCTGCGTACTCTTGGTGAATTTGCTCCAGCGTCGCTCCTTGTGGTATAGGAAATTCCGTTAATGCAATTCCCCCAATAAACGCACTAGACCAAACGACAAATTCACTGTCTCCATGCTCTCCAATCACATAAACATGAACATCTTGTTTTGCAACATTCAGTCGCTTACCAAGTTGATATCTCAGTCTCGCAGTATCAAGAACGGTTCCCGACCCGAAAATTAGGTTTTCTGCTCTGGTGGAACTGGCGATTGCAATCCGCGTTAGTACATCAACTGGATTGCTAACAATAAGCACAATTGAATTCGGTGCAACTCGATCCAATTCTTTCATCGTCGAACGTATGATTTCTGCATTGTCACTCAACGTATCTAATCGGCTCTGTCCAAGTTTCGGCTGTACCCCAACAGTTACGACAATTACATCAGAATCAGCTAAATCCTCATACTTATTTGATGGTATGATCTCCATTTCTTCAAGTAAGGGAATGCTGTCTTCAATATCCCATGCTTGCCCCTCAGCTTTTGATAAGGTTCGGTCAAAAAGCACGACTCTCACACATTTTCGGAGTAGCACTAAAGCATTTGCTACGTCTGCACCCACATTCCCCGCACCAATCACCCCGACCTTGGATGTTTTACTACTCATGTTGTATCTACCTTTTTTGTAACTGTTTTTGGCTTTGGGTTAAGAATATAACTGATATTGTCCAAAATCACGCAATTCGGCAATTGAATTGTGCAATCATTCCATCCAACAGTGCCATAAATTAATCCCTCTAGCGATCGCAACTCTCAAAAACACGTCTCATAAAAATGTCAAAGCTAGTAGCTTCTCTAACACAAAAGCTTCTAAGCCGAATCTTTGCGCGATTTCCCACCAACACGCCACTCATCACTCCAATAGCCTACATCAGCAGGGCTTTCGGCAATCAGAGAGAGAATCGATTGCTCTTAGGTGATGGTCTACGTGTAGGATAATATGGTCAATAGAAAATAGAGCAGCACTTGCAACTTCAGAAGAATGACAGTATTCACAAAGAAATTTTGCTCTTTGTCTGAATAATTTTTTGGTTGCATCATTAACTGTCATGATTCAGAAATGATTTTGGCATTAAGCAAGGTAAAAATTCTATCTAGTTCCAATATGCCTGCCAATTCAGCATCTTCTTCTGTGGTTAGCAATCCAGCTTTCTTTTTCTCAGACAATTCTTCGAGTCGAGACTGTAATTCTTCAGTAAACTTAAACAAATGTATGTCCCTAACTTTACTGAGTTTGATTCCAGAATCTACCCAGAATGAGGGTTGAACCATCATTTGAGTAATCATAAGCTGTATGTCTCGTTTAATTTAGCGGACTGGTGGTATTTTAACAGCGAATCTTCCTTACCTGCTTTATTTTGAATGCCAGTTGATAAAAGGTAATGCGGTAGACTTGTCTTTTTCCGCAAGGAAGAAGCTCAAGTTCGCGGATGCCGTCTGTAATACGCTAGCTTGTGCTGATTTCTAACCTTTGTAATGCCAACTTCAAGATTATTCGTTTTTTGCGTAAAGCACGAAACTTGAGGTGAATAGTATTATATAACGGTATCTATTATGGATAAACTGGGGACAACACTAAAAGTCTCCTATATAATTTACTTCTATCAAAAACTGCTCTAGCTTCCGTCTAGGGCAGTTTTTGATTGCACGGTATAAACCAGATTCACAACTGCATCTAATGGTGAAGCATATAACAGTATAGAACTTAAGCACTTAACTTGATATTGAAACTAAGAATGAAAAATAAGACAACGCCCCATGCTCAATTACAAAATTTCCAAAAAATGGTTAATTTTGGTGACACTAGCTTTGATATCTGCCTTGTTGCTGGCGATCGCTTCTTCTGCCTCAAGTATTTATTTATATGGCAGCAGTACTAATAATATCAAGGCAGATGCAGCAATTGTTTTAGGAGCGGCAGTTTGGGGAGAAGAACCATCTCCTGTTTTCAGAGAGCGAATTAACCACGCCATCAACTTATATAAAAATGGATCTGTTAAAACAATCATTTTTACTGGCGGAGTTGGCGAGAGTAATGAACCACCTGAAGCTATAGTTGGAAAAAATTATGCACTCGCGCAACAGGTAAAAGCTGCTGATATTCTCACTGAAACTCAATCTCGTACAACTCACCAGAACCTCACAAATGCTTTGGAAGTAGCGAAAGCTCACCAATTAAACAAGTTTCTTATTGTTAGCGATCCATTGCACATGAAACGAGCAGTATTGATGGCGCGAAATTTAGGAATGGATGCACATTCGTCTCCTACACCGACTACCCGCTATCGCAGTTTTCACAGTCAAATGGAGTTTTTGAGCCGAGAAACTTATTTTTACTTTGTCTACTTAGTGTTTAAAATCTAGCTTTAGCAGACTGCAACTAAAAATTACCTAGTTGAGCGATGACACAAAGTACCCCCTAGAAGCGATCGCAACAACAAAAGCAAGTTTAGTGAGCGCTCACGCCTGAAATCGCTTTAATAGTTATTATTCGGGTTTACCGAACCGCAAAATTAGGGTAAACCGTAATCTTTTTTTAGGTCGAATTAAGTGCGGTAATCATCCTTATAAAAGGCGGCTCCAGACGATGGAACAGCAGTCAATCTCAAAAAACTTAGTGAAATTTGGAATTTAGGTCTGATATCGTTTCTCTTTCTGAGGAAAACCCGCTTATTCCGGTTTTTACACTTGGTCAACTCGCCATTGCTCAAATTTTCTCTAAAAATACTATTCTTTTGCACTTGAATTTCAGATAATCACCTCAATGATTACTAAATGTTAATCCAATATTCACAGCTTATTAACCTCTTTTTATACAACCACAGCTACATTGTGATTGCTAAAAGTTTTGCTGAATTTCTGTAACTTTAACAGAAACAATTGTAGTTTGTTTAAATAATAACAAATGAATAAGTCTCAGTTTTTCAGGGCTATTCTACCTATTGCTGTGCCAGCGGCAATATCTTTCACTCTGCTTAATTATCTACAAAAGCCACTAACAGCCCAAACCTCAAACATTCATTTAACGATGGGTAATCCCAGTAATGCTGGGAGTAGTTACAGTAATCTTTTATTTTATTAAGTAAATCTCAATATGCGGTTTCTTATAACTGCTATAGAGGGACACCAAATTGGGTAAGTTGGCAGTTAAACCCATCATGGTTAGGAAGCGCACCTCGCCAAGATGATTTTCGTGCCGATACTACACTACCTTCAGGCTGCTATCGAGTAAGTTCGTCTGACTATACAGGCAGTGGTTTTGACCGTGGACACATGGCTCCCTCGGCAGATAGAACAAATACGATTGCTAATAACTCGGCTACTTTTTTCATGACAAACATGATACCCCAAGCACCCGACAATAATCAGGGAGTATGGGCGAATTTAGAAAATTATTGTAGAGATTTAGTGGTCAATCAAGGTAAAGAACTCTACATTATTTCGGGTTCTTATGGCACTGGTGGAACAGGATCAAATGGAACAAGAACTACAATCGCTAATGGTAACGTTACTGTCCCGTCCAGAACTTGGAAGGTTATTGTAGTCTTAAATAGACCAAATTCTGGAGCTAGTAGCGTAACTACTAGCACAAGAGTAATCGGTGTAAACATACCTAATACACAAGGTGTTAGAAATGCAAATTGGAGAAGCTACAGAGTTAGTGTTGACTCTATCGAAACAAACACTGGTTACAATTTGCTCTCTAATGTTTCTACATCTATTCAAAGTACAATTGAGTCTAGAGTTGACAATTTGTAAGCATAGTTAGCTCATTGACAACTTAAAGCCTGTCTGTAAATTATAGACAGGCTAATGATTAATTAAGTTTCTACAACTTTTGTGGAAATTCCAGCGAAATCTCTTGATAAAGTTTTACCAACAATATAAACATCAATATTTATTGTACCCAAACGATAAACCTTGATATCTGTAAGATTATCCTTTAGTGTTTTGACAAGTGATCTAAACTTTGGCACATTTTGTTTTTGTATTTCATCATGCCATTCTTTTTCCTCAGCACAGTTACGAAATATATAATCTAGCTCTACTTCTTCAATTGATGTTTCTAGAGAATCTCCTGTTAACTGGAGAAGTTTTTGAGCGGTCATTGGTTCTTGCGCTTGATTAGACCACAAAAAAGCTTCAAATGAATACTCTGATTCACTTATCATTAACAAACCATCGGAGGCTTGTTTAAGTTTTTCCGTAATCTCGTTAGTCATAAAATTTATTTATGGTTATGAGCATTGGTTTTTGAGTTTGCCAATCAGAGAATTAAGATTGATTTGAGTGGGCCAACCTTGAGGAAGATTTGCAGAATTATATCCTCTGTCTTTCAATCCTTGAATAAATTGATTGCGGATGTATGCACTATCAAAAGTCCCAAGCCCATCAAAATAAACATCAGTTAGGTGAGCAGGGTCTAAAGCCATTTCACCTTTATATACTGCACCATCATTTGAATCATCCCAACCCCAAGGGGTATTAGCAGAATTTGTACTGCAAGTTGGTGTACCAGCGCCACACCCACCACTCGAATCTCCCTTGAAAGTTCCCCAACTAGCGAAAGTATTGGCAGAAGAACTTGATAAAGAAGCTTCATTTAATTGATGTTGCCACATTCCTGCTTCGGCAAACACATCAAGCAATTGATACTGTACATCGCGGTCATTCCCCGAAGCAGGAAGTTCTGTTGTAGTAGCACTCGGATAGTAAATAATCCCATCCTCGCTACTTGCACCCTTAAAGTTTCCAGTATAAGGCCAAGCTTTTAATCCATGACCTTTAGCTTCTTGAGTCGTCAATGGGTGCTGTGAACCACTGTAACTATTCATCGTCAGTGTGCCATCAATACTTTCTGCACCATTGCGTAAAGGACTACCAGTTGGAGTGTAAGAGTAGAAATCGTTATGGAATACAGTGACAACGCCTTCTAATTTACCAAAAGCTGAACCGTCCTTACGGACAATTGTAAGTAAACCCTCTAAATCATTTTCGTGTTCTTGATCAAAAGGAATATCAGTCCAGTCTTGAGGATGGTAAAAGGAATATGTAACAAACCAATGAGTACAAGTTTCAGCTACAGAATAGTAAGCATGAGCAGAAAGTGGAAAAAGGATTAGGTTATCCCAGTTATTTGTTCCTCGCCAATCGTTATCGTAATCAAATCGTGTAATGTAGTCTCCACTATACTTGGTGCTGTCTGTGTCTTGATAGTGAATAGGAGCATGATATAAAGCTAAAGCTAAATCAGTGGTGGATTGAGCAATTACTTTTGTATCTGTTAAAATACCAATTACTATTGCTACAAGCAGTCCAAAAGCCACAAGAAAAACTTTTTTGAAACTCATTCAGTTTCACCTTTGCTCATCAACAAGATTCAGTATAAAAGCCAATATTTAAGAATTGGTAATGACTCAGGTGATTCGTGCGATTATAAAGTTAAGATTTGTGTTGACACTCAATTATTAGCGAGATCATTATGAATAAGAGACTTTCAATTCAAAAAATCTCTTTCATAACAAAAAATTCCCTTAAGTTTTCTTTATTGACAGCATTATCAACAATCTTGGTTTGGCAGTACCCAGCTTTTGCTTGGAATAAGTCTGGACACATGGTTTCAGGAGCAATCAGCTACAGTGAACTCAAGCAAAATCATCAACAAGTAATTGAGAAAATTGCCGCCATTTTAAGAGAACACCCCGAATACTCTAAATTTGAGCAGCAGTGGAAGTCTCTTAATCAGTCTAATATTTCTGCTGAAAATAAAAATTTGTATTTGTTTATGTGGGCGGCAAAATGGGCAGATGAAGCCCGTAGCAATCAAACATTTGATCACCCTACTTGGCACTACATAAATTTTCCTTATCAACCAAGCAATACCTCAAACTCAATTCTTCGTGAAATTCCAGGTGAAGAAAATATTATATTTGCTTTTCAAAAAAATCTTGATATTATTCAAAGTAATACTACCAACAGCGAAAAAGCAGTTGCAATATGCTGGTTATTCCATTTGATAGGAGATGTGCATCAGCCATTGCATACTACTAAATTAATAACTAACCAGTATAAAGAACCAGAAGGTGATAGAGGTGGTACACGTTTTTATATTAGAGTTAACCCAGATAGTCAAACAATTAGTTTGCATAAATTCTGGGATGACCTCATACTAGGCTCAGAAAACTTTCAAACTGTTCGCAACACCGCAACCAAGATAAGAGCCGACTATCAACGCAGTAAATTGCCAGAATTAAAAGAGACTCAATTTAATAATTGGGCAAAAGTAGAAAGTTTTAATATCGCAAAACAAAAAGCATATCTCAATGGCAAGCTTTCTGGCAGCACTGACAAGAATAATGGAAAGCTTTTACCGCCAAATTATGCTGCTACCGCCAAACCAATTGCCGAACGTCGGATGAGCTTGGCAGGCTACCGTCTAGCTGATGTGCTTAATAAACTGTTTGGCAAGTAATAAAAGATATACAATCTCTTTTGTTCTCCACCTACATGATGTGGGTGGTTTTTGATTTTACTAGAGCGATGTCTACGACGGGCTGTCCGGTGTCGCTACTTTCTCCATCCCCAGATTTGTCTTCTCAACACCCCATCACCAGCAACCATGTCTGTCAGCTGCCAGGGAAGAAGCTCAAATTCGCGGATGTCCTCTGTGATATGTTGGCTTGTACTGACTTTTAACCTTTGTAATGCCAACTTCAAGATTATTCGTTTTTTGCGTAAAGCATGAAAATTGAGGTGAACATCCTGAACAAGCTTCATTTCCGTATAATAAATAGTTAGGGTTCCCGCCTGACTGCACAAACATAGAGAAGTTTTTCTTCGATTCGTACCCTAGACATAATGCGATAGATATATGCCCCAGAATTCTTAGAGGTGTCAGTATGACTGTTATCACTCCTGATCGTTTCGTCGTAGAGGAAAGCCCTTCTCACGCCGCGCACGAGCCAAATCGCACGCTCTGGATCAGTGAAGCAGGAGGGCTTACCCAGTTTGGCGCGTTCATCGAAGTTCTGCAACCTGGCTCTCATTCATCGATCAAGCATTGGCATAGTGCTGAGGATGAAATGGTCTATATCCTCGAAGGCGAGATCACACTCATTGAAGGAGACACAAAGACTGTACTACGTCCTGGCGACGCTGCAACTTTTCAAGCAGGAGTAGCGGTAGGTCACTTCCTTGAGAATCGCAGCGCCAAGGCAACGCGATGCCTAGTAGTCGGCAACCGAGCGGCAGTAGACACAATCACGTATCCTGACCTTGATCGGGTATGTCACCGCGATCGATCGCTGCCAGACGATATCTGGACTAACAGTGTGGGAGAAACTGCTCCGAGTCCCTACTAGCAATAATTGCAGAATGCTTTTTGTACTATTTTTGTGGGTTTACCTTGACCAAATCCTTTGCCAGACATGGTAGTTGGTATATTTGATACAGGGATTTTAGCAGGGTTTGAGGGTTGTGAGGGGGAGCGATCGCCAAGCATCTTCTAAGAACGGCGCACTTCAACAGTTATTTCCGTGATCAGGCGATCGCCTGATGATGCCAGAGGTGATTGCTATACAATTTACTTCTATCAAAAACTGCTCTGGGTTTTGTCCAGGGCAGTTTTATATTGCAGGGTAGAAGCCAGATTCACAACTGCACCCAATAGTGAATTGTCTACCTGTTCTCAGCAATCGAAAAAGCTTTTGCCCTACGTCAGTTGCGACAACGCTCTTAAACCCGCACAACGCACAATGCACTAGCTTTTAAATCACTTCTGCGTTCTCACCGTCAAAACCTGTGGTGGCGTAGAATCTGGAGGATACAAAAAGTCTATTTGTACTTGTCGCTTTCCACTCGCCAACATCTTCAGTGTCACCAATGGTTCGCCCCTTTGTCCCCGACGCTGTACCAAATGCACATAGCGCGTTTTTTCTAAGCCATTATCATCTATGTAACGCACCCGCACCGTTCCCCGAAAGAATATTTGTTCTACACCTGGCTTTAAAAACAGCAGTCTATCTGTTCCCCCTTCATCCTTCACAGGAGTCTGTATTGACACAGTTATAGTCTGGGTTTTATTCGTAATATTTCTTAGAGGCAAAGTCAGATTGTACTCAACACCATAGTTACTGTGAGCAAAGTAGGCCGTATCAGGATAACGTTTTAACATGGCTGCACTTTGAATTTGTCCAGTGCTAAGAGTAATTAAATGTACAGTTCCCAAAGGATAAGAAAACGCCTTTCCTGGTGAGGGTATTGTTAACTCAGAAACATTGGAATTGTCCGTAATCTGTGTTTTCCATTGCGTTCCTTGGGATACACCAGCGACGCGACTGAATACCGTTGGTTCTCTGGGAGGGTCAAGAGGTGTTGGAATGGGGTCACGCTTTCCTGCTAAACTACCTGTATCCAAAAGTTCTTGCCATTCGGCTAAAGTCGGTGAAATATTACTATTTTTGGCTAAATTTGCGATATAAACTGGGCTACTACTTGCCAAGCGCATCATCGTAGTGCGACCGTTAGAAGAAGGAGCCTGTACCGGAATTGGTAAATTTGCTAGGATTTTAGTTTCTTTTGGTTCTATCACCAGCTTTTGGGGAAAAATCTCTTGCCGAACTCCCCGCAGTACATCATTCATTGTGCGATCGCCTGGCCCAGAGTAAACTGTACCTTGGGGGTTTTCAACCATATCAGGTAAAGCAATAAATTGTGCTTCTTTGGTAAGGTAACTAGCTGCTTGTAATACTTGCACTGTCACAGGTTCATTTCCCGGATTATGTACAATTATCCCTTGGTATACAGTGCGGCTTTGGGCTGGTGTTTGTGCCCTGACGATATGATGAGCAAATATATCAAATCTGCCTTCAAAAGGATAATTTAAATGTGCTTCATGTACTTGCTTCCCATCTGGGGGAAAAGTTGATAGTAAAATTCCTTCAGTTGTCACCAGTTCAGGACTATTACTGTTGAAGGTGGGAATAATATCAAGTTTTCCTGGTAAACGACGTATTTCTTGACTGTCTACTTCGACTCCAGCAATATATTGTGGGGGAACCGTGTAAATATTTAGCGCCCGACACATTAAAGCCGCAACTTCCCCTCTAGTCGCGCTTTGTAGTGGTTTTAGCTGTTTGACATTGGGATAATTGACAACAATACTATTAATCGTGGCAGATGCAAGCGCATTTTGGGCATAGTTAGGTATTTGCCCCGCATCGTTAAAATATTCTTGTAATGTCTGCATTGGGTTAGGTAAAGGGCTGTAATTTTTCCCCCCAGCTACAACACCAATGATTTGGGCACGAGGAATTGGTTGGTTTGGCTGGAAAATACCACCAGGATAACCAGAAAAAAATCCTTTTTGGTAAGCGGTAGAAATTGCTTTATTCGCCCAATAATCAGCAGGTACATCTTTAAATGACATAGCTGTGCGTTTCACTGGTGAATCAGGAAAAGCATTTAGCATTAACACTGCTGCTTGAGCGCGTGTCACTGTTGTTTCTGGGCGAAAACTACCATCAGGGTAGCCTGTAATCAGTTTACGCTCTTTTAGTTGCTGAATACAATGTTTTGCCCAATAGCTCTGGGTGTCAGAAAAGGCTAGGGCGTTGGGGGTTGATAGAGTTAAGACAAAAGCAGCTACTGAAGTTTTTTTCAGGAGCTTTAATAAACTGATTATCATTCACAAAAGCCGGAAAGCTAATACATCTCGTCAGAATTATATATTTATATATATGTTGCCACTTTTGTTGTGTAATTCTGTAATTTGTAGCAATTACGACCACTGTCTCCAACACAGGATCTTGTTTTAAATTTTCCCTCAGTAGTAGCTTTTCTAACACAAAAGCTCCCAAACTGAATCTCCGCGCTAGATTTCCCCCAACACACCACTGCAATAGCCCACATTAGAAGGACTTTCGGCAGTAAAAGAGAAAATCGATTGGTCTTAGGCGATGAACTGAGTTTCGCTTTTAGAACGATGTGTAGTTTTTCAATCCGCAGCTACACGGAAGTTTGCTCTACCACTAGGGGATGTGCAACTATATCCTGTATTATTTTCAGATAATTTTAGAAAACTTAAACTAATGCTGGCAAAAAAGAAGAGAAGAAAGTGCCTATTTATTCTACTTACTATCAGTGTTAGCTTTTGTTTACTGGTTCTATATGCTTTTATCGTTGAGCCGAATCGTTTCGTCGTCACACGTCATCAACTAAATCAACAAATCACTTCTAACAAAAATAGTTTTAAGATTGTCCAAATCAGCGATCTCCATCTCAAACAATTTAATAATCGGGCACAACGTATCGCCGAACAAGTTAATAAACTTAACCCAAACATTGTACTATTTACTGGAGATTCAATTGATCAAGTTGAACAGCTTGATGGATTTGATCGCTTTTTGTCGCTTCTTGATAAGCAAACAGCTAAGTATGCAATTATGGGTAATTGGGAATACTGGGCAGGTGTCGATTTAAAACGTTTGACAAAAATCTATGCCACTTATAATTGCCGCTTATTAGTTAATCAAAGTATTTTACATAAATATGGCGAATATTCTATATTAATCACGGGATTGGATGATTTAGTCAGTAAACCCGATTTAATCAAATCACTTCAAGGTCTTCGTCCTCAACAAAACCATTTATTACTCGCCCACTCACCAGCATATCGAGACTCATTTTCAAGTGAGGAGTTAACAAAGATAACACAATACAAACCACAATATATGTTATCAGGGCATACTCATGGTGGACAATTATCATTCTTTGGCTTTGCTCCTTTACGCCCGCCTGGTAGCGGACGTTATGTCAGTGGTTGGTATCGAGATGGTGCGATTGCCCTGTACGTATCGCGTGGACTAGGAGTTTCCGTTTTACCAGTGAGAATGGGTGTAATTTCAGAGATTAGCTATTTTGAGTGGTTTCTGAACCGCTCAGTTATTACATCATCTAAGTAACAGTTAATTAGATGGTTTATTTTTTGAGAAATTTACGGTAGCTTGTCTTTAGTGAAAGAAAACACTACCTAATATCAAAATCAAATTAATTATGCTTAGATTACGGGCTGTATGCTTCACTCCGGTAGCTGCCGCGCTTTTGAGTTTTGGACTAGGTACAAAAAAAGTAATGGCGCAGATACAATATCCATTTTCAGCTATCTACAATTCAGAAACTACTCTTGAACCGATCGCAGGAAACATTTTAAAAATAACCAATATAGGTGAAAGTGCTAATGTGCCATACGGTCTAACTAAACTTGTAAACATCAGCTATGGCAATCTCGATAATAATACAGGTGTGATTACAATTGAGCCAGATCCAGCAACGTTTGGGTTAAACGACTTACCACTTGGTAACATTACAATTTTTGGTCAAGGAGCAGATCAGCTATTCGGAACTACCAGAGGTACTGCTACCCTTGACTTTCAAAATTTTGTGGGCACGGTTTCTAATACTATAAGTATTACTGGTGGATCGGGTAAATTCGACGGTGCGATTGGCACACTGATCTTGTCCGAAAATCTTACACTCAACCCAGATCCAACTGCTCCTGTAAGAGGTCTACCTCTAATCTCAGGTTCTTTTCAAACGTTTCAAACAGTTCCAGAACCGAGAAATACCACGGCGATATTTAGCATCGGCTTGATTGGAGTGGGTTTTCTGCTACGCCGATATAGAACATCGACTTAAAGTTATTGGTTAATCAACA
The DNA here is from genome assembly GCF_014698035.1 of Desmonostoc muscorum FACHB-395. Taxonomy (GTDB): domain Bacteria; phylum Cyanobacteriota; class Cyanobacteriia; order Cyanobacteriales; family Nostocaceae; genus Nostoc; species Nostoc muscorum_A. Next base: position 26,777 of record NZ_JACJSF010000086.1, read on the forward strand.
TTTAAGCGATCGCCTTGATGTCATCAAGTTAAAAGCTGGACTGGTAATTTTGCATCAATCTCAATCAAGGTAACTTTGGCATTTTCAACTACGGTATTTCCCAGCAGCGTGTCCTGCATTGCTTCAAATTTAGACTCTGCTATCCCAATCCGTTCATAATGTAAAATCACATGATAATGCTTTTGTATTACTTCTCCTGACTCAGAACGCTCTACTGCAAGCCAATCTTGGTTTTGACCCGACTCGGCAATCTGACGATATTCACTGGCTAACTTTTCTAATGCAATAGCTATAGCGTGTTCTTTGGTTTGACCACAGCAACGAATTTCATCTCTTGGCTGGTCAAGAGATGACGATAATTGACAAACATACTGGTCATTATCGTCGGCTTCCACATTAATCGTAATTGTTTCGGTGATTGAACTCATACTTAGTTTTTAAAAAAAATAATTAGCCTTAAACTTCAAGACTGATACAATATTTGTTTTAAACACCCAACACCATAACTACCATATCCTGGCAATATTTTGGATGTTTCACTATTACTATACGTTCAAATCCAAATCTTTCATAATACTTCTCTAGGCTAGGATTATCAATAACACAATCTAAATATATTTTAGAAATATGATTATCAATAGCAGCTTGAATTATTTTTTTAATAACCTTCTTCCCTGGACAGGTTAGTTCTTGTAATTTTGTACATAAACTTTTAACAATCCAAATATTTGTTTCTGTCTTTAAATATTCAGGATAATAGTCGGGTAATTTTTCAGAAATAGCAAAAGTGCATAGTAAAACACCATTTCCACTTTTAATGATAAAAGTCTCTTTTTGAATGATATTATAATATATTTTCTCTAAATCATAGCCTTGATTCCATTGTTTAATTCCCTTAGTTCTATAGTAATCAGCAGCAGATTCAAAAAGCTTACATATCTCAAAGAAATCAGAAACTGTCCCTTGAACTGCAAACTCCCCAAAGAGATAAGTAAAACTATAGCTTGTTCTCAGAATTTCACAAGAACTGAATATCTTCATTGTATTAAAATATAGTCTTGCTTTCATTTTTCCCGCAGTAACAGCTTTTCTACCAAAAGGATATGCAAAACCAATCTTAAAACCAAATTTTCTACTAGATCATACATAACTCCAATTACCTATACTCGGTGAATAACACCTATGCCTACGGCGGCAAGCTACGCATAGCTCTAAGCTTAGGAAAAACCAATATTGAACTCTGTTTACATAACTTGAAAAAAACAATCGCTAATAAATGTTCAGTGCGGTTAAGATGGTAATTTCTTATACTGCAACAACAGATGTAGCAACATGAAGCCATTGTGGAGAACTACCATAATCTTAACTGCGAACGCTGGAGCTACCATCATCGCTATCTTGATTTTCCAAAGAACTAACCAGCCATCCATTGCCCTTACTGAACAATGGATAGCTACACAAGTGGCAGATGGAGACAGCATCACAGTCCGCCAAACCGATGGCAGCCAAATCGAAGTTGAGCTTTGTGGAATTGATACCCCAGAAATGAAACAAGGTGAAGCTCCAAGACAAGCATTGGCTAATGAGGCAAAACAGAAATTGCTCAAGCTAGTCGCTGCTGCTGATAACCAACTGATGATCGTTCCAGTGGAAAAAGACAACGATGGGCGCACTGTTGCAGAAGTTATGGCTCATGGACGGGGTGAGGCTGAGATTAGTTTTCAGGAAGAACTGCTTAAAAGCGGCTTGGCTAAAACGCGACTTGGCGGGGTGGAATGCCCAAATCAAATAGCTTTTGAACAGGCTCAGAAAATAGCGATCGCTTCTAAAACTGGAGTGTGGAGTCAAGACAAACCAAACTAGCCTTGAAGCTAAAACCAGCACTCCAGTTAAAATTTGTCGCAGATTTCAAGCAGGCGCAGATCCACCAAGCGCATTTCTGTAAGCATCAGCAGTTTCTGTGCCAAAACCACCAGCTTGAGCATGACGGAGTAGCGATTGTACTATCGGCATCGCAATACTCATGCCAAATAAGGCATTGAAACCTGCAATAACGACTGGTGCTGACAATATAACTGTAAATTCTGGGAATAACGCCAATACAGCTACTAAGACCAGAAAAACAATCGGTGTCGCAATACCTGCTGCCTTTGCCGCTTCTAAAACTAAACTTTTGTACTCTTCAACAGTAATATCGCCCCGATAAAGATCCAAGGAGTATGAAATCGCTGTGACTATAACTTGGGTAAGAATAGCGGTTCCTGTAGCAGTGATCCCCAACTTAGCAATTGTTCCAGAATTGCTGACAATAGAATCTACGGCATTGTAAACCCGAATATAAAACTGCTCCCCAACAGTCATAACCCTGGCACCACGACGCAGATTATCAACACCCACTTCCCACAGGATGTTGTCAGCACCGTTTGAGCCTCCTTGAGAACGTGGAATGATATGGCTCCCATGTTTATCGCTCAAGAATTCACGGATAGTCCTTTCATTTCCTCCAAACTTTGATGTGCCTGGAATTTTCTCAAACAGCTTCATGACATCTGTATCAGAGCGAGGTAAATCTCCTGTTCTCAAACCAGCACGATACCTCAATCTATATGCAATCTTGGGCATTTCTACGGCTAATTCCGCCGCAGTCGAAGGCAGCTTTTGCAATGCTTCGGCTATGGACAGACTCGAAGTACTCACACCAATTGCAGTGCCTTCTAATGCTTTACCTACATTTTGTACTGTTTGGAAACCTTGCTGTGCTGTTGCAGGTAAATCACTAACCGCATTAATACTTGAGCTAGTAATCTCTACAGCAGTATTTTTAATTCCATCAACTACTCCTTCTATCCCCTTTGCTGTATTATTTGCTGCTTCTTGTGCTTTATCTTTGAGCGTATCCGCCAAATTTCGTGCTTGGTTAATGAAATCCATGTTTTAACAAACTGTTGTTTTGACGATTTTGTATTTAGTTCAGCTTCTTCCCTCAAAGCTAAGAACCACATCAGCATTAATCATGAACTTTCAGAGGAATATTTAAGGAGATAGTAAGTGATTTATAGCTTTAGTCCGTGGTAAGTCAAAAATGGAAATCATAAAGCTAGTTTAGCTGTTTTATTAACCATTTAGGTAAATTTTTTATTGATACAGCAATTAGCATTACCTGAACCAGTTTTTTGCTTTGGTATTGTGTGCTTGAATTGAACAAAGAAAGCGAGTGTTACTCATCAAACAGTTTAATTTGCATTTGGTATTTCTTCGGCTGGCAAAGAGCGAATCAACTCTCGAATTACATCGGTTGCTGGTCGTCCTGTTATTGAACAGTATTTTTCTAATCTTTCTGCTTCCCCGGATGCCAAATTAATTGTAAGTCGTTTAGTCGCCCATTTCTTATTCACAGGTTAAATAAACTTTCTTGTAAACTACTTCTCTAATATCAATCATTTAAACTGTCCTTACCACGATAGATTTAATGAAATTAGATTCAAGAGGTTATCAAGCAACAGCTATCAAGTGTAAAATTATAATGAAGTAATGAGATAGTTTCTTAAGTATAAAGCTTAGATAATTTTAAAAGAAAAACTGTGAATAGAGTATGAGGTAAATCATTTTACTTTGTTAAGTATACAGTAGAAACACATAATAATTAACAGCTTATGAATAATATGGCTAGCAGCAATATTGAGCTAGACTGATAAGCTAGCGATATTGTATAAAAAGAGTGTTTAATATTCTAATTGGAAACATATTTAGCCCTGCGTTTCTCCCTTCTTCGCTTTTTATAGTTATTAACCTGATATTTAAGCCACATGAACGGGTAAATATCTCCTGCTAAGTGAAAACCTATAGACCCAATAAGTCCTACATCTGAATAAAGCAATGTCACAGTGAAAATATAAAAAACAGTATGCGTAATAATATGTAGCCTTCCTTGATAGATATGATTCCCAACACTTACAAATAATCCCAAAATAATTGCCAAGTAATAATTATTTGTATATAGGCTTAATTGATGTACTAGTACTCCCCGAAATATCAACTCTTCTGTTATTGGATTTAATATACATACGGCAATCATAAATAATACTTTCTGAAGTTTTTGGCGTGGCATAAGCCTTACAGAAACAAGATAAGCATCATCTTCCACAATTTGACTGACTCTCAAAAGATTTAGAATTTTATTTAAAAGCAACACAAATATACAATAGAAACCCAAGCCAATTATTAAGGAAAATAATGGGAATATTTTGAATTTTAAACCAACTGATGGTGCATCCCATCCTATAATATAAGTTATGCAAAAAAAGGAAATTAACAAAATTTGATTCCATAATATCAAAAAGCCAAAACTAGATTTAGGTCTTTCTGCTTTTAGTTGCTTTTTAATTAATTTTCTTTGAGCTATGCTGCTATATAAATACACCATACTTATGAAAGCTACAAAGAATAGAACACAATTAGTTAATGGAGGTAATTCAGTTTTCACTATTATCCTTTATTGGGTTAAAGCGAGTTTAAATTAATCATGGCAACCATGTCTTTCGCATAAATCCTTGTAAGCCTTGGCATCTGTTCAAAGTCACAAATGCCGTCTAGGATGCGGTAATATTTGGGGGTTCTATTAGCTTCTTTGTGCGGAGTTAGTCTATCTCAAATCACTCTTCTTGGCATTTCTACATACTCGAATTTGTGGAATCACAACAAACCAATTCTCCGAAATTTTTCCTGTTATGTCATCTCTCTTAGTATGGTGATATAGATATCGGACTGTTACTTCACCAGGCTGAAACTGGAACTGTCCAGGAAAAATACCTTTATGCTTAAGAAGTTGTGTTCCCCTCTTTGATAGACGACCAATTTCATTATTATTTGGTGTGAAAATTCTCCAAGCATTATTATGGTTATTTCCTCTTAACTCAATAACATCACCCTCACATAACTTTTTAATAACATTTTGTCTATCTTGAGTGTTTTCATATCCTAAATAAACATTACTTGGAGCTAAATCAAAGTAACGCATTAACTGAGGAAGTTGAGTTTCACTATAATCAATAACCTCTGAAGTTAAACCAGCTTGCTGTACAAATAAATTCTGCTGAGTAGAACAAACAATTAATTCTTCTTTGGCGCGAGTCATAGCAACATAAAAGAGTCGTCGTTCTGATTCCATCTCATTGCAATTAGTTTTAAATCCATCACCTAAAAGTATGACTTTACGGAACTCCAAACCTTTTGAACCATGACAGCTAGTAACTAAGACTGAGTTATCTTCTAGGAAGGATTCACCATTTTCATTAAACTCAAATATAGCAGTCAATATTTCATCAACGCTAATAGGTAGTACAATATCTTCAAACCCATAGCCTCGTTCTTTATCTAAATCTCTAGCAATATTTATTAAGATTTTAACAGTAGGTTCTGTTAAGCTACGACCAGTACGTTCAAAAAACGCCTCAAATCTTTTCTGAACTAATTCTTCAGGATTTAAAACTAGGCTATAGTCTTTCTGTAAAGCATTAATTAGTAAACGAGTGCAACGGTTTTTTAATAGTGGAATAGTATTATTTTTTAGGGCATAAGTAGATATACTTTCTCTTTCTAAAAGCAAGCGGATAGGACTCAAATCATCCCAACGAATAGCTAAAATAGCGATTTCATGAGGAGCAATCCCTACGTTGACCCAAGATTGAATTTTGTCTTTAACCCATCCTGCTTGTTGTGATAAATTATTGAACTTTAAAGCGGAGACTGCCTCTCCTCTTAATCCTTGGCGTTCGGAGTTAATACGAACTTGCTCTTCTGGAGCCTGTTTACAGCGTATTAAGTTATTTTGGATAAGACAATTAGCAGTTTCAATAATATTTTCTGTAGAGCGGTAATTTTCGTTAAGTAGTAATCGTTTTGCTTTATATTCTTCTTGGAATTGAAGGATATATCTAGTATCAGCACCTTGAAACGTAAAAACATTTTGGTCATCATCTCCAATAACACAGAGATTAATTTGTACCGACTGGGTTTTATCCTCAGATTGATTTAAGCCAGAAATTGCCTTAATTAAACGATATTCTTTCTCAGTGACATCCTGGTATTCATCAACAAATATATATTCTAATTTTCCTAATAATTGAATTCGCCGTGCTTGAGTATCTTCATCTGCATCTTCAAATTCTTCGCCTTTTTCAATTAATTCGCAAGCTTCAACCAAAAGCCGATCAAAATTTATTGTCTGAGTTCCTCTGTATTCACCTACCGTCCGTCCCAAAAGTGATAAGGCTAAACCGTGGAAAGTAAAGACCCGAATTCGTGATGCTTGTTCGCCAATCAAATTACGCAACCGCAACCGTAATTCTCTAACTGCATTACGGTTGTAAGCTAAAACAAGAATACGCTTCGGCTCAACTCGCTTAACCTTTACAAGATAAGCAATCCGGTGAACAATAGTTCTTGTTTTACCAGAACCAGGGCCTGCTATCACTGCCATTGTCGGGTCTGAAGCTAAAACAATTTCTTTTTGAGCAGGGTTAAGCGGTTCTAGAATACGGTTATAGTCTTCTGGAAGAATCGGTCTGATAATCTCTTGTGCCAAAAATTGGTAATTTGAAACGAATTCTTCTTGATTTGTGCCAAAGTAATCACGAACAAATTGCTGACGCTGTTCATTTAACTTTAACTGACCATACTTCACCATGTAATGAGTGCGACGAGTTTGTTCATCATAGTGAGCTTCAACTTCAGGGTAACGGCGTTTTACTCTGGAAACACTTGCGTTTTTTATGACACGGACTTTCAGCGACTGTTGAAAGAGATTCAGCCCATCACTTAATCGAATGATTTTCCTCTGGTGCAGCCACAAAAGAATAACTTCTAACTCTTCATTATTCCAGTCAAGTTGAGTTTTTTGGGTAACTTCTTTAGCAAGTTTACCTAATTCATACTTCAGAGGTAATCTTGCCCCTGTTGTATCTTTCAACGCTTGATATAAAACTTCCAATACTGTAATTGTTAGAATTTTATGCTTAGGTAAATGCTCTACAACTTCCATTTCTCCTAAACGAACCACATCACTAGAAATTCTACTTAACTTTAGCCATTTTTGAGCAACCCAACCTTCCAAAATATCTATGATGTTGGATGCTCTGATTTTTTTACTATTGTCTGG
>NZ_JACJSF010000087.1 GCF_014698035.1 Desmonostoc muscorum FACHB-395
TTTCCATCCCCAAATTGTTCAACTTATTTTTATGTGGACTTGCACCCAACCACGAAAAATCAATGCTTTGAGAGACTAGAATTGTTGAACTTTTTTATATGCTTACACCTTGATATACAACACTTTCACCAACATGCGATCGCTCTGGGTGCATGTTGGCAACGGAATAGACACTATTTCGCTGCCGATCAATTTTGCTTGTCTTTGGTATCGCCTTTGATGCGTAATCCAGCGATACACACTTACATGGTGCTAACTTTCAGTTATAGTTAGCCGTAACTTATTATAAGCACAATGCAACTATAACTTTGACTTGGTGCAAAGATAGTTTACAAAAGCTGCTCAGGCGGTTGCCATAATATTGGTTCAGCGAAGAGACAGAGGTAGTGCTGCCAATATTGCATTCGGGAAAACTTTTCTCCCTGATCAGGTGCCTGTCCCTCAATCTCTAAGATTCGGATCATGGATAATTGCAACCGCCTTGATGCAGAACCGTCTGGAAATACAAATTGCCTGCTTTAATTACAAAAATCATCAACGCGGATATCCCGCCAGACATCAGACACTTGCCAGCCAGAGTTGCCCACCGATTGTACTGGAGGATTGTCAAGCAATGGAATATAGTCAGGAACTCTAGGCTCTGAAATCACTACTGGTTTCTCCTCAACCTCAACCACAGGGGCTGGAGAATTGACAGTATTAGCTTCAAGAAGTTGGTCTTCTGCCTCCTCAATTAGCTTCATCTGTCTCAGGGTAAGCTTATCAGATTTTTTGATGATTTTCTTTGTATGTATCTCATTAGAAGTTTTCATTGGCTGTTCCCTTGAAGGCATTGGCTTAAAATTTTGATGAGTAAATTTGGGAGAAGTTAGGTATAAATAATTTGCACAGAATTAACAAGGTACACCAAATCTATGGGAAATACGAGTCCCTTGCAGAAGAATTTATTAATTGTGTACAAATTTCTTTTTCGTGCAGATGCCTTAAAGCGATCGCTTCTTGATCATGACTGTAGGTCAAGATTATTTTGCGGTTTTGACTCCTAATAAACAGATAATAGATAGTTCTCGCTCATTAGGAACAGCGTTGAGAAACTTATCAGGTGATAAAGGAAAAATCCTGGTAGTAGATGACGAAGCCAGCAGGAAGCCGAATTTTACAGACGCGTTTAGAAAGTTTGTGATGGTGAAGGGGGTTTATCAGTTTTTCGTAAAGAAACTCCTGACTTAATCGTTCTGGATGTGATGAATGTTTAACGCCCCTGCTTCTTTGTTGCCCATCTCCCCCGAAAAAAATCGCTCTCCATCGTATTGGTGAAGCCAATTCATCTCAAAACTCTTCAGCCTCCCATAAAATAATTCTGCAAGAGGTCTATTGATTACGTGGGTCAATTGAGAAGAACGTATAAATAATTACGCTGCAACCACTAACTATCAAAACTAAAACTGATGGCACTAGCGGTATCCAAGCTCCTTGTATCAATGCAGCAAAGCATACACCATATAAAACGCAAACAGTTGTCACTCCTGCCAATCCCAATCTTAACCACGATCGAAATTGCCAAACAATTATGCCTCCAATTAACGACCAACCCCATACCCAAATAAATTCACCCCACTTTGGTAACATCCACAATAGTGGACGATTATCTAAAACTGCACTGAGAATCTGACTCACCATCTGTGCTTGAAGCATGACACCTGGCATCTGATTATACGACCACTGACTGGCGCTATATGGTGTAGACCAATAATCATGAAAACTTTCAGCACTTGTACCAATGAGAACAATCCGATTTTTCACTAAATCAGAAGTGAGTTTATTGTTCAAAACATCTGCTAGAGTTACTTGTGTAGCAGCTTGATGGGAAGAGCGATAATTAAGTAGCACTTGATGACCTAGATTATCGATTCTGTGATAGCCTCCGCTATTTGACTCTAAGTTTTTAAAGACAACATTGCCAAACTGCCAGTTTTTTTCTGTGGTTAGTTTGGACTGAATACCAAGAGCAAGCAAGTAACGATTTGCTAATTGAAAGCTAAAAGATTTATCAACGTTGCAGGGCGATGCAGGAGCCATAGCCAATATTTGACGGCGGATAATGCCATCGGGATCGGGTATAACGTCACTAAAACCCAAGTTTTGTTTGGGAACTTCAGGGGGTGGCGAAACACCACTATTTTTGTTTTCCTCACTAACTTCGCAGATTGCAAAAAAATGATCGCTTTTTTGCATGAGCCTAGACAACTTCTTATATTCTGGTTCTACGTGATTCTCCCGGTAGATATCTAAGCCAATGACTTGCGGTTGAAACTGCTCTAATTTTTCTACAACTTGAGCTAGGGCGCGGTCTGATAGTGAAGCTCCACCTCTTTCTTTGGCTGGTTGTGATCGCACATCAGCTTCAGTGACGGTAACTACTAAAATGCGTGGATCTTGTCCTTCATCAGGTCGCGATCGCATCATTACATCAAAAATCATAAGCTCCCATGACTGCAACATGCCAACGGAGCGCATCCCCATTATCAAGGCAGTCGTAACTATACTGACTTTGAAAATTATCCCAATAATATTTCGGCTGTGCCAGCTAGTAGGTTGAGAGTCTACTTTGTTCGCTAACACCAACGACATCGCCGTTGGATTTTGACACATCACTGGTAGCCAACTAGCACAGGGAAAGCTGCTTTCTAGACCCTGCAACTTTTCTATAGCTTCCCGCATCGCCAAATGACAAGATTCTCCATTAGCAAAAGCCTCTAAAAAGTGCTTTAAAAATTCTTGAGCAACCCGATCTGGTACTGCTTCCCGCATGACAATCATTTGGGGAATATGCAGCGATGCCAATTGTCGTACTAATCCTAGTCCATCACAGCAGTTAAAAATTGCCAATTGTAAACCCTTAGCGATCGCTGCTTTCAGTCCATTTTTTACCTGAGAAATTGTTAAACTATCAGTTTGATTGATATAAATTTGACCTATTTCACCATCAGCTTGACTCGAACCATGTCCGGCAAAAAAGAGAATATCCCAGCCTTTCTTGTCCCAAAGCCATTGATCTAACTCTCTGCGCTGTGGCTCAACCAGAAAAACAGTCTCCGTTTCTGGTAATTGTTCAAGTATTGCGCGGTCTTGTTGAATATCAATTCCTTCACTATTACCAAGAATAGCTAATATTCTAATTTTGTTTGTAGTAGGTTTGCGTAATGGTTTAACTTCATCTACTTCAGGAGCGCTTAAACCAAATACTGCCTTATGGTAATCCTCAAAGAAGTCCCATAAATGCCAAGGTAGCCGACGAACTTGGTCATCTTCCGTTTCTAGAATGATCCGAATTTCTTCATGAGGATTTAACTTAGTGCGTAATTTCTGGTCAATGTTGCGAAATAGCTCAGATTTCAGCCAAACATTAATTTCATTTTGTAAGTTGTCACATAAATTACTAAACTCAACAGAGGAAATATTAGTTATGTCTTCTGTATCAATTTCAATACCTGCATCATTTGCCATATTTCTATGCCAACGTTGACCAGGGAAAAGAGTCTCATGCAGCAACAAATAGAGTAACTGCCAACGTCTGTAGAGTTCTATGAGTTCTGGAGCCGCAGGCAAGCTACCTGTAAATTGTATCGGTATAGGGTTGCTATAGTTGTACAACTGTGCTGTAACGGTAGCAAATCCCTGCTTCAAGTTACCCTTTCCTAAGTTCAACACGACTAATTTAGTCATGGCTATCAGTCATCAAGTGCTTCCAGTAGAAAATCTTCCTTTATACTGACATTATCGAGAGCAACTTGTATACTAAAGCGAATTCCAGGAGAAGATTTAAATTTTTTGAGTTGAATATAATGATCGTGACTTCTGGAAGTGACTTCTTGAAGAATTGTCCCTGTTTGTGAAAGCAAAATTAGTCTGAGATTAGGTATTAAGTAAGGTTCTCCATTTGCTGGATGTAACTGTACGCGCAGACCGATTTTGCCATCAACCTCTGTTTTAAGGCCAATTAACAACACAACTGCACTACCCCCAACTTCCATCCCTAAATCAATTAACTTAGCTCGTTTAACATATCCCTCATTCAATTCAAAATCACTTCTGAATTGCACAGCTAAAGTTTTTTGTTGTGGTGATAACAAAGTATCCAAATTTTGCCAACCCACACTAAATATATTTTGAAACCATAAACTCAAGTTACTACCTACATAGCTGGCTTCAACTTGATTATTGTTTTGCTTTTTCAATCTTCTCTGATAGAGATGCTGCCGCAATTCATCCACCGCTAAAAATGCCCCCCACACATCAAAGGGGACATTAAGTCTCGGCGAAGAAAAAGTCCACTCATTTAATTGTTCTAGCAAATGCTCTGCTTGTGTTTTTGATAAAGTTGGTAAAGATTTAATCTCTGGAATCTTGGGAGGACAAAGTTCTTGTGCTACCCACATCACATTTAAGTCTGCAATCAAATACTCTGCATCTAAACAATAAGTTCGATCCGTTGGGTCATAAATAGCTTGCTCCTGGATTTGTTGATAGTTAGCATAACCCGATATCCGCAGCCAACATTCTTCCAGGTTCAACTGTACCGCTAGATAGTAATGGGCTGACCAACTAGGAATATCAATCCATTCTTGAGGAATCCGAAACTCTGGAAAGGAACTTTTATCACTAGTAATTAATGCTAATCGAGTCTCACCCAGAGTTAACACAGAGCCATTTACTAATTCCCAAATACTCGGTAATTCAGCTTTTTGAAAGCATAATTTAGGTATTACTTGCAAATCTGGGTCTTCTTGCAACCAATTTAAAAAAGCATTTAAAGATAAATGATTTAGGTAAGCATTCCAGCGAGCAGATGTGTTTGAGTAAGACTCTTGCATCGTTTCCTGCCATGCAGTTTCTTGCTCTTGGTTTGATATATCTAAACATAAATGCTCAGGATAGATTTGAGTCAAATCATTTAAGTCAATTGTCATAATATTAATTCCTAGTCCTCATAAAAAATTTATCCTTTAGCCATTCATCTACAAAATTAGCTAGTTTATTGCTGACTACTACTAAAGAATTTTTAGGTAAACCCATATCTATTTCTAGTTGGTACATAAAAGCTTCTCTCAAATTTTCATTTACTTTATTTCTACTAAGAGATACCTTCAAAAATGGTACATCCAACTTTTTATCTATTTTTTCTTGGTCTGTCAAACCCAATTCCAAAACACTTATTTTACCTTCAGTTTGCCATTTTTGAGTAATTTTATCTAAAGCAGATTTACAGATTTTTTGACAGTGTGACTGTAAGCATTCATCCAATGATTCTTTGATAATTTCAATATCTTTTTCGTCATTTAAACAAATTTCAGGATAAATTTTCTGAGATTCTTTAATAAAGTCTTTTAAGAGTATTTTGTTATATCTTGCTAACTGTCTGGCTACTTGATATTGTTTCTGGAGTTCAGGATATTTATTTTTTAAAACTACTGCCATCTCACTTTGAGTTAAGTTTAATCCCAGCCACAGTATTAACATTATTTGGCTAGTCTCTGAGATAGTTGAAAATAAGCTTGAAATAAGTGAGCTTACTTGTTGCCATTCTTCTTCTTGGACAAGATTATCTAAGGCAGTATACCGACTATCAGTTAAATTTTCGTAGTTTTCTAAAGGCAGAAAAGACTTTGTTCGGTAATCACGAGCAGCTTGGATACAAATTTCTAATATCTCTTGAATTCTATCCTTTGAAACTGGTGCTTCTATAAATTCTAATTGATTACAGCGTTCATTATATAATGATGCAATTGCTTGAAAACATTCGGCGCTAGGTGTTTCTAAAGTACGACTTCCTTGCCTTTGGTTCGGTTGATAAATTTCATCTAAGCATTGCCAAGCTAAACAGTATGAGTTAACACGGTTTTGATTTATTCCTTTTATCGTTAAAGCTTCCTGCATCTCTTTTTTAGTCAAATCTTTTAAAAGACCGTAGTTAGAAAACTTTTCTCTTTTACCTTCTAAGTCTTTTTGATAAATGGTATTACTAATAAAACGGACAACAGCCGTTTTAGCATAACCTTCTATATTGCTTTGAGAACGCTCAAAATCAAAACTTTTGAAAAGTTTGTCTGGAGGAAAGATAGCTGAGTTAGCTATTTGAAAGTATTCCTCTAATGGATATTTATGTTGGATAAATTTAAATCTTTGATAGCTTTTTCTAGCTGCCCAAAGACAAGCTTCCTGTAAGTATGCAGACAAATGTTTCTCTGCTCTGGAAGAAGACTTTGATATTTTTTCTGCCGGAGATGTAGAAACACTAAGCTTTTGTTTATTTTCCGTTTGAGAACAAATTTGAAGTAACTCTTCCTGTGATATCTCTCTAATAATTTTCAAAAAATAACGTGCCCAATATTCTTCTTTTGCATCTGGCTCTAACTGCGTTAAAGAACTTATATCACGTTCTAAGTTCACATCAACTTGCCAAACAAAATTACAATTTTTGTGGTCATTTTTTAAGCTGAGAAAACTTGAAAATTGTTGAATGATACCTTCACGTTTTTTCATAATTTTTTCTGCATTTTACATGAACTAATTAAAGAAAATTTTAATATTATCTGAAATAACTTTTTAAGATATATTTATTGTTTTTATATTGTTAGAGTCATAAGGGACTTCCGAGAAATAAATTATCCAAATAAACGTAGACGCTTCGGCTTGCCGCAGGCTACCACAGAGACAGGAGGAATAGAGAGAGTTTTCGCGTCAGTTTTGGAACATTTTTTTATTTGAAAGTCCCTAAAGGAAAGATTAAAATCAATCTGAGATTAGAGAATGGCGATCGCATCATGTCAACAAAAGTAATAGATTCTCAATAGAGTCTAAATTAATCTCATTAACTTATACTTATTGCCAAAGGTTTTGCTATCACCGTTAGCAAGTTTTGTCTGCGACACGCTAATAGGTACGAGGGTAACAGGCTGTTGTAGTCATCACTTTTAGTTTTGCAAACTAAACCAAGCGAGAAATACTGATTATGAGCGTTGATTGTTAATCTTGACCGTGGTCAAGAGTAATTTAGATGCGTTTGCTCTGGAAATTCCGAGTAAAACTGTTGTAATTGACTGTTTGAGCAGAAGTTTAACTCCATTTATTATACCTCTATACTTATAATGGGTATTAAATAAATCAATTTATGCAGTTTTCAAATAAAAATTGCATAATTTATCTATGTGATTTTAAATGGTCGCATCCCGGTTTGCTACCAAGTTGTAACTATCAGACAGGATAGTTGAAGACGAGCGCATTTACCGATCTATCAGCTGCTACGCTCTCCCTTAAGAATTATCGAACAGAATTCACAGATGCATAATTTGATTTCTGTTATACCCATTTAAGATATAGAAGTAAAAAATCCTCATCTGAATTTCCATTTGACAAGCTTTTATTTTTCTGAGCTTGACACCAATGGCAAGATTGTCAACAATTTGAGGATATTGAGTATTTATACCTGACTATGAAACTAAAAAATATACAGAAAGTATTTTCTTTCTTTCAAAGTAAATTTACAATCGCTCTACTTTTAGCGCTCTTTAACTGTACTAGTTATCCTTTAACATTGATAGCAAAGTCTCAGCAGCCAACTAGTAGTGGTAATCAACCACCACAAGACGGATCGAGTAGAGGTAGACCTACTCAAAGAGGAGGAGCAGGTAGCCGTGGTAACTGTCCATCTGTAGAAGTACCAGTTGTAGCTTTAATACCTGAAAAAACAGTAAGTTCAGTTGTTGAAGTGAATCCTACCTTTTGGGTGTTTGTACCCTATCAACTTAAAGATGTACCTAACGGAGAATTTGTATTACAAGATGAAGCAAACAACGATATTTACCGGGTTTCTTTTACCCTACCTGAGATACCAGGTATTGTTAGCTTTGCTTTACCATCAGCCGTACCACTAGAAGTTAATAAAAGATACCAATGGTACTTTAAAGTTTATTGTAATCAACAAAAATTCGACTCTGTATTTGTGCGCGGATGGGTACAACGTATAGCATTAAAGTCTGACATGGAAAGGCAGTTAAAAACAGCTACCACAATACGCGATCGCATTCAATTATATACCCAAAATGGTATTTGGTACTCAGCCCTGACAGAGTTAGCAAAACTCCGCCTTGCTGAACCAAAAAATGCCACTCTAGACAATGAATGGGCTAATCTACTGAGAAATATTGATCTAGAAAATTTATCCCAAAAACCTCTTGTGGGAGAAGTAAAAATTAAACAGTAGTGGCGCAAAGATGTCCCTACTAATTGTTCCTTGTGCTTTTCAAAGCCAGTTTCCGACCAAAATGTATGGTGCCCATAAATAAGGAATTTCATAATCAGTCAATAGCTGAATTTGAGCGCGACGAACAGCTTCAGCTTTTGTTACTTTACTATTTTCTAATTCTTGATAGAACTTACTCATAAATTGAGCAGTAGATTTATCATCTACCGCCCACAAAGTTGCTAAGGTACTCCGAGCGCCTGCACGGACTGCTATACCAGCAAGTCCTAAAGTAGCTCGCTTGTCTCCTTGAGCAGTTTCACAAGCACTTAAGACAAGTAGTTCAATAGCGCTAGATTCTCTTTGTCCACTGAGCCGAATTAAATTATCAAAATCCTTAGCTTTTAATAGTTGTTCCCAAGTTAAAATAAATGTTTTACTGGGATTAGAACTAAACTCGCCATGAGTTGCTATGTGAACTACTGTATATGGTATTTTTTTAATTTCATTCTGTAAATTTATTTTGGTAAAAGCTTGATTAAATAGTTCTGCATTTCTAGGTATAGCTGATTGAATTTGTTGTAATTCAACTTCTACATTTTTGAGTTTAGCAAATGAACGTCCTTCAATTTTGCGTTGCTCACTTACCCCAGCAATTAATCCATTTATCTGCACTTTCTGTAAAGATTTTGGTTCAATTAATTGTAAACCTGGAGCTAAGGATATAGCATATTTTTGAATTAAATACTTTCGGTGTTCCCGATCGTATAAAACTGCCATTGGAATATTTCGTAAGTCACCATCTAGTACAAATACTAGGGTTTTTATATTCATTTTTTCTAATTCAATTTCTAAAGGTTGAATTAGCCAACTATAAACCTGTTGAGATAACTTATTAACATCATTTATCCTGTCTGGTTCTCTCAAATATTGTTGTAATTTTTCTAAAGTACTTTCAACATCTCTAGATTTCTTATTAATTGTGTAATGAGATAATTCAGTTTTATTTGGTAACTTGAGAATAATGTCTAGATGCTCTGTCAAAATAATAGGATAAATTACTGCTGCGGTGCCATCTGTTTTATCAACTACCTCATCAATTTGTTCGGGTACGGCTTTTAAACAAGCTTCTCTGAAGAAATTTTCTAGTTCAGCTAGTTGGAGTGTTTCAAGTATGCCACGAGCTTGCTTTAAATTTTTTTGACTAATGCTTTCTTTTGAACTAACTGTAGATGAAGGTTGCAAAAGTAAATCAACCAATTGTCGATAAACGGGTTCTATATTATCCCGAAAGGAAAACTGTACATCTGGATTGAGAGAAATTAAATCATTGCGTAAATATTTGAGAGTATTTACCGCTTCAGTGTAGTTAGCGATCGCTCCAGTCACATCTCCTTGTATTCTAAGTATGTACCCTAGTTGCCATTGCCACAAATAACCTATATCCCCAGCTTTTATCGCTTGGGCTACCATTAAAGCTTCCTGTGTCAGTTTTTGAGCATTAGATATATCCTGGTTTTCTAGATATAATCCACCCAATGCGCCTAAACCATAAGCAACTGAACGCTCATCATCCATGCTTCTAGCCTGCTCTATAGATGTCGCTAACATTTGAGCAATTTCTTTCGATGAAGGAACGTCTGCGTTAGTAGCTTGTTTTAAGCACACCAAGTTCTGAGCAAAATTAATTTGTGCGTAGTTTGCTGTGTGGCTTGGGGGGATTTTAGCTAACTTTACTTGAATTTCAGAAGATAATTTCTTAGCTTGTGACCATTGCTGAAGTTTCAACAATATACTCAAATAATTAAGTTGAGCTTGGATTTGTGAGAGTGGTGAGGTTGCTATGGCAACAGCTTCTTCATATAATTGCCCTGCTTGTTGATAAAATTTGAAAGATTCTGTAGCGACAGGTCTATTTATACAATGTAATGGAGTATAGTTTTCAAAACTGATACTGTTTTGCTGCGAGATTTGGCTATTACCTAAAGCAAGTGCGGTATTACCTAAACTCAGCAGCGTAGCACTGATTTCTGAAGGAGATTGTAATTTTTTGGCGATGTCTCGGCTTTGTTGTAAAACCTTAAAGGATGGTTCTAAATCACCGACTAATTGCAAAACATCACCAAAGCTACGTAAAGCTATAGCTTTAACAAGCGAATCTGGTTGCTGTTCAAGACGGGGTTGTAACTCTTCTAAGGTGGTGCGAGCTTGATGGTAAAGCCCTAATGCTTGCTCTGCCATACTTTGGTTAATCAAACTGCGGATGATACCAACTTCATCACCTGCTTGAGTATATGTATTAGCAGATTGCTTCCATGAGTCTAAAGCTTGTTCAGTTCTGCCTAATTCTAATTGCAGATTTCCTTGAATATCTAGAGTTTGTGCCAAGATTATTGCAAAGTTCTGAGTTTTGAGTTGTGAATTTTTTAAGAGGTTGAGACTTTGTGTAATTGCAGCTTCTGCTTTTTTCCACTGTCCAAGTTGCTTAAAGACTAAAGAAAGATTGCTTAACGCCATTGCCTTTCCTAGTTCGTCTTTTTGCAGATTAAAAGTATCTGTTGCTTGTTGCAAAATTATTACTGCTTCAGATAACTGTCCAGTTTCATAGAGTTTTCGGCCTTGTTCAACCAATAGTTGAGCATTTGGTTGGCTCTGGGTAAATTGAGAGAAGGCAGGGACTGAAATTCCCCAAACGCTTAACAAGGTAGCCAAAACAGCTATTGTAATTCTTCTTAAGCACTTCCTAAAATAAAGGCGACTTTTGCAAGTCACGATCGTACTTTTGAGAAAGTGCTGTACTACAAGGAAAAATCGAAATCTTTTTTTTGTCATTGACTCTGCCTCGTTCTTATCTAACAAAGCAATGAAAGCTAGAATATTACCAATATAAATACTTTTTTAATTAAACCATATTTAACAGGATTCTCAATTTATAATATAGATTTTTTTCCTATTGTTGACATGGATATCAATTGTCAGATGCAATTACAGCAGAATTTAGGAGTAAAACAGGCTTAATGCCTCGCTACCAGACCTAGATTGTGTACTCAATCAACTTGAGATATGCATTATCATACTTTTAGTTGGTATTCTGCAATAATATGCTTTTTTTAATATTTTGATAAAATCCGACTGTTAATTTTAAAAATTTTCTTGAATCAAGCCGTTTGATTTTTTCTCACTATCTGCATAATATTGATTTGCTTACACCCATAAAGATATAGAAGTAAAGTTTCACATCATCAAGATAAACAGTATATGTCAATAGCTTCTAGAATTAAGCAAAATAATTCTCGTGAATTGGTGAACAGTACTATAACTAATACCCTAAAGGATGGTACAAAAAGAAGTAGCGAATTAGTCTTTGATGAAAAATATTTACGCTCTAGTGCTTTGAAATTGGCTCAACAAGGACAATATAGTAAGGCGATCACATTGTTTAGCCAACTAATTGACTACGATTTTAATAACGCCATTGATTTTAATAACCGAGGGCTAATTTATTTTCAAATTGGTGAAAAAGAAAAAGCTTTTTGTGACTATCAAACTGCTCTACAACTTAATCCTAAATTAGCAGGTGCTTATAACAATCGAGCAAATTATTATGCTGTTTGCGGAAATTTAGCAGCAGCGATCGCCGACTACGACCGGGCAATTGATTTAAATCCTAGCTATGTTCGAGCTTGGATTAATCGAGGCATTACCTTACGTGACTTAGGGCAATACGAAGAAGCTATTGATAATTTTGAGATGGCGCTATTTTTCGGGCAACTAGAAGCTTACATTTGGGCTGAGTATGGCAGAACTTATCATCTTTGGGGTGATTGGAATTGTGCGATCGCTGCTTATAATCGTGTTTTCAGATTACTGTCCTCTGTCGATCAGAAAAAGGAAGTTTTTGGTTATTGCTTGCATTTACAACTTGAAAATTGGTTAAAGGAGATATTACTTCCTCAGTCTTCTAATTGTTTAGAAATAGACTGGTAAAATAGGTGAGTTTTATTATTAATACAGTGGCTAATAACGCAATACGGTTCAGTTAGCCATGAAAATATTAACCTGCGTAAGTTGTGTTAAGGAACGTAGCTTGCTTCCCGCAGGGTACTCAAGATTTTTAGGGTTTCTTCCACACTTGAGTCCAGGGAAAAGCAACTTGCATTATTTTTGAATAGCGGCGGCTTGAGATGGACAAGCTACGATGGGCAAATTCCCGGCGGAGGCGATCGCAGAATTAAAAGTATTGCTATGAGTAGGTATAGGTGCAAAGGCTGTTAGCTCCACTGTGCCAGACTTGTTTATTACCCAACCAGTAGCTTCCACAATAGTCGGGCTAATTTGCGGAACTTCTAATTTAGGGCTTTTACTCCTCCTTAAATGTGAATTCTCCCCTACACTTGCACTTCTTTGTTCTTGAGGATTCAATGTCACCCAATTAACAGTTGCAGTTTGATTAGTGCGAAGCGCTTGGGTTGGTAAAGGTGGTAAACCTCCGCGTCCGCTGACGGTAAAGGAATTGCCTTTATTTGCTGGGCAGCCTTGAGCAATCAAACCAGATCGATCTACAAAATCAGTTGGCAATTGCACTAATCCGTTGTTAGGATCTACATCTGGTGTATTGATTTGCACTGAGCCATTAAACTGCGGACTTACCCCTGTGGCAGTGATATCACTTGCACTCGTTGGTGTCTTCCGAAACTGAGTCCCAAAAATTGCTTGAGCATTGATGGTCACATTACCACCACGAAAATCTAGAGAATTAGCACTGATATCACTATTTTCCTGTGGAACAGCAATAATGAAACCTTGTTTGGCATCAATACTAATGTTGCCTCCAGGAATATTTTTGCCAGTGGCGTTAGTAGTGATAGAACTGCGATCGCGTAAGATCAACAAGGGTGTACGTAGGAAGATATTGCCACCGCCTCCTGTAGTGTCAGCAGTGATTTTGGCGTTGTTGTGCAGACGGATAGAGTCAGCTGCCACAATTAACGAGCCTGCGCTGCCTGCATTGGTACTGCTGACGCTCACTTGTGCCCCATCTCGAACGGTTAAATCTTCTGTTTGCAGGGTCAAATCGCCACCTGCACCACTACCTGTTGTTTCTGCTGAAATCAGCGAACCATCCCCAGTCAGAGTAATCGATTCTGGGGCAGTCACACTCAAGGTTCCTCCTTGCCCACTACCAGAAGTAGCAGCCGATGCCTTTGATTTTCCTGAGAAATTGACTGCTAAAGTTTGCCCATTGTTATTGGGTTGAATTCTCAAGTTACCGCCTGGTGCTGCCCCTGTTGTCCCTGCTTCTAAAATGCTGCCATCTGTCAGGTTCAATTGTGCAGCTTGCACGGTTAGCTCACCTCCACTAGCTGCGGGGTTAGTAGAATTCGTCGCCGCCGAAACCCTCACTCCATTGCCAATGTCAAGCTTATTGGTGGCAATTTTCACATCTCCTGCAACTCCCGCCGCGCTACCTTCAGATGTCGCAGCCAAGGTGCCATTACCACTCAGGGCAATCGACTCAGGAGCAGTGACGCTGAGAATTCCTCCCTTACCCTCGCTGGAAGTCGATGCAGATATCAGCGAATTATCTTGAAAATTAATCTTCAAGTTTTGCCTTTGACTACCCGGTTGAACAGTTAAATCTCCGGCTGAACCTGCGCCACTGGTTTGGGCAAATAGACCGCTAGTAGAACCAGAGATTTCTATTTCTGGAATGTTAAGTGCGATATCACCAGCTTCACCACTACTGGAGGTAGAAGTGAGGATTTTTCCACCGTTAATTGCACTCAAGCTATTGGCATTGATTGTAATATTGCCCCCAGTGGAGTTAGTCTGGGTTTGAGCATCCAAAGTTGCTCCATCAATTATGCTCAGGCTATTGGTTGTTAGGTTAATGTTCCCGCCCTGCCCAATATTGCTACTGATAGTTCCTAACTGGTTATTGCTACCACCACTACTTGAGCGCAAACCACTACCAATACCAAACAAATTAACTTGCTGTGTTGCATTTACATTAATATTTCCAGCTTTCCCCTCTCCTAAAGTTTGCGTTTGTATAACACCTCCTCCAGTTATGGAAAGTAAACGAGTTTGCAAATCAATTGAGCCACTATCGCCTTTTGCTCCTCCGGCTACTCCACTCAAAATTGAACCGTTATCCACTGAGATTGAGTCTGCTTGAATTGAGACGTTACCTGCATTGCTATTCTGTCCGAATGTGGTAGTGGCGATCGCTCCTCCATCTTTGATGATTAGTCGCCCTGTTTCAATTCTCAGGTTGCCTGCACTACCAGTAGAGCCAACGGTCGTCTGGGTGAATACACCACTGGGAAATAAAACGTCTTTGGGATAATTGCCTTTAACGGTAGTAATACCAGTAGGAATATAACCACCTATATAAGTACCAAGTGGAAGACCAGTAAAAATATATTTGTTAGAGTTACCAAAAGGAGCTTCGAGTGTTACACCACTTATTTCTAGAAAATCAAAAGCATGTAGACTGATATTGCCACTCTGTCCACTGTTATGGGTGCTTGCGGAGATTTGTCCACCATTAGTAATAGAAATAGACGGAGCTGCAATCTGGATATCTCCTCCCTTTCCAGAGCCAAAAGTATCGCTAATCAGAAATGTATTTAAAGCAAAAGGTGCCTGAGTGTCAATAATAATGTTGCCAGAACCAAGAATTCCTGAAGTGTTTATTTGAAAAGCGTAATCATTATAAGGTTTAATAGTTCCGGCTGCTTTTAGAGTAACATTGCCTCCTTTTCCTCCCCTTCCCGCACTCGAACGCAATATTCCAGAAGAGAGATAGTTTGCTGCAAAAATGCTACCTTTGGGGGCAGTTAAGGTAATATCTCCTCCATTCCCTGCTATCCCAAACTCAGAATCCGAATACGACTGCATCCCAGCAGCAGAAATATTGCCACTCAAAGCAGTTAAAGATATTGCTCCTGCATTGCCTGATATGCCAGAGCTAGAGAGTGAAGTAGATTTTACCTCGCCAACAGAAATGTTACCATTTGCAGTACTTAACGTAACTGCTCCTCCATTGCCTGCTGTAGCATAAGTAGAGCTACCAGACTGAGAGAGAGATTGAATCCGCTCAGAAGCAACAATGTCATTAGTGGCACTCAAGGTAATATTGCCTCCATTACCCGCATTGCCATTGCTACTAGAACTGTAAGAGTATAATCGTGTTGCGTAAATACTGCCGTTAATGGCACT
Organism: Desmonostoc muscorum FACHB-395; assembly: GCF_014698035.1. Classification (GTDB taxonomy): domain Bacteria; phylum Cyanobacteriota; class Cyanobacteriia; order Cyanobacteriales; family Nostocaceae; genus Nostoc; species Nostoc muscorum_A. Next base: position 15,467 of record NZ_JACJSF010000087.1, read on the forward strand.
CAAGGTGATATTGCCTCCATTACCCGCATTGCCAAAATCACCATCAGCGTTAGTGTAAGCGAACAACAAGTCTGTAGTAATGTTACCGTTGTTGGCATTTAGGGTAATATTACCCGCATTACCTGTACTAAAAGAAGAATAGGAGCCGGATCTAATAAAGCCTACAGAAATATCGCTGTTGATGGTACTCAAAGTAATATTTCCTCCATTACCTGAATCAACTAAGGACTCGTATGGGTAAGTAGATGATCTAGAGGAGGAATCAGAATATAAATCACCTGCACTTATACCGTTATTAGCACTGAGAGTAATTGAACCTCCGTCATTCGGGTTATTGCTTGTATCTAAGGTTTTTCCGTTAGTTGTGATTAACCCGGCACTGTTAATGTTTATTTCCCCGCCTTTGACGGTAATTGCCTGGGTACTCACATCCCCTGCTGCTGTTGAACGTAGAATCAACGTTGATTTCTGACTGAGGATGGCTGCATCAGCCCCAGTTAGCAGTCCGCTTTTATCTGGTTGAGTGATAGTAATGTCACCCCCAAATCGGATACTGCCCTGAGCTTCCACCGATAGTGACGACCCAGTATAGCCACCAGCAATATCAACATTCCGCCCATAAATGCCAAGGCTGCCACTATTACCAGTCGCAATATTCACTCCACCAGTATTATTTAAAGAAACATCGGCTCGTGGTATCTGACTAGGAAAATCGACCTGCAAACGATTACCGACTAAATTTAGCCCGACTGTTCCTGCTCCATCCACACCCCCTAAAGTTACCCGTCCATTGGGCGTAATGGCTTGTTCACCATTTACCGTTACCTTACCGCCTACGAACGCTAAGGTTTTCCCTTGCTGACCTTGAAACAATGAACTGGGGGTAGGAGGTATCTGGTTGGTAAGGTTGATGGTGTAAGCTCCGCTAGCGGAACCGAGATTTTCATCCCATCCACTAACTGGTAATTCGGCACCAGCACCTGTGGGGCTACCATCTTCAAATATTGCACCCCGCGAACTGCGCGGATTGTTTTCATAACTAGAGATACCCAGGTAATACTTGCCTGAAACAGGAGCAGTGAAAGCCTCACCTAAAGGCAATGTTGATTGTCGAGTTTCATCATCAGCTTTGTAATCATCATCGTTCATCACTAGACCTAAGCCATTACCATCAAACAAGAACAACTGAGTATCTACATCAGTACCACCCACTGTTGTTGCTGTGAATTTCTGCCCTGTGCTCAAAAAAAGTTGGTACAGGTCAATATCGTTGTCATTATTTAGTGTCCCAGAGATAGAACTTACGACTGTCCCTGAAGTTGAGCTATTGGCAGTTTGGGCTGTAGATGGCAACTCTCCTGCATCACCTACTTCTGTATATGGGATAGCAGGGGGTGAGCTAGCGGCTGTTTCCACGACAATATTGCCTTCGCCACCGTTAAACTGCAACCCAATCGGTACGCTAATAGTTAGCAATGGAGTAGTTGAAGGTTTTCTAGCACTGAATTCAAATCCATCAGCGAACTTGATGCTACTTGCTGTACTTCCCACAAATGAGCCGCCGATATCTAATTTGGCATTAGGGCCGAAAATAATCCCATTAGGATTTATAAATAATAGGTTTGCAGTGCCATTGGCACGAATCAATCCATCAATATCAGATATCGATTTACCTGTAACCCGACTAATAATATTTTGAATATTTAAACTATTGTTAAAATCGGCTGTACTTCCAGTGGGAACAGAAAACTCACTAAAACTGTGGAATAAATTGCTTCCGGCAGTAGTTCCACCTTCAATTTTTATAGTGTTGCCAACTTTTTGAATATTAGAATTATTGGGTAGAGTAGTATCTGGAGTGATTTGAGCATAGGCGCAGCCCGTCGTAGACATCGCACAATTAGCAGTGCAAATTACTGCACTGCTAATGGCAATGTTTGACCATTTGAACAAATTTAAATCTCTCATTGCCTTCATGATTTTTATTCAGTTTCAGGATTATTTACTTTACTTGAATAAACTTAAAACTCTTGCCACAAAAACTTCAAGTTATAATATAAAATTGCTTCTTTACCTATTCTTTGTATCTGATAAATAGAGCTAAATTTCTTATATTTTACATTTAGCATAGTTTTTTTCTTTATCAAGAGAGTTTATATCAAAATTGTCAAAATTAATAGTATTACAAATAACAATGTAATAAAGCTTAAGCAATCGCCTGTGGTGTCAGATTGGATACTGACTTGGCTGTTGAGATAGATGCAATTGGCACCCACAGATAGGGAACCTGCGCTGTTTGTGTCCGAACTGCTGACGGTCACTTCTGCCTGGTTTTTAATGTTGAGGGTTCCTGTTTGAAGGTTTAAGTCCCCACCCTGACCAGAAATAAAAAGGTACAGAGCAACTAAATTTATTTATGGGCTTGGTAAATTTTTGACTTTTGACTTACCCGTTCGCGCAGCATCCCCAAGGGGTGGGGCTGACCACTGCCACCCCTACGTGCGGTAATGATTGAATCATTGCCTGTGAGAGGAATCGACTCCTGTGCGCTACGACGATGGGAAAAAATTTTTTCTCACTAGCTGCATAATATTGATTTGCTCATACCCATAGATATATAGAAGTCAAGTTTCACATCATCAAGATAAACAATATATGTTAACGCAACCAACGATGCTCTTTTGTCTTATCTGGGAATGTTCACATCTAAAATTGGTTATAGCAGGAAACACGCTTGAAAGTCACTTGGTGTCGGGGTTTTACGAGCAATTGATGTCCTAACCTACCTGGTAATTGCTATATGTTTGACAAATCCTGAATGTATAGTCCTTTCATATTCAATCAAGACTAGTTAGGCAGTACAAGAACCGAAGGAGCGATTATGTCTAAAAAGAAAGCGTTAACAGACTACCCGATTCATGAATTCCTCGCAGAACGCTGGAGTCCTTATGCCTTCCAGGATCGTCCGGTTTCACAAGCCGATCTCTGTTCATTATTCGAGGCGGCGCGGTGGTCAGCATCTTCCTACAACGAGCAACCCTGGAGCTATCTTGTCGCCACCAAGGAAAACCCTGACCATTTTCAACAATTCCTATCGTGTCTCGTGGAAGCAAACCAGATATGGGCGCAAAACGCTCCAGTTCTGGCTCTGGGCATTGCTAGTCTCAGATTTACTCGCAATAACAAAGAGAACAAGGCTGCTATTCACGACCTCGGACTTGCTAGTGGCAATCTTGTGGTAGAGGCAACAGCACGCGGAATTTGTGTCCATGAGATGATCGGTATCCTTCCTGACAAAGCACGCGATCTCTTTGACATACCTGAGGGTTTTGAAGCATGGACGGCTATGGCGATCGGATATCAAGGCGATCCGATAACACTCCCAGATGCTCTCAAGGAACGCGATCTATCGCCAAGGCAACGCAAACCGCTGGATCAATTCGTATTCAGTGGTAAGTGGGGAAATCCTTCGTCACTACTGCTGAAGTGATACTACGCGTTCCTATTATCTATCAAGGAGAAATCATATTACTCAAGTTCATCAGTCGGCTGGCGATCGCTATTTCAAGGAGAGAAACTCATATTCTCGCAACTAGCGATTCTCAAATATTTCGCAGGTTTCAACAGGAGGTTCACAAATGAAGATTTTTGTTGCAGGCGCAACGGGAGCAATCGGTCATCCCCTAATCGCGCAACTGCTAGCGCAAGGACATGAAGTAGTTGCATTGACACGTTCTCTAGAAAAAGCAAAAACTTTAGCTGAACAAGGCGTGGAATTGGCGATCGCAGATGTGTTCGATGCAGATGCGGTTAAAGCTGCCATCACCCGCACTCAGCCGGAAGTAGTGATAGAACAACTCACTTCCCTGCCCAAAACCTATACTAGCGAGTCGATGAGTGCAGCATCAGCCCTGAACACCCGCATCCGTCGAGAAGGGGGTGCCAATGTGCTGGCGGCAGCGCAAGCGGCTGGTGTGCGCCGTTATCTGAGGCAGTCAATCGCATTTTGGGCGATTCCCGGTGCAGGCTTGGCAGACGAAGAAACGCCATTAGCTTTTGATGCCTCGCCTGCGGTTGCAGCAGATGCACACATAGTCACTGAAGTCGAACGTCACTTACTCGAAGTGCCCAAGCTAGAAGGGATTGCTCTGCGTTATGGCTTCCTTTACGGGCCCGGTACTTGGTTTGCCCCCGATGGCGATGTTGCCCAACAGGTGCGACAGCAACAGTTCCCGATCGTTGGGAATGGGGAAGGTGTATGGTCGTGGATTCATATTGAAGATGCAGTGATCGCCACAGTTGCAGCAGCAGAACGAGGCAATCCAGGCATTTACCTGATTACGGACGATAAACCCGTAACAGTGCGCCAGTGGCTTTCTGCTTATGCTCAATGGCTCAATGCTCCACCACCTCCCCAGGTATCGGTTGAGGATGCTCTGCGAATTAGTGGTGCGGATGCTGTCTATTATGGTACTCAGATGCGAGGTGCATCGAATGCTTTGGCAAAACGCGAATTAAATTTTCAGCCTCGACCCTTGGAATGGATGGTGGACACCGCCGTGGCTCATGCCAGTTAAAAATTTAGGGGAGAAGAAAGATGAAGATTGCTCAATATGGAACAGCGCTCGTGGTCATCCATGCAATCGTACACGGACTGCATGGTTTAGCGCATGTGGAAATCCCAGTTCCCCTCTCAATACTTCAGAGTTTATTTGTGGGTATTGTGATTTATGCAATTCCCATCATTGCAGTCGTTTTACTTTGGACACAGTTTTACCGCATTGGTAGCTGGCTCTTGCTCTTTTCAATGGCAGCATCAGTTCTTTTTGGAATCTACAATCATTTGATCGTAATTACCCCCGATCATGTTTCTCAAGTTTCCTTTGAAGGTTGGGGTCTGCTATTCCAAATCACAGCCATTCTGACATTAATTGTGGATGGATTCGGCTGTTGGATTGGCATCTGGGCATTGAAAACCTTTCAGCAACCAGAAAAGGTTATATGAATTGTTTCGATAATTTTAACCATCATCTGTTATTGTTTACCTGCTTGCTCCCAATTTAGAGCATTTTTCTTTCATTAGAAATACGCACTGAATTATCCAATTTCTCATCGCACGGTATCGAACATGAACCACACGCTCAAGAATAAACGCGCACTCATTACCGGAGGCAGTCGCGGTATCGGGGCAGCGATCGTCAAGCGTTTAGCTAGTGTTGGCGCTGATGTCGCCTTCACATATACCAGCTCACCCGATCGCGCGAACGAAATTGTGCAGGCAGTGCAGGCGCTAGGTGTCCAAGCTCTTGCTATCCAAGCCGACAGTGCCGATGCCAGCGCGGTAGTCGCGGCTGTTGAAGACACTGTGAACAAATTAGGCAGCATTGATATTCTCGTCAACAATGCGGGTGTACTGGCAATCGGCCCAATCGACGATTTCACGCTGGCGGACTTCGATCGAACCTTTGCCATTAACGTGCGTGCCGTGTTTGTGGCGACGCAAGCCGCAGTCAAGCACATGAAAGAGGGCGGACGCATCATCAACATCGGCAGCACCAACGCCGAACGTATGCCATTTCCTGGTGGCGGTGTATATGCCATGAGTAAATCTGCTCTGCAAGGGCTTGTGCAAGGACTGTCGCGTGACCTTGGCCCACGCGGGATTACGATCAACAACGTGCAGCCCGGGCCGATCGCTACAGAGATGAATCCCTCGGAGGGGGAGTTTGCCGAGATGCTCAAAAAGCACATTGCGGTAGCCCGCTACGGTACGGTTGAAGAGGTTGCAGGGCTGGTTGCTTATCTAGCCAGCCCTGAGTCCGGTTACATCACCGGCGCAAACCTGATGATTGACGGAGGGTTCAGCGCATAACTGCTGTCCGATTGAGCGATGGCGCGGAGCGCCCGCTGGAAGCGATCGCATTTATTTCTCATAGGGTTGATAAAATATGTTTGATCTCGACCAAACTATTAAAGACCGCCACTCAACACGGAAATTCTTATCCCAACCAGTGCCACGGGCTTTGCTCGATGAAGCCCTGGCTCTAGCGCAGCTAGCACCGTCGAATTCAAACATTCAGCCGTGGCGGTTGGTGTTTGCCCAAGGCGGATGCCGCGATCGCTTGCAAGAGGCTTTGCTAAACCAAGCCAAGCAGCAGCCCAACGTCTCTCCTCTGCCTTCCGCCTTCCAGTATTATCGCCAGGAACTGGGAGCGCAAGTCTATGGGGCGATGGGGATTACTCGTGACGATAAAGCGAACAGACAGTTGGCGGTTCTGCGTAATTACGAATTTTTTGGCGCACCAATGGTTGCTATTGTCTGTATGCACCAAGATTTGGGCGTTGCTGATGCTTTAAGTGTGGGGATGTATTTACAAACGCTGGTGTTAAGTCTAACCGCTCGTGGCATTGGCACCTGCGTAGAAGTTTCGCTAGCGACTTATCCCGAAATCATCCGCAATGAATTGAACATCTCACCGGAATTATTAATCATTTGTGGTTTAGCCGTTGGCTATCCCGATCCTGATTTTCCCGCTAATCATCTGCATATAAGCCGTGAGTCCGTTGAGAAAAACGTCTCGTTTCAGGGCGATTGACAAAAGGCTAGATTTTTTTCTACTAGGCGCTAAACACAAGTCCAAAAGAGTATCTGCGTTCCTACTGCCATTAATGAACGATCTTTGTTGAAGTTTTTTATTTACAAGAAATTAAAGATGAAGATTGCTCAATATGGTTTAAAAATTCTTTGATTTGTTTGATTCAGGAGATTTTATGTTTAGCAAGATTCTAGCTGCAATTGACCGTTCCGCAAATGGTAATGCTGTTTTTGATGAAGCGCTTACTCTAGCAAAGGCAACTAAAGCAAGCCTGATGTTGTTGCATATCCTATCTAGTGAAGAAAAGGATAGCCCCCAAACACCTACACTGCTTACTCTCGAATACCACCCATTGAATGGAGAACTTCTAGAGAATTATTGGAAGCAGTGGCAAAGTTACGAAGAAGAGGGTTTCAAATTATTGCGATCGTACACAGAGTTAGCAACCAATGCCGGGGTGAGTACTGAATTCACCCAAAATTCTGGCAATCCCAGCCGGAATATCTGTGAACTTGCTCGAACTTGGGGCGCTGACTTAATCGCGATCGGTCGTCGAGGACATTCTGGTTTGAATGAATTGATTTTAGGCAGCGTGAGTAATTATGTGTTTCACCATGCTCCTTGTTCCGTCCATGTTGTTTATGCTCCAGTTCCTCTTAAATCTGAAGTACCCGTAGTCAATTAAGCTCAAGTAGTTAATTAAGAATGGGCTGTGAATATCTTTGTTGGTAGTAATACAAAAGTTAGATTCATAAACTTTAAGCTTTTGCTTTAGTTGTTGCCGTGGAATCGAAATTGTTCTCAAGTAAACATTAATTCAGGAAATTTTGACATGGATAATGTAATAGCATCGACCAATTCACCTGTTGTAAGACCACCCGAAGTTACATTGGTTCCCAATAACTCACTATTGACTGAAACACCAGAAGCAGGACGACAACTGGCAGTCAAAATGGCACGGCTAATTATTAAACTGACTCAGCCTGATGAAGAAAAACGCAACCAACTGCGAGACGTATATGGTAATGATGCCATGATGCTGATTGAAGTTGGACAGACAGTTGCAACAGAGTTTGCCACGATCGCAGCTGCTAATAACTACTGGCAGAAGTAATATCAATACGGTTCGGTTAAAGGGCAAAGGGGAAAGGGACTCATGTTTTGAATACATCCTTTCCCCTTTACCCAGACCACAAGGAAAGTGAAAAATGCTTATCCGAACCGTATTGGAAGTAATATCTCGAAAGTTTCAAATCAGTAATTTGCTCAAATGTGATTTCAATGGCATCCAAAGTAGAGGTAGCGGATGCTGACTTTAGCCTTGAAGGAGAAATCACTGCTTACTGCACACTTGTAAATCGAGTCCTCAGTTTAGAGATTCAAAAAATTCTCTACTCCGAAATTGTGTTGAAATTGTCTGCTCATATTTACTTCGGTCATTCACCTCTATCTAAACTTGTGTTTCCCTAAACTTTTACTCACAGGACTTACGCAAAATACGTTTCAAATTCTTATTCCTCCATGTTCTCTGTGTCTCTGTGGTAGCTTGCGGCAAGCCGCTCCGCATCTACGTTTTTTAGTTATCTCTGCGTAAGTCCTAACTCATTGCAAAACAACATATTGGGAGTAGAACTTATGGCTGCAACAACTAAGACAAATGATACTAAATCATTCGTTTACTCAACCCGAATTGATATTCCTGTAGAAATCCGATCGCAAGTAAATACGTTACTTAATCAAAGCTTGTCAACTGCGATCGACTTGAAGATCCAGATCAAATATGCTCACTGGAACGTCAAAGGTAAAGACTTTTATCAACTGCATCTACTGTTTGATGAAATTGCTTCCGAAGTTGAAGAATTTATTGATTTGATTGCCGAACGGATCGCAACATTGGGGGAAAAAGCACTGGGAACCGCTCGGATTGCTGCCAAAGAATCGGAACTGCCTGAGTATCCCTTCGATGCTGTTGATGGCATAGATCATGTCATTGCACTTGCCGATCGCTTGGCAATTTACGCCAAATCCCTCCGTAAAAATATTGATAAAACAAATGATCTGGGTGACATGGATACCAACGATCTCTTTATTGAGATTTCACGGGCAATAGACAAGCGGTTGTGGTTTCTAGAAGCTCATCTGCAAACCTCATTTCAGAACAAAGATCGTGCAGACCAAAGTGAGGAGTGATTAATGAAGAATAACTTATTTACACGTCGAAGATTATTGAATGTAGGAATTTTCATAGGTTTAGGTTTTACTACTACCCCACTGATTGCACTTGCAAAACCTCAGAAGCATTCACATCAAACGAAGGAGACTAAAATGGTTGCTAAAAATATCGTTCTGGTGCATGGAGCCTTTGCCGACAGTTCAAGTTGGAGCAAGGTGATCCCACTACTGCAAGACAAAGGCTTTCGCGTTACGGCAGTGCAGATTCCGCTCACCTCCCTTGCAAACGACGTTGCTGTAGTAGAGCAAGTTCTTGCAGCTCAGACAGATCCGACAATTCTCGTCGGTCATTCCTATGGAGGTGCAGTCATTACAGTTGCTGGAGCCAATGCACCAAATGTTATTGGATTAGTGTACATTGCAGCTTATGCACCTGATACAGGAGAAAGCCTCGGCGATTTAAATGGGCGTTTCCCCACCCCATTAGGTTCTTCCCATGTCCGTCCTGTTTATAATAATCAGTTCCTTCAGGTTGATCCTGATACGTTTCAAGAGGCATTTGCTCAGGATGTTGAAACTGTTCAAGCACGTGTGATGGCTGCTGTACAAAAGCCGATCGCAATTAAGAATTTTGACGAGAAAGTAGCCAAACCAGCCTGGAAGTCCAAGCGATCGTGGTATCAAGTATCTGATAACGATCGCATGATTTCACCAGAACTAGAGCGTTTTATGGCGAAGCGTATCGGGGCAACGGTCATTTCATTACCATCAAGCCATGCCTCAATGGTTTCACATCCTGCGGAAGTAGCAAATCTGATTATTGAAGCAGCAAAGGCAGAAGCTTCAAGTAAAGTTCATTAACCTTAATTATTTATACGTTGGTTAAGCGATCGTTAACCCTTATGGGCGTTGGGTTGACGCATTAAACCAAACCTACGTCTATCGGATCTTGGAATCGGCAAATCAGGAAAGTGTTCTGATTTTAGAGGAATTCACCATGAAAGTTTTGATTCAAGCGATCGTCAGTTTTTTTGTATTTATTGTCGATTTCGTCTACGGAAATCGTTCTTACCCCCGGTTTTATGTGCTGGAAACGATCGCTCGCGTTCCTTATTTTTCCTATCTCTCGGTGCTGCATCTTTACGAGACGCTGGGTTACTGGCGCAAAGCTGACTTGTTGAAACTTCACTTTGCTGAAACCTGGAACGAATTACATCATCTGTTGATTATGGAATCACTAGGTGGCGATCGCTACTGGATTGATCGCTTCATTGCTCAACATATAGCTGTAGCTTATTACTGGGTGGTCGTCCTGATTTATATGCTGTTTCCCTCTTACGCCTACTACCTGATGGAACTGATTGAAGGTCATGCCTACCATACCTATGACGAATACTTGAAAACCTATGAAGCCCAACTGAAAGCTCAAAGAGCGCCCCAAGTCGCAATCAACTTCTATCGTGATGGTGATCTCTATATGTTTGATGAAGTTCAAACTGCACCAGACCATGAATTTCGCCGTCCCAAGGTAGATAATCTATACGACGTGTTCGTGAACATCCGTGATGATGAATGCGAACATGTGAAAACAATGGTGGCACTCCAGAAACCAGAAGCGCGGCTAACCTTCAAAAGTCCCCATACAGTTTTTGAAGCGATCGCTGCGATCGCCGTTCGCAGAGCGTCTCTGACAGGAGAAGGCGAAGCTTCTCTCCAAGACGCTACGCGATCGCCCATCACAGATAAACCAGACTGATCTCTGTTACCTGTCTCCATGAATGAATTTAATTTTGTCCAATTAGTTAATCGCCTGGATTTGCTTGAACTGGCGTATCTAGCTGAGTAAAAACTATGGTGAAAAGCCTTTTCTGCTCAAACGTAAGGGAAATGAACAGAAAACAGAATTAAAACTCAAAACGCTTAATTTGTCAGGAGAAATTTGGATGAAACTATCAACAACCTGGATAAGAAACATTAGTTTACTTATTGGTGCTTCTGCTGTGGGAATCGCTGCATTTTCTCAAATTAACTTCAAAGCTGCGGCTACTGCATCAAATATTTCACCAGCATTGACTAAACTTAGCGACAAATCTTATTTACTCACTTGGACAGATAACTCTACGGTATATGTCTCTTGCTATCCCACAGTTAAACCCAGAATGAAACCTGCACCAATTAAGCAAACACCAAATAGGTATGTGATTACCTGTAAAAATAAGTAAATTGTGAGCAAAAAATGAAACTTTACTATCGCGGACTTAGTTACGAATATAACTCAAGAGAAGCGGCTAAAAGAGCAATACGACCATTTGCACCAGTTCATTATCAAGGTTCTGCTTATAACCTAACCTATCGTGGGCAAACCTATCGTGTTGACCCGAATATCGAGCCTGCGGAAGTTTCTACACCACGAGTAGCTTATCAATTAATTTATCGGGGAGTCACCTATTTTGTGGAGAAGACGCATACAGGAGAAGTTTATACAACATCCTCTCAACCTTTTAACGCTCTAAAAGTTAGAAACTTTTTCATCAATATTTTGGGATGGCAAAAATAATAATGAAAAATTTTCTTTAAAAGTTTTGTCGTACTAGCAATTTTATTTACCGAAAAACAGCAAAGGGACAGGAGAATTTCATGACTCAATATGACTACATTGTGATTGGTGCAGGTTCAGCAGGCTGCGTAATTGCCAATCGTTTGACAGAAGACCCTGATACAACTGTGTTATTACTCGAAGCAGGTAATCCAGATACAAAACCAGAGATTCAGATTCCGTTAGAATGCACAAATCTATTAGGCACTGAGGTGGACTGGGGATATTTCTCCCAACCAGAACCCTACCTAAATAACCGCAAAATCTTTTGTCCCCGTGGCAAAGTTTTGGGGGGTAGCAGTTCGATTAATTTCTTAATGTATATCCGAGGTAATCCTCACGATTATGACCACTGGCAGGAATTAGGTAATCCCGGTTGGAGTTACCAAGATGTGTTGCCCTATTTCAAGAAATCTGAAAATCAGCAACGCGGTGCTTCTAAATACCACGCTGTTGATGGCGAGTTGAGTGTCACCGATTTCATTTCCCCTACTACAATATCCCAGCGATTTGTAGACGCTGCGGTGGCACTAGGATATGACCACAATCCTGATTTCAACGGAATGCAGCAGTCAGGAGCGGGGCCTTTTCAGTTGACAGTCAAGGATGGGAAAAGACACAGTGCTGCTGCGGCATTTCTAGTGCCCATTCTCCAGCGTCCCAATTTAACAACAATAACAGGCGCGTTGGTAACTCGATTGTTGTTTGAGAGTACCTGCACTGTTGGAGTGGAATATCTACACGAAAGAACGCTAAACCAAGCCAGGATCAACTCCGAAGTGATTTTAAGTGCGGGCGCGTTCGATTCGCCCAAACTGCTAATGCTGTCGGGTATTGGGGATGCAGAACAATTACAAGCCTTGGGGATTGAACTCGTAGCTAATCTGCCAGGGGTTGGTCAAAACCTCCAAGACCACGTTGTTGTTCCTGTGCCATACGAGGCAACTGTTGATTTGCATACTGCAATTACTAGTAATGGCATTGCTGAATCTGGATTATTTTTACATAGCGAGGGTAATCTAGACACTGCACCAGATTTAGAACTGATCTTCGGCCCCATTCTGTTCGCACCTCCTGGCTATGCTCACTCTAGTTTGGGATTTACAGGTTTAGTCACTTTGACCCACCCCCAAAATATTGGCAGTGTCAAGTTGCAATCGCTTGACCCCAAAGACACACCGATCATTCAGATGAACTATCTGCAAAGTCAATCTGATGTCCAAAAGCTCATTGAGGGAGTTAAATTAATCCGCAAATTGTTTCATACAAGTGCCTTTGATGAGTTTCGAGGCAAAGAAATCGCGCCGGGTGCCGACGTGACTAGCGATGCAGCACTCGAAGCCTATATCCGGGAAACCTGCGGTACGGTGTATCATCCAGTTGGTACTTGTCAAATGGGTACTGACTCAATGGCAGTTGTAGACCATGAACTTCGGGTACATGGGGTTAAGGGGTTGCGTGTCGTTGACGCATCAATTATGCCAAAGCTAACCACGGGGCATACGAACGCGCCCACCATTATGATCGGCGAAAAAGCAGCCGATTTAATAAAAGCCAAAGGTCGCGTTTCACAGCAAGTATCGGCGGCAATTGCAAGCTAACAGCGCGTGCCTCAAGAGGCGGTGGCTAGCCCAAGATAGCCACCAAAAATTTCGGCAAAAGATCAAATCGCAGTGCTTGAGCAGCACATTAATTAACCTTTTGGAATCACCGTCTCTTCTACCTTATGAATATTAGGAACCTACAAGGATGAAGACGATTAATCAGTTCTATGCAGTTTGGACTGACCCCTCCTTGAAGCCAACTGCAATTCGTGTTGCCTTAGTCGTTGGAACAACCCTATTTATCCTGAATCATGGGGCAGCTGTTCTAGAGGGAAAAATGAACCGCAATCGTTGGCTTGCTGGACTTGTAACCTATCTTGTTCCTTACACAGTTAGCATTCATGGACAGCATGTTGCTCGGTCGCAACAGCGCTAATTGTAGAGCCTGTAAATCAGTTGTAGATTCACTTAAATTCAAGCAGTAGCAAAATAGCAGATCACTCAGCAAAATACGACTCACAAAATTTTTTACCTTGCGTATTTACATCGTTTGCCCCTTGGCGATCGCATCTAACTTCATTTGGTCTAACACCAGAATCTTACCGCCTCGCTCGTAAATGACAACTACCTGAATCTGCTTGAATAGTCGTACACATTCTTCATACGTAATCCCGATGCTGCGGACAATCTGGTAGTAGGGCAAATATGATCGCAACTGTAATCCATGTTTCGTTACACCTGTTCCTTCTGCGATCGCCCTCATACAGAATAATTTCTCCCCGCAAATACTGTTTCACGACAGCATGAGTTCGCAACTGGACAAGCCGATCTAGATCGAGTCCACAAAAAAGTGAAATTTGCCGCAATTGTTCAATCGTAACTTGCATTGCCCTGCCACCCTAATCAAGCAATCCGATCATTTTCTTCTCCAATCTAAATTTTTCCCATGTTTAAACGCTTTTATGAGCTAGCTCATAAAGGGATTCACAGGAATTTAGCAAACTATAAACAGAAAACAAGAGGAACTGAATATATGTCTTTAAACATTGAATTGTTGGAATCCAGTTTTTTGCAGATTAAACCCCAGGAAACCGAGTTTATGGCTCACTTCTATAAAACTTTGTTTGCGGACTATCCAGAGGTCAAGCCATTGTTTGCTAATACTCACATGGGAAAGCAAGCCAAGCAACTTTTCAAATCACTTGTTATGGTTGTAGAAAATCTCCGCAACCCCGACGTTTTGTCTAACGCACTTCAGGGACTAGGAACTCGACATGTTAAGTATGGCGTGCTGCCTGAACATTATCCAATGGTAGGTAGTACGTTGTTAAAAACGTTTTCGATTTACTTGGGAAGTACCTGGACACCGAATACTGAGCAGGCATGGATCGAGGCGTATACAGTCGTGACTGAATTAATGTTGAGCGGTACAGACTACTCATCTAAGATTCTGACTCCTCATGCTCAACAAGTTTAGGAGCCTCCAGAGTTGAAGCGAGTAAAGTCATTCCGCTCGGTTTAGGCTGCTCCTTAGTTGAAGCAAGAGTCCAAGCTGTAATCTCTTCCAACTATGAGCTAGATCAAAGAAGTTGTTGATAGAAACTGTCAGAGTAAAGGTAATCAAGGGAACGAGGGTAGCGATATGACTCTTACAAAAGTAAAGACAACCTCATATAAAGTAGAAACACTCGCCCAACTCTATATAGAAGGCAAGCCAGCCCAAATTTCTGATCAAGCTATCGCCCAACTCTGTGACTGGCTGATGGATGAGTTCCATCAACTGCCTTTGAATCTACAGTTTTCCGATTACATGCGATATGACAATCCTGAAGCGATGTTTGCTGATATTGAGCAAAGTCATCTTTGGGTTTCTGCGGATAGTTATGATTCTTCTGTCTATCCCAATCCAATTTATGGGTTTATTTTCCAGGGAATGCACGACTATGACCACTACTTGACGGACAGTGATTTCAGTTTGGCAGGGGAAATTGTAGCTTATAACTTCACCGCAAGACGAGTTCCCAGCCTGGAGATTCAAAAGGTTCTCTACTCCGAAATCGTGTTGAGATCGGCTGCCTATCTTCATCTAGGACATGCAGTTGCTCCTAAAATCGTGTTTCCGTAAGCAATAAAAGAGTTAACGATCGTGTATGACTGTCTATATTGCTCTTACCCATTACTTCGATACAGCACTTACGGCAGCTATGAGGTACATCCTCAAATCTGAAAGCTTTGATAGGAGAGGGCAAGGAGAAAAACTGTATTGCATAATAGCCGGAAGCGCTGTATATCCAGCACCATGAAATTTGCTGGTTTTGTTGCCACTGTTGGACAACAGTACCTGTCTTTTCTGAAGTATTAACCCAACTGGAGGTTTAAAAATGTCAACCTCAACCCAAATTACTTAACTCTACTTTGACAACTTTGACGAAGAGATTGCTCATCTGCTCCGTTATGTGAAAACGAAGATGCTAGCCCAGATGCCGCGACAGCTAAAAATGGTGGCGATGTTTCTGGAACAGCGATCGCGGCACTCTTAAATATTTAAATATGATGATTTAATCATCGACAAGCTTCTACAACCGTTGGAATCTTTGATCGAAATCTACAGTTGTGCGTACTTAAGCAATTAAAAGCTGTTTCAAATAGCAATACAGGAGAATTATTAACCGAACGATGACACAAACTACTGTCAATCTGACAACAGCACCAAGTCATGTTGTCCTGGCGGCTGCGGGTAAAACCGTTCTCCGTCCGGGTGGACGTGCCGCCACCGAACAGCTCTTTGAATGGGCGAATTTCCAACCTGGTGAAACTGTTCTGGAACTCGCTTCTGGTTTAGGAAATAGCGCGATTGCTCTAGCAAAACGCTACAATGTCCAAGTTGTTGGTATTGAAAGAGATCCTGATCGAGTTGCGATCGCCCAAGTCAAAGCGCGATCGGCTGGCTTAGATCATCGGGTTGAGTTTATTCAAGGCAATATTTTTCAGCTAAAAACCATTTCTGCATCGTTTGACTATGTGTTAGCAGAAGCCATTCTCACTATGCAAACGTCTGCTGGCAAAGCCAAAATTCTGACAGGTGTGCGTGATCGGCTTAAAGTCGGCGGCAAATTTCTCAGCCATGAACTGCTAGCGCGTGACCATTTAGAATCACTTCGGCCAGACCTGACACAAGTGACTCGTGTGAATGCTACGCCACTGCCGGAACGAGACTGGATCAACACCTTCGCTCAATTAGGGCTAACAGTAACCCAGCGGCAAATTGGTGCAATGAGATTGCTTGAGCCGATTCAGGTACTGAGAGATGAAGGAGTAATTCAGACGGTTCAGATTGTTTGGAATATTTTGACTCAGCCTCTGATCCGCGATCGCATTCTAATGATGCGACGAGTCTTCACTCAGCACCAACAAGACTTGGGCTATATCGCTTTGTGCGCTGTTAGAGAATTGTAATAAACCGTAAAGAAGGCAGAAGGGAAGAATTTGAACGGGGCTTTAACCCCGCCCAGTTCTTGGCCACCAAATCAGAGATTATGGTGGGGGACGTAAGAACATGTTTCCTAGCGATCACGGGCAGAGGGCGAAAACAGTATTCCTTCTGCCTCCTGCCTCCTGCCTCCTGCCCTCTGCCTTTCTTGTTGAAATGACAGGAGATAAATCATGGTGTACCCATCAAAAAATAATACTGAAATGCCAGCTAATCTGCGGTAATTGGCAAATTACACGAAACCCGGAGTGACTCGCAAAGCGTTAGTACAAGATGAATAAAACAGTTTCTCTTTACTCTGTCTCACAGACGGAACAAAACTGCCTGAGCATACTGCTTCTCGGCATATTTCGGTGACTGTAATCGAAGGACGTGGAGTACTCACTCTGCAAGGACGTGAAATTACTTTGCAACCAGGGAATACCTTTGCCAAAAAAAGAGCATTAAAAAATAGTGCTAATGCGAATAACACTAATAAAAACTGAAATACTTTTGGCTTAGGCAATTTATAAAAGGGAAAAGGTTAAAGGGGAAAGGGGAAAGGGATGAACAGGTCGCCCACAAGGGGCGAGGTTTTTACCTCCCCCATAAAATTTGGATTATTTCGCCCACAAGGGGCGAGGTTTTTACCTTTCCCCCTTCCCCTTCTTCATAAAAGATTTCCTAAAGTACGAAAATTAGGAACTTATTCCACTATTCTGAAAATACCTACTTCGTTTAGGTGAATGTGCTTAAAAGCCTTGATAATTCATTTTGATTTCTTATTCAGCTTAAACTTTTGAGGCTCTTCCAGACTAGCTATAGAAAATTAATACTTGATATTAGGTTAAATCTTTACATAGTAGAGGATTCAATAATCAGGAATCATGTTTTTATTAAATCTTTGATTCTATTTTAGCGAAACCTAGTAATATCAAATATTTTAGGTGTTTTTTAGTATTATTTGATCAAATTAAGTCTAGAAAAGCCACTTTTGAGCATAAATATTATTGGAATAAATTCAGAAATAACTATTTGAGAAAAATTAAATATCTTGTAAGATTATGATTTGTGATAGAGCATTAAATTCATCATTGCTAAATCATTAGGGCAGATTTGAGGTTTATACCAAGTTACTAATTTGTCACAATCTCCAACAATTTTGCCAACCTGTTTTAGGATAAAATTCTCGTAATCGACCACAGGGTGATCGCAAATTACAAGAAAGTAAAACCCATTGACATCAAAGAGTTGGAGGTCAAAAGAAGCAGACAGTAGACTGATTCAAATTGGGAAAT
>NZ_JACJSF010000088.1 GCF_014698035.1 Desmonostoc muscorum FACHB-395
GGGGTTGCCCTCGGCAACCCCTTTTCTCCCCCTCTTAAAATGATTATCATTCTTGAGAAAACCTGTCTATTGTTTTTCTTGGAATAATTTATTCTTTGGAAGTCCCTAGCGGCAAAATTCCCTTGTTCATCATTATTGAATGCTACGACAACCCTATTGAAACTCTTGAGAAATTCCATAGGTAAATTATTCGGGTCATCAGCTACCATCAACATGGTTCTAGTTGGTGGTAGTCCCTTGCAACTTGAGATCAGGTAGGTGGCTGCTGACATCGCATCAATCGGTGTAGAACACAAAAAGACGTTTTCTACCTTGTCCGTTGGTTGCCCTCCTAATCTCAGATAAAACCAACCATAAGGTGTAGAGGTGTTTTGGTCGTACTCCACAGCGCGATGATTTTCTCTAGGCTTTGACCAAACTAATGCACCAGTTTTTTCACCATCTAAATTACGCTTGATAAACAAAATTTTTCGTTGCTCATCCATGTAAAGCAACTGATTATTATGTAATCCTTGCGAAATATAATCTGGTATGTAGCGTTTCTCGCTTAAGTACTTGTGTAATACTTGCCAAACAACTTTATCCTCTGGTGGTGGGGTGAACTGAGGCTGTTGGTGTTTGCGTTCAATATCTTGAAAGAGTTTTTCTAACTGCTCAACTGGGAGTGGTTTAACAGGTTTTAGCAGCAATTCGTTGATCGGCTCATCATCACGTTCTGGTTGGTAGTCAACACCGCGATGTTTTTGCAAACCAGGGAATGTATAAGCTGCGCCTAACTGTGTACCACTAAAAGCTTGCCCATCTTTCTCATAAGAAATGCCTTTAGACTTACCATTTCTAGTGAAACCTGTTCTTACACTAATGCCAGCTTGCTGCAACCGCATAATCAGCATTGGCATTTGGGGATTATCAACTCCGACTCTATCAATCGTCTGCTGAACTTCCTCTTTAATGATGCGCTCTGGTGGGGTATCGCGCTTACCCGATGAATATTCTTCTTGCTCTCGCCGGATACGCCTGATTTGCCCTGTGCTGGGTGTGCGATTCAGTTTCTCTCTACTGCCTTGGACTTGCACTAACTCATAGTCTTGCTCGATTTGGCGCAGAACTTTCTCAGAGCGCACATAATCCCAGGAATCATGCACTACTAGCCCTGTATCCATCCTGATTCTGCTGGCTGCAATGTGGATGTGGTCATCATCGGTGTTATGGTGGCGAAAGATGACAAACTGATTGGCATCAAAGCCCATTTCTTTCATGTAGCGATCGCCGATTTCGCTCCACTTCTCATCATCTAATTTATCACCCTTAGCTGCTGACAGTGAGACATGATAAACAACTCGGTCTGCATCAGAATTTAGTTGTCTCGACAGCTTAAACTCCCGCGCCAATTCACGGGCATTTCTCCCGCTCATGTTGCCGCCGATTAGTTTGGCATCTTCGCGGGATTCCAAGTAATCCAACAGCTTGCGAAAACCTCTGCCTTTAGTCTGCTTCCCAATCATCGGATTCCTCTTCCTCTTCCGAATCTTCATCATCAACATCATCCGAGGCAATGTCTCGCCTACACTGATGCAGCAGTTCTAAAAGTTCTCTTAGCAGTTCTGGATCAGCAGGTAAAGTTCGCCCAATTTTTAGGGCTGTGTTAGTTGCCTTTACAAGCTGGTTTAGGTTGTTCCCGATTTGTCCTAATTCCCAATATGTTTGCAAGCTAATTTTACTTAGTCGTTTTGGTAATGGACGCATCAACGCATTACGCCTCATTAGTTCACTTGCTGACATTCCCGCATCAAGTGATTTTATTCGCAGCAGATCCAGTTCGATATCACTTAATCTCACTGGGAAAATATGCTTTCGGACTAGAGCTTTTGACTGCTTACGATTCGCCATAAATCGAGAAGATTGAGGGACATTGCGAGGGGGGTTTTTCAAGGGGGGCTTCCCCACTTGAACCAGTCTGCCGTTCGAGCGCAGCGAGACAAAGCGTAAGCTTTGAGGCATGGCTGGCTTCTAGCCCAAATGCGGGGTGGGTGGGTGGGTGAGGTGTCAAATGCTACGGCTGTACGGAGGGGCAGCAGGGGGCTGAAGGCAGGAGTATAAAGGCGTAGCCGTACTGCTGATCATCCTACAACTTACAGGGGAGGATAGCAACGGCGTAGCCGGAATTTGAATCAAATCAAGCAGGAGATAAATTCTGGTTCGGCGTAGCCACAATAGAGGAGATAAAAACGGCGTAGCTGCTATATGAAAATTCTCTGATTCAGCGTAGCTAGCGCACAAAATAATAGTTCGGCGTAGCTGTAATACGAAACGATAATTCAGCGTAGCTGTTTTAAGTAAAAGTCTAGATTCAGCGTAGCTGTAATAGCCAGATTTTTTAGCATTAGCTTGAATAAGAAGACCAGCGAAGCTGCCACACTAAAAAATATAAGGCGTAGCCGTGATGCGAAGAGGTAATTCGGCGTAGCCGGAATAGCCGATTTTTTTAGCATTTTGAAAACCAATTGGTACAAATTATTTCAAATAGCCGATAATTATCAGTTAATCGGTATTCACGAGATAACCATGAGTGAAAATCAGAATTCAGAAGTAATTACGAAAGAGAAGATTGATAAGGCCATCAATCTGCTGAAGGATCAGAAGCCAAAAGAACGAGAGGATATATCGGACAGAGAGGCCATCAGGAAAATGAGACGGTACATTGAGAAGCTGACCTCTGATAAGTATGGCTATACTTACGATGAAGTGTCAGAGATGTTGAAAGGACTGGGCATTAACTTGAGTGGTGGTCGGATTAAGTATTTATTAGGTGAAGTGAAGAAAAGCAGCCGTCGCCAGAAAAAGACATATAGCCTACCTAATTAAATCGTTATGGAATAGTCAAATTTCTAAACAACAGAGTAAAATTCTCCAGGTGCTGACTCCGTGTAATTAGGAGTTATATTTTTGATATATCTCTTTTTCAAGTTCCAGCTTTTCTTCATCTATTCGTATTATCATGTCATCTTCTTCTCCAGATTCATCTGGTATGAGTTGATATAAACCCAACTCACAACATTCTGCAATTACAGATATCATACTTGTGAGACTTTTATAGACTCTTAATGGATTCTCAATAAAAATGAAATCAATAAAATAAACTGGGGATGGCTCAATATCGCCAACTACATATAGTATTCTTTTGTTCTCAAACAAAGCAATAGGAAACCATTTCTGATCCCAGCCTTTATAATCATCAAATGGCTTATCCATCATGTTTGATTGCTCAAACTGCCAGAAATCATAATAATTTGAAACAGAGTCTTGTAAAGTACTGAATGAAGTGGGCAAACTACTAAATAACTGATTGGGAAATAGAAATTCGACTGGGGGATAATAATTGTTAAAACCAAGGTCGGCTATTCCATTTCGCCATTGATAAAGTTCATAGATTTCCTCAGATAACTTAAAGGGTAAATCTTTGACTATTTTATCAATCTGCTGCCGAGTTAAACCGGGGTTATAACAATCAAACAATTCCAGATTTGTAGATTCTAACCAATCTAAAATATATTCAAGTCCGTCTGTAAGTTCAGACATATAGATAATCTGCTTGCTCGATAATCAAGAACAAAAAAATTTTGAACAGTCTCGTCTAATATAACCAGAATTGTAGTTGGTTACTGGAGTGTCTTTTGTTACTAATTAGTTCAGTAGTAATTGAAAACCGATAAATTCTATAACGTCACTGTCAAGTTACAACTCTGTTGCATTGAGGCAACGGCTCTTAGAATGGATTCATTTGAGTAAACTTCGGTGGGCAAACAACGAAAGAAAGTCATCGGCAGGTCAACCCTCACTCTTATGTCACAAAAATGCAAAACCCGGCGCATCGCCCTAGTACCAACAACTTGGGCAACTTCTGCCACTGACTCTAACAGGTAATCTGGTGATGACTCCGATTCAGTGATCAACATCGGGAAGTATTTACGGGCTAACCACTTTTCATCGTCGTCTAAGTCAGCCAAATTTTTATTACTACCGCTATTAAGACTATCTAATAGCAGGAGTAATATTTTTTCTTTCCGTAGCCCAGCCCTAGAAGCATTACAATTCTCAAAGCTTTAGTTTAATTAGACTGATGACGTTCACCTATTCTCTATACCCAGATAATTGGTCAGAAATTGCCACTTCAGTTAAGCAACAAGCCCAGTGGCGTTGTCAAAAATGCGGGTTACAGTGCATTCCCCCTGGTGAAAAAACATCACACATAACACGCTCAAAACGCAGGGTGTACACCCTACAGGTTCATCATTGGGACAGAAATCCAGCAAATAACCATAGAGGCAACCTTATAGCTCTTTGCAGTGCTTGTCACCTTTTATACCATAGGGGTGGGAAATCAAATGTTTCACCGGGGCAGCTATCTTTGTGGTAAATAAGTATGGACGATGATACTCAAGAACTAATCGCAATTCAGCAAGAACTTTCAGGAATCAGCGAACGCCTGAGAAAGATTTTTCCGTCAACTCATCCCCAATTTGACAACGTGTTTGAAGACGTGGGTGCAGCTGGATATTATAAACGCGCAGGCTGGTTATCGTCTGGAATCAGTTCTTATGACTGTTCAAGGTGATAGCGCAGGTTCTGCGAGTGACCCAGAGATTGAAGAAACTGAAATTGAGTAAACTTCAGTAGGCAAACAACTCACGAAAGTCATCAGCAAGTCAGCCCTAACTTGAGGGGTACATCCGTGTAAAACTCGCCGCATCGCCCTAGTACTAAAAACTTCGGCAACTTCCGCCACCCCCTCTAACAATTGATCTGGTGATGACTCCGATTCAGCAATCAACATCGGGAAGTATGTATGCGCTAGCCACTTTTCATCGTCGTCTAAGTCAGCCAAATTTTTATTACTACCGCTATTAAGACTATCTAATAGCAAGAGTAATAATTTTTTAAAGTGCTGCCAGCCCCCCCAGCGTTGGGTAAATCGGCTCACCCATCCTTGGGTAGTGTCTATGATTTTGGCGATCGCCTTTTGTCCAATTTTTTGGTGTGACTGCCAAAGCTGGGTGAACGCTTTGACGATGGCGTGTCCGGTCTGCTGATCTCGGCTACCCGCTTCGGTGCATAGAGAGCAGGCATCAAAGCTCTCTAATTTCACTCCTGGTAATTCATTTAAAAGGAAACTAAGGTCATAGTCAGCGCAGAAGTAGAATGTTAGCTCCACATTGGGGCGACGATGAGCGCGTAATCGCCCAATTTCTTGGATGATTTCTGCACGGATCAGGTCTGTGAGATACTTTTGGAAAGCGCTGTTTTTATCTTCCAGGTTGACTGGTTCACCAGTCATCACCTGATATTGTGCTGCTAAAACACCGATGTTTTGGTAAGGAATGCCAAAACTTGCGATCGCATCACACTCACTAAAGCGATTAACACCACGCCCATCGACAAAGTGACCATATTCTGTGCGGCCCTCAGCTTGGGTTGCAATCTGTTTCCAATCGATAATGCCAAGGTTGGGGCAGAGTTTTTTCAAGGTTTCCTTGAGGGCATTAACACGAGCGCTAAGTGGAAGAGAGCGATTTTTGGGCAGTTTACCTAGCCCAGTGACGTTGACGACTTTTAAATTGCCGTAGTCTGGGCGTTGTTGCTCAATGACTAACACGGGGTCACTGATGCCCAGTTTCAATTTCAACTGCTGGGATTTGAAAGTGGCATCAAGATAAATATTAAATTGGGCAGAATTAGCCAATTCAGTATGTTTGGGGTTTCGGCGGTAAATGCTGAGTACACCCCATTGAGATTGAAAACTACCGTCACCCTTCCAAGCTTCGAGAAAGTCAGGCAACCAGTAATTAGGCAAGTCAAGAAATTCCCTCCCGGCTGTTCGTGCGCTGTCTTTAACTACCTTTTTGGCAGCATAACGAGCCGCAGAGCTTTTTTTGAGTTGTTTATCTTGGGTAATATCAATTGAGTCCAAGTCTTCTAAGAAAGTTAAATCAGGTTCTGAGGCTTGGCCAATTGCTTCGATATCTAAGCCTGTGGGGAAAGGGGGCAGCAGCGCTCGGATGCTGGCATCATCAAAGCCGTAGCGGTCAGTAGGTTTAATTTGCTGAGTTAACAGTTGGTGTAAAACTAAGAGTGCAGGTTGCAGCTGTGATAGAAGATTTGGTTCTAACAGTAGCAGTTTGCCGACAGTAGTTTCAAAATCGCCAAGGTTCACATCAACCGAGCGCACGGGCTTGATGAGTGTGCCTGCTTCTTCCCATAACCGCCCAACAGTGAAAGTTTGGTCAGCAGCATTAGTTAAGGTAACTGGTGTAGAGTCTGGGTGCGCTCTGAGTTCAGAATAATTTTGAATTGCACTGCGTTTTTGAAAGCGGAATCCAAAACCGTCACCACTGGCAAAACGGCACTGATTTTTAAGGGAACAACCGCCACAGATGGGACTAATACCGCTCTCTTCAAAATCAAGGCTGCTAAAATTCTTGTTGCGGAAGGCGTTAAATAAGTAAGTCCTGTGACAATTGCCGTCAGTGTCGGCAGTCTCACCCGCTTTAGTCCACAGTTTAAAGTCATCACCTGTAGGAGTTTTGCGGGTGGGATCTAGTTTAAAGCCGTTGTGCCGCACTGGTAAGTCAACAAAATTCGTCTCAATGGGTAGTGTAGATGGGTTTCTGTGGTTGGCATCCTGGTAAATTAGTTTATCAACGCCGAATAGCCCCGCCGTCAATTGCCCCGCGTTGTAAGACTTGCCCAGTCCAGGGTGGGAATTATCTAAGATTTGTGTCCAGCCTTTAGAAACAGCTTCTACCCAAGCGGTAATATGTTCCTCTGGCTGGCAGGAGATAGAGATATTGCCTGTAACTTCAGTTATGTACGGGATATTGCCGGGCTTGTAAATAATTACATTGGGCGAAGGCGTGTCAATTTCGGGTAAGGGCTTTGGTGTTGGTGGGGCTTTAAATCCTTTAAATATCGAAGAAAATGGAGCGATCGCTTGCTTTAATAAATTTTGGAAGCTGCTTAAGTCCTCTCTAACTCGCCCAAGCTCCCACTGTTCACGGCTAATTACTCCTTTGGGCTGGTATGGTTCATACTGGCGTTGCGGGAACCGAAAACCATACTGTTTGGCAATGTGAAACAGTGTACCGATTGAGATTCCCCCACGCCTAAAACTGCGAATCTTGGCGCGAATGTTCCAAGTTGAACCCTTGATGCTGGGAGACCACTGCTCGGCTATAATTTCCGCATCCGTTGCCCCATAATGGTTAACCAGTGCCATCAACACCTGACGGCATTCGTCATAGTTGCCGCTTCCTGGGGTACGTGGTGGGATGAATGAAAGCGCGTTCTGGATTAGCTGGTCAATGTCCCAGCCTTCAGCGAGGGAAATATCACGCCACTCTTTACGCCGTGACTCAATTTCTTGGATTCTTAGCTGATACTCAATACGTTCCTGTTGCGCGATCGCAATCGCTTCACTTATCCATTCTGCTGGTAAAGTGGCTTCAGGGTTGACTAGCGGGAATTCGGCTTCTGTGCTGCCGTAGAAAACACGGCTTGCGTCTTTACAAGCTGGATCATGCGGTAACTGCTGCATGAGGAAGCGCGTACAAGCTTCTACAGTATCAGCACCCTGAACATATTCGGGGAGAAGGAAAACCAACCGGAATTTATGCCAGTCTGGTCTGTGACTGGCAGTGGTGTAAATTAAAGCACAGTGTTTTTTAATGAAGGGATGGGCTAAGGCTTCTTCGATCGTTAATTGGTGATCGTAAACTTTGATGTAATTCCCGTTTTCGTCCTTGATTGGTTTGTCATAAGCATCACGGGCGATATTAGAATTATCAATGTCGAGTAGTAGCCACTGAGAACCGATAATATTGGCCTTACTGCGCCATTTACCGTTTAACAGTCCGGCACAGATAGCGTGACCTGCTTTAATATGTTCTTGAACATCGGCTAGAGTGCCTTCTACATCAATGAAGTTACCAGCCAGCTTCTTAAAGTCCCAGTCTTTGTTTGTGCCAGTTGCGTTAAACGCAAACTTGATTATGCGACTCTCAATCAACTCAAGTTTTGTCTTTACAGAAGAAAAAGTTTCTGATTGGCCTGCTGATTGCGCCGATACTGAGTTATGAGATTGTTGTAATGGTGACATTGAGCAATTCCTCCTTGATGTGTGGTGGAGGAATTGGAGCTATCCTTTGGCAGTAATCTTCTAATACAACCTTTCAGAAATATAAGCACAAAATTACTTAAAATTCCTGAATTACTTTTTGTCGCTAGGTGTGCAGTGTAACAAGGGCTTAACACTCCAATCATGTAAGATAAGATTACTATTAGGGATATTAATCCGGCGGTTGGCACAACCAGATACCCCAATTCCATTGGAAAACCTCGCTGTCCTACCGGGACGCGGGGTTTTCAGTTTTTAGCCTATTCGCACTTGGCTAACCAAGCCTTGATAAACTCGGTAACTTCCTCCTGTTGAATTACAAATGCAGTTCCTTTTCTTCTGAGAGCTAGAATTCTCATACTTCCAACTTCAGAATAAAGGTGTGAATTATGATCGTCGGCCGCTTTGGTGGGAGGCCATAAGACCAAAACTTTTGCTGAGGGCGTTTTTGTAGCTTCCCTTGAGGACATCCCAAACAAGTCTCTGTTCTTGCTCAACCACTTCTCGTAATCTGCCAATTCAAGCAGTGGGCAAGGGTTCCACACTTTTAGTCCATGTTTGTCTTTCCTCTTGATCTGCAAAACCTCTCTGGCTTCGTTGTAGACAATCTCCTTATCTCCTATTGAGCGAATGGAGATAAACAGGTGAATTTTTCGCTCAAATCTTACAAACAAGTCGATAGGGTTCTTATCTTCTATCTTCAGCACCGGAAAGACTTGTATTCCTTGGTTTTTAAACTCATCCAAAAGCGAAGTTGTTAATTTTTCCAGCCTTGCAAGTTTTTGAATTCTTACCAATGGCTTGTAAGCCAATGCAAAAGCTGCCCAGCCCACTGGAGTAATAAAGCTGCCTGTAGCAAGTGCTGTACCGCTAACCGCTAGAGCCAAAGCGGATTCATAGTCTTTCGCCTCCCTAATCATCTCTAACGCCACTTCATTGTGCGGCGGGAGTTGAAAATCGCTTGGTAGGTCTTTCTGGATCAACATTGGCTAAATCAAAAATTGTTTTGGCTGCTGACTAATCTCTCATCCGTTACAGTGTCAAATTTATCCTCATCTAAACTATCTAGTTAATTTTTACTAAGGAATGTGTCTTGCTTAGGCTAAGTTCCACTGAAAGTGGTCGTCCTAATCTTCATCCTGCTTTTTTGATTTATTTGTTTTTGTGTGTCTTGCCGCGATCGCTTCGGAAGCAAGAATTTTTACCATTTGACTCATAGAGCGTTTTTCAGTTTTTGCTTCAGCAGTTATCAATTCATAGAGTGCTAAATCATCTTCATCAGTGAAATAAATATTTAGTCTAGTTCCTGTGGGCATCGTAACACTGTCTGGTGTTTGAATAACCCTATTCTCAGTCTAAACCTCTTACTTGTCACTGGTGTTATGTAGTGTTATGATAACACTATAAGCCAGAAAACGACACAAAACAAAGGCAAGTGAAGCCAGAAAGTGAAGTTAAGGCTAACCAATAACTGGATAACTGGATTTGAGTCTATTTTGTTAAAAATGGGCTTTAATTCCTACAATTAAAGACTTTAACAATCATCTGAACCATGACAGCTATATATTCCAATGCCAAAAATTGGCTAGTTCAAGCAGACTTGTTAGCCAAATCAGGGCTAACTGACCTCATTGCCGGAAAAGACTCAGGAGCAGGGTATGGGAAGGCAATCATCGGTGATTTTTCGATCATGATGCCAGCCGCATACTCACTTGTTCGCAACCGCAACATCATGCACCACGAAACCATCTCAAAAGATGGGGCATGGGTTCGATATGTAGAAGGTTCACGCCTGGACTTAAAAGATGTTCAATTCTTCTGGGGCAGTGCGGCTCTAGCTCAAAGTGACCATACCTTGCTGCACGAGGACAAAGCCAAAAAAGCAGAACTGGCATTAGAAAGCATCCTTGCAGACTTAGCAGTTCTCAATATTCCCGATGGGGTCAAGCTAGAAATTAGTTTGAGCAATCACAACCCCGAACGCTGGGCAACTGAGATTAAATGCAGGGTTGAAGGGACTCACACCTTTGAGCATCTGCACCCTGTAACTCGTTCCATTGTCACCAAGACAGTTGAAATCGTAGTCACAGGCATTTATCCAGAAGGATTCGGAAGCATTGCCCACTGCTTATTCGGTGAAGCATCCCTGGTACTAGACCCCTCAGAATTAGCGATCGCACTCGATATCGGTTCATCCACTTGGTTGATTACCGTGTTTAACGGGAGTGGCGCAGTGATTGACCGTCACTTGATTGAAGGTGGAGCCGGTGAACTGCACACCATGATTGCAGAAGCTCTCGACAAACGAAACGACCGAGTAAGCCTGCTGTCCAAGGATGTGAAGCACTCGCCCAGCTTGGTGAACCAGGGAATTATTGAAGGCACTTTCACTTATGGAGGCAACCACCTCACAGGTAAGAAGTTCGAGGCAGAGTACAGCCAATGCCTAGATCAGTGGTGGAGTAACAGGATTGAGAAATTTGCCAACTTTGTGACTGCTGGCAATTATCTAGACCGTGCTAAATACCTTGTCGCCTGGGGTGGGGGTGTTTCCTTGCCAGTGGTGGATCAAAACTTAGCCGGTTTAGGCTTTGTGGTCTTGAACAATCCCCAATTCATCAATGCTTTGGGATTGAAACTATTAACTCAAATTGCAAGAGGAGCTTAATCAATGAATTACGAATCTCGGCGTATAACCATCTCCTACTTAGCAGTAATTGAATTGTGCAAGATTTTTGATTTACCCCAAGATGCACCGACACAAGCATTATCAGCAGGTGTAGAGAAGCTGATTTTTCAACATGGCAATGTGCAATCATCACCCAAACCCGAAACAGTGCAATCTACACAACCAAATAAATCGGCACTTAGCGCAATGGTCACTAATTTCAAAGGGGCAGCATGAGCAGAACCACATTCAGAAACACGGTTTTAGGCATTGGAGCAACAGCAGCAGCGATCGCAGTTGGCTATTTCGGAGTGCAGTACATCGGTCGTAACAATATGTTCACTATCGCCGCAGCCGTGGGAGGTGCAGGGGTCATCAGCTATGTACTTCAGAAACCGAGTCAGCCAGAAGCCCCAGCCGCACCAGTTAAAACCCAAAGGAAAAGAAATAAGTTGTGAGATCCCAAACATAATGCAGACACAACCCCAGAAGGGGACTAGCTCTCATCATCAGTAGTTCGGGCGAGAGTATTGTATAGAAAATAGGAGGAATTATGTCACAGTCCGGGTTTGAGGCGCTTAAAGAAATGATTTCTAGAAACCTCGATAAAGGTAAAAAAGGGGAGACAACCTTTCATGGTGAACCGTCTGAAAATGTCGGCCCGATTTTAAGTGCAGCTAGCGAATTAGGTTTAGAGCAACACACTGTTTTGAAGCCAAACGGAGAGACTTACAAAATCACTCTCAAGCGAAAGAATAGCGAAGAAGCGTGATAAAAACCCAAAGTCAAGGAAAGTGCTGTATGAGCGACCAAGACACCCAAAAGACACAACCATCGCTAACAACAACCGAAATCATGACCATCATCCTCGGTTGCGAACAAACTCTTAGGTTTGTGCAAGCATCTCCCAATTACAAACAAATCGAAGCCTCCGAAAAGTTCAGTACATCGAATGACCTAAAAATGGGCGATGCAGTCCAAGCCTTGATGGAGATTCACGAAGCAATCCTAAATATCGAGTTCTACTCCCAAGTCGAGGGACAAACTTATGCTTTCAATGACAGCCTTACAGCGTAACCACCTCTATGAATTTCGCGGTCAACAACTCCGCTACAGTCATCGCTCTAATTGTCGAGTCAATGCCCTTTTCATATTCAATGACTCGAAAGGCAGAAGAAAAGAATTAAGCCAAAACCAAGTGCAGAGGGAGGTTTTTGAACTTGTTGAGTTTTGTGAGAACTGATGATGAAGCGATTGCACCGACGACCAATCATTGCAATCGCCCCACTCCGGGACGTATCTCTCGCCGCAAAACGAAAAGTACATAAGGATCTTAACAGCATGGCACTCGACTACAAAAATCCCAACGATTGGGGACGTTCACCGCTAACTGATTCCGCCCTAAGAAAGCAGCAATTCAAAGCAGAAAATCCTGAACAATGGGCAGCAATGATTGAGGCGGATATTGAGGCACTCTCCACACCAATATTCGAGAGTGAAGATTACCCACCTTTCACAGGAACGGAATTCTTAGCAACTCATTCAACCATTGATGACCATCCATACTCTGCTGCATTTGGTCAATTCTTGGGTAATGGGATTGACGCGGACATTGCAAATATCTTGGCATTTGGTGAGAACAGATTTGATTTAATTTCTGATGATTTTGACGATCCCATAAGGCAATTAGCAACGAGAATTTATAGCCGATTTGAAGACATGGGTTATTGGGATGAGTTGCCCCAAGAGTCGAGTGATATCAACTACGACAACATACCTTATTAGGAGAATAACGCAATGGACTTTGCAATACGCAATCCGGTAGTTGGTCATAGTTCCCATATCGATGAAAAAGCGCAAGCATGGGGAGGGTTTGAGTCTGATATTTTGGGCTATCTCTCCGATATAAACAAGCTCGAACAGTTTGCTGACTATGCGAATAATGCCCAAGAGTTGAGTGACCGATTAGAGCCATTTTTGGACAATGCCAAGGTGGTCTTTGAGGCGATGGAGAAGTTGACTAAAGGACAAGTAACCTGGGTCGAACTTCGTAAACAATACGGCTCTCATGTTGCAGGTGCAATTGGTAAAATCCGTAAACTTAACGCTGAATTTGACAGCGAGATGAGTAAGATAGATGCCCAAGATAGAGCCGACCTCCTGCGAATTGACCAAAAACGTAAGCACGGACTTGCAGAAGTGGCAGCACAATTGCACCACGATTTACAAGCCGAATTGTGGAGACATGAAAACAAGATAAGTGGGATAGAAAATAGACAAGTTGTGCAAGCCGAAAGGCAAGCAATCACAACAGGATTAAGAGAGAAACGTCAACAACTTTTAGCCCGTGCGAGGTATGGCTCACGAGCATTAGAACCAAACCAAACACCCCAGGAAGTTATACCAATTCAATCCCAAAATCATGCACCAGCGTCTAGTGTTTCTGCAACGGGAACAGTTCGTGGTTGGGGTGCAATGTTGGGTAACTTGTGGCAGAAATTAGGCGACAGATAATCAATTAATTAGGTAAGGCTGATGCTAGTAAGGAAACGAAATGAAGATCCTCATAGCGTCAGCCCT
This sequence comes from Desmonostoc muscorum FACHB-395, assembly GCF_014698035.1. Classification (GTDB taxonomy): domain Bacteria; phylum Cyanobacteriota; class Cyanobacteriia; order Cyanobacteriales; family Nostocaceae; genus Nostoc; species Nostoc muscorum_A. The sequence goes on from NZ_JACJSF010000088.1 coordinate 13,419, forward strand.
TTTTTGCATGAAGGGCTGGCACAAACACCACAATCAACTAAGCAGCAGAAACAACCCGAACAGTTACCACCACTGCCAGAAAACAACAGAGGTAGAACTTTTAGACGTGCTGGTAATGCCTGTGAAATTGTCGCTGGCAGTTGTCTAAACAGTGCAGTAATTTTCACCTTTCATCTGTTGCAAGTTCACCCAGTTGGAATGTTCCTGGCTGTGGGTACTGCACACTTGTACTTTACTGCCACTGCAACAGGTGAAGGGTTCAATAATTTTGTCACTAATTTAATGACTGGTTGCAGTGCATCGTTAGCGTTATTGTGTGCGCTTTCCGAACCGATTGGGGAGTGGAATGAAGCGAGAACTTCTACTATTACTGCTAATACTTCAATTGAGTCGGTTTATAAACCAAAAACTGCTGAATCTTCAAGTTGGATGGATGGTGCAGGTGTGGCGATATTCGTAGCACTATTAATGATTTTTCTATTTGGTGGCAGGAGAAGTAAATGAATTATTTAAGTGAGAAACATAAACAGTTATCCGAGTCGCAACAATCGGGTTTAATGTTGTGGTTTGGTCGTCTGCCAATGGATAAAAAAGCTGTTGCCATTGGGTTGAGTTTAACTGTAGGAATAAGCTCGGCTGCAATGGCTTGGAAAGGGGAGTCAAGCGACCGCATTTATTTTTGCGTTCGGACTCCCCAGAAAAAATTGGTATGTCAGGACAAGAATAACAGACCATTCCGCATGACCCCCCATTACTGGGAGCAGTGGAAGCTAGAAGGAATGCCGCGCCAAATAGTACGTGACCCAGCGATGGGAGTAAACGGACTGGTGAAAGCGACCAACCCATATAAGCCGTTGTGGGCGTTTGGCGGATTCCTGGGGTTTGCGCTAGCTGGCTGGATGCTGCGCCATTGCCAGCATGAGGAGAAGCAGAGAGCAGTTTTTGAAGACATCGCCCAAAAACGGGATGCAGCAAAAGCTGAGATGGCCGCACGTTCCGAGCTACTAGAGAGTTGCCGAGATGTTGCGATCGCAGAAGTCCAACTGCAAGCCGATTTAGATTTGATAGCCAATGATCGCACTGTTGATATCACCAAAGCTGAGATTTACTCCGACGTTGAGATTCAAGTTGCCCAGCTAGATGCGACTGATGCACTTTTCGAGGCGCAGACGGCTGGGATGACCGAGCAACAGAAGGCAGATTACATCAAGCAGCTTCGTGAGATGAAAACGCCTTACTTACAAGGAAGTCAGACTTTAGCGGGGACGATTGACCCTAACGATAAGGTTACTGGATCTGAGCCTGGAGCGATTGCACCACAGGACAATAAAACGGCATGGGTGCAAAACCTAATTAAACAAACTGCCCTTATCTGGGGCAACCAAGGGGGCGGTAAATCTTGGCTAGCCCGTTATGTAATCCAACTCAAAAAACAAGCCGGCTACCGTGTGATTGTCCTTGATCCCGACTCGAACCGTAGTGAATGGCGAGGAGTTGAAAGTTACCACTCCTGGGATGATATTGAACAGCAGATCCGCGATTACGTTGAGGAACTGGAATCACGGTTAAAAACCTTTAATAATTCATCATTGAGTGAGTCGCAATGGCGGCAGAAACTTTGGGCAGAAGGTAAAGCTTTGTCTTTAATCTGTGAGGAGGCCACCACATACGGCGACTTCATTAAAGATGCAGAACTGTTAGACAAATTCGGGAAGCTGGCATTAACTAAAAGCCGTAAACAAGAGATGCCCCTAACGGTGGTTGCTCACAACAATACCCAGACTTGTTTGTTTGGCATTAAGGGATTACATAATCTTGTTTCTAAGATGCTCCAAGTTGAATGTTTGGCGGAAGTAGATTCAGTTACACTACAGCCTTTATCAACGGGTAAAGCAAAGGTAAAACTCGATAGTTCTAACGAATGGCTTGATGTTCATCTGCCGACTATGAGCGTAAAAATATCTGATTTTAGCTCCCCTACACCAGCAGCCGAATCTCACCCAATACCACCCATTGATAAAGCCACTTTAGAGCGCATCTATGAACTAGAAATTAATATTGGTGGCAAGGCAGACTCTAGCCCTACCCCATCCCTAACACCTGTTGCCCAATCTCTGCTGCAATACCTCCAACGCACAGGGAGAACATCGGCAGTCATACAGGAGATACAGCCCAACTTTAAGGTAAAAGGTCAACGGTTCAGTTCGGAGGAGTTGAAGCGACTGTTTAATGAGTTGGTTGAGAATGGTCTAGCCGTCTGGCTTGATGCCAATACTATCGAAATTGCTCAAAATCAGACAGATGGACAGAACGGACAGAATTAGACAGAATCCTTGTACAGCAAGGGACAGACAAGACAGACATCTAGACAGAAACTAGACAGCAGACATTAGCCCTCGGTTCATCACCGGGGTTTTCTGTTGGTGGCTTGAGCCAGAACTGCTGAAGAAGGCGAAAGAAAATTGCTGTACTCATGCTGCGACGCGCCAAAAACATCACGGCACCAGTTGACAGGCGGTATAGGAAACCACCCGCATCGAAGAGGAGCGAATTGCCTCATAGTCTGGCTTCACTTTCTGCCAAAGAGATTCACCTGACTCTCTCAAGCTGCGAACTCCCCCAGGCGCTCGTCTACCTCTTGGCGAAAAGAGGTGAACGCTTGAGATACGAACTGCCTCACTACCTCTGTGATGCTGACAAAAAAACTTTCTCCAGAATTATTCCTGGCTGCTCAAGAATGGGAACACTAAGAATAAGAATTATCTATAAGCTTCTCACCGCTGCTCAATGTCTCAGGCAAAAAAAAGTTACATCCTGTAGTATTAGTGTCTTCGTTACCGTTGCCAGGAAGTCCCTTATTTTAAGAGACGCTGGCGAACTAAATCTAAGTACTTCTTGGGGCTAAAAAAGTCTCACGTCAGTTTAGCAGTTATGAATATTCAATTTCTCTTCAATCAGGGAATCGAAAAATATCAGCGTGGTGACTACCAGGGAGCGATACTAGTCTTCACACAGGTAATTCAAGCCAATCCAAAACATATCCAAGCTTGTCTCTATCGTGGCATGGCTTATGCCAATATAAATCAGTTCCAAAAAGCAATTGCAGATTATTATCAAACCCTACGTCTTGATAGCAGCAATTGTGATGCCTATTTGAATAGAGGATTGGCCCGCTATCGCCTCAAGAATTACCCAAGTGCAATTAGCGATTACGACCAGGTAGCCCGTCTGTTACCAAATCATGCTGATACTTATCGGCATCGGGCGGATGCTTATTGGGCATTGGGCAAGTACCCAGAAGCAATTGCTGACTATACGCAAGCCCTAAAACTTAATTCCCAAATGCTAGTTGCTTATTTACATCGAGGCATTGTGTATGGGCTGATGGGCAATTATAAACAACGCCTAGAAGATTGTAATCAGGTTCTAAGACTGAATCCAAGCATCTTAGCGGGGTATACTTTTCGTGCTGCTGCACACTGCGCGCTGGGGAATTATGAAGCGGCTGTGTCTGATTGTGAGCAAGCTTTGCAGCTAGATCCTAAGAAAATTTCGGTTCATATGGCCTTTGGAGATACTTATTACCACACCAGAAATTACTCCAAGGCAATCAGTAGCTATAGTCAAGCAATTGACCTGGGAGGTAACATAGCAATAGTCTATGCCTGTCGCGGTCTGTGTCGGCATCATGTGGGAGATGCCTCAGCAGCAGTTATCGACTGTGACAAAGCACTGGAACTAGACCCGAATTGTGCAGAGGCTTACAACCATCGTGCGTTAGCCCAAACTTTAATTGGAAATTATCAACAGGCAATAGACGATTTGCACAAAGCTGCTTCCCTATTTCAACAACAGACCAAGCACAAAGAGCATCAGGAAGCGATTGAGTCAATTCAGAAATTAGAAAAAAGAATGGAATAAAAGTAGTTGGCACGGTGATGCCAGATGCACCTTGCAGAGCTTCTTCCAAAAGGGCATAGCCCTCTTTTGATATCACGTATCGATACCAAAACATTTACTAAATGAGGGTATAGAAGCGAGTCTAGACGCTTGCGGCATTGAGTCATAGACAAAACCCTAACACTGTGAACCCCTGTGCTAGATAATGTTGTTGGTATTGGAAATTGCCATTTTATGTACCGTAAGATCGGCGATCGCCTTCTACTAGCTAGTTTTCGCAGCTTGCTTTTGCTCATTCTCCAACACCGGGAAGTACCGCCGAGCGTTCAGGGGTTTCTTCCAGCCAGTCAATTCAAACAGGTACTCATCAGGGTCGAGGTTAAGCATCGTTGCCCATTGATTGATTTGACTGCCGTTGATGTTTATCCGCTCACATAGGTCAGTCTTGGTTAGCCCCTGTTTAGCATCATGATCAGAATGTGAGAATTTGATTTTGCCTCTGGGTATGTCCTCTACCCTCTCTCGCAGAGATGATAATCCCGCATTAATAAGAGCTTGCCGTAGCCCATCTATTTCTGTTCTAAGCGAGTTTATCTCATCATTAAATTCCTTTTGTTGCTCGGCTACGGCTGCCTCTAAACCATCAATTTCGGTGGTTTTCACCTTAAGCTGCTTTACCTCAAGTTCTAGGTTCTCTGGCATCACTTCAATCGGAATATTGCCCTCTAAATAATGCTCAAGTATAATTGTCAGAGCTTGAGAGGCTTTCTTTATTTTGTGTGTTTTCATCCACTTCTCTAAACTAGCGTAGAGGCTGAAGTCAAGGTATGCTGTGACTTTAGCGTGATTGTCTAACCAGTCTTTAGTAGCCATATACTGCTATATGTGTATGGGTAATTTAAAGTCAGTTACGTTAAATTTAAAACAAATTAAAGTAATGTACTATTGTGTTAATAGTAATTTACTAATGCGCTTTGGCAGCTTACTACATTAAGTTAAGAAAACTAAAGTAAGTTACTAAAATTCAAAAGTGTCTGACTATAAACGTCTAAACCATAATTGGTGTCTGACCTAGATGGAATAAGGCAAGCACTGTGGAGCTATTATAAATTAAGTAATTTACAGCATAAAATCAATTAAGGTACAGTCAGATAATCATTTAAATAAGTTGCTTGCTTTAATATACTTGTAGATTATTAGTAAACTAAAGCAACTTACCCAAGTAAGTTACTCTGGCCTAAACCTAGATACAGAGCGGGTGTTATCTCAATCGTGGTTGGTGGTAGCACAACAGGCGCATCCAGGGAGAGCGATCGCTTTTAAAAAGAAATGGTTGATATTATTAATGCAGCAATTTAGGACAGAAATCATGTCTAATGTCACGATTAACCTGCCAGAAGAAGTATTTAGCGCCCGTCGCCTGAGTCCAGAAGAGTTTGTGCGTGATATGCGCCTCGCTGCTGCTATCTACTGGTATCAGAAGCAGGAAATCTCGATGGAGAAAGCAGCCTCTGTTGCTGGGTTAAACCGCCGAGACTTTCTAGCCGTCCTAGCCCGTGAACAAGTGGATGTCTTCGCTGTTGACTTTGATGATTTGCAGAGCGAGTTAAACCGTGGCTGAACTGCCTGCTATCAACACATCCCCACTAATTTTTTTGACCAAGGGCGGCTTTCTTGATTTATTACAGGTAATTAGTTCATCGGTTATTGTTCCTAATGCTGTGGCCACAGAAATTCAGGCGTATGGGTCAGCAGACGTAACAGCAGTGGCGCTTAATAATACTGATTGGTTGGTTGTACAAGAAACACCACCAGTCCCGAATGTGATTCAAAGCTGGGATTTGGGTCTAGGTGAGTCAGCCGTACTAACCTGGGGCTATGTAAATCCAGGTACAGAAGTAATTCTAGATGATTTAGCGGCCCGTCGTTGTGCTGCCACCTTGGGAATTCCGGTACGGGGGACATTAGGCATCGTTATTACTGCTAAACAACGAGGGGTAATTCCTGCTGCACGTCCAGTTTTAGAACAATTGCGCCAGTGTGGAATGTATTTATCTGACCGCGTGATCAATCACGCATTAGCATTGGTAGGGGAATAGATTGACTCCCTTGCCTAAAGCGGATCATACCTGTAAAGAGTCAACGTGCTGCAATCATAAGCAGGTTTAATCATCCAACGTGGGAATGCGGGTTGTAGCGGTTGCGATTGATAAGTTGGAATTGATTCGGTGCGATCGCTTTCGTGTCGCCAACGGAGTTACAATACTTTGGGTCATCAATTACACGTTTTAGGTAAAACGTGTAATCCCCTAGAAAGTAGAAAACATGAAGGTTAGCGGCAACGGACAAGGCAAAATACTAAGCCAAGAGGAATTAAAGCGATTATTCACCGAGGGATTTCTCAGCCCCCGCGATCGCGCTCTGTTTGGCATCTGCCTGTTTACTGGTTGTCGCGTATCAGAAGCGTTGGCCCTTAAAAAGACTGATATCAAATCAGGAACCATCACTTTCCGAAAATGTACCACGAAAGGCAAGTACAAAACACGGATTGTAGACATTCCACCAGCACTATCCGCAATACTGGCTGATTACCAACCCAAAATCGGGGTAATGTTCCCAGGTATGCGCGGTGTAACTGAACGTCTGACCCGATTCATGGCAGACAAAATTCTAAGAGATGCCTGCAAGCGGATTGGAGTTGAGGGAGTCAGCACTCATTCGTTTAGGCGAACTGCTCTCACGCAGATGTCCAACGCCGGGATACCTTTGAGAACTATTCAAGAAATCTCTGGTCACAGTGACCTGGGGACATTGCAGCGTTATCTGGAGGTCACGCCAGAGCAGAAGCGCAAGGCTGTTTCGGTGATTGGGTTCTAAGCCAACGCTTTTATAAATTTTGGGTATGATGTTCTACATAGGCTATTATCTGTCAATGATTAATTAGGTGATTGTTGTTGCCAACTATTTCAGTTCTAGTATAAAAACAGTTGTCCTCAAAAATCAATTCTGTATATTCTTAAAACTAAGTATTACAACATAGTTGGCAATGACAGAAGCAACTAGCGAAGCTCTTTTAATTGCAATTAATGAAGGCAATTTAGAGCAAGTTTGCGCTCTATTAGATGCTGGTGCTAATCCTAATACAAAGGATTCTCAGGCACGTCATGCTCTGGTAATTGCGGCTGAATTAGGAAGTTTAGATATCGTTGAGGTTTTATTAGCAGCAGATGCTAACCTAATTATCCAAGGTTATGATGCTTTGTGGGCTGCGGCTTGTAACGGTCATGTAGATGTAGTCAAAGCTTTAGTAGCAGCAGGTGTACCTGACAGTTGTACCCTTGTTTATGCTTATGAACAAGCCGATATTAAACGTGTCAAAAATCTAATTGAAATGGGAGTTAATATTAACCATTGCATTGATAATATGACACCTTTGGGTGTAGCAGCAAATCATGATGAAATAGCTTTATTACTCATCAGTGAAGGTGCTAATGTTAACTTTTGAAAGATACTACTCATGCTTTCAGTCTATTATTAGAAGCAGTAAGTAGTTGAAGCTGTGCCATTAGAATGTTTGAGAGCCTCAACCGCGCAAGAAAGGTATGCAGTATTGGCTCTTGAAAGCAGTGCCATTGTTTACTTGTAACCCCCAAAGTAAGCAATTAAGTCCTAAATTTTCTTAAAATTGCAAATTTTAATTTTAAATAAGCTATTTATTAAATCTCTACCGATAATTCTGGATTAAAGTAATTATTTGGTTCATCTGGATAACCACGAGGATTACAAATAACGCGAGTCAAACCGATTTGATAATCTAATTGATTGTGAATGTGGCCGTGAATCCATAATAATGCTCCAGATTCATCAACTAAAGTATCAAGATTTGAAGCATAAGCAGCACTTAAAATATCTGACTTATATTCAAAAGGTATAGATTTTACACTAGGGGCATGATGACTAATAATTACAGTTTTACCAGACAAGCTAGGTAATGTGTTTTTTAACCAATTAACTGACTTTTTACAAATTAGGGCTGTGTCAATAGTTCTTAACTTTGAGTATTGAGGACTTAATCTAATTTTCTTGTAATCATTATGCAAATCACTTAATATATGAATTTTCATGCTAAATCTATAATTGAAGCATTTTTAAATATGCTCTAGTTCAAGTTTTCAGTTTACGTCGGACTCGCCACTCCATTTCAAGAATGAGTGGTGATTATCGTTAAACGACATTCCCGCTAGGGCTGAACACACAATGACTTGAGGCGTGAGCGTGGATCGACAGAGGGGCGATTGGGGTGTGGTGAGTGGTGCGATCATCAACCAAGCTCACTTCTGGCGATTTCTATTCTGTTTTGCGTTGAATGCTTCTGATCCTGTCCCCCATGATGGATACTTACCCATGACTGCTAAATAACCAGAAGGAATTCCCCAAACAAGAAACCCTACAATTGCCCGACCAAGATTTGGAGTACGGAAACTGTCAGATACATAAGCAATATAGGCACAAAAAATCATTATGCCGATGAGTCGTAAAGTAATCGGATGACTCTGAGGAAAGAAGCAAGCGATCGCAATAACAACACAGAACGCTGCCATTCCGTAAAAAATAAAAGCTCCAGCAGGCAAACCGCTTGGATCGAGAGCTGTTACAAAGAAACCAGCAGCGCAAAGCAGGGCTACTGCTCCGATAGCTATGCGTGACCCAATACTCATCGTGCAATCTCCTGAAACACACAATACGCTGCCAGGTTGGGTTTCTAAGCGGTTAACTCCTCGCCCTTAATACCTCGCAGTCTACTAGATGAGTTTGCCCAAAAATTAAAGCAACCTAACGGTAAAAGGGGATTGACCTGATTCGTCGCATTCTGCGCCTTGAGCGGACTGAGGGGCGACTGAAATGTTTGGGGAGAGGGACAGATGCGGGTTGGCAGAAGAAATAGGTACTGTACCTATTAAATAGGTACTGTCAAGGCGATTAGTACCTATTTAACAGATGTCAAACGCGGGGATACCTCCTTTGAACTATTCAAGAAATCTCTGGTCATTGGCTCTTGAAAGCACTGCCATTGTTTACTTGTAACCACCAAAGTAATAAATTAAGTCCTAAAATTTCTTACTTTGGTCTTTTATTCGTTAGTTTTCTCTTTTTCAACTTTGTCTAAGAGAGATTTTCCATATTCAGATGCTTTTAAAATCTCACTAAAAATAGGAACTCCCATTTTTTCAAGATATTTTATGTATGTTGCATTAAGTTGAGGGTCTTGAACTAAATACATTAAAAGTTTCTTGTCATGTGATAAATAAAATATTGCTGCACTGTTTAATTCAGGTATACTGCAAACGTAAAAATTTTCTATTAAACCTAATTGGGTAAGGTGGTTATGAATAATCTCATCAGTAATTTGAGGTCTTGTCTTCTCTTTCGATTTTTTAGTTTTACGTTTCATCTTCTAAATTTAGTATTTAATTTCTAGTTTATCTCAGGAATATAAAATGATTGAAACTCAAAATCCCAATCATTAAGTATGTAAAGTTTTATGATAAATGTATAATTAAGCCTTTTGTCTGCAAGGCTTCTATATACCTATACCATACTTATATTGTACTTATATTGTACGTATTTGGTACTAATCCAGTACCAAATAGGTTTTATACTACTAAACATGGCGGTAAGGACTAGAGCAAAAGCATAGTTATACTTTTATTATTCATCTGTGAACAAAGATTCTAAATCTCGATAACCACTTGCAACACGAGCAACACTAATTCCATCTTCTCTTGGGTAGTAAAATATAATATAATCATCTACAACAAATCCGCGCAGGTTTGGTACAAGCCTGCTATAACTTTTCCCCATTATTGGGAAATTAGCTAATAATTTACACTTGGCACGAAAGTCATCAAAAAGCTTAGAGGCGGCTTTTGGGTTACTCCGAGCAATATATTCACAAATTTCATCTAAATCTTGAATTGCTGCCTCTGAAAGTGAATAATTATTCATTCAGAAGATTCCTCAGCAATTAAACGAATTTTTTCTTGGAATCTAGCAAATACAGCTTCGCCATCAGTTACTTGTCCTGCTGCAATTTGTTCAGTTCCTACAGCAATTTTTTGGCGTAATTCTTCAAGTCGTTGCTCTCTTTCTTGTAACAGTTTAAAGGCTTCATTGATGACATCATCGGCACTGGCGAATCTACCACTTGCTAACTGTGCCTGAATAAATTGCTCTAGTTCTGGTTTAATTTGGATGTACATATCGACTAAGAATTTTGGTTAAAAGTTGTTGGACAATTTCTAAAATTAAACTGCTATTACCTACAGCCGTCCTTCCCGTTGCAGTTTCTCCTGGGCAGCAGTCAACAGCCATGCCCTACGGCTGGTCTTGGTTAGTTTGCGTGCATCATCAATGAGGTTGCACAACTGCTCAGGTATCGCCATTTGAAACCGTACTTCTTTAGGAGTGTCGTCAATTTCGTTCTCTATTGGTGGTGGGCTACCAGCATTTATGACACGCTCAATGTCTACCTGTAAGGGCTGGTTTTCATTAGAGCGACTTGGCTTCTTAATAGTCATTTTGTACCTTTTTGATTCTGATTTGATACTATTTTAGTACCAAAACAATACTGATATAGTGTTTCTAACTCCTCTACTGCTTTATGATCGCGTGGTTTGAGTTCAGTTACAGCCAAGCCTTGGGTATGGGCATTGGGAAAAGATTTTCTATCTCCCAGCCTTGGTGGAATTAAATCAATCCCTGGAGTCTCCTGAATGATTTGCATTGCATCCTCGTTATCTCGCCCGGATGCGTCGGCACGATTGAGAAACGCCCAAGCTTTTAGGTCTGGGTTAACAGTTCGCACTTCATCTAAAAGTGCTGCCACCTTCTCTAATGTCCAAATATCTGGCCCTCGCGGTGGCATGGGTAACAGCACAAGATGAGCAACGGTTAACGCTGCCCGTTGAGTGGTTGTATCACGTCCACCTACATCAATAATTACATCTTCATAACGGGGGGCTAGTTTCAAGACTTCATCTCTGGCTGCTCTACCGCGAAGCTGCACGCAGGTAAGCTTTTGGCTACCAATGGGATAATGTTGGCTACGGGTTGAAGCCCAGAGGGTGGTTGTCTCTTGCTCGTCGCCATCTACGAGCAGTACATCGTCACCATCTGCTACACGCCGAGCCGCTAAGTTGGCGGCTACTGTACTCTTGCCTGCCCCGCCTTTGATGCCGCCGATAACGACAATCATGGTACAAATTAAGTTGTTTATTGGTTCATATATTAGACTAATTTGGTACTAATTTAGTACCAATACAGGATTATAAGCGAATTTAGAAGATTCGCCATATTAGTGACATTTTTACCTGAAAATGAATTTAGGAAAAACGTTTCTCCTAACCTAATTGGTTGAGGAATTAAGAAAGCTACTCCCTAAACTAAGAGCGGGTTAGGGAGTGTATGACGGCGACTGTTTTGGGGAAATCACAATAAGACTTATTCCGGCATAGCTCCCTAAAGAGCAACTGTGAGCCGCCGGACTCCAATATCAGTTCCATTCGTTCTAGCCACCGTCAGCCGTTCCCAGCATTAATAATCGAAATTCATAATCTTTAGGAGTTGTTTCAGTTTTCTGTGCCAGAATATCGATTGAATGAAGGTAACAAGGAATATAATTATTTTTCCTTTGGTCGTACATTTGACGTGCGTTAATATCTTTGTTCATCTGGCAGAGAACTTGAAAATTAGCAGCTACGATATCAAGAGAAATCTCTTTACTGGGAACAACAAGCACACAAGGCTCGGCAAAGGTTTTAGCTGCTTTTAAGTATGCTGACTTAATATCTTCTATGCAAATCGGAAAGTGAGAAATTAAATCAGAAAAAGATTGTTCAACCTCATTTAGATAAGCTGATTCATCTATTTTTTTACTTAGAACAGCTAACTTATTTGAAAAACGTTTAGACTTGCCGTAATTAGGATCTATTTTCTTGCGTCGTTTCGCTTCACCCATATTTGATTCATTCTCTCATTTACAAATAGAACTGGTGGGTAATTATCTGCTTGGCTTCTATATACCTATATACTACTTTTTTAGTACGGCTTTTTGAGCGCATGGCTTGAGTTCAGTTACAGCCAACCCTTGGGTATGGGCATTCAAGCATTTTTAAATCAGGGGTGGTAGTTGGCTCATGATTGTGGTCTAAATTATGGGTTTCAGTTGCACCCATAACGTTATGGGTAACTGTAGATGCTTTGTGACGTTGGCGTTGCACCCGCCCCAGTATAACGACAGTTTTACCTAAAAATGAATTTAGGAGAAACGTTTTTCCTAAACCAAATATTTGAGAAATTTTTGACGCTACTCTCAAAACGGAGAGCGGGTGAAAGGAGTGTAGAAGGTGAAGCCCCAAGTCTTGCCTCACTAGTGGACAAGTGACTGCATAGCGACAAAACCTGTAACCATTCATCTTCGGATATAAGAGCAAGTTTTACCGATTGCTGAACTATAAGAGTACGTTGAAATCTTAGAAAGATTATCGCCCTAACAGCGACAGTATACACATGAAAATTAATTTAGGAGAAACGTTTTTCCTAACCCAAATTCAGCACAACCAAATGACGTTGGTAATGGCATTATCCTTAAATATCATTACCGTTGAGTCAATATATAAAATGGCATTTGGATTGGCGGGACTAGCCAAAATAAGTAAAGACTACCAATTTACGGTTTGGAATAACAAGAATCTCTCCTTCGTCTTTGGAGGAGTAGTAGCTTCCTTTTTTAGAAGCAGCCTCAAGGATTTTAGACAACAGTGAGTGACTTGCACCCGAACAACCCAAACCTGGCCAAGAGACTTCACTCGTCCATGAATCGGGAACTGGTGTTTCTTTCCACGAGCTATAGGTGTAGCGGCGCTCTTTGCTTTTTCTTGAATAGATAACGTCGTTAAAAAAATCAAGTCCTTCGCGGTCAATGGCATCGGCAGTTGCATTTGATAGTCGAAATATAGCTGCGCCACAACCCTCTCGAAAACCAGTCTCACCGCCAAAGTGTATGGCGTAGGTTATCCCAATTTTTGCAGGAATAATCCCACTATACCAATGGTATTCAAAAGCTGACCATGCTACATATACAGTAATAATTATTGAGATAATTATTGAGACAATTATTTTTAAAACTTTTTTCATTAGCTAGGCAAAAGAGTTGGACAATTCAAAGCTAAACACCTATCGTAGCAAAACCTTCCGTTTCGTCTACTCATTAATATTATTAAGCAGCATCAATTTATTTTTCTCTATACGTTCGCCTTTACTTCGACCAAGCAAGGAAGTTGCTCAACATTGGCTCCAAAAGCTCTAATCAGAAAAGCTTTTAACTTGGTATACTTTTACTTTTCTTAGATTTCACTTACCTGACCCAAGGCATGAAGGATGCAGTTTATAGTCCAATAGCCTAAACATGGGTTGAAGATGACATCAACAGAACACATTAGTAAAATATAAAATAATTATCCTTTAAGAATAATTGAGGAATGTCCAATAGTAAGATTAATTCTATCGACAATAACAATAGCAGCACTGATAGGAGCGATATTTTTTGCGCTCGCCACAGTGCGTTTGAAAAATTTTAAGTACAGTTTATTAACATTTTTGCGCTCATTTATTGTTGCTTTACTTGGTTCTAGTGCTGGTTTTTTTCTTGGTTGGCTGTGGTATAAATGGACGCTTAAAACTGACCCAAGTTTCTCAAATCCTAACCTGAGTGGTCTAAGTCAGGGAATGATGGCAGGATATTTAATTACTGTTTGGTTATTTTGTGTTCAAACTGGAACTATTCTAGGTGGGATTTGGGGCGGAGTTTGTGGGTTAAAGTATTATCAAACACGTCGTAAACGTACCTGAGCGTCCGCGCTTTTACCCAATGTCGTCTTCCCCGAATTTCACGACATTAGAAACGCGATCGCTGGCACGACCGAGCAAGGAAGCAAGGAAGTTGCACAGCACTGGCGGGTGAAACCCTAGTAAATAAGGTCTTTAAGTTAAGTAATTAAATTTTTTATTAATTGCTTTCTTACTTATGCCTTAGTCCATAAGTAAACACCCGAACATTATTCTTTAAGCATTAATTTTCATCTATGCTTTAGCTTTACAGTGTTTTACTTTCTTTGATTTAAGAACTCGTTGCAAAGAGAGAGGGTAGCTAGTATGACATCTTTTATATCAAACAACAGTAACTCTTTTGAAGCGGATGGAATTCGCATAGAAATTTGGGAACCAATAAATGAAATAGTGTTACCTATCCCAGAAAATACCCCTAGTGCAAATACTCCTATGCAACTGGGAATGAGCATTATCAATAATAATTCGGCACCTTTTCTTTTTCATGGCTTTGAAAATATTATTCCAGAACTTCTGACATCAAATGGTCAATTAATCCCAAAACAAATAGCTATTAAAGAGCCTATTGTCAACAATCAGATACACATATTTACTCAATCCCTACCATTCAGCAGTATCTTAACTCCTTTAATATCAAACTTAGCTAACCGCTTCCCAAGGAGGAATTCCAGAAAAATTGATAAGTTTATTGTCAAGCAAGGAGTGCCTATTATAGCTATTATCAAGTCCAAACTTTTGTGGCATAATAACTTGCTTCGACTGCAAGTTTCTACCATGCCTTATTACTTAATTAATCATGGCTTTCCTGATGAGTTTTGGTTTTTCGATGACCTAATGCCAGGAATTTATCAGCTTCGATTTACTTATGATATAAATTGTAAGGCTAGACCAGATTTTGATTCTGACACAAGAGAAGTAAAAACTGTACAAGAATTGGAACCAAAGCAGTTGACGACTTCTTTTGTGAATATGCATTTTATCCAACCTGTATCAACCAATAAGAAAGCAATTGAAGTAAATGATGTCCAGTTCCAAATAGAAATGCCGGAGCCTGTGTTGCATATTCCTGCCTATCTACCTGGTGCTAAGACTTCTATAAAGTTAGGTATCCGTGCTACTAATAACACGTCAACTCCTCTTCGGTTTGAACGGTTGAATGCTCTTATTCCGATTCTAATGGAGGATGACGGTAAAGTACTAGAACCGGACGGCGACATGATGAGACTTTGGGTCAGTGAAGGATTACCCTATTACTCAGCAATGCCTGGAGAAAGCGCTTTTTTTGTTCTGGATAGTAAACTTTCTAGGAATTTTTTCAACCAGCTTCAACTAGCAATACCTAACGAAGCAGGTGGCTTCTGGTACTTTCGCAACCTCAAACTTGGTAAATATAAACTCCAGTTTATGTATGAAGTTAGAGCGCCAATAACAATAGGCAAGCCAGAAGAGTCTGTGTCAGAAAATGTTTGGACTGGTTGCATAGTTATGCCGATTGTGGAGTTACATATTGTCAGATGATGAATTGAATTTAAGCATTAAATACTGCAAAGGTTTATATTGTCTAGATTCCAGATTTAAGAACTCGTGGCTCGGAGTCGGCGCAGCGAAGTGGCTCTTGCGGGCTTGCAGGATCTAGTTGGCCCAACCAGTAATCTCCTAGTGTGGTAAAACTTACTAGAGAAGACGACTCTCTAAATTAGCCAAGTAACCCTTGGGGTCTCTGCGAAATCGATACTGTTCAATTCTGGCTTTGTGGTGTTTTTGCAGTTGAGATCGTAATTCAAGCCAAGTATGAATATCAACTTGTGCTAAATCAGATGCGGTAAAAGAATGAAGCTTAGTAGCGATCGCACAGGCAAGTTTGACAGAACCACGAATAACGAGAGATGAGGGGGCAACCTTACGACCAGTACAACGACGTTGATGATGACGTAGCATACCAAAAGCGTGTTCTAAATCATTATTAGTTCTGGGAAAATCCTCAATTTCGTAACAATGAAAAAGTCCAGACCAGTAGTTATGGGTAGTTTTTATAAAGTTATCGATTGCGGTACTAAGTGTACCAGCTTTCTGTTTTTGTTGGGACATTTCTGTTAAAAGTTCCTGATAACTTTGTTTAACTCCAGCAGCATCAAGACCTATTTTATTATTGAGAATATTACTAGCCTTATCAACCCATTGATATGCAACTATAACAGGTGAAAATAAAGATGCAGTCGCAGATAACCCTTTAGCTATCAGGTGTTTTAGGTTGACTAAAGGTGGTGGTAAAGCACTTTTTTTTCCATCCGTTCTAAGCTTTGTTCTATCAAAGTCAAATTTTCTTGTAACTTTAATCCAGATGCCTCCAACGGTGGATGACCATCATTGGTTATAGAACTACGGACTGCCGAGCAATAATCTTCAATAATAGCCACCAAATCCTTATCTTCATTGGTAATACTACGTTCAATGTCTCGTAATCCTCTAACCTTTTTTTTTAATTCCTTTTTTGCATGTCGATCCGCCTCATATATGGGAATAATAGCTTCCTTCAGGTAATGATAATGACATAAACCATGAGCAATACTAGGTAATGCTACCCTAACAGCTTTGCGAATTGATTGTTGTCCATCACTAACAACGCCATCAATTGGTACATTTAGGGTATTAGTTACTTCTAATAATAACGCCACTAAATCTTCATTTCTTGATGATAATAAGGTTTTAGCTAGTATTATTTCTCCTGATAAGCAATCTCGAATTACCCATAATACCTCATGTCCAATTTCTGGCTGCATCCCATCGATCGCTAATATCACCCGTCCTTGATTTTTAAATATTGCTTTTAACCTTTTATGGTCTTTTAGCCACAAAGAAAGTAACTCGTCATATCTGTCAATTAAGTGCGTGACCGTTCGTTGACTTATACATATACCCTTTAATTCAAGATGAGTGTGTATTTGGGGAACACTTCTATGTTCCTGGTATCGTAACGCTCCTATGTAAGCAATCACATCCAAACCAAATTCGCTCTGTGGTAGAGCGAGTGACCCTTCTTGCTCTGGGCGATATACTTTTTTATACCGCAGACATGACTTATTTCGACATCGACGAATTTTTAGCTGTAGTTCTACTACCCCGTTTAACGTTCTTATATGTCGAGGATTATTGTATTCATTCCACATTGCTTCCCCGCACGAGGGGCATCTTTTTTGAACACAATCGAGTACTTCAAACGATGTTGCCTCTGGTTTTAGACTTTTTCTTGCCAAGTTTTCGCACCATTATTTCGCTACAAGGTCAAGATTACAGGATTTTCGCTCTCCTCTAGTAAGTTTTGCCACGCTAGGTAATCTCTCTGCCCGTAAGAGCCACCGACTTCGAGAGCGTAGCGGTCACGAGTTCGTCGGTTCAACACGGCTACTGACGGGTCTATTCCAAAAATCGCATTCCATTCTTGTGATTAAACCTGACCTGGAAATTATCTTCAGTACACTGTTGTCTGCCTAGACACAATAAGAAGACTTGATACAAAAATGAGTATTGCGGGTAGCAATAGGGAGTATTTAGGCGGAGAATTTCTGTTTTGCTTCAAACGGACGCTCACACCTTTTGGATCAAAAATGAGTATTTGCGCGTCATCTAAAGCCAAATTATTGCTTAGAAACACATTTTGAGCAAAACTCTACTTTTTCATATTACTCAATACTACATTTGTAACCAAAAAGCTGCACTCAACTTGTGAGCTACACCCTAGCTGTGCTTTAAACACCACTTACTACATAGACTTAATGTACTTTAGCAGTATTGAAATAGTAGTTCTAAATACCTTGCTCAACTGGTAGCTGTTGGGTAGCTCAACTGGTGACACACAGCTACCAGTTGAGTAGTAAAAAAGCGAGTTGTTGAAAATTTGATCATTCCCCAACTGGTAGCTATAGAGTAGCCCTACAGCTACCAGTTGAGCATAAGACTTTTTGTGAAAATTTCTAGCGTAATGCTTTCTGACTATGACTTACAGCAAATTTTGATTGCCTGTTTCATTCTCAATAACTTCAAAATTATTGAGAATATATAATACACTTGTGTTGCAATTGTGTTTCAATAATTCTTTCATTAACTTAATCCAGCCCACTTAACATCCTATTTTTTTTCTTCATGCCTGAATAGAAATTGTTCATTTTACAATCTCCACGCTTGTTAATAGAGTTCAAACTTGTTTTAAGTAGTCAAATTGTCTGATTAATCACAGTTACAAATAGCAGACATTTTGCACCTAAATCCCCCATTCCTGTGCAAAATGTCTGCTATTTTGCACAGCTTATACACGCTTTTAACTGTTATAGCTGTCAGGGAACTTTGACTATTCACTACAAAATGTCTGCTATTTTGCACATCGCTTTGACCAAAGAATTGGTGTCTAATACATACACCAACTACCCTTTAGCCACTTTTATCAAACTTACTCATTCTCAATAACTCTAAAATTATTGAGAACATATAATACTTTAATGTTGCAAACGTACTTCAAAAATCTCGCTCAATCGATCAACTTCTTCAGTGAGTAAATCTGAAATCTCCACTGTGAGTTCAGGAGTCATTTTATATATTGAGCGTTAACTGAAACAGAAACTCGTCTAACGCAACAACTACACTAAACACTCGTAAACCCGTGAGATTGGTGTAGTTAAACCGTACTAATTCAGTCTCATCCGACACTAATATTTTTGGACGGCCAAAAGGACGAAAACAGTGGTTTTTTGTCCTTTTGGCCGTCCAATGAACGCCAACCCTACTCAATTGTCATGCTCTGCTGACAAATGCCCACCTGTCAACGGCCGTCCAAAAGGACAAAAACTGGTCATTTCTGTCCTTTTGGCCGTCCTGTGTTTTGGAAAAAAATCTTCTGTAACTATTATCCAGGCTCAATTACAGCCATTTTTTTGAGCATTTTTTATTGTCAATAAGATGGGGTCTTATTGACAATGCGTAATCATGATATGTTGCAATTGTGTTTCAAAAATTCTTTCTTGAGCTTAACCCACGAGTTAGGTGTACGCGGGAGCGTGGCTCACAGACTAAAACCACGGTCTTGCTGTCTTTGCTTTTGTTGCTCCTCCCTGAGATGAGCTTCTAGTTCCTGACTCCAATCAGGATTATGGGTTTTGAGCCTTTTTCCCTGTGGCAACAATTCCAATACTGCACTAGGGGACTTCCAGAAAATAAACTATTCCATTAACAATAATGATAATCATTTTAAAGGGGAATGAAGTGGCTGCCGTAGGCAGCCACTTC
>NZ_JACJSF010000089.1 GCF_014698035.1 Desmonostoc muscorum FACHB-395
TCTAAGGATGCTGCTTCCCAAATTGGGTAGAAGTGCAAGCCGATAGCGTTGGAGGAAGGTACTACTGCACCAGAGATGATGTTGTTTCCGTAGATCAAGGAACCTGCAACTGGTTCGCGGATACCATCGATGTCTACTGGAGGAGCGGCGATGAAGGCGATTACGAAGCAAGCTGTGGCTGCTAGCAAGGTGGGGATCATAACTACGCCGAACCAGCCGATGTAGATGCGGTTGTTGGTGCTGGTGATCCATTCACAGAATCGATCCCATACGTTGGCGCTTGAGCGCTGTTGTAAGGTTGTTGTCATTGTTTTATAAATGCGATTATTTGCGGATGAATTAGGTAGGTTTGACTACCTGTTACACATCTTAAAGAATTTATTGCGTTTTGTAAAGTACTTTCAGAAAAAACTTTCTGTTGGGATTTACGCACCCGCAACACAAAATCCCCAATCTACTAAATAAAGATGACTTTGGGTAATACATGAATGGCACTAAGTTAATCGCAAAGCCCTGATATAACTTGCTTTTTGAGTGTGGGAGGACGGGTAAGACTTCTTCCCCGTCCTCCCACACCTCCCACACCTCCCACACCCTGCCCTGACCAGGTTTCAGCTTTTCTTAGTGCCATTCGGGTAATACATTTTGGATTGCGACAAACGCACTTTGTTCTTCAATTCACTGCTGGCTGCTTGGATATGGACTCTGTACACACTTCTTGTAAAGGTGGACGCACAGATAAATAAATCAAGGGGCCGAATAGCGGTATCAACGCTATTAACCAGAATATCTGTGGATTTTTCCAACTGCGACGCGCCATATCATCCCCTAGCAAAGCAGGAAATAAGAGACAAAGTAGGGAAAAATCTAAACTCATTACATTGATAAAGCGGTTTGTTTGCCACTGTTGCACAAAATTGCCCCAATCTCCTCCTTTGAAACCGTAGGCAACTAGAAGAACTGTGGCTACAGTCAACACAATCCCAGTCACACGAGAATCTAGCAGCTTGAGTAAGATATTCTTTTTACCAACAAACTGATTATTTGGTTTTCTAAGGGCTAAGTAGGGTAACAAGGCAAATACGCCGACTCCAAAAGAGGCAGTAGCAAATAACCAAGCAGGTATTTTTTGCCCTCTACCATCAATAAACACTACTGCACTGTAGATGAGAGGCCAGATACCCATGAGGTTAAATAGTGCTATTACTAATGGGTTAACGCCTTCCCACTGTCCAGTCGAAAGGTTTTTAATTAAATCGAATGTACCGGGTTGCTCAGGAGGTGCGAGGAAAAAAGCATAAATAACGAATCCTAACCACAGGAAGCCAAAGGCAATTTTTCTAACCATGAAATATTTAAGTAGGATTAATTATTAATTTTGCCACTACAAATTGGGCTATCTACCTGCGATTGCATTATTCATTCGTCTAGACTCGTTGCAGCTGATCTCTAAACCTTACCTTAAGGGTTGAAATAACTGAAGGCTTCCGAGAGGTAATCAGCAGCAGATGCTACAACTGCGATCGCACTTTCATAATCTAAGCGCGTTGGTCCCAAAACTCCCACACTTCCTACAGGTATTGAACCTCGGCGATAGGTGGAAGAAATCAAAGTGCAGGTGCGTATAGGTTCTAATGGATTTTCTGCGCCAATGCGAACCGTTACCCTTGACTTACCAGCATCCTCCGGTTCTGGTTCCTCAAATATTAATCGCCATAGTTGGTCTTGTTCTTCTTCCAGCAGGTGGATAATCGTTTGTACTTGCTGTAACTGGGAAAATTCTGGCTGGCGCAAAACTTCTGACACACCCCGAACCATAATTTGTGTCGCAGTCGGCGCAAGAGTGCGACGAGTCAATTCGGCAACTGAATTTTTCAAGAATTCACCGTAGCGTTGGAATTCTTGATCTAGTTCGCTCCAGTCGAGGTTGGCTAATTCCAACAGACTTCGCCCCCGCAAGTGGGTATTCAAAAAGTTAGAAACAATCTGCAACTCGCGATCAACTACCTCTGAATCTCGTTGTGTCTCTTCTGGTATTGGCGACAAATCCATTAACTTGGAATGTGTCTCATAACCATCGGTAACAACTATTAACATGATCCGCCCAGCTTCAATTTGCACTAATTGCAGATGTCGCAATAGCGCTGTTGTAGTTTGCGGCATAGTTATCAAGCTAATGCAACCACTCAAGGTTGCTAAAATTTGCGCGGCTCCTTGCAGTAGGGTTTCTAAACTTCGATCTTCCCACTGGAGATGCTTTTGTAATGCCATCTCTATTTCTCGCCCTAAAGTTTCTGTCCGCGTAGCGTCTGTCTGCGACACGCTGCGGGAACGCAGAGAAGGTGTAATTAGCTGGTCAACATAAATGCGATAGCCTGAATCTGAAGGTACACGTCCAGCAGAAGCGTGTGGTTGGTAGAGTAATCCAGATTTTTCTAAAACGCCCATCACATTGCGAATTGTGGCTGAACTTACACCCAGGTCGTACTCTTCGCCCAAAGCCTTTGAACCAACAGGCTCTGCCGTAGCAATGTAGTGACGTACCGTTGCCCAAAGTATATGCTGTTGCCGATTTGTTAACTGGACTTCCATAGGATATGTTTTGCTAGAGGCAAATTTTAATCAAAGTCTGGAGAAATTTCTGGATTTGATTTAAACAAGGAATATTAATAATTTATTAAGATAACAAATTATACAATTATATTGTGATAATTAATTTTAAGGTTCGTGTACATTATTCTTGAAAAGTGCGCTCTCAATAGAATCTAGGCTTTGCATCAAAAGCTAAGAGTTTGAATTTACAAGATTCTTTTCTGCCTTATTTTTGCATAATTCTACACTTAGAAAAGTATTGTTGTATACGTATTTTTGCGGCTATTACAGCTAAGATTAGGGTCGAAAAGTTGCGTAAGTTGTGTAGCCAGTGGAGAAAGTTACAAACATTTCTGGCTAGTCCCTGAACTAATTTAGTGCTATTTTCACAATAGCAAAAGCCAGATGGAATTAAGTTCCATCTGAGTAATGCACCTAAACACAAGCTAATACTGGGGAATTGAATGGTCTACTAAGATGGAGTAAGCATCAATACCACCCGAAATATTTTGCACATTTGTAAAACCTTGAGCAATTAACCACTGACACATCTGGGCAGAGCGAATACCGTGGTGGCATAGCACAAGGGTTTCAGCTTCATGATTGAAGAGGGTAGGTATTTCATGTCCCCACTCAGCAAATTGACTCAAGGGTAGGTTGACAAAGCCCTCAATGTTAGCGATCGCCAATTCTTCTGGTTCTCGGACATCTACTAGCTGTATACTTCCATCACCAGAGGAAAGACGTTGTGCCAGTTCTTTTACACTAATCTGGTTCATGGGTTGACTAAAAGAATTCCCTATAAACAGTCCTAATCTTATTTATGGTGACAGAAAATCTCTGCCTTTGCATGAGTATCGATTCTCAAGAAGGCTGATAAATTCTGCTAGGGGATTTGCTTAAATGGCTGTAAACCGTCTTTTTTAAAGGTTTAATGTGAATAGTCAACGTTCATTTATCGGTTTTATCGTAGCAGGTGCGATCGCATTGCTAATTGCGATCGCAGGCTTTTACTGGTTTTTCACCAAAAGTCCGGCTAACCTCATTGCTTCTACATCTGAGCCTGGTGCAGCCATATTCGTATCAAAACTTTCGCCAGCAATGGTTTCATTGCTGACGAATCCCGATCGGTTGCAGGCGTTGGAACGTGAAGAGGAACTATCTAAACTCAAAACCAGTTTATTCGCCAAAAGTGGCATAGATTATAAACAAGACGTTCAACCCTGGTTAGGGAATGAAATTACATTAGCTATCACCACCTTAGATATTGATCGCGATCCAGAAAACGGACAGCAGCCAGGATATCTGTTAGCACTAGCAACCAAGCAACCTGAGAAAAGCCGTGAGTTTGTCGAGTTGTTATTTTCCAAACGGGCCTTATCTGGGGCAACCTTAGCTGTTGAAGAATATAAAGGCGTAAAGCTGATTTCTGACAATTCCCAACCAGAGAAGGATTTGCTTGCAGGTGCAGTTGTTGGTGAAGGCTTTGTATTGTTTGCCAACGATCCGAAAGTCTTGAAAGACGCGATTAATAACGTCCAAGCGCCCGATCTGAATTTGACTAGCTCCCCCGAATACCAAAAAGCTACTAAAGAACTGCCCAAAGGGGGTTTAGCTGTAGCGTTCTTAAATCTTCCCGTTGTAGCAAAATGGCAAGGCTTAGAATTGTCAGAACAACTTTATAACAGCGAAATTATCTCTCTGGCGTTGAATCCCAAAGGATTGCTAGCAGAAACGACCTTTTTGACTTCATCAGAAATTCTCACTCCATCTGCAACACTATCTAAACCTGTAGGAGCATTGCAGTATGTTCCAGCGTCGGCAGGTTTGGCAATTTCTGGCTCAAATTTGAGTAATTTGGGTGAGAGCGATTTAGCCAAACTCTGGAAACAAGCAACAGCTACTATATATGGTTCTGGGGAAGATGTGGTTTCTCGGTTAGCCAAACCTTTAGTAGATGTTCAAAAACGGTGGGGAATAAACTTACCAGAGGATATTTTCAGTTGGGTACAGGGAGAATATGCGATCGCATTGTTACCAGAGAAAGAGCAAACAACCCCTCATTGGGTTTTTGTGGTGGAAAAATCTGAGAGTGTAGAACAAGGTATTGCTCGTTTGGATGCGATCGCATCATCCAATGGACTCAGCATTAATCCCCTGACTATAGATAAGCAAAAAGTCTCCGCTTGGACAGAGTTAACTACGGCGGCTAAAAAAAGTGATGCTAAAGAAGGAGCATCTTTCAGTATTGAAACAAAAGTGCGGGGATTGCATACAACTTTAGGAAATTACGAAATTTTCACTTCTGACTTAGAAACGATAAATGAAATTCTCACAACCAAGGATAATTCCTTAATTGACAATCCCAATTTCCAAGATAGTATTGCTGCAATTCCCTTACCAAACCAAGGCTATATATATCTTGACTGGACAAAGAGCCAGAATTTATTAGAGCGTCAAGTACCGATTCTCAAGCTAGCGGAAGTTTTAGGGAAACCGTTTTTTGATAATCTGCGATCGCTCACAGTTAGCAGTTATGGAACTGACACGCGATCGCTCAAAGGTGGCGTTTTCTTCCAACTCAAGAATTCATGAGATTTTCATAAAAACTCAAGTGCAGAAGGTTAAAAATTATTTTATCTTCTGCCTTTTTCTGTTCCGTAAAATTTTCGTAAATTTACTGTATTATTTGCTATTTAAATCGTCCATTAATGGTTTTCTTTAGGAGGCAAAATCCTGCGTCCAACAGAGGTAATTACATCCAAATCATCAGTCGGGGAATGGTCGCTGCTGTTTATATCAAGAGGCAGCCTAGCAATTAGCTGTTTGCTTTAAAAACCCTTTATTGTGGCACATTTTAATGTGGCACAACCAACTGAAATTTCACTGGAATTTTTTCATTAGAATATGTATATATCATTACTAATTTAACAGCCTGTTGGAGGGCTACTATGAAATTTTGTCGCCCCCGACTTGAGTTTAGCGGCGGCTGGTTGTTGGCTATACTTGCCACCATCACAGCTACACCTGTAATTGCAGAGACAGCAGCGAATTTTGGTACTTTTACCGTGTCAACAAACTCTAATCCAGCACAAGGAACAGTACAGGGGTTTACAGGTGGTTCTTACTCATTGTCTGCCATAAGTAATCGTGATCGCGATCAAAAAGCCTGTATTGGTTTTGCCGATCCTAATCCAGATCACATTATGGTTTTGGAAAATGACTTTTCCCAGCTAACAATCAAAGTCGATAGCAACAATACCGACACAACTTTACTCATTCAAGGCCCAGATCAAAATACGATTCGCTGCGGCGATGACACTGGCAAAAGAAAAGATGCTAGCGTTAGCGATCGCAACTGGAAAAGAGGTACTTATCGGATTTGGGTAGGTACATTTAATTCTGGGGTCAAGCGTGATTATACTCTGGCAGTGGAGCAGCAGTGAAGTGGGGAAGAAGCAAGGGGGCAGAGGAGTGTGGGAAGTGTGGGGAGTGTGGGGAGTGTGGGGAGTGTGGGGAGTGTGGGGGGTAAGACTTCTTCCCCATCCTCCCACACCTCCCACACCCCTTGGATTTCTCACAATTGAGAAATCCAGGCTAATGCCCAATTCCCAATTCCCCATTCCCAATTTTTATGTGTAACACCTGAGACGATAATATGGGAGAGTAGCTTGTTGTGCTTTCCGAGGGTGCTATCTCGTGCTATCTATACTGCGTGCTGACTTTCGTATCATATTTGAACGTGACCCAGCTGCTCGTAACTGGTTGGAAGTTTTATTTTGTTACCCTGGTTTGCAAGCCCTGCTATTCCATAGGCTGGCTCACTGGTTGTACACTGTTGGTCTTCCCTTTTTTCCTCGCCTAATTTCTCACTTGGCTCGGTTTTTGACTGGAATTGAAATCCACCCTGGTGCAGCAATTGGAAAAAGTGTGTTTATTGACCACGGTATGGGTGTAGTAATTGGTGAAACTGCGATCGTGGGAGACTATGCCCTAATTTATCAAGGTGTCACCCTTGGAGGTACTGGTAAAGAATGTGGCAAACGCCATCCAACTGTGGGTGAAAACGTCGTAGTCGGGGCTGGAGCAAAGGTACTGGGCAATATCCAAATTGGTAATAATGTTCGTATTGGCGCTGGGTCTGTTGTTCTAAGGGATGTACCTTCAGACTGTACTGTGGTAGGAGTGCCTGGGCGCATCATGTATCGTTCTGGAGTTCGGGTTTCACCTCTTGAACACAATAACTTACCAGATTCAGAAGCTCAAGTAATTCGTGCTTTAGTAGACCGGATTGAGGCGTTAGAAGAACAAATACAAACTCTTCAGCGCACCAATTCTTCAGAAAAAACTCCTGTTTTAGTGGGTTGTTTAGCCACCAAAGAGGATGAGCTAACCCACGATCCTCGCTGGTGCAACCTCAAAGATAAGACCATCCAGCAATTTCTAGATGGTGCTGGCATTTAGGTGAACTACCCTAACTTACCGAGTACGGTTGAAGTTGGGGCTTCTGTAATCACGGGAGAGTGCCTAAACTTAGACTTTCGCCCAAGAATAGGACTTACCTCTCCTCCTACAGCAGAGACGGCTGAACCTTCCGCCTTTATTATTCTGATGCCTTCTGCTCTAATGTTCTGCGCGGCGTTCGCGTCACGCGAATGATGAGTGCCGCAGTGTGGACAAGTCCATTCACGGACATCCAACGGCATCTCACCTATTTGATAGAAACAATTAGAGCAGAGTTTGGAACTAGGGAACCATCTATCAATCTCAACCAACTTTCCACCTCTGCGTTCTAGCTTATAAGCTAAAAAGTTAGTGAATGTTCCCCACCCTACATCAGATATTGATTTCGCCAATTTATGATTACGATAGCGTAGCGTTAGCGAGTCTTCGAGCGTCACCATGCCTCTGACATTAAGATTCTCTACTATGACAGCTTGGCTATCGCTGACCAACTTGTAACTAAGTTTATGTAGGAAATCTTGCCTTGAGTTACTAACTCGTTCGTAGACTTTGGCAACAACTTTTCTATATCTATTTCTTGACTTGCTCCCTTTAACTTTACGTGCTAATTTTTTTTGCTTACGTTTTAGATTTTTCTCGTGTTTGGCAAGGTGCTTGGGATTATCGTAAATGGATACCTTTTCGCCGTCAGTGACGACAGCAAAGTGTTTCAAACCTAGATCAATCCCATATATCTTACCTTCTGAAATAACTAGATTTTCGCCAACTCCAGTCGGAGACGCTACACGAACAATCTCAGTCAAGATGGATGCAAGGTACTAGCCCTTTCAAGGTGACTGGTAAAATCTCTTATTTTTTCTCAGCGATCTCTGTACCTCTGTGGTTTAAAAGTATTTTTTCTAACTACAGAGGCGCAGAGTACACAGAGTATAGAGCTTATAGAGGAATCTATTTAGCAAAATTTTTACGCACCTTGGAAGGGGTAGGGTCAATCTTTTGACTCTTGGCTAAATCACGGATTAATGGCTTCGCTAGACCACTCTTGCTGTTGATTACGGTGGTAAAGCCATCTATTTTGTGGTTCGCCGCGTAATTCTAAATGGTCTACTTGAACTGGATCGATTAGCAGGAGACAAAAATTAGGGACTGGTTCAACAGGATCGGGCGGTGATGGCTCAAAGGCTCCTGCTTCTTGGATTCTGGGTTTACCAGGATAGGGCCAACCAAACTGTAAACGCGCCGCATCACTTAATTCTTGCCACATTGCGATCCGGGCTGGCTGTAGATGCTGGTCAGAATCATCACCACTTACCAGAGTCAAACAACCAGTTATGCGGAATTGTTCTCGTGTATTGGGGAAGTACCAGCAAATTTCTGCCCAAGGTTGTTGCTGTATTTGGTCGGCTTTGGCGCTACGAGTATCGGTGATAAATCTTAGCTGGTTTGTATCTTCCAGGAAGCCGCGAAAGACTAGGGTACGATTAGCGGGGCGGCCATTGGGTTGCACTGTTGCTAGTTGCAGGTAACGGGCATAAACAAGGCTGCGGTTGCGATGGAGTGCATGAGCGATCGCACCTCGCCAAGGAGCAAGAGACATATCAATTAAAAATTAAAAATTAAAAGTTAAAAATGAAGAAAGTCAGATTAAATCTGGGTTTCTAGGTTTGGGTCTGTTGTCTTATTTTAGACAATTGGTACAACACTAAGTAAATAATTTTGCTGTCTCTGTGTTTTTGGGTGAGTATTATCCTTATTTCAACGCAGAATATACAGTATGTTGTATAAATTTACAGATGAGCTATTGCAGAAATTCAAGTTGGAATTGAAGGGGAAGGCGCACCAGCAGCAGCCGAGGCTTTGCTAGAAATTCCTGGAATATCGGGAAGCTATGAAGTTCCGACGCAAAGAGAGGGAACTTTGGCGGCGATCGCAACTATTATTACCATTGTGGGTGGTGTTGCGGCTTTAGCTGAACAAATCCGCAAATGGTATCAAGAATGGCATAAATCTCATCCAGGAAAGCAATTTGATGTGGTAATTCTTGACCCTGATACTGGAAACAGGATTTTACTCGAAGAAGCTACCATAGAGGAAATCACGGAAATCCTCAAATCTATTAGCAAATAAGTGCAAACTATCCGCATTCAACTTCGGGAAAGTACGCAGGAAACAGTTGAACTCAGGTATTGGCTACCTCAAAAAAATCACTATGAATCACGTCGCCTGAAATTGGCAGAAATCGCTGTTTTTCTCAAGCAAGGAGAACGAGATTACTATAAACTGCTGCCCAATTTATCAGGAATCGGGCAGCAGTTATTTTTTTGGTTGGATGGGGATGGACGGTGGTTGAGTCGGGGAATTGCTAACTGTCGCGGTGAGGGGTTGGTAATTGCCATTGATACCGATCAAAAATTGGCACATCTACCTTGGGAAGTGCTGCATGATGGTGAGGATTTTTTGGTGAAGCGGGTTAATCCAGTGGTGTTACCTCTGCGCTGGATTGAAAAAGAAACGGAAGGGTTTTCTGTGGAAGCACGACAATTGCGAGTATTGTTTATGGCAACCGACCCGGAAGATGTGGAACCAAAGTTAGAGTTTGAACAGGAAGAAGCGAGAATTCTGGCTGATACGCGAGATTTTGCTGTTGATTTGCGGGTGGAAGAAAGCGGTTGCGTTAGCGAATTGGGTAAGGTGTGGAGTCGCTATCTTAATGACTTTGATGTGTTTCACCTCACAGGACACGCCTCAATTAAAGATGAAGCACCTTACACGCCTTACTTTATCACTGAGACGGAAATCGGCGATCGCCACGAAACCACAGCCGCAGAACTGGCCGAAGTCTTCCGGTTTCGCTTTCCTAAGTTGGTGTTTTTATCTGGGTGTCGGACTGGACAAGCACCAGATAAAGGGGCTGTCGCTTCAATGGCTGAGGTACTAATTGCCCAAGGGGCTAGGGCTGTTTTAAGTTGGGGGCGGCCTGTGGAAGATCGGACAGCTACAGCCGCCGCCGCGCACCTCTACGGGAAGTTGGCTGCCGGATATCAATTAGCTGAAGCACTTGCTAGCACTTACCAGCAGTTGTTTAAACAGAAAGTGGGTGACTGGCATTTGTTGCGGTTATATATCCAGGGAGAATGTCCGGGTGCGTTGGTGGATGTGTTGGGAGATGTGCCACCCTCAGCGCCGGAACCTGCATACCAACAGTTTTTAGATCCCGATACCCAACAGGTGCGGGTGGCGAAACCCTCTGAGTTTGTTGGGAGACGGCGGACTTTGCAACGTTGTCTCAAAGCAATTCGCACTTCATTAGGGGTACTAATTCACGGACTGGGGGGTGTGGGTAAGAGTACTGTGACGGCGCGACTTCTGGAAAGGATGGTTGGCTATCACAGGCTGGTGAACTTTCGGCAACTGGATGAGGACAAACTGCTCAAAACCCTTGCTGAACAATGTACCTCGGAACGGGGGCATGAAATTCTCAATGGCAAGTTACCCTTGATGCAGCGCCTCACCAAGTTTTTCACTGAAGGACTGAATACCAAAGAACAGCGCTTTGCCTTTGTGCTGGATGACTTTGAGGCAAATTTGGATTTACGAAATGGGGTTTATGTCTTGCAAGCACAAGTTGTGGATGTACTGCTGGCGTTGCTGAAGGCGATGCAAAATTCCCAACTTCCCCACAAGGTAATTATTACCTGTCGCTACAATTTCACTTTGTCGGAACTGAATCATCGTCTGTACCGCGAACCTCTGGGGGCTTTGGGTGGGGCAGATTTAATTAAAAAGTATAATCGTCTGGATTCGTTTAATGGCAGTTGGCAATTTCAGCCAGATTTGCCCGAACGTGCCAAACAAGCAGCTGATGGAAATCCTCGGCTGTTGGAATGGTTAGATAAGATTTTGCAAAATTCCCCGAAGTCGCCAGAAGCTGAGAGGGGAGTTGAGATGATTCTGCAAAAGATGGCAGATAAGGAAAAGGAATTTCGTGAGGATATTTTGGCACAGGTATTGCTGAAGCAGCAAACTCCAGCTTTGCGTCAAATGCTGGGGAAGTTGTTGGTGTATGAGTTACCTGTTCCTCAAGCTGCTATTGACCCGATTTGTGAGGATATCTCAAGTTGGGAAAGTCATATTCAACGCGCTGAAATTTTGGGTTTGTTGGAAGTTACCCTCACCAACAACACAGAGAGGTTGTATCGTGTTCCCCGGATTTTGTCACCGTTGCTAGAGTTTCCAGAAAACCCCAAGGGTGAAGAGTTGTATAAACAAGCTGCACAAATTTTGTATCGCCTGTGGTGGGAAGAGGCGGAAGGTGCGACAGAAGCACAAAAGTTAGAAATTCATCGCTTGGCGTTATTGGGGAACGATGGAGACATTGCGGGGAAAATAGCTAATTTATTGGCTAACTACTTGCAAAGTCAAAGTCGATTTCGGGAAGCAATACATCTGTGCAAATCAACTTTAGAAATTACTAAAAACCATAGTGTTTTTAGAAAAATTGCTTATTGTGAACACCAAACGGGTGAGGTTGATCGAGCGTTAAACTATTACCAACAAGCTTTAAAGCTTTGTCCCGCACAAGACGAACAAGAATTAGCATCAATTTATTTTGGTTTAGGGAGGCTGAAAGCCGACAAGGGGCAATTGGATGAAGCGATCGCACTCTACAATCAGTCTTTGGAAATAAATGAACGCATTGAAGATGTCCAAACCAAAGCAGCAACGTTGCACGAACTTGCAAATATCTACACCAAAAAAGGGGAAATGGATGATGTGATCGCACTCTACAATCAGTCTTTAGAAATAAAAGAACGCATTGGTGATGTCCAAGGCAAAGCGGCGACGTTGCACTGTCTGGGAAGAATCTACGCCAAAAAAGGGGAAGTGGATGAAGCGATCGCACTCTACAATCAGTCTTTAGAAATAACTGAACGCATTGGTGATGTCCAAGGTAAAGCGGCGACTTTGCACCAACTAGCAGGTATCTACGCCAAAAAAGGGGAAGTGGATGAAGCGATCGCACTCTACAATCAGTCTTTGGAAATAACAGAACGCATTGGTGATGTCCAAGGTAAAGCGTCGACTTTGCACCAACTAGCAGGTATCTACGCCGACAAAGAGGAAGTGGATGAAGCGATCGCACTCTATAATCAGTCTTTGGAAATAACTGAACGCATTGGTGATGTCCAAGGTAAAGCGGCGACATTGCACAATTTAGCAGGTATCTACGCCAACAAAGGGAAAGTGGATGAAGCGATCGCACTCTATAATCAGTCTTTGGAAATAACTGAACGCATTGGTAATGTCCAAGGCAAAGCGGCGACGTTGAACAATCTGGGATATATCTACGCCAACAAAGGGGAAGTGGATGAAGCGATCGCACTCTTCAATCAGTCTTTGGAAATAACTGAACGCATTGGTGATGTCCAAGGCAAAGCGGCGACGTTGCACGAACTGGGACGTATCTACGCCAACAAAGGGGAAGTGGATGAAGCGATCGCACTCTTCAATCAGTCTTTGGAAATAACTGAACGCATTGGTGATGTCCAAACCAAAGCGGCGACGTTGCACGAACTGGGATATATCTACGCCAACAAAGGGGAAGTGGATGAAGCGATCGCACTCTTCAATCAGTCTTTGGAAATAACTGAACGCATTGGTGATGTCCAAGGCAAAGCGGTGACGTTGCACGAACTGGGACGTATCTACGCCAACAAAGGGGATGTGGATGAAGCGATCGCACTTTTCAATCACTCTTTGGAAATAAAAGAACGCATTGGTGATGTCCAAACCAAAGCGGCGACGTTAAACAATCTGGCGACTCTCTACGCCAACAAAGGAGAAGTGGAGCAAGTGATCGCACTCTACAATCAGTGCTTGGAAATAACTGAACGTATTGGTAGTGTCCAAGGCAAAGCGGTAACGTTGTACAATCTAGCAGCTCTCTACGCTAACAAAGGAGAAGTGGAGCAAGCGATCGCACTCTACAATCAGTCTTTGGAAATAGAAGAAGGCATTGGTAATGTCCA
The DNA here is from genome assembly GCF_014698035.1 of Desmonostoc muscorum FACHB-395. Taxonomy (GTDB): domain Bacteria; phylum Cyanobacteriota; class Cyanobacteriia; order Cyanobacteriales; family Nostocaceae; genus Nostoc; species Nostoc muscorum_A. Next base: position 13,086 of record NZ_JACJSF010000089.1, read on the forward strand.
AGGCAAAGCGGTGACGTTGCACCAACTGGGACGTATCTACGCCAACAAAGGGGAAGTGGATGAAGCGATCAGACTTTTGAATCAGTCTTTAGAAATAACAGAACGCATTGGTGATGTCCCAACTCAAGCAATGGCTCTGTGGGGGTTAGGGCATTTGGCAGAAAAACAGGGTGAATACACTAAAGCGATATCCTATTTGCAACCAGCTTTAGAAATTTTGCAGCTATTAAAGTCACCGGATGCTGAAAGTGTGAGGGCGAGTCTTGATAGGGTAATGCATAATTTGTAATTTGTAATTCGTAATTACTGAAAGATTTTTGTCTTACGCATTCGCCTTTAGCTGTTCCCGGTAGGCGCAGAGGCACAAAGAAGAAGGCAAGACTGTAATTTCAGTAAATGGAAACTGCTGTAATGAGTCTTTAATATTCGTGAGCGAGTCTTTGATACTCGTGGATGAGTCTTTTATACTCGCGGACGAGCCTTTTATACTCGCGGACGAGCCTTTTATACTCGCGGACGAGCCTTTTATACTCGCGGACGAGCCTTTGATACTCGCGGACGAGTCTTTGATACTCGCGGACGAGTCTTTGATACTCGTAAATGAGTCTTTAATACTCGCGGACGAGTCTTTTATACTCGTGAATGAGTCTTTAATACTCGCGGACGAGCCTTTTATACTCGTGAATGAGTCTTTGAACTCCATTAATGAACCTCAGAGCTTCGTTGATGAACCTCGGAGCTTCGTTGATAAGCTTTGACAGGAATTCAGGTGAGAGAATCAGGGTCTATGCCGAGCGATCGCAACCGTTCTCGTAAGACTTGAATTTCTTGCTGCGCTTGTTGAGCTTCTTGTTGAGCAAGTTTTTTGTCTTCTTCTGGTGTTAAAAACCGTTGCCCTTGCTGCTTATACCAATACATCCACTCGCGCGGAATGCCTAAATACGTTCCTCGTTCAATGCCAATTCCTAAACCTATTTCTGGCAACCAAACAGGATTACCATCTTGAAATTCATAAGCATTATTAACTAATTTGTAAACTTCTAAACGTGGCTTACGGCGGCGAAATGGGTTGTAAACTACATAATACAAAATTCCCAATGTTGCATACTCTGCTTTTTTGGTCGAGTACTCACCACGGTATGTTTTAGATACTACCTCCAAAACTAATACTGGTAATTTCTTCTCTTCCCAAAGCACATAACTGGGGCGGAGGTTTTCATCATAAAATCGCTCTACGCCTAAACTCAAAAACCCATCTGGGACTATTGGCGGTAAGTCTGGGTCATAATAAATACCCATATCTACGCCAAAAAACCAATCCATGCGTTCTGCCCAAGCGATCGCCAAAAGCGCTTTAAGTAAACCAGGAATCAAATCTTGTAATTCGTTATCCACGGGGGTATCGTCAGAGTCAGGTAGCTCTTCAGATGAGGGCAAACAAGCTAATGGATCGTAATTTAGCATGATTGATTTCCCGTTCCTCAGTTATTAGTACATCTTTATTTTATAAATGAATTTTGATAGCAATTCAGGTAAGAGAATCAGGATCTATGCCGAGCGATCGCAACCGTTCGGCTAGCAATTGGACACGTTGTTTGTCTTGCTGGGTTGTTGAGCGTATTTCATCTTTGCTTCTGGTGTTAAAAACCGACACCTTCTCCCTGTCCTTTTGCCTACTGTCTCAGTTCTTTGATGTTTTTCATCACTTGTTGGTATAAATCGTTGTTACCCTGACTTTGAAAAATGCTCGCTGCTTTTTCTAAATCCTTGAGTGCCCCCTGTCTATCTCCATTGGTGGCACGGGCATTTCCTCGGTTATTGTAGGCAGGGGCAAAGTTAGGGTTGAGGCGAATGGCTTGATTGTAATCTGCGATCGCACCCTTTGGATCTCCATTGGCAGCACGAGCATTTCCTCGGTTATTATAGGCGATCGCATATCTGGGATTAAGGCGAATCGCTTGACCGAGATCGTCTATTGCCCCTTTTCTGTCTCCATTGGCGGCGCGGGCATTTCCCCGGTTATTGTAGGCTTCGGCGTAGTTGGGATTAAGGCGAATCGCTTCACTGTAATCTTTAACCGCTTCTCTGTTACCTTCTAGTGAGGCGCGGGCATTGCCCAAGTTATTGTAAGCTTCAGCGTCGTTAGGGTTGATGCGGAGGGCTTGATTGTAATCTGCGATCGCTTTTTCTTTGTCTCCCAAATCAAAATAGGCTAATCCCCGGCCGTTGTAGGCAGCGCCATATTGGGAGTTTTGACTAATTGCCTTACTATAGGATGCGATCGCAGCTTGTAAATCGCCGTTTAAATGTTGATTCTTTCCTTGAAGATAGAATTCCCCACCTCTGGATGCTGTAGCTGAACGACGGCTAGGTGTACTAACTCCTATTTCTGTCACCAAAACACTCTCATTCTTGCTACAAGAAACACTGCTAATTGCTGTCAATGTAGTAAAAATAGCTATAGTAAATACTTGATTTACCCTTGTTCGCTTTTGTCTAAATAAACGCGGTCTCATAATTTAATATAAACTGCCATAACACCTGAACGCAATTAGTACCAAAATCTAGATTTTAATTCTTTAACTCAATGGTTATTCTAACTTTTGATAGACGTTTCAAGTCAATTAACAAATTTACCAGATATTCAATATATTTATTTAATAGTTATATTAAGGGGAAAAGATGAATTATAAAGTATAAAAATTGTCAATTCTGCTCTTGGTTATTGTCATCTCTCTACTTCTTGACAATGGATTTTTGAACAGAAAGCTACTGTGGCTCATGTTTTTTAAGATACTTATTGAAAAAAATATATTTGAAATCTTAAGATTTGCTATAAAGGATAAATTCTGACATTTGTAGCCTTATGGACAATTTACTCATCTTCTGTTTCAGTCTCTTGAGCTTTGGTAGTTAGCCGCCAAGAGGTAGTTTTTTCAATATCTATAGACAGTTGCTCTAGATTTGTCCCTAAATCTTTTTGGAGTTTCTGAGTTAGGGTGATGGGAAAATCTAAATCAATATCTTGGGTTTGTGCTAGCCTGGCCAATTCCGAAAAAGTCGCTTTGACTGTAGTGCGATCGTAACTTGTCAGTTTATGAGAAGAAGTTTCAGATATATTCTGAGCTTGCATCGCTTTTTTCATGCGTTCTTGCAAATGCTCAAATTCTGAATTCAACAACTTCCATTGTTGCTCAAGTTGTGAGTATCTAGTACTTAGTGAGATTAAATCTTCCGTTGCGGGTTCGGGGTTGGCTTTGGCTTGTAAACCTAATAAATTTGAGTGGATTTGAGCAAGATAAATACAATCTAGATAAGCATACTCTATCTGTTCTTCAGTCAGGGGGCGTTTTCCCCAATCGCTGGTTTGCTCTTGTTTATCGATATTGTTAAAGCTACAAAGTGCTGTAGCTATAGTTTTGAGTTGATAGTTAGGTAATGGCAAAATATGGTAGGGAATTTTTTTTGCCATTTCTAAAGTGCAGGTAATATTTTTAGCTTTCTTGTTACCGAGAAATTTTAGATCATAACTGGCATTGTGAAAAACTTTTTCAATGGCAGAATTTATCATAATTTTTTGAATAAATTCAGCTATGATATTAGATTGGTCTAGCACATCTAAAAGATAGACGTGATCGCCACTCATATCTTGAGGATTATCTAACACCTGAATCAGCGATAGTCTAGGATTACGACTTTTATAGTCAGCTACTTCTGTATCAATCCACAGTGTTTTGACATTGGTGTATTCAGCGACAATATCACTAATTTCGCTGGCAGAAGTGAGGTAGGGCATTGGCTGATATTTCCTGAATATTTAGGGCATTGTAAGTAAGCCATAGTTTTCTAAAGTAACATTTTGTTGGTAATTTTGCTGGCACAGGATTGCACAAACATGAAGTTTTGAGCTGTATAGGCGGAGACATCGCCAAACTGACTCAAATCTGATAACATCGATTCACTACTTTAAGGCTGCATAGTTTATCATTGGAAAAGCTCCTCAGCATCTACATTAAATTCATAGGAGCTACAGGCCGTATATACAGGTATCTTGGTTAGCAACCGTCAATAAAATTGAATTGGTGCTTCTCAAAAATGGCTGCAAAATCTTAGCCTAAACAAATCGTTCAAGTTTCAATTTCCAGTAACCTGAGTAATTGCTTGACACTTTTGCTACTTCACATTTAATTGCTTTTTAACATCTGCTCCTCACCATGACACACAAATTAATTGCTTTCAGTAATCAATTCGGAGATAGATAATGAAAAAGCTAATTCTATTAATCGTTAGTAGCATTTTGGTAGTTGGTACTTTTGGCTGCCAAGAGGCTCCTAAAACTGGTTCGGAAACTCCCAGCACTACTAATGAAGCTGCTCAAGTACCAGCAAAACCTGCTTCTCAGATAAATGAAGCTGCCAAAGTTCCAGGAATACAAACAACTCCTTTAGCAACTAGCACAGATACTAAAGTTAAAACCGGTTCTGAAAAAACGGCAGCAACAAAAGTTAAGAGCGACTTAAAAACTGAAGTTAGCACCAAGTTGAACAAAGGCTTACCAGGCAATAAGTTACAGGTTGAGAACAAAGAGGGTGAAATTATCCTCAAAGGCACAGCGACTTCTGCTGAAGAACTCAAGAAAGCTGAAACTTTGGCTAAGGAAGTTCAAGGTGTGAAGACTGTGAAGGTGGAAGCAAAAGTTGAAACTGTGAAAAAGCCATAAAATAATAACTGGAGTTCTCAGTTAATATCGGCATGAAAGCCAAACAGGGACTTACACAAATGTAAGTCCCTGTTTTTTATTTGCTCAAATTTAAGCCACACGACTCTATTAGTTTGTCAAGGAAGTTCGTAGTAAAGACTAGCCCTTTCAAGGTGACTCGTAAAATCTCTTATCTTTTCTCGGCGATCTCCGTGCCTCTGCGGTTTAAAAGTATTTTTTCTAACCACAGAGGCGCAGAGGACACAGAGTATAGAGCTTAAAGAGAAATCTATTTACTAAAATTTTTACGCACCTTGAAAGGGCTAGTAGTAAAGACTAAACTCCTTGCAATATTGTGCTTTTCTTTGAAATAAGATTTTCCTTACCGCCTCTGTGCTAGCCTTGCAACAAGCTGTTACGCGTCTACGATAATCCTGAATTCTCTCCCCTACCCTCTTGCGAATTTTTAATTAGTTGATACACTTGTTCTTCATTAGCCCAGTTAACCAGCGCCTATGGTTCATATCAAGCGCGTGGAACTTACCAACTTTAAATCCTTCGGCGGTACTACTTCAGTCCCTTTGCTGCCGGGGTGTACTGTCATATCTGGGCCAAATGGTTCGGGTAAATCTAATATTCTCGATGCACTGCTATTTTGCCTCGGACTCTCCAGTTCTAAGGGAATGCGAGCCGATCGCTTACCAGATTTGGTAAATAACACCCAAACGTCTAAAGGACGCGCTTCTATTGAAGCTAGCGTCACTGTGACGTTTGATTTGTCGGATGAAATCTCACACAAAGGCACAAAGGCGCAAAGGGAGGAGGTAGAGGAGGCAGGGGAAGCAGGGGGAGCAGGGGGAGCAGGGGAAGAAAATCCAAAATCCAAAATCCAAAATCCAAAATCGGCAGAGTGGAGTGTTACTCGAAGGCTGCGAGTTACCCACCAAGGAAGTTACACGTCGAATTACTATATCAATGGTGAAGCTTGCACGCTGACGGAGTTGCATCAGCAACTAAGTAACCTGCGGGTTTATCCTGAAGGCTACAACGTGGTGCTGCAAGGGGATGTCACCAGCATTATCTCGATGAATGCGCGGGAACGACGGGAAATTATTGATGAATTGGCTGGGGTGGCGGCGTTCGATCGCAAAATCATTCAAGCCAAATCAACTTTAGATGAGGTGAAGGAAAAGGAAGATAGCTGTCGGATTATTGAGACAGAATTAACTGCACAACGCGATCGCCTTTCTCAAGATCGTGCTAAAGCTGAGAGATATCAAAAACTCCGCACGGAATTTCTAGCGAAACAATCCTGGGAAGCCGTTTTATCATGGAGATCGCTACAAGCACAACAAGAAAAGTTGGTTCACGAAATTCAAACAGGCGATCGCAATTCTAGTGAACTCTCAACCCAACTCACTAATCTAAATTCCGAAATTGTCCAAAAAACTGCTGAACTTGAACAACTCAATGCCCATGTCAAAGCATTGGGTGAAGATGAACTTTTGGCAGTACAATCTACCCTCGCCACTCAAGAAGCAGAACGAAAACAACTCCAGCGTCAGCTAACGGAATTACAAACAGCTTCCCAAGAAACCGCCAAACGTCTGCTTCAAACTCAGCAAGAAATTGAAAAACATCGACATTCCCTAAAAGAAATTGCCGAAACCCACATTGTAGAGACGCGATTCATCGCGTCTTCCCAACACCAAAGGAATGAAGCCCACCAAGCCTTAGAAACCTCCCGCGAAGCCGCCGCAGAAATCGCCTCAGCTTCCGAAGCCTGGGTGCAGCAACAAACGGCATTTAATCGTCAAATTGAAACTCTGTTGCAAACTTTAGAACCGCAACGCACAGAAAAAGCACAACTCACAGAACGGAATAATCAGTTACAGCAATTAATTTCCGAGCAAACCCAGTTAATTGAACGCGACGAACCGCTATTAGCCCAAAAACAAACTGACTGTAATCAAGTTGAAACGGACTTTAACGTCTCTAGCGAACCCATCCAGAATTTAGCCCAAAATCTCTCAGCCACAGAACAAGAATTGCAAATCCAACAGGAAACCCAAAAGCGGTTACTTTTTGAACAACGGGAAAAACAACGCCAGTTAGATAAAATAGAGGCGCAAACACAAGCACAGCAAGAAGTCCAAGGAACCCAAGCTAGTAAAGTTATTTTACAATCGGGAATGCCTGGACTTTGTGGCTTAGTTGTGCAGTTGGGAAAAGTGGAACCCCGTCATCAGCTAGCTTTAGAAATGGCTGCCGGTGGACGATTGGGACATATTGTGGTGGAAGATGATGGTGTAGCCGCAGCCGGGATTGAATTGCTCAAACAGAAACGTGCCGGGAGAGCGACTTTTTTACCACTAAATAAAATTCACGCACCTAAATTTACTCAAGATGCAACGCTGCGTTTCGCTAGCGGCTTCGTTAACTATGCTGTGAACTTAGTCGATTGCGATCGCCGTTACAAAGATGTATTCAGCTATGTTTTTGGTAACACAGTCGTATTTGCCAGCCTTGAGGCGGCGCGGAAAAATTTAGGTTTATATCGCATCGTTACCTTAGACGGGGAATTATTGGAAACTAGCGGTGCAATGACTGGTGGTAGTAACAGCAATCGTTCAGCGTTGCGGTTTGGTACAGGTGAAGCAGCGGAATCTGATGAAGCGATCGCTTTAAGAAGTCGTTTGGTGGATATTGAGCGAGTTTTAGAGCGTTGTACTGAAGCGATCGCTACTTTGTCAGCCAGAAGCAAAAAACTCACCCAAGAACTCACAGAAGCGCGTCAGGCGCGGCGCGAACAGCAGTTGCAATTGGAACAGTTGCAAAAAGATATTAAGAGTTTAACAGCGCAATTAGAGGGGACGCGATCGCAACTCGCCCAAAACAGCGAAAAGTTAGCCACTGCTCAATCCCGATTAGAAATTTTAAATCGGGAATTACCTGGGCAAGAAACTCAGTTGCAACAATTACGACACGCTTTAGCAGAGTTAGAAGCATCTCAAACCCCCAGTGAATGGCAACAAATCCAAGCAACCATTAAAATTCAAGAGCAACAATTGCAACAACGCGAGACAACATTACGCGAAGCTGAACAAAGATTAAAAAATTTGGAAAATCAGCAACAACGTTTGCAAGAAAAAATCCAAGAAGGGGAGGAGCGAATTAGCCAATATCATCGCGAACAAGAGACGCAACAAAATCAACTAAATACCCTCAGCACTCAGCACTCAGCACTCAGCACTCTCATCACCCAAACCCGCGCCAACCTGAGCCTTATGGAGCAGAATTTGGGAGAAGAGAAACAAAAACGCGACGCTACAGAATTGGAAGTGCGATCGCACCTTTTGCGCCAACAACAATTGCAATGGGAAATCGAAAAACTCAAAGAAACCCAAGAGAAGCGGCGGGAGGAACTAATTGCACTGCAAAGCCAGTTGCGGGATATGGGAGCAGAATTACCAAATCCCCTACCGGAAGTTCCAGATAAAGTAGATTTGGAAGAATTGCAGAAAGAATTGCGATCGCTTACCAAACGCTTACAGGCAATGGAACCTGTCAATATGCTGGCGTTGGAAGAATACGAACGCACCCAAAACCGCCTCCAAGAACTGACGCAAAAATTAGAAACACTAGAAGGGGAACGCACCGAACTACTTTTGCGGATTGAAAACTTTACCACATTGCGGCAACTTGCTTTTAAAGAAGCATTCGATGCTGTCAACGAAAACTTTCAATCAATTTTTGCCATTCTTTCCGACGGCGACGGCTTCTTGCAACTTGAAAATCCCGAAGATCCCTTTAGTAGTGGACTAAATTTAGTCGCGCACCCCAAAGGCAAACCCGTACAGCGCCTAGCTTCTATGTCTGGGGGAGAAAAATCACTTACAGCCTTGAGCTTTATCTTTGCTCTTCAACGCTACCGCCCATCGCCCTTTTACGCCTTTGACGAAGTGGATATGTTTTTAGATGGAGCAAACGTAGAACGATTAGCTAGAATGATTAAGCAACAGTCACAACAAGCGCAATTTATAGTTGTGAGTTTGCGTCGTCCGATGATAGAATCAGCCGAACGCACAATTGGCGTTACTCAAGCACGAGGAGCCTACACTCAAGTTTTGGGGATTAAATTACAATCATCCAATACATCTGCTTGAGTTTTTGTTAATAATAGTGTATAGACAAACCGGATTCGAGATCAGGACTCGGTATAGAATGACCTCCGAACAGATAATTAGACGTTCCGATATATTAAACACCCAGGTGATTACCCGCGACAACGGCAAGCGGCTAGGCATCATCAGTCAAGTATGGGTTGATATTGATCAACGAGAGGTTGTGGCTCTTGGTTTGCGAGACAGCCTGATCTCCATTTCGGGCATACCGCGCTACATGTACCTCAACAACATCAGCCAGATTGGTGATGTCATCTTAGTTGATAACGAAGATGTAATAGAAGATATCGAAGTTGAATCTCTCAGCAATCTGATTAACTGGGAAGTAATTACAGAAACAGGTGAAGTATTAGGCAAAGTCCGGGGCTTCAAGTTCAACGGCGAAACCGGGAAGCTTAACTCTATAGTCATCGCTTCTTTAGGATTACCCCAAATTCCCGACCAATTTTTGAGTACTTACGAGTTCTCAGTAGATGAAATTGTCAGTACTGGCCCCAATCGGTTGATTGTGTTTGAGGGAGCCGAAGAACGGGTGAACCAGTTGACAACTGGTTTACTAGAGCGTTTGGGTATCGGCAAAGCACCGTGGGAAAGGGATGCAGAAGAAGAATACGGCTATACTCCGCCACGCCAAGTTGCACCAGGTAATCAACTCCCTAGTGGTGTGCCATTGCAGCCACCCAAGCAGAGAGTTCGCGCCCCCGAACCCGTAGCGCGGGAAGAGGAATGGAATGAAGACTATGTGGAAGAAGAAAGGCCACAGCGTCAGGTAATGAAGGCGCGGCAGTATGAATCTATTCAATACGAAGAAGACGAGGAAGAAGATAACTGGAGTGAAGCAACGGGTAGCGACAGGTATCAACAACCGCAGCCGCTAAAGTATGAAGCCAAGCCCTACAACAGCAAGCCTTATGTTGACGAATACGATGATTATGATGATGTAGAAGGCGATGCTTGGGAAGATGAGCCGAAGCCTGTGAATATTCCTAAGAAAGTCAAGGAAAGACAGCCAGAATACGAAGAAGAAGGCGGATATTAATTAATTCGTAATGACGCTCGCGGACTCGCTACCGCTACGCTAACGTAATTCGTAGTTCAACCGGAAAATTACGAATTATTTCTCAGATAAGTTTAGCCCTCTCCTTGTAAGTAAGGAGGGGGCTAATTTTTTAGGATAAGTGAGGTGTAGAAGCAATACGTTGGTTCGGTTAAGGTTTTTTGATGAAAATTCTAGATCACAAAACCGCGATGAATGATCACAAAGACGCGATAAATCGCCGTCTCTTGTCTTAACTATTGGCTCAGGGGTGGATATTCAATTCGATCCTGGTATTCATCCTCAAACGAAGCTTCCACAATGATGATTAATTCTTCAACAATTTGTCCAATGCTTGGGTTTGCATCTATGGTGAAAATTCCAGGAATATGGCGACCTGAACCTAAATGGTCAGCCAAATGTCTGGGCATCGACTTACGGTTATTTGTCACCAAAATAAATCCATTGGTTTCGCACCAAATCAAAATCTCTGGATCTGGAGTACCCTTGGGTGGCACATCTAAATCCCCAATGATTCGCACGACCAATTCAGGGTTGCGTCGCACAAGTTGAGAACGATATGTAGGACTCAGATGTTCATCCAACAGATACCGGATTGCCATTAGCTTTCCTGCAACTGTTTTCCAGCGTTTTCTTCCTGAATCTGTCGAAACCTCATCCTGGCAGGAGATGGATTTCGCTGTTGTTCTTCGCGCATGGTTCGAGAAAATTCCAACCAATCTTCCAGATATGCATCAACCTTTGAATGATGATGCAAGTAATACAAAATCGTGGCGTAAACCTGTTCTAACGTCACCGTATGAAATTGTTCGGCAATTTCTTCTGGTGTTTTGCAGCGATAGATATACTCGTAAAGAATGCTCTCAATCCCAATCCGGGTTCCTTTGAGTAGGATGTCATCTGGTGCAAGGGCGTTGAAATACTCTTCCAGGTTCATAAAGCAATACCCCTCAAATTAACATTCCACTTTAATCATAAAAGAACACCGGGAAACTCTATGATCAACCCTAAAACAGTTTGTAACTAATTAGTTAAGTGTTCAGAAACTCCCCAAAAACTGCGTGCCCCTACGGGTGCAATTCACGCAAACGAGAAGCGCTATAAGATTAATTCAGCCTTTTCCTTACTTACAAGGAGAGGGCTAATTTTTTAGCGCGGTTCGAGCCAGTTTTCTACTTTTAAATTAGGAACACGGGAAAATTCACGAATATTGGCGGTAACGAGAGTTAGACCAAGGGTTAAAGAATGGGCAGCAATTAATAAGTCATTAGCTCCAATCGGTTTACCAAGTTGTTCTAAATCAGTGCGGATTTCTGCGTAATATTGCTCTACAGGATGAGTTAGGGGTAGTATTTCAATACTATCCAAAATTATTTCAAGTTTTTCTATGAGCTTTTGGGAGTTCTTTTTTCTAGCCCCAAATCTTGATTCACAAGCTACGATAATACTTGTACAAATTTTGTCTTCTCCGACATCTTGAATTTTTGAAAATACCACTCCTCTGGGATTTTTAATTAGTTCGGAAATGATGTTTGTATCTAATAAGTATAAATAACTCATTTTGAAAACTCAATATCATCTAAGGGTAATAATCCTTCGTCCACGTCGGCAAAGTCTTCGTCCAGTGGTTCAAGGGTGGAAAGGGTTTCCAGGAGGGATTTTTTCTTGATGGGGGAAATGATGGCGAAGGGGATACCGTTTTGGGTAATAGTCAGAGGTTCGCCTGTTTTTTGGGCTTGGTTGAGTAGGGTTTGGATGGTTGCGGGGAGTTCGGAAAGGGTAATTTGTGTCATAGTGGGTTCTGGGGTTAGCGTATGGGGAATTAGCGCACATCTATTTTACCTGTGACGGCGTTGGTGATGAGGGCAGTGCGATATTCTTTTAACAGTTCAATTGCTTCTTGAACTTTGGCTTTTTGTTGGTCAATTTGGCTTTTTTTTGGTCAAAATATTTGGCGATCGCTTCATTAATGACTGGCCATAGTCGCTAAAACAGTTTGTAACTAATTTAGTGAACTGTTCAGAAACTCCCCAAAAGCTGCTAGCGTCAAACAAAGGAAAAATATCGTTGTGGACTTTCGAGCTTGAAAACGCGTTCTAATTACTGGCAACTACTGCCTTATATCCGACTCCAGTGGAAAACCATCACCAAGGGACTCATTGGTATCTTGGGATACGTGCTGGCGACATTAGTGTTGATAAATCTTGCCGGTAAATTGGCAATTCCCTTTGCACAGGGTAATGTAGTAGCGATCGCTCAAATAACTGGTAGCTGTGCTTTAGTCTTTCTTGTCAGAGGCTTGTTTCAGTCTATACAAGATATGTACATGGCGAAAGCTTCTTTGAGAGTTGCTTTTTATCTCCGTCAGCAAGTGTACGCCCATCTGCAAAAGCTAAATCTCAGCTATTTTGAAACCGCAAAAGCAGGTGATTTATCTTACCGCCTCACGGAAGATGTTGACCGGGTTGGCGAAGTGGTAAATAAAGGATTTCACGACTTTATCCCATGCATTTTGCAGTTGTTGGCAATTCCGATTTACATGATTTACCTGAATTGGCAACTGACATTAGCAACGGTGATAGTCGCGCCGTTGATGGGTATTTTAGTTGGCTGGTTTGGTGAACGGTTACGCAAGTATTCCTTAAAAAGTCAAAATCGCGTGTCGGGTTTATCAGCCATCCTCGCGGAAGTTTTCAACGGTATTCGTTTGGTACAGGCTTTTGCTGCCGAAAATTACGAAATTGCCCGCTTTGGCCATGAAGCAGAACGCAGTCTCAAAGCTAAATACTCAGCCGAACGCCTGAAAGCGATTCAGATTCCCATTGTGGGATTTCTGGAAGCCTTAAGTGCGTTATCGTTACTGATTGTGGGAGCGTGGCAAATTTCCCAGAATAACTTAACAGTGGCGAATTTTTTCAGCTATCTGGCGGCGGCGGCACTGTTAATTGATCCCATTGGTCATACTACTAACAACTACAACGAATTTAAGCAGGGTGAAGCATCTGTTGACCGCGTTTTTGAATTGATGGCAATTCAGCCGACGGTGATCGAAAAGACAAATGCGATCGCTCTCCCCCCAGTCAAAGGCAAAATAGAATATCGTCATATTTCCTTTGCCTATAAGCCTGGTGAACCCGTATTGAAAGATATCAGTTTATTAGTATCGCCAGGTGAAGCGATCGCACTTGTGGGTGCTTCTGGTGCTGGTAAAACCACATTTGTCAATCTTCTCCCCCGTTTTTACGACCCCGAAGTTGGTCAAATTTTCATTGACGATGTTGATATTCGGGATGTGAGGCTGCATAGTCTGCGGCGACAAATTGGGATTGTTCCTCAAGAAACCATCATGTTTTCGGGGACAATTGCCCAAAATATCGCCTTTGGACAAGATGTTTTTGACATGGAAGCAGTGAAAGAGGCGGCGAAAATTGCTAATGCTCATCAGTTCATTAGCCAACTACCAGAGGGTTATCAGACCTGGGTGGGTGAACGTGGGGTAAACTTATCAGGAGGACAAAGACAAAGAATTGCGATCGCTCGTGCAGTTCTCCTCAATCCCCAAATCTTGATTCTTGATGAGGCGACATCAGCATTAGACTCTGAATCAGAAGCACTGGTACAGGAAGCGCTAGAAAGACTGATGCAAAAACGCACAGTATTTATTATTGCTCACCGCTTATCAACCGTGAGACGGTGCGATCGTATTTTAGTTCTCGAACAGGGACAAATTGTCGAATCAGGAACCCATGAACAATTATTAGCCCTAGAGCATCGCTACGCGCGGTTTTATGCCCAGCAATTTAGTTAGCAGTGAAAATACACAGAGGGTTAGAGAAAAGTAGAACTTTTCAAAAGTTTGTGTTGGATTGACTTTTCTGGTTGATTACTTTGTCCTGGTGTCACATAATCGATTCCGAGATTGATGGTACTTTGTTTTTGCACCAACTCCTTTATCCAATCGCGATACAAGCTATGACACTCAATTTATATTTACTGCGACATGGAGAAACTACTTTTAGTCAAAGTGGTAATTTCTGCGGTGAAACTGATGCGGAGTTGACAACAGAGGGGATGCAGATGGCATCCGGTTTTGCCGATGTTTATCAAAAATTGAAGTGGGAAGCTGTTTATGTTAGCCCAATGAAGCGCGCAATTGCAACTGCCAAGCCATTTTGTGATGCTATCGGTATGGATATGCAGTTGCGTGACGGACTTAGAGAAGGTAGTTACGGCGAATGGGAAAGGAAGAGTAAATCGTTTGCTCAAGAGAATTACGCAGAAAACTATGTAAAATGGTTGACAGAACCCGCTTGGAATGCGCCACTAGGTGGAGAAACTGCGGTAGATATTGCTAACCGTTCTATGCCTGTAATTGCTGAAATTCAAGAAAAACATCACCAAGGTAATGTTTTAGTAGTTTCCCATAAAGCCACGATTCGGATTATGCTTTGCAGTTTACTGGGAATTGATTTGGGACGCTATCGCTATCGGGTGAATATTTTGGTCGCGTCGGTAAGTATGGTTAAATTTGACGTTCATGGCCCTTTGTTAGAAATATTAGGCGATCGCCATCATATACCCGATCATATTCGCTCTCGTCCGGGAACATAAACCTCGTCTACCTTGAGAACCGTAGTTTTGTAGTTTCGTAGGTTGGGTGCAGCGATCGCGTAACCCAACATAAATAAAATGGTAATGTTGGGTTGCGTTTCACTCCACCCAACCTACATCAATATATCTTTTAAAAACTCTAGGTTTCAACATAGATGAGGTTTAATTGGCAAAAAGTTTTGTTATGAGTGGGATGCAAGCCGGGTTTGACATGACTTGCCAAAAAGGGATAGCAGCCTTTCAAAATACCAAATTAGATGAGCTTACCCTGGGTATTTAGCATGGTTTTTGCAAAAATAATTTCGTTAACGATATCCATAACATCATTGACTACATCTTCTGCTGTTGAAGGGTCATTGATATATTGATTCAGTGACTTAAATTTTTCCGGTGAGATATTTCCCATTAATTTACTATCCCAATTTTCCAGCATTTCGTCGAATACTTTTTTGGCATCGCCATTAGTACATACAATAGGAATCACCGGAATTTTTTCTTGTTTAGCATATAGATAAGTTTCATAAGTTCCACCAACGCCTCCCACAAGAATCACCAAATCTGAATGTCGCAAACAATCGAGCCACTCATTAATACCTGACTCAGTGTATTCTACTTTTCCACCCTTAAATACAGGTTGTTTGCCTCGCGGAACAACGTGAGTTAACTTATCGGTTAGGCGGATATCTTTTTGCGCGATTTTTTCGGCAAACTTATCAGCAACAACATAATCTACTCCCTCCCATCCACCTGTTATCAAGTTATAGTTATATTCTGCTATTTTTTCACCAAGCTTTTGAGCGCACCAATTGATTTCATTAGGAATATCAAAAAATCCTGTTCCTGCAACTAAAATACTTTTTTTGCTTCTGAGTTTAACTGCATCATTTTTAATAGCATCAGTAAGCTGATTGATAAATCCATTAAAGTTGTGAGACGGATCAATGCTTAATCTATCCGAGATAAAAAACATGAATTCATCAATCTTCTGGGAAATTTCCATAATTTTTTCAGCAACATTATACATTGCTGAATCTTCATGAGCAGATAGTTCTGAACCCATGAGTTGTTTTAGTATTTCACTCTGTTGCTTCCAATATTTTATATACTCAGTCTTACCTTCTTTGGTATAAACATTAGCATCCTGTAAAACAACAGGAAAAACTTTTTGTTCATAATCCTTGCGTTTCATGATTTCAACAGCTTCAAACATACAGTATTCCGAGCGCAAATATTTGTCGCTGACGACGACAATTACATAGTTTCCGCGCCCGATTTCCTGCATGAAGTCGTGTATACTCTTACCTAGCGTTAAATAGTTGCGATCGCGAATTAAGTTATAACGTTCAGAAATAAGTGCAGTGCAAATTTTATCGACTAATTCTTCGCGTTGACTACCTAATTCACTCTTGTTATCTTTCCATGCGTATGATATATATATCTGATTCATTTTTTTAAGATTTTCTGAGATGCGATAGAGAAATTTGGAACCAATAAGTGAATAAAATTCGCTTCTACATAAACTATCGTCCATCTACGTGGATTGAAAAAATAACCCACGCAGGCAAAAATAATTATGAGATAGGTTTTAGAGTATCAGAACTTTGGAGTTTAGTCTGTGTAGCCGTGATTTCTAATCACTAAGGCTGAATAAAATTTTACTTTTATATTTGATAATCGACCTACGTATTTTCTCGCAATTCAATTCAACTCGGATTGCTATGTCTATACAATTTAGCTAAAAACTTTTGTAGAGACGTTGCATTGCAACGTCTCTTATTAGATTATTCGTCGTGTAAATTACACCAGATATAATCTCAATAAGCTGTCCAGATTAAAAAGAAAATAGGTGTGATTTTACTATTTTCTAGACTGAATCGCCTGGATTAACTCATAAAAAGGTTGCCAATTATCTTCTTGAGCAATTGCTTCCCAAGTCGACTCAATCACAGGTCTTAATAGTACCGTTTTAGGATTATGAACAGCTAGAGTTTGAGCAATTACATCGGTGCGGTCGCTATCAAAATCATTCAAGATTTTATGGTATAGTATGCACCAATCATCAAAGATTCCCGACGCACCCGGTACTGGCACAATATCCGAATTATTCATCACAAAACCTGGCTCATCTCGCCATTTGGATGAAAAAGTCCGAGCCATCTCATAAAAAAACTGGTGATAAGCAACTTGGCTATCTTTCAAGAATTCAACCGTTAGATTCAACAGTTCCGCAGCTTGTGGGTGTGACAGTTCCACAAAACCTAACTTTTTCAACATCAAAGAACTGTATTCAGCTTGATAATATTCATCAAACCTTTCTAATGCCGCTTCCATTTCGTCTTTATCAAGAATCGCCTTTAAAGGTTCTTGGAGCATTTGTAAATTCAACTTACAAATACTTGGTTGATTACCGTAACAATAGCGTCCATAATAGTCAAAATATGCAGCTATAAAGGATGGGTTATAAGTTGGGATAAACGCGTAAGGGCCATAGTCAAAACTCTCTCCAGTGATTGA
The DNA here is from genome assembly GCF_014698035.1 of Desmonostoc muscorum FACHB-395. Classification (GTDB taxonomy): domain Bacteria; phylum Cyanobacteriota; class Cyanobacteriia; order Cyanobacteriales; family Nostocaceae; genus Nostoc; species Nostoc muscorum_A. Next base: position 30,151 of record NZ_JACJSF010000089.1, read on the forward strand.
CATATTGTCAGTATTTAGGACTGCATGACAAAAGCCAGCTGCCATCCACTGCGCTACTAGTTCTGCAACTCGTTTCACTAATTCTGCGTAAAACAAGACATATTTATCTTGTTCAGCGCTTAAGTGTCGATAATATTGCTCAATTACGTGGTCTAACAACTTCTTAGTTAAATCTGGACGCTTGAAATAGTGCAGTCGCTCAAAAGTGCCAAACCGAATATGAGAACTGCTCATTCTAATCATCACAGATGAGCGGGTAGGTGAAGGTTCATCGCCCCGCCAGAGGGGTAAACCTGTTTCAATCATGCTCAAACAGCGCGAGGTACGTACACCCAAGTGGTGCAGTGCTTCCGCAGCCAGAACTTCCCGCACCCCACCTTTGAGGGTGAGCATACCATCGCCTCCACGGGAGTAGGGCGTTCTTCCAGAGCCTTTTGTACCAAAATCGTATAATTCGCCATCAGTGGCGCGGACTTGTCCATAGAGAAAGCCTCTACCATCACCCAAGTGTCCGTTATATTCACCAAATTGATAGCCGTGGTAACGTAGTGCTAACAAGGGTTTGCGCCCCTGAAACTGGCCAAAAGCTGTGATGAAATCTTCGTCTTTGACTACTTGAGGGTCTAAACCCAAACGAGGTAGTAGTGCATCGTTACGCCAACGCAAGAGGTGTTGGGGAAATTCTGCTGCTGCCACCTCATCATAGTAGTCATCACCTAGAGATTCTAAGGCGCTTTCGTAGTTGAGGGAGAGAAGAGGATTGCTAGAATTTTTGTAGTTTGGAGTTTCAGCCAGAGTCATTACGAGCAAAGCTTAATTCAGGTTGAGTCGATGGGGGATATTATTCCCCGCACCTCTCAGTTTAATCTGGGCGTGCGGCTTTCACCGCACCCAGCTTACGATGTACTTAGCTTGCACTTTTGCTCATGTGCTTGTAATCGTGGCAACTCTCATGAATTGCTTCCAGATTATTTTTCTTCCAGTTGGCGTGATTTCCATCGATGTGATGCAGGTGAACCCTTTCTTCATCAATGAACTTTAAGCCGCAGGAAGCACATCTATGGTTTTGCTTTTTAAGAGCTTTAGAGGTTTCCCCGTCGTAGAGCTTACTATTACGTTCACTCCAGTAGGCTGTATCTCCGTCATAGGGGGATTTTGTTCCTTTGACCATGACGTGTTTATTTTCGGAGTAGGAAACTGCTGGAAATGCCTTATCTATTAGTTTCTTGCTAGAGTAGCTGTTTTGCTTGGTTTCCTTGTTGAATACCGTGTAAGCTCTTTGTTCAATGTGGTATAACGAGTTTCTAGACCCGTCCATCTTGCAGAACTTATGGTAATTTCTCCAACCTCTAACTACCGGGGCTAATTTTTCAGCCTTTGTGGTAGCACCATGATTCGAGTTGTTGACGATGTGTTTTACTTTCTTACGAAAAGCTTTGAAGTTGTCCACTGAAGGGAAGCTTCTAAACTTCCCATTGTTCTGCACTTTGAAGTGCCAGCCGAGGAAATCAAACCCATTTGTCGCGGCGGTAACTTTGGTTTTCTTTTGGCTTACATTCATTCCGCGTTTGCGGAGGAACTCGCTGATTCTTTCAAGTATCTCTGTTGCATCATCTTCGGGTCGGAGTATAATAACCATGTCATCCGCGTATCGGATTGATGGTTTGACAATACTCTTTTCTGGGGTGTTGTCTGTGATACTTTTACCGAATTTGTAATCGACGTGGTATCTGTGTATACTCTCAATCCCGTTGAGTGCAATATTTGCTAGTAATGGGCTGACCACTCCCCCTTGTGGGGTTCCTTGTTCAGGGAATTCTGGATTTACCCCTGCCTTGAGGCATCGGAAAATACCGAGTTTTAAACCTTTGGGGGCGATGAGTTCGTCCATTATTGCTGAGTGATTAATCCTGTCGAAAGTGGGTAGCTAGCTAGCGAGGTTTCCAAGCCTTGGCTCCTTTTCTAACTAGCCCCCTCCGAACCGTGCTTACGAGTTTCCAGGTACACGGCTCTCCAGTACTCT
>NZ_JACJSF010000009.1 GCF_014698035.1 Desmonostoc muscorum FACHB-395
CTTGCCCGCCCATAACCAAGGGCGGGCAAGATGCCCACCCCACAAGAGATTATTGGATATTTTTTTATTTGGAAGTCCCTAAAGCCGGGATGATTTTATAACTCTTGAACTCACAACAAATAAATTTAAAATCATATTACACCCAAAATCACGGCGCAATATATCTAGGTGATAGCCTAGAACTAATAAAATCTATTGAAAACAACAGTATTAATCTCATCCTCACCTCACCTCCATTTGCTCTCACAAGAAAAAAAGAATACGGTAATGAAACTGCAAAACAGGCAAAATTAGACCCTATCAGCCCGTTATCCTCAAGGGTTTGCTAAGTTTTCATCAAATTCTTAACTGATGAAGCTGATATGGTGTTAGATCCATTTGCAGGTTCTAACACAACTGGGTTTGTTGCTGAAACTCTGCAACGCCAATGAATATCTTTTGAAATTAACGAAATTATGTAATGGGAAGTTGTGATCGTTTTAGCCAATAATCAAATTAAGTAAAGAGTCACGAATGAGGAGTTAAAATTTATAACCCCTAACTCATAACTACTCACTTAAATTTCTCCATTCACCTGCATTTGGTGAACTTGATCGGCTAGCTCCTGACGACCTTGATCGTCTAGTTTATCAATAGCTAACATTCCCATCAGAATCACTTCTTTCAGTGTTAAACGTGTCGAATGTGCCTGTTTTTGCACAATCTCCTTAATAATTGGACTGACACCAATCGCTGTACTAGCTCTAGCCACGGAAGAACAAACACTAATGATTAAGCCTAAATCTTAGCACTTCCAATGAAGTTATTTTCTATAGTTAAAACTTAATTTAAAGGTGTTTCAACTCATACTTTTACAGGCAAACATAAACTTGAAATTATATATACAGAACTACAACATAAGTACAGAGAATTGCTCTAATACTGGACAATGTGTATCAAACCCTAAATCATCCCATCAAATCTAAGAGGCAACTTTTGGATGAAAATAAATTTAACTTTTGTTAGATCAACGTTATCTGTATAATTTTTGACTGCACTGTAGATGACTTTAGAATTATCCCAAACCAGTTTGAGCGCCTAACTTTTTAAGAGCAAGTTCTTAAACATCAACAATAATAACCTTTTTCTTGCTCAAAAACAGCAGATCATCGTATGATATCAACTAATCGCAAACTTATATACACTTACAAGATTTGTGGACACTGAGTTATAAAAAATGGTTGTTTTGTGAAAATAATCCTTTAAGTACCAGTATTTTCGCAAATCAGACTTGTACACCACCGAAAAAACCGTACTTTAAAGAGATCGTAAATTGTCTAAGATAATCTACTCAACACGCTTTACAGAACTATACAGTGTAAATAAGAATAATAACTTAACCGAAGTAAAATTTTCCTGAATACAGGCAATTAATGATGTGATAGGGAAAAGCAGTGAGTAGAGGAGAGAGAAAGCGATGAGGGACCCTTATCTGTTGGCAGCAGGCTTGTTAACAGGATTAGCAATACCAGCATCGGCTCTTCCACATTTGTCAATTGTCCTGCCAGAAAGTTCTAGATTCCTGTGGGATTTAAAACAAGGCTCGCAGACAATAGTAAGTAGACAAATCATCCCCAGCGTTGATCTCTCCTTACCAGAACTCAGTGGGCAAGCGTTTCAACCCCTAAAAAATTCGCAGCCGACGGTAGATGAGAAAAACGTCTCTAGCGTACCCGAACTCAGTAGTGAAGGATTACCAGCCTCAACAGAATCATTAGTCAAACCCAGTGCCCAAGCAGCTGGTATTTCTTTGACATCAGGTAATCAACTTTACTACCAAAGATTGGCGGCTCTGAAAACAGGTCAGATTTATACGCGCGTAGATAGTGATAATTTGCAATCTTTGTGGGAGTCGATCAGGAAGCGTCAACTAACTTATGATGACTGGAAAAGTTTATTAGCTTTAGAAGCTAGAGCGATCGCTCAAGGTCAAGGTGCAAATCATCTAAGCATCTTAGTGGGTGATTCTTTGAGCATGTGGTTTCCTAGAGAAAAACTGCCTACGGGGAAATTGTGGCTCAATCAAGGCATCTCTGGAGATACTTCCAGTGGGGTTTTAAAAAGGTTGGGGGCATTTTCGGCAACCCGGCCAGATGTAATTTATGTCATGGCTGGGATTAACGACTTACGAAAAGGCGCGAGTGATGACACAATTTTGCGTAATTATCGCCGGATTGTGCGTCGTTTACGCGAGACTCACCCAAAAGCTCAAATCATTGTCCAATCAATTTTGCCTACTCGCCTAGCAAAACTTTCTAATAGCCGCATTCGTCACATCAACACCCAACTAACCCAAATTGCTAAACAAGAAGGCGCTAATTATCTAAATATTTATAGCTGGTTTACCGATATGGAAGGCAATATGCGTCCAGAGTTGACCACAGATGGTTTACACCTGTCACAAGAGGGTTATGATGTATGGCGCTCGGCATTACAGCAGATAGAATACAAGGTGACTCAGCGTGAAGATTAAGCGATCGCTCGACCCTTAAAGCGATGTCTACGACGGGCTGCGCCTATGCAATTTTAGATTTATGGAAATTACCGACAACGATGCCATCACCATACGTTCTCTAATTGAAAACCAATTGGTAGCCTTTAAAAAGGATGATGCCCAAGGCGCTTTTGCCTTCGCCAGTCCAGGAATTCAGGCGCAATTTGGTACCCCAGAAAATTTTATGCAGATGGTGAAGATAAGTTACCCAGCAGTATACCGTCCTCGCTCTGTCTTTTTTGAGAAGATAACAACCATCCAAAAAAACATAACTCAGCCAGTGCTGCTACTTGCTCCTGATGGAGTTCCCTTGAGAGCTTTATATCTTATGGAAAAACAGCCGGATAATACCTGGAGGATAAACGGCTGCTTTTTAGTTTCTGTAGAAGGTAAAGAAATATAAACTGGATTTCTATAAAACCAAAATTTTATAATTTAACGCCCAAGGCTTCCCGATTTAAAATCTGATTTAACTTACCACTGCGATAACCTTCCAAATCCAGAGTTACGTAAAGAAATCCAAAATCCTGAAATACAGAAACTACTTTTTGCAAATCTGTCGTTAACACAAACTCTTTAATTTGTTCTGGTGATAATTCAATGCGTGCTGTATCACCTTCCGATCGCACGCGCAAATTTTGCCAACCCAGCTTTCTTAAGAAAATTTCTGCTCTACCAACTCGTTGTAACTTAGCAACAGTAATCTCTTCACCATAAGGAAACCGGGAACTTAGGCAAGGTTGAGCCGGCTTATCCCACCAAGGTAAACCGAGTTGTTGCGAAAGTTGCCGAACTTCAACTTTGGTGACACCTACTTCAGCTAAAGGCGATCGCGCCCCTCTTTCTTTCGCTGCTTGAATTCCTGGGCGATAATCATGCAAATCATCGGCATTTACCCCATCCACTACATAGGGATAACCCAACTGCAAAGCTAAAGGTTTGAGAGTATCGTGCAACTCACTTTTACAAAAATAACAGCGATTAACCGGGTTAGAAGTGTAATTGGGATTTTCCATCTCGTGAGTCTGGACGATTTTATGAGCAATCCCAATAGTTGCAGCTTGAATTTTGGCATCTTCCAACTCTTCTGGCAACAGCGAAGGAGAAACAGCCGTGACAGCCAGAGCGCGATCGCCCAAGGCATCATAAGCAATTTTCGCAACCAAAGTGCTATCAACGCCCCCAGAGTAGGCAATCAATGCCTGCTCCATCTCTTCAAATAAGGCTTTTAATTGCTCAAATTTTTCTGTCAGCATCATTTCCCAATCCTACTCAAACCCTATAGCACCCAACAATTTTTATTGTAGTCATTTGTTATGTTATGGGGCATTGGGAATTGGGCATTAGCCTGGATTTCTCACAAGTGAGAAATCCAAGGGGTGTGGGAAGTGTGGGAGGATGGGAAAGAAGTCTTACTCCCCACACTCCCCACACTCCCCACACTCCTCTTCTCCCTCGCTCCCTGCCCCCTTCTTCCTGCCCCTGCCCCCTGTCTATATTGGCGGTTTGCTGTACTTGGCTACCAGACTAGCTAAAAGTGGTAAATCAATTGGTTTAGAAATATAGTCATTTACTCCAGCTGCTAGACAGGTTTCGCGATCGCCTTTCATCGCCATTGCTGTTTGAACAATTACCGGAATCGTCTGATATTGCTCATGTTCTCGCAGTTGTCGTACCAAGTTAAGACCATTTCCATCTGCCAGATAAACATCCATTAAAATCACTGCTGGATCTAGCTGTGTTAGAGCTTCCCACATCTCAGCAGCATTCTTAACCCAAGTCACCTGATATCCTAATTTCTGTAGATAAATTTGCATCAAATCAGCGTTGGGTAAGTCATTTTCTACCAGCAAAATATCTACAGAAGAACTAGGGGTGAAAGGCAAAGGAGATAAGGAGTACTTTGCCTCCCCTGCCTCCCCTGCTCCCTCATCTCCCCCCACTCCCACCTCTTGCTTAAGGGGAAGTAAAAGGGTAAAACGGGAGCCGCCATCTACTTCAGACTCCACTTTCACAGAACCACCATGAATTTGGGCGAGTTTGCGAGTCACTGCTAAACCCAAACCAGTCCCCTCAGCACCACCAGCGACAGCCTTAGCAATTTGGAAATAGGGTTCAAATAATTGAGTCTGGTCTTCTTGAGAGATGCCACTGCCAGTATCCCAAACTGTAAAATGTACAGATCCACCTTTGGGAACAACCTGTAAGCCAACACTTCCTTTGCTGGTGAACTTTAAGGCATTGAAGAGTAAATTCAACAGCATTTGCTTGAGTCGCAAAGAGTCGGCTACTAGGCTTGTGATATCGGGGTCAATTTCTAGGCACAGTCTTAAACCCTTATTAGCGGCTTTCTCTTTCACCAGTGCCAAAACATTGCTACATAGCAGTGGTACATCTACACTTTCCCACTGCACCTCTAGTTGATTTGCTTCAATTTTTGAAAGATCCAAAATATCATTAATCAGAGCTAGCAAGTGCTTGCCGCTAGACTGAATGATATTTAAATACTCCCGTTGACGTTCTATAGTTGGTTCGTACCCTGGAGCTAAAAGCAGATGGGTAAACCCAATAATAGAACTAAGTGGTGTGCGAATTTCGTGGCTGGTGTTTGCCAGAAACTGGTTTTTCAGCTGATTGGTGCGCTCCAATTCTTGATTGGAGTTACTTAACTGTTGATATTGTTGCTGCCAAGATAGGATCTGTCTCAGTTGTACCAAAGCTTTTGTACAGTAGTTGGCAGACCTGGACATCAATTGGGATGTGAGTTGGGCTTTTGATTCTATGAGCGACTCACGATCGCAACTTAGGGGCGCTGCGGCGATAATTAGCCAGCCCATAATGCTGCCAGAATCATCAGCTAACCGCCAAGCGCTTGGTGGCTGTTGATTCTCAAGTTGCTGTAAATCTTTGAATTCTATAACCTCTTGCAATCGCAACAGCAGCTTTTTTTCTGCTGTCAGCACATCTACAAATAAAGGTTGTGAGTTTTGAGATGGAGAACGAGAAATATAGCAAACTGTGGCTACAGTTTCTTGTGGTTGAAACATAGCAATGCCGACAGCATAATCTGTAAGTGCCAGATTAGTGCTGTTCATTACACTGTTAATCTCGTTAACCACAGCTTGGAGAACTTCTGATTCTGCGACTTCTGCCTGTAGGACATTGTTACAAGCAGAAAGCAGATAATGATTTAGGCGACTTTGCAACTGGTTCAAGCTGCTCTCCAGCCACAACTTGGCGCGAAGTTGCTGAATTGTTGTCAAAAGTTTTGGCGTTGCATCTATCTGTGAGTTTTGGTCTGGTAAGCTTGAGTACTGCTGCATGGTCAACTAGACCGCTTAACAAATTTAGCTTCACATAAAAATCCAAAAAGGATTTTATGTATATTAGCGGACAATTCTTTTTTATTTATAAACCATAACTTATGTTGTTATAAACCATAACTTATGATGTCGAATTTAGCAGCTAGTCCAAAAAAATTATTATCTGAACCACTGACCTAAAATTTGTTAAAGCAACTTAAGACTTATGGATACACAATTCGCCCAACTAATCGTCAATGGGATTGCGGTAGGGAGCATTATTGCTCTAGCCGCAGTCGGACTGACTCTTACTTATGGAATTTTACGGTTATCTAACTTTGCTCATGGTGACTTTTTAACTTTAGGAGCCTATCTCACCTGGCTAATCAATAGTATTGGAGTTAATATTTGGCTGTCAATGATCTTGGCGGCGGCGGGAACAGTAGCAGCAATGCTGTTATCGGAAAAGTTATTGTGGTCAAAGATGCGCTCTATCCGTGCTACTTCCACTACGCTGATTATTATTTCTATCGGGCTTGCCTTATTTCTTCGCAATGGGATTATTTTTATCTGGGGTGGCAAGAACCAAAACTATAATTTACCTGTCACCACAGCTTTAGATATTTTTGGTTTAAAAGTACCGCAAAATCAATTATTGGTATTGGGGTTAGCGATACTAGCAATTTTCGCGCTGCATTACCTGCTGCAAAATACCAAAATTGGTAAAGCGATGCGAGCAGTTGCTGACGATCTGGACTTAGCCAGGGTTTCAGGTATTAATGTTGACCGAGTAATTTTCTGGACTTGGCTAATTGCTGGCACTCTTACGTCATTGGGAGGCAGTATGTATGGGTTGATTACAGCCGTGCGTCCTAATATGGGGTGGTTTTTAATTTTACCGTTATTTGCCTCAGTGATTCTTGGGGGGATTGGCAACCCTTATGGTGCGATCGCAGCAGCTTTTATCATTGGCATCGTCCAAGAAATTAGCACCCCCTGGCTGGGTTCACAGTATAAACAGGGTGTAGCACTATTAATCATGATTTTGGTGCTGCTCATTCGTCCCAAAGGTTTATTCAAAGGAACGATTTGAGCAGCACCATTCCACTTCTAACTACTCAATAATGTGGAAATAGTACGCCGCTACCAAGAAATTGATAGCTAGCAAGAATATTGCCCAGCCTGTGCGATAGGCGTAGGGAGGTTTTGCTCCACTGTCGGCAACTGCGGAATTTGCAGGATTCTTCGTTGTTTTAGCAGTCATAATGCGATTCTCCTAATGTCATGACTTTTTAAGAAATACCAAACTGGCGTACCAAATACCCAAATTCTTTAAGAATATTTGTGTGAATTTGGAAATTGGATTAGGGGGAGAGGTGACAGGTGACAGGTGACAGGGAATAATCTGTACCCTGTACCCTGTACCCTATTGCCTTCTTCACTCCTCTCCAGCATGATAGGAACTGCGAACCAGAGGCCCAGAACGGACATGGTTGAATCCCATTTCCCATGCTAATCTGCCAAGTTGAGCGAATTCCTCTGGAGTCCAATATTTTTGGACTGGGAGATGTTCAAGAGTTGGACGCATATACTGCCCAATAGTCAAGCGATCGCACCCCACAGTCCTTAAATCAGCCATTGCTTCGACAACTTCATCAACTGTTTCGCCATGTCCCAGCATCAAACCTGATTTGGTGGGAATTGTTGAATCGATTTCTTTAACCATAGCAAGTACTAAAAGTGAGCGATCGTATTTGGCTCCCCGGCGCACTGGCCCAGTTAACCGCCGCACTGTCTCGATATTGTGATTGAAACAAGCTGGTTTGGCTTCTACAATCATCGCTATGCGTTGGCGTTGACCTGATTCTCCAACACCTGCACCGCCCCAAAAATCTGGGGTCAGCACTTCAATTTGAGTCTCTGGGTTTAAGTGACGGATAGTAGCGATCGTCTCTACAAAGTGACCTGCGCCCTGGTCGGGCAAGTCATCACGGGCGACAGAAGTCAGCACTACATAACGCAATCCTAAAAGCTGTACTGCCTGTGCAACCTTTTGGGGTTCCTCTAAATCAAGAGGCATCGGTGCATGACCTTTATCTACTTGACAAAAAGCACAAGAGCGTGTACAGGTAGGCCCCATTAGCAAGAAAGTTGCAGTTTTTTGGGCATAGCACTCTCCCCGGTTGGGACAGCGGCCTTCTTCGCAAATTGTGTGGATTTGGCGCTGCTTAATAATGCGTTGTACGGTAGAGATTTCACTGGCTTTACCGATAGGGCGACGTAACCAGCTAGGCATTGCCGCAATTTCAGACTTTAGTTCGGCTTGTTGTGACGAAATCATAGACATCCAAGCAAGATACGGATATAAAGTAGTGGTCTTTCAATGGACAAATGATAGACAAGAATAGACGCAGAAAACGGTCTTAATATCTCCGTGTCTCCGTGTCCTTATATGCTTTATGCCTTAGAACAAAGCTAAAGCCTTAAATATCACCATGACATAAATCGAAAAGAGCGCCAGCAAAAGTTTTACAAAACACCTCTAGCAATGTCATTTATACCGAAATATACTATCCCCCAATTGCTAGAAATTTTGTATATAGTGGGAGGATTCTCAAGGACAATCGGCAAAGCCGCTATTTACACTTAAAGTTTCTGTTAGAGCAAACAGTCGTGGCAAGCAACAAGATTTTAGTTATCGATGACACTACAGTTGTCAGGGTAAAAGTACGAGAAATGTTGCCTCCGGGCAATTTTGAGGTACTGGAAGCAAAAGACGGTTTGGAAGGACTAAATTTCATTCTTCAGGAAAAACTCAGCCTGATTATGCTGGATTTTCTGTTGCCTAAAATGAGTGGCTGGGAGGTTTTCCAGAAAGTTCAAGCCGATCCGGAATTAAGGAAAATTCCTTTGGTGATCATGTCTGGTCGCAAGGAAGAAGTAACCGAGAAAATCACAGAACCCTTTGAATACTTTGAATTTCTGGGCAAGCCTTTTGATCAGAAGCAACTAATTAACGCAATTAAGTTAGCCATGAGTAAGGCGAAACAGCCGCGCCCAGAATTAGTCGCAGTAGGAGCAGGGGTTGCTGTTAAAAATAGCACAGTTGCTACTTCTAGTGTTGCTACTACTACGGTAGCAGTCCCTAGCGTTGCAAATACTGCTACCGTAGCAACTCCTGCTGCTGCCAATATTTCGATGCCTACGGTGGCAAGCAACGCAACCCCTACTGCCAAAGGAGTCTCTGAGGCAGAAATTAATGCGTTGAACGAGAAAATTGTCAAAATGCAAGCTGAAATCGATGGCTTGAAGAAACAGCTAACTCAAGTTGTTACCTTTATTAAACAAAAAATAAAGTAGCATTTGTGTTCATTATTATTATCGCAGCCGAAATACCCTGTTCATCATACTGGGTGTACTATTAAAAGCGGGTAAAAATAGTTAATTCAAAAATACTTATCTTGACAAACCATCGTTGACAACAAAATTCAAAAATAGGAAAAACTACATATAGGGGTAATTCATGAATTACCTCTATATTTAATTTTGTGTAAGTTTTATAGGTGCATCTTCAAAAATAAATATAGCAATCCGATTTGATTTCTGTTCGCGCAGCATGGCGTAGCTATAATTATTTGCGTGGTGCGCGTTCACGGAGCGTATCGTAGAGAAACGAAGCGCGATAGGCAGGCAATAGTCAAAAAGGCTCTTTGAGCTATACTGATTTTTTTCAATAATCAAATATGAGTCCTATAGTATCAGCTGTTAGTCTACTGAAACAATTCTAGACCAACTAAACCTGCCGCAATTTGTTCTTAACCTAAGAAAAACGGCAGGCTTTTTATTGGTTAGTCTCCCACATATACAATCTGCATCAGAACTTGATAAATAACCTACAAATAGAAAGCAGTAATACGGAACATTTACCAGATAAAGTTAGTAAAAATATTTTGACTAAGTTATGTTTTTATACCCAAATTAGTTTATTCAAAATTACATAGTTCCAGAGAAGATATGTCTTAAAAATTATTTTTATTAATACAAATTAAACAAATGAAATTATTATTTCATGATAATGATAGCCTTCGCACGGGAATACTAAGACATAGAAACAAGAATTATGAGCATATTCCGCAATGTTAGTAGTATTAGATACATTATATGCGTTTCCTGGCTATCACATCACCGAGCAAATATACTCAGGTAGTAAAACTCTAGTTTATCGGGGCATTAGAGAACAAGACCAAAAACCAGTCGTTCTCAAATTAATGCGGAATGAATATCCTACGTTCGCGGAAATCGCCCAGTTCCGCAATCAGTATATCATCACCAAAAACCTCGATATTCCTGGCATACTCAAAACCTATAGCCTAGAAAGCTACCGTAACAGCTACATCTTAGTGATGGAAGATTTTGGTGGCATTTCCCTGCAAGACTGGCGAATAGAGAACAAGGAAAAGAAGGAAAACTGTCTTTCTCTCAATGAGTTTTTCAATATTGCTATTAAAATTGCTTCTACCCTTGAGGGACTACATCGCGATCGCATCATTCACAAAGACATCAAGCCTGCCAATATCCTAATAAACCCTACCACCGATGAAGTAAAAATCATCGACTTTAGCATTGCCACCCTCCTACCAAGAGAAATTCAATTTCTCACGAATCCCAACATCTTAGAAGGTACTCTGGCTTACATTTCTCCAGAACAAACTGGAAGGATGAACCGGGGTATCGACTATCGCACTGATTTTTATTCCCTTGGTATTACCTTCTTTCAACTCCTCACTGGACAGTTACCCTTCACGACTAAAGATCCGATGGAGTTAGTTTACTCTCATATCGCTAAACAACCGCTAAAAGCCAGTCGAATTAATTCTAAGATTCCGGCAATTTTGTCTGAAATGATCGGTAAACTAATGGCGAAAAATGCCGAAGACCGCTATCAGAGTGCTTTGGGGTTAAAGCATGACTTGGAGGTGTGCCAAAAGCAGTGGCAAGAAACAGGAAATATTGCACCCTTTGAAGTAGGCATGAGGGACATCTCAGACCGTTTCGTAATCCCTGAGAAACTCTATGGTCGCCAAGGTGAAGTTGAAACCCTACTCGCTGCTTTTAAGCGTGTAACAGAAGGGGCAACAGAAATGATATTAGTCGCGGGTTTCTCTGGTATTGGCAAAACTGCTGTGGTTAATGAAGTCCACAAACCGATTGTGCGACAGCGTAGTTACTTCATCAAAGGAAAGTTTGACCAGTTTCAACGTGACATTCCCTTATCAGGATTGGTACAAGCTTTTAGAGATTTAATCGGGCAACTACTTTCAGAAACTGATGCCCAAATTCAACAATGGAAAGCTAAAATCCTGAGGGAATTGGGTACACAGACTCAGGTAATTATCGATGTAATTCCTGAACTCGAACAGATTATTGGTAAGCAAGCTCCGGTTACAGAACTCTCTGGCAGTGCTGCCCAAAATCGTTTCAATTTATTGTTTCAAAAATTCATTCAAATCTTCACAACTAAAGAACATCCCCTCGTTATATTTCTTGATGATTTGCAATGGGCAGATACAGCCTCTTTAAAGATAATTCAGTTATTAATGTGTGAAAGTATGTCATCTTCTTTGGCAGAAAATGCAGAACACACGCATGAGAATCAGGGAGGTTTATTGTTAATTGGTTCTTATCGAGACAATGAAGTTTTCAAAGTAGATCCACTTTATTTGACACTACAGGAAATTGAAAAAGCTGGAGCAGCTATTAATACAATCACTTTAGTACCTTTAAATCAGGGTGATTTAAATCATCTCATTGCTGATACTCTCCATTGTGCTGAAGTAGTTGCGGTTCCCCTCACTCAGATGGTGTTTGCCAAAACCAAAGGCAACCCATTTTTTTCAGTCCAATTCCTCAAGTCTTTACATGATGATGGGCTAATTGTATTAAACTTTGATGTTGGTCATTGGCAGTATGATGTTTCAAAAATCAAAGAATTGGCTCTCACAGATGATGTAGTAGAATTTATTGCCCTACAAATAGAGAAATTGCCAATATATACCCAAAAGGTTTTGAAACTAGCTGCCTGTATTGGTAATCAATTTGAATTAAATAGTCTAGCGATCGTCAACGAAAAATCTGTAGTAGATACAGCATCAGATTTGTGGCAAGCATTACTTGAGGGACTAATCTTACCACAGACTGAAAATTACAACATCTTTGCGAAAGAAAATACTAATCAAGAATTCATTGTTCATGGAATAGAATCCATAGAATTTTCTAGTTCTAATTTACAGCTACCTAAATATAAATTCGTACATGATCGGGTGCAGCAAGCAGCTTATTCTTTGATTCCTGAAGAACAAAAAAAGCCAATTCACTTAAAAATTGGACTACTGTTATTGAACAATATTTCTGTTGCAGAACAGGAAGAAAAGATTTTTGAGCTTGTCAATCAGTTAAATATCGCAGTGGAATTCATCTCTCCTCAAACAAAACGAGATGAACTAGCGCAGATGAATCTAATTGCTGGACGTAAAGCTTTAGCATCAACAGCCTATCCTACAGCCCTTAAGTATTTAACTACTGGTATCAAATTGCTTACAGGTGACAGTTGGGAGATAAAACATCATCTTACCCTGGCTTTATATGAGACTGCGACAGAAGCAGCATATCTAGCTGGCAACTTTGAACAGATGGAACAATTAGCAGAAGTGGTATTGCTCCGTGAAACACTACTAGAAAAAGTAAAAGTTTATGAAGTCAAAATTCAGGCTTTTGGGGCGCAGAACAAATCATTAGAGGCAGTAAATACTGCCCTAACTTTTTTGAACCTTTTAGAAGTGAAGTTTCCCGATCATCCAAGCCAATCTGATATTCAGTTAGCAATGGTAGAATTAACGTCAAATCTCAATGAAAGACTCATTGGGGACTTAATTAATCTGCCGGAAATGATCGAAGCTCAACCTCTGGCAATAATGCGTATACTATCAACTGCAACCCCTATTACCTATGCAGTTGCTCCTAAACTTTTTCCGCTAATTGTTCTGAAACAAATCGAGTTATCGCTCAAATATGGTAATGCTCCTTTATCTGCCTTTGGCTATAGTAATTACGGGTTAATACTGAGCGGACTAGTCGGAGATATTGAGTCTGGTTATCAATTTGGCAAACTATCTGGGAGTCTAGTGGATAAGCTGAATGCTAAAGATGTTCAAGCTAAAATTATGCTGGGATTTAACACAACCATTCGGCATTGGAAAGAACATACTAGGCAAGTATTAAAACCTTTAATGGAAGGTTACTATGCCGCACTAGAAATAGGAGATTTAGAATATGCAGCTTATTATCTTCACTCTTATTCCTACTCTTCATATTTTATTGGTAAAGAACTCACAGGGTTAGAAAGGGAGATAGAAAATTACAGCAATGTTGTCAGGCAAATCAACCAAAAAACAGTATTTAACTGGATTACAATCCACCAACAGAGTGTCTTGAATTTACTGGGAAATGCAGTGAATCCCTGTTATTTAATGGGTGAAGCTTACAACGAGAAAAAAATGTTGCCGTTTTACCTTGACACCAATGATATAATGGGGATTTTCTATTTATATGTAAGTAAACTACATCTCTGTTACCTATTTCAGGAATATCCTTCAGCCTTGGAAAATGCTACTTTAGCAGAAAAGTATTTACAAGGTGGAATAGGACAGCAAGTGACTCCTATTTTCTACTTATATGATTCACTAGCACGACTGGCTGCATACCCTGATGCATCGGATTCTGAGCAAAATTTAATTCTGAATAAGGTTCAAGAAAATCAGCAAAAAATGGAGTATTGGGCACATCATGCTCCAATGAATTATTTACACAAATATTATCTTGTAGAGGCTGAACAGTATCGGATTGGTGGCCAATATCTTGAAGCAATGGAATTTTACGATCGCGCTATCTTTCTTGCTAAAGAACATGAGTATATTCATGAAGAAGCACTCGCTCAAGAGCTTGCCGCAAAATTTTATCTAGAATGGGGTAAACAGAAAATTTTCCAAACCTATCTAACAGATGCTTATTATAGCTACGTTCGCTGGGGAGCGTTAGCCAAAGTTGATGATTTGGCAAAACGCTATCCTCAATTACTTGCTCCTATATTCCAGCAAGAAAAAGTAAGTATCAAGTCCACCCAGGAAAGCGTTTCTTTAAATAACACATCTATATCATCTTTATCTACTCTGAGTAATCAGCAAACTGTTATTGGATCGAAGACAAGTATTTCTGATTCTCTGGATTTAGCCGCATTCATTAAAGCATCTCAAGCGCTCTCTGGAGAAATCGAGCTTGAACGACTACTTTCTACTTTGATGGAAGTTGTTATGGAGAATGCAGGAGCCTCTAAATGCGCTTTAATTTTGAGCGAAGGTGATAACTTAGCATTAACTGTCACAGCTGTTTGTTCAAGTTCAAATTTTGAGCATACCTACACTGAGTTTCCATCAACTTCCCTTGAGTCAAGCTACGATGTTCCCATTACTTTGATTAACTACGTTAAACGCTCCAGAGAGATATTGGTGATTGATGATACAATGGCTGTTTCTTTTCTAGCAAGCGATAACTACATTATTAGTGAAGAACCTAAGAGTTTGTTGTCTATACCTCTTGTAAATCAAGGTAAATTGATTGGGATTCTTTACCTAGAAAATCATCTGACAACAGGAGCCTTTACCCGCGATCGTGTAGAAGTACTTAAACTCCTCACCACTCAAGCAACAATATCTCTAGAGAATGCTATCCTCTACAAAAATTTGGCCAAAGCTAAAGAAAGCTTGGAGGAATACAACCATACTTTAGAAGAAAAAGTCCAGGAAAGAACGCAGGAACTTAACGACAAGAATAACTGTTTACAAGAGACTTTACAGGAATTACAGCGTACCCAAATTCAATTGATTCAAAGTGAAAAAATGTCTTCTCTAGGACAAATGATTGCAGGCATTGCTCATGAAATAAATAACCCTATTAACTTTATTCATGGCAATATTAATCACGCTGGTGAGTATGTCCAAGACTTGCTTGATTTGCTAGTTGTTTATCAGCAGGAATATCCCCATCCTTCGCCTTTAGTTGAGGA
Source organism: Desmonostoc muscorum FACHB-395 (assembly GCF_014698035.1). Taxonomy (GTDB): domain Bacteria; phylum Cyanobacteriota; class Cyanobacteriia; order Cyanobacteriales; family Nostocaceae; genus Nostoc; species Nostoc muscorum_A. The sequence continues at coordinate 14,954 of NZ_JACJSF010000009.1, forward strand.
GAAATATGAGGAGATTGATATAGATTTTTTAGCAGAAGACTTGCCAAAGATTCTAGATTCAATGAAAATGGGGAGTTCACGTATCCGAAATATTGTTTTAGGTTTACGCAACTTTTCTCGCCTAGATGAATCTGAGATGAAGCCTGTAGATGTTCATGAGGGAATAGACAACACCTTAATGATTTTGCAGCATCGACTTAAAGAAAAGAGCAATTTTGGTGAAATTGAAGTCATTAAAGAATACGGAAAATTACCGGAAGTTAATTGTTACCCTGGCCAACTAAATCAGGTGTTTATGAATATCCTGAGTAATGCAATCGATGCTTTAGAAGATTCATTATCATCGGCTTCTGATTTTGTAGGAAAAATTCACATCTTTACTGAACTAACAGATTCTAATACGGCGATAATTCGAATTGCCGATAATGGTTTTGGTATGACAAAAGCGGTGCAGCAGAAAATATTTGACCCATTTTTTACTACCAAGGCGGTAGGAAGTGGCACAGGGTTAGGGTTGTCCATTAGCTATCAGATTATTGTGGACAAACACAAGGGTAGTTTAACCTGCGACTCTACATTAGGAAAGGGAACTGAGTTTGTGATTGAGATCCCGATGCAACAGTCAGATATCTAGACTAAGTAGGTAAGCAAGAATATTTCCAACAAGATTTGTAGTAATAACTTTAGTTCTTATTTTCTAAGCACTAAATTTATTACTACAAATTTGCTTACCCATCAATTTAACTTGAAAACCTACTAGGATACGGGTATAGTTGTCATATTAATTAAAGATTCTTTACGCGCACGTTGGTCGGTCATTACCATCTTGACTCCACTGCCTGGGGCAAGGTTAAAACCTCTACGCTGAGGTTGCTCTGGCCGCTGATCAACTAGCACCAAGTGATAGTGTGACACAATGGTTGCTAATGCTAGCTTTATTTCAAATAGAGCCAAAGCCTCGCCCATACAACGACGGACACCACCGCCAAAGGGCAGGAATTCATAGGGAGAAAATTGACGTTCAATAAAGCGTTCTGGTTTAAATTGCTTAGATTGGGGATATAAATTCTCGCGATGATGAGTAAGATAAATACTGGGAAGCAGTATAGTTCCAGACTCTAAAGAATGTCCCAATAATTCCAGGGGTTCTTGCACTACCCTGGGAAACGAAAACATCGTGACGGGGTGAATTCGCAAGGTTTCATTACAGACAGCTGTGAGATATGGTAGTCGAGAAATGCTCATAGGATCTGGGGAATCACCGAGAGTATCCAGTTCTTGAAGCAGTTTTTCACAGACTAAAGGCTGTTTGTGAATCCAGTACAATCCCCAAGCCATTGCTGTTGCAGTAGTATCGTAGCCAGCAAGTATAAGGGTTATTAACTGATCGCGCAACTCCTGATCTGTCATCGGTTGGCCTGCTTCATCCCGACATGATATTAGCAAAGAGAGAATATCGATGCGTTCTGGATCGGCTTGTTGTTGACACTCGGCAATTTCAGTGTAGAGAAATTGATCAATTTTCTCTCGAACGCGCAAGAACTTTCCCCAAGGACTCCAAGCTCCTAAATCCTGTTGCAAGAATGAGAAAAGGAATAAACTAGAACTAAGAGGTGACTCAAAAAGCTCTAACAACAATGGCAATAGTTGCCTAAGTTTTTGAATTTTTTCTCCCTCATAAAAGCCAAAGATAGCCTGTAAAATGACTTGCAGAGATATCTCTTTTGTTAGATTACGAGCTAAAAAAGGCTTATTTAGTGGTAACTGGTTAAAGATTTTTTCAGACGCATTACAGATTAACTGACCATAAGCTTGCATCCGCTCTCCATGAAAAGAGGGTGTCACGAGTTGTCGTTGGCGTTTGTGGCGATCGTTCTCTAGCATCAGGACTGAATTATCCCCCAAAAGAGGCTTTAAAATTCCGTTGAGTTCGCCGACAGCTGTAAACTTTTTGCGATCGTTAGTTAAAATTTCCTGAATTGCTTGGGGGTGGTTCACAAAGACCACTGTATCCCCAAACCCGACTATCTTTCCAGTAAAAATATCAGGATATTCCTGGGCTGCATTTTCCATATAGCCTATAGGGTCACTAACCCAATGAAGCTTTTGTAGTAAAGAAGGACTTTTGAGAATATTAGGTAGTTGCATCTAGTTCTTGTTTTAAATTGTAGTGAGCTAATGGTCATTTATTCTTACTACCTTAATTTGTTAAAGTAGTAGCTTAAATATTGATTAAATCCAACTTGAAAGCATGTTAATTACTATTTATTACAAGTTCACTGTTTCACTAATTTTGGCTAGTCAATCTAGAGTGGAAGTTTTTTATTTAAACTCTGTTAGTTCCAGCCTTTCTAAATTATGATAGCGATAAGACTCGTAACACCAATCGAGATTACCACGAATCCAACTATGCATCCCTGATATATATTTTGTAATTTCAACATCTAATTCTTCTGAAAAAAATGAAAGAGATGATTCTACTTTTATCAAAGAATGTACTTCCTCATTATGAATTTTTGCCACTTGTTCTATTGCTTCTTCTAAAGAGATTTTTTTGTGATAATGCAGTACAAATATTAAATTATGAACATCACCACTAGCTATTTCTCTGGATGCTGAAAAGATATCGTTAGACCAGGCAATAATGTCAGTTGTAATTAGTTCCAGCTTTTTGACAAGGTGATGATTTCTTAAAACATCGGGAATGATGAACTGATTACAAAACTCAGACAATGCGAGAACAGCATAAACACCTACACTTGACCTCCGTATCATAATATAAGTGTCTAGATCGGGTACAATTCCCTTGGCGCGGTTGGTTGCTTCCTGAACACACCCATAAAAGTAGTCTTCTAAGTAGCTGATGAAGTAATTGAACCATTTTATACTAGCTCTTTGGAGAGTTCGTTTTCGTAAGTCAATTAATGCATGACTGAATAGTGTATCCTGGCTTGTAAGTTCTGCACCATTAAGTATTTCTAAATATCTTTGGTGAAAATTATTTAATACTTCAGGTTGCTTTTTTAACTCTGATAGATCGCATTGGTCATCCCAAATAAACACCCAACTCAACCAGTCATGTGTAATCTTCAATTCTTCAAAATTGCTATCAGGGTAAGCAGATGCAGCTAAGAAAAAGAATTTGGACTTGCAAAAACGCTTATAAGCTGATTCATTAGCCAGGAGATTGAAGCGAATTACCCATTCAAGAGAGTACTCTTCTAGAACATCGACATACTTATTAGTCTGGGATGGAAATGGGCAGTACAAACCAGGATAAAGTAATTGATTCATAACTATGTATTAGTTTAGATTACCGAAAAAATGGATCGCACTACCACACAGACAGTAGCCCGATATTATTCTTTAAATAGTCTTTGAAAAAGTTGTAAAAAATTTATATTTTAAAACGCACAAGTTTTATTTACGCCACTACATAGTAGTGTGCAAACACATATAAATATTTCAACAGTTATCTAGACACTTTTATTAAAAAATAAAAGTAGCCACTTCTGTGTGTCTTTATGAGAAATATGGTTGACTAACTGAAAAAGTTAACTGATGGGGATCAACAACGTAATACTAGCACTACATTTATAAAAAGACAAGGGTAATAATGACTAATTTTAGAGCGATCGCCTTCATGAAGGACGATTTCCAACTCTAGTGAAAGTGCAGACTTGTAGTTGATGCCCATTCTGTAGCGATCGCTCCCGTAGTCGCATAGAGCAATTTAGCGTGAGAATGTTGCTGTTATCAGAGTTTTTGGGAACTATATGGTTGTCAGAGGATAAATTTACCAGTCAGTCTGCAAAATAAGGGTGACTTAGCTGCGATCGCAGAGCAATAGTAAACAATAAACAAGGAGTTAAATTAATTTAAATACATGAATTATAAGCCATATCTACAAATGCTTAATCTCTCAGAAAATAGTTTAATTTTAGTAGTGGATGATACCACTACAAATTTAGAAATTGTCTTTGACATATTAACGAATGTCGGCTTTAAAGTTATCACAGAAAATGATGGCAATAGGGCACTCAAGCAGGCTGAGTATCAATTACCTGACTTAATTTTATTAGATGTAATGATGCCGGGGATAGATGGATTTGAAACCTGTCAAAAGCTGAAAGAAAATTCAGCTACTTGTGATATTCCAGTAATTTTTATGACAGCTAATTCTGACACTAATAGTAAGGTGAAAGGTCTAAATATAGGTGCGGTCGATTATATTACTAAACCCTTTCATGAAGAAGAATTGCTAGCTAGAATTAAAACCCATCTACAATTACGAAATCTCACAAAAACTTTAGAGAAACGAGTTGCAGAAAGGACAGCAGCTTTGTCTAGGGCATTAAAAGACCTACAAGAGTCTCAACTTCAGCTTGTACAGACAGAAAAAATGTCTGCTCTTGGCCAATTAGTAGCAGGAGTTGCTCATGAAATTAATAATCCAGTTGGTTTCATTCATGGCAATCTCGGACATGCTTCAGTATATTTCCAAGACATGGCTAATATTATTAACCTCTATCAGCAACACTATCCTAATCCAGTACCAGAAATCCAAGAGGAAATTGCAGGGATAGATTTGAAGTATATACTTTCTGATCTACCTAACTTAATTTCTTCAATGAAAGAGGGTGTACAGCGCATTCGTAATATTAGTACTAGTCTGAGAATTTTCTCTCGTGCAGATAGCGATCGCAAAGTTTTTTGCAACATTCATGATGGCATCGACAGTACAATTATGATTCTCAAACACCGCTTAAAAGCATCCGAGGCTCGACCCGATATTAAAATAGTTAAAAGTTACGATATTTTGCCAGATTTAGAATGCTTTATCGGACAGTTAAATCAGGTATTTATGAATTTATTAGCTAATGCTATTGATGCTTTAGAGGAGTCTAATATAGGACGAACTTATATTGAAATTGAAGCAAATCCTAATGAAATTCTGATTCAGACTACTCTTACCGAAGACAATAATTATATTTTAATTCGGATTAAAGATAATGGGGTAGGGATGTCGGCTGATGTCCAGGAAAAAATCTTTGACCATTTATTCACCACTAAGTCTGTGGGTCAAGGTACAGGATTAGGATTATCAATTGCTCGCCATATTGTTGTCGAAAAACATGGAGGAACCCTGGAGGTAAATTCAGGACTAGGAAACGGTTCAGAATTTATTATTAAACTTCCCGTTTCCTAATCATACTAAGTGCTATTATCGGAACCTTTATGTTTAAAACAGTAGTAGGTCACGGTAACAATCCAGATTCTCTATCAGCAGTTGAAGAAGTTCTTCAGCAATGTGTTAGTTCCCTTGGAGGAGTCTATCAATTATTCAAATTAATATTAGTTAAAATAAATGTTCAATGTAGAATCAGGTGATCGTGACCGAATAAATTGTGATCGCTATCACAATTTATTATAAACACAAGCAAGCACCAAATCTTCTAAAGAAAGTTATCAAGCAGTTACTTTATGGTCATTTTGGGGAACTCTATAACTGTAGTTCCCAAATTGTATGCTTAAAATTTATGACCAATGCACTTAATCATTCCATAGCTACGCTTAATCTTTCTTTAGAACGCGATATATTTTTACGTACACTCATCAGAGAATTATCTGGCACTTTGCAGGATGTAGTTGGCTTAGAAGAAGCTTCTGGATTTATTAGCGTAGTTGGTGAAAGGATGGCTACGCAGCTTGACCAAGATTACAAATCTGCTCTGGAAGTCTCCAAACTATCTCGTAAGCAGGTCGCTGATGTCTTGATTGATTTAAAAAAACGCATTCAGGGCGATTTTTATGTTGTTGAGCAGGATGATGAAAAAATTGTCTTTGGCAACCGCGTCTGCCCATTTGGGGAAAAAGTGCTTAATCGCCCTGCCATGTGTATGATGACTTCAAACGTCTTTGGGACGATCGCAGCGAATAATCTGGGATATGCGAAAGTAGAATTGCAAGAAACAATAGCACAGGGTGCTTCTGGATGCAAAGTTATTGTTTACTTAAAATTTACAGAAGAGGCAGAAGATGCAGAAGGTCGAGAATACTTTAGGGGACTAGAATCTGTATAAACTCTTCATCACTAAACTAACCGTAGGATACAAGCTTGAGTGCAGATATGTAAATTAGAATCGAACCCTGAAATTGGAAGCCCCATGACTCCTGAACAATTTCTTGAATTTGCCAGAGTTTTACCAGAACCTTTACTCCTGGTCAGTGGAGAAGGTCAGTTGTTAGCGACCAATCAACCAGTAGCAGATATGCTGGGGTTACGTCGTCAAGAACTGCGGGGAAAAATGCTTATTGAACTTGTAACTCAGGCTACTGACGATGTTATAAAGTACCTGCAAGCTTGTTCAAGTAGTAGAGCAATGGTTATTGGCTCCTTGACTTTACGAAAGAATGATGGACAAACGTTAATATGTCGTAGCCAAGGAGCTGTTATTCAACCTTGGTCTCCTGAATCTTCAAGTTTAATTCTCTTACGCTTAGAAAATAGAACTTTAGCTAGCAGTAATTTTGTTCTTCTAAACCAGAAAATCGATGAGTTAGCAAAAGAAGTTCAGAGACGTAAACAAGCAGAAGAAGCGCTCTGGAAAGCTAATCAAGAGTTAGAAATTCGGGTTGAGGAACGGACAACTGCTTTACAAGAAACATTAAAGGAACTACAACTGACCCAAACTCAACTTATCCAATCTGAGAAAATGTCTAGTTTAGGTCAGATGGTCGCTGGTATTGCCCATGAAATTAATAACCCGGTTAGTTTTATTCATGGGAACCTCCACCATGCTCATCAGTATACTGATGATTTACTAAAATTGGTGCAAATTTATCAACAAGTTTGTCCAAATACTCCTCCAGAAATTCAACAGAAACTAGAAGAAATAGACTTAAATTTTCTGATTAAAGATATAACTAAACTCTTCCAGTCAATGACAGTGGGAACAGAGAGAATTCAGCAAATTGTTAAATCACTACGTAATTTTTCGAGACTAGATGAAGCAGAACTTAAAACAGTTGATATTCACGAAGGAATTGATAGTGCTTTAATGATTTTGGAGCATCGACTGCAAGCTAGGCATGAGTACCCAGAAATCAAAGTCATTAAAAAATATAGTCAGCTACCTAATGTAACTTGCTATCCTGGTCAACTTAATCAAGTGTTTATGAATATTCTTGCTAATGCGATCGATGCACTTGAGGCGCTAGCGGTCAATTCACAAACAACGGACAATCAAAAGCTGACAAATAATAATCCCCAAATTCAAATCAAAACTGAGGTAATCAATGAAAAATGGATTGCGGTTAGTATTGCTGATAATGGTTTAGGAATAGATGAACAAGTTCACTCAAAGGTGTTCGATCCATTTTTCACTACTAAAACCGTGGGTAAAGGCACAGGACTAGGGCTATCTGTAAGCTATCAAATTATAGTTGAAAAACATGGCGGACAACTGAGCTGTTTTTCTGTTCCAGGAAAAGGTGCAGAATTTGTTATCAAGATACCTGTTAACTAAGTCTCATAAAATTTTAGGACTTACATAAAACACTTCTAGGGGCATTGTTTTGCGTAAGTCCTATAGGTATATCTTCATGCGGAATTAGTATTAAGAGATACGAAGAATGCCTGTCTGCTAATTAGCAAACAGGCGTGTCTTAGAGTACAAAGTTATATTGAGAATCGGTTAAATCTTAGCGATAGAATCAACTGAGGGTTGAGACTGACTAACCGAATCTAACTTTGGCAAAAGCAGCAGATTTTGTGCTTCTACATGACTGTTGATTGTTGCTTGCAAAAATGGGGTATTGGAGATGGAATTGTTAGCCAATGTAAACAGTGGATTTGACAAAATCCCTGCTAGGGAAGTGGCAATTAATGTTATTACCAACCCGACTTGCAAAGGTCTTAGTCCAGGCAAATCCCAACGCACTTGTGGATAATTCTTCACCGCGTCGGACATTTCATGGGGTTCTTTGACTACCATCATCTTAACTACGCGAATGTAGTAGTAGATGGAGACGACGGTGGTAACTAAGCCCAGTAAGACTAACCAATAAAGTCCTGCTTGCCAACCAGCCCAGAATAAGTAAATCTTGCCGAAAAACCCAGCTAATGGTGGAATACCACCCAAGGAAAGCAGGGCAATACTCAACCCCAATGTTAGGAGTGGGTCTTTTTGATATAAGCCGGAGTATTCGGCAATCTGGTCAGTTCCTGTCCGCAGTGAGAACAGGATGATGCAGGTAAAGCCGCACAGGTTCATGAACAAGTAAACCAGTAGGTAAAATATCATACTGGCATACCCAGCTTGTGTCCCAGCAATCAAGCCAATCATCACAAACCCAGCTTGGGCAATGGATGAATAAGCTAGCATTCGTTTCATGCTGGTTTGGGCTAGGGCGACTACATTACCCAAAATCATGCTGAGAACGGCTAAAGCAGTGAAGACAAATCTCCACTCGTCTGCAACAAGAGGGAAGGCTGTTGTCAGCAAGCGGATGGCTAGGGCAAACCCAGCTGCTTTGGAACCAACAGATAAAAAGGCGATGACTGGGGTGGGAGCGCCTTCGTAAACGTCTGGTGTCCACTGGTGGAAGGGTGCAGCGGAGATTTTAAAGCCAATACCTGCGATCGCAAAAACCAGGGCAATCACTAAACCTAAAGATTGTCCCAGTTTCGCTGTGGCAATGCCATTTGCGATCGCACTTAATTCAGTTTGTCCTCCAGATAATCCATACAGCAGTGATACACCGTACAAAAATACTGCTGTACTGGAAGCTCCAATTAACAGGTATTTCAGCGCTGCTTCATTGGAGCGGGGGTCACGCTTGGTATAACCTGTCAGCAAGTAAGAGGAAATACTCAGGGTTTCTAGGGAGATGAAAATCATCACCAACTCACTAGCCCCGGATAAAAACATCCCTCCTAAAGTAGCACTCAGCAAAATAGCGATGAATTCGGCTAAAGGAGTGCCGCTTTGATCGACGTAGCGAATTGACATCAGTATAGTCACAGCCGCAGACAAGGCAATGATGCCGCGAAAGACGATACTCAGGTCATCACCATTAAAGCCACCGGTAAAAGAGATGGGATTAGGATTGTCCCATTGAAAATATAGGGCGACAATGGAAGCAAATAAACCTGCGATCGCTAGATATCCAATCCAGCGCGCGGATGTACGCCCCAAAATCAAATCAACAATCAAAACCCCCAAGAGGGTGAGAATAACAATCCCCTCTGGCAAAATCGTTCCAGCGTTCAACTGGGATGCAATATTAGCAAAATCCATGAGATGTATAGGTTTTGGCGATTAGACATTAAGGCTAACTCTGTTCACTCTAGCAAGTTTTCTAATCCCCGGACTAGCTCTTTGAACAAGAGCTTAACAGCTTGGGTGCAGATTGCGATCGCCTACGGCATACTGTTCGCGTTCGCACCAACTTCACTAGCTTACCAGCAGGTTTCTCAGTATTTAGCGATTCACCTAAATACTTTCCTACTTGGTTTTTAAGGTATGACCTTAATTAAATAATGATGCCGCAGTTGCGATCGCTATGTACAAAAAGCTAATTAATAATTAATAAGGGCACAGGATTGCTGTGCCCCTACAAGATTCATAACTTTTAACTTTATTAAAAACCGACTGATGGCAGCTTGCCTTGTAGCGATTGAAATTTAGACTGAACACAGTTTGTACAATTGCAACCAACTTGATCAATAATCGGATTGGATGTTTGAATCAAGTTCGGGGTTGCCAGATCAGAAATTTGTTGTGTAGACGCTACAGTAACAACTTGTGTAGCATCTAGAGATTTGAGGCTGGATGCGTTTACTGGATTAACTATCAGCAGCATGGATACCAGAAATGCGGGAAAAGCAAGTAAAATCAGTTTCACTATGTTCATAATTTACACAAAAATACCTTTGGTGATACAGCATAACCAATAAATTGCCGAGGTTCAACTTTAATTACTGAGTATCATTTAACTGCGCCCAAATCCTTGACCTCGTAAAACCTTTGACCAAATAACCAATTCACCTTGCTCACCGCCTGCGGCCAGTAACTTGCCTTGGGGATGCCAAGCTAAGGTCGAAAATCCTCCTGAGACACCTGTGATAATTTGAGATACTTCCTTGGCTTGGTTCCACAAACACAACCAGCCGTCAGCCGCAGCAGAAGCGAGAAGAAAACTTTTTGGTGCAAAGGCGATCGCATTAATCACACCCACATGATTAGTTAATACTCGTGCTTCCCAACCTAAAGTATCATCCTCTAGTTTCTCCCACACCACAATACCTTCAACGCTGGAAGATGCCAGGATTGGCGCACCCACTTTGGTAATAGCTTCTGACCATGCCAATTGGCGAATTTTTCCAGGGAAACCACGCATCACCCAAGGGTCGGGGTTGTTCCATTCCAAAACGGTGACACTACGATCCATATTGCCAGAAGCGAGGAATTTACCATCGGGCGACCAAGCCATAGCTAAACTGACAGTAGTCATATCTAAGCTGTATGGTTCTTCATCCCAGTTTTGACTATGCCAAATCTTGACTCCCTTATAACCACTAATGGCTAAGTATTGTCCGTCAATGCGCCAATCTATACCCAATACGGAAGAGTTGTCAAAATTCAGCGTCACGACAATTTCACGAGTATCTGCATCCCAAACTTGCACGTAACGCCCCAAACTAAAAGCCAGTTGATTGCTGGTGTAATTCCAAGCTAGCTTGTCAACCCATGCAGGGGCATTTTCCAAGGTGGCGATTAATTCAGTATTCTGCCAAATTTTTACTTGTCCATCCTGTCCGCCAACAGCTAAAAATTTTCCATCCGGGGAAAAGGCGAGACAGTCTACTGATTTACCGTTACCAGCTTGTAAAGTTGTGAGTTCGCCATCATTCCACAGAACGACTTCACCGGCGGCGGAAGTTGCTGCTAAAGTTTTACCTTGTGGCGACCAAGCGATCGCAGTTACATAATCTGAAAGTGTCCCCGAATAGTGTTGTTCAAATTCCTTTGATTTGGTTGTGGTGTTCATATTTGTAAAGGTGGAGTGGGGAATGGGGAATGGGGAATGGGGAATGGTAAATTCCCTACTTTCCACTCCCTAACTTATGCTAGACAAGCGAGAAAATCTTGCTTGAGTTTTGCTGCATCAAGGTTGCGACCGATGAAGACTAGTTCATTTTTGGGAGTTTCGCTGGGTTTCCAGGGGCGATCGGGTTTGCCATCAAATATCATGTGTACCCCTTGGAATACAAATCGATTATCTTCTCCAGCAATATTTAAAATGCCTTTCATCCGAAAAATATCGGGGCCTTGGGTACGCAGTAACTCCGAAAGCCAAGTGTTTAATTTTTCTCCATCAACTGCACCTGCTTCTACTAAAGCCACAGAATAGACAGTTTCATCGTGTACATGGGCATCTTCGCCTAAGAAATCTGGATCAATTTCTAATGCGCGTTCTAAATCAAAGGCTTTTACACCCAACAAAGCATCCATTCCTAGTTCAGAATTTTGGGTGCGGTAGATTTTTGCGATCGCATTCATCGCCCGAATCCGTTTTTCTAATTCATCTAACTCTTCTGGTGCTACCAAATCTGTTTTATTAAGTAAAATTACATCAGCAAAGGCAATCTGTTCTTGGGCTTCGTCTGCATCCCAGTGCTGCCAAATATGCTTGGCATCTACCACCGTCACTACCGCATCTAGAGACAGTTGGCTTTGCAAATCTTCATCAACAAAAAATGTCTGAATCACTGGTGCTGGATCGGCTAATCCAGTTGTTTCAATTACTAAATGGTCAAATTTATCGCGCCGCTTCATCAAATTGCCAATGATGCGAATTAAATCGCCACGCACTGTACAACATATACAGCCATTATTCATTTCAAAAATTTCTTCATCTGCATCGATAATCAATTGATTATCAATACCCACTTCCCCAAATTCATTGACAATCACAGCAACTTTTTTGCCGTGTTCGTAGGTGAGGATGTGATTGAGTAGAGTCGTTTTACCTGCTCCCAAGTAGCCTGTAAGAACAGTAACGGGAACTGAATTGTCGATTACGTCAGCCACCATACTCTAAATTCCTCTTGTCTCACCTTATGGATAATCATTATCGCCCATGATAAATCTTTTTATATTTTTGTGCGAACTTGCTGTTATTTCTCTTTGTCAAAGTCATTTTTTTAACGAACCGCAGAGGCGCAGAGAGCGCAGAGAGAAAAAGTGCGAGAACTGCATTTGCTTCTCTCTGTGTCCTCTGCGCCTCTGCGGTTTAAAAGAATTTATTGACTAATATTTTTACCCATCTCGAAAGGGCTAGTTCTATAATCCTAGTCTCGCACCAAGGTGCAATGTAAAGATTTAATTTTATGGAGATAATAAAAAATCTTGAACTACTTCTAAAACAACTGCTGGGTATTCTTCATGCAATCCCAGAGAACCAGGGATAACAACACTTCTCACTCCTGGTAAAGCTACCAAAGCGTTCATTTCTTCTCGTGATTTAGGGGGGCTAGATTCCCCAATTACTACCATGAGCGGTATGCTTAGAGACTTTACAAGTTCTAAAAAATCAGATTGTTCGTGTACAGCATCAAGATTACCAGTTACAAAGGCAGCAGATGCAAATCGCGCTCCTGGCTGTTGAGTTGTTTGCCATTTCTTCTCAATGAAACTGGGTGTAATTTTAGCCGCGTCAGTAAAGACATGACGGCGGTACATAAAACTTAATAAAGATGGGGCAGTATTGAGTTTGTAGAGAGCTTGACCAAGTATAGGCGATCGCACCAATCCTCTCACAATGCCAGCTATCTGCTGACTTGCCCCCATTGTCGGCAAAGGGCCACGCCAAGTAGGAGCTAACAATACAATTTTTGAGAAAGCAGCCTGCTTGAGGGCTAATTGTAAAACGTAACTAGCAGCATGACCAGCCGCTACTACAGTAATGGGAGTATTAAAAACAGCTTTGACAAAATCTTCCAGAAATTGCTGATATATTTCCGGTCGGTAATTCAAGCTAGGGCGAGAAGATTCACCAAATCCAGGCCAATCTATGGCTACAACTTGAAAATTGGGAGCTAGTAATTTGGCAAGTTCACCTACTTCCAAGCGAGTCGAAACACTGCTGAAAGATGGTAGTAGCAATAGCGGTGAACCTTTACCAAGGGTTTCATAAACAACTCGCAATTGCTGATTTTCCCAGTTCCAGAAATATTCTTGAACTACTCCACCAAAGCCAGTAGCAATAGAGGTAGACAATAGATTGGTTGACATAAGACTAAATTTTGGTAGTTGTACGTTATTTGTCAGTTGTCCTTTGTCCTTTGCAAATGACCAATGACTAATGACCAATGACCAAGTTTAGTTAGGCAAATCTAACTTACATTCCAACGCTTTTTTTTGCATGGTTTTAAAAATGTTGTAAAATCCATTAGCGCGGGAAGGTGTCAGACTAACGTTTAAGCCTGTTTCTTGAATAAAATCTGGGGTAAGTTGGACAATCTCAGTTGGCGTTAGTCCCTGTAATCCTTCAACTAGCAGCCCTACTAATCCTTTGGTTAACTGGGAATCAGACTCACCCTGAAACACAACCTTACCGTCATTCAAAGTTGCTGTGATATAAACTTGAGACACGCAACCAGGAACTTTATTTTCGGGTGATTTATCGGCTTCTGGGAACTCATTGAGCTTCTGAGCATACCAGATTAGCTGTTCGTAGCGCCGCTTCGGTTCGGAAGCGCGTTGAAAGCGCTGGACAATTTTAGCAAGCGCAGGTGGCAAAGAATCTAGAGTTGAGGACATAACAGAAGCTGCAAATGATCGGTCTTACCTTGAGTGTAAATTATCTTTAGAGCAATCGCGCCTCTGATTTTATTGGCAGTATGAAGCTAGCCATTACCGACTATAACTTGTCAAATCAAGATAATTCCTGCGTAGGTGCAGCCCGCCCTAGGCATCGCACTTATCTTCAGTTACCTTTTTAATGCGTCTAATCGCAAAAACTTAATTTTTTTATATGCAGCCTTTGACAGCAACTCTGTACAAGTTACGTTGTATCGATATGCACTTACAAAAATAGCTGCAAGTAGCTTTTAACTAAGCAGCCAGATGATAATCAACAATTAAAAATTAAAAATCAAAAAAAATTCTGACTTTTAATTTTTAATTTCTCTCCCTTAAGGATTAATTCGTAGTTTGTGCAGCTAGCATCTGCTTCAGCTTTTCTAATTCCGAAGCCCAACGAGGATCGGGACGAATAGCGTCTGAATCGGTAGTTGTTGTGGTGCTGTTGTCGCGAGAACCGCCGCCACCGCCGCCACGACGGGGCTTTTTAGAGCTTTTCTCCCGACGGCTACCTTCTCTACCTTCTCTATTAACGCTAGGAGTGGGCGTACTACTACCAGCCAGAGTAACTGGTTTAGGAGCTTGTTCGTCGCCCTCTTCACCCTTTGTCCGAGGTAATGCCTTTTCTAGCTTAATGGCGGTGTCTTTAAACATCTGACCATTATACTTTTCAATGATTTCGTCAGCTTGTTCGTCATTGTTGACGGTAAGAAAACCGAAACCACGGCATTTGCCAGTTTTGCGGTCTTTAATTAATTTAGTAGTTACAGCTTCACCTTCTGCTGCAAAAACTGCTTGCAAATCTTGACGATCGATTTCTTCTTTAGGCAAATTACCTATATATAGGCGAACGGACATGAACTATACCTCCAGAGTTAAATGAACATGGCAAGGCGAGAAAACAATCACTTGGCTTTGGCTTTTAATTTAAATAGATGCTATTGACCAAGACTGCCATCAACCAATTTTTTGCTCGAAACTGTCAACCTATACAATACAGTTTTTCGTCGGGATCAAGCTTGTTTAATCCAAAGGCCCACACAATGGTGAGCTAATAACACCTTAATTCTAAGAATTGTAAATTTAATAGCCTATTGCCTGCTAAAGTACACGCTTTCTTCCATGCCTTTTTCGCAGAATCAAATACCATTCCTTACATTACCACGGTATTTTCTACGTAGCTAGTTTAGCGCATACATTTCTAACGTTAGTATTACTGCATCGTAACATAAAACACATTTTTTTATTCAAGGGAGCATAATTTGAAACAAAAACCAGCCGGTGGCTGGTTGATTTCCTGCTGTGTTGGGAGGATAAAAAGGTATGGAGGGGGGAAAAGCATCCGAATTCATGACTAAGCTATAGTGCTGAGTTATGTCGGCTGCTATTGTTTGTGTAAATAAATGTAACACTTTGAAAGAAAATCTGCAACTTTTGTTTACATTCCGATTTGTCATTTGTCAGTTGTCCTTTGTCCTTTGCAAACAACCAATGACTAATGACCAATGACCAATGACTAATGACCAATGACCAATGACCAATGACTAACCAGTCAGAAAAACGTATGCGCCCAAAGCCTGTGCTGCAACTGCCAAAAAAGTAGACCAGATGGGATGAGGGCTATGAATAGTTTTACCACTTTGAGTTTCTAAGGTGTGGACATCGATCCAAGGTGTTGCTCCTCGCCGGAACCAACCTGTGACGATAATTTGCCGACCGATGAGATCCTGGTGATTCACTGACTGTCCTAGCCAAGAAATGTGGTGTAATTTCACCAAGCCTGTGCTGGATTGGAGGATTAAATCTTGTGCTAGAGAGTTGCTAGTACCTTGACGACCTAATAGTTTACCCACCAGACGCACACTGACGCTATCAATAGGTAAGGCAGAAGGGTCAGCTAATAGGTTGGGTAGGTAGTCATCAGTTTGCACAGTAGCGGATTTGATGTCAGGGAAAAAAGAATTAATCCGCATTACTGTACCGATGCTAAAGCCAATTAGAAGGCAGCCTGTAATGAAAGACCAATCTTCATATATCCACTTTAGATTTAAAAACTTGAGTATGAATGCTAGTTGCCAGGTTAGCCAGACCAAAGCTGCAAACAGAAACCCTAAAGGAATTCCCAGCCAGGGAGCGATTTGTAATAAGAAAGACTGACGCTTAACCCTTGATGGTTCGCTAGTAAAATGTAGTTCGGTGTCTAGATGCCAGTGACGGGCTATTTTGCAGAGGCGTTCGATGCGATCGCCCATCAAAGAATGACTATTATTAATCGTAAACCATTGGCGGTATGGATTGGCAGTATCCCACTTCAAAAATGATTCAAAAGATAAATTGCTGGCAATAGTGCCCAAAGAAAGGCTCTGTTGGTGGCTGACTGGTGTCAAGAGATTTAAGCTTTCTAGTTGCCAACTGGTCTGTTCTTCTTTTTGAATATCAGCTGCAATGCCAATGGAAATTTTGAGTAAAGCGCGAATCAGGGCGTTGGGATTACCGGTGATTTCAGATGCGACGCGATCGCTATAATAAAGCCGCAACCGCGACAACCACAATCCAGTCCCAGTTAGCAAACCCCAAAGTCCATAAATGAGACTAGCCAGAATTGTCATCGGCCAATGCCAAATCCCTGATATTTTGTCTCCCAACTCTGATATTTGCTGATAAAGCTTATAAATTGGTAGTGTCACCAGCAGCAACAAAGACATCACAGAGAAATCCCAGTGAGCAATGTGCCCTAGCTGCGTGGCGTAAATAATCGCGATTTCATCATCTGCCAGTTGCTCTAATAGCCCTTGACTCACAACAATCCTGGCATTACGTGGTAAACTACCGTAGGTCAGGATAATTGGTGCAGCCATTGGTAAAATCCGCAGTTTGGGTAACGGCCAGTGGCGCTGTTGACAACAACGTTGTAGCACCCGCACAGCCTCGCGGCTATGGGCATTCAATACATCTTTGGGAAATTCTCGCTGACCATATAAGTTAGCCAGTAGCAGATCCAGTAACCAAGGTGATACTCCGATCAAAATCACCAATACTATTAGCAACAATTTAGTAGGGTTGCTGTATAAAAGCTGCAACGGCTCCAGATAAGGTAGTTTGACTAGAGTCAGGTTGATGAATCCCATTACGAACTTAAGGATTTCTCGCATCACCCAAAATAAGGCAATGAATGTTCCTGCTGTTAGCAATCGTAAGGGAATTAATTTTGGTTTACGTAGAGGTTGCCATGCTTTGGCGCGTTGTGCTTGTCGCCAATAAATAACACCAAATAATTTAGCTTGGGTGCGGGTAACAGAACCCATGAAACCGTTTAAAGGTGCAGCCGGTGGTGGTAATGGTGTAGCCACCGTGGCTTTGAGTCTAGGTAGTGGTACCATCGGCGGGGTGTCGGTCTTAGTTTCTATTACTTGGTCTTCTGGCTTTTCTTCTAATGTAGGGTTTACCGGAGGGGTAACTGGGGGAGAATCTGGAGGAGGATTTGGAGTTGAGTTATCAAACGCTACAAATCCAGTTTCGACATTTTTTGATTCTTGATCGCGTTTCTTACGTTTTGTCAGGTGTTCGAGAGCGCGTTTTGCCCACTCTTGAACTTGCGGATTGTTACTCTCAATGAGATTCTGGGAAATAGCGATCGCTTTGGGAACTTCGCCAGTGCGAGCATAAGCCATCACTAAACCAACCTGGGCTTGTAAGCTAGCAGTACCATTATTTTGGCTGCTAGCAATAGGTTCTAGTTGAGCGATCGCTGTTTGGTAATTTCCCTGCTTGAGGGCAATTAAACCAGCCTCCAAAGACGGTTTGGCATGTGAAGGCATACAAATTCTGGCACTCCAATCTCTTCTAGGTGATCCACGTTTGTGCAAAAGCGCGAACCTCGGATGCCGTGGAACTCAACCGCGCCCGAGTTTTGCTTGTCAAGTGAATGATAAAGATTGAATTCAGGAGTCAGGAGTCAGAATTCAGTTGAGTTTTGATCTGAATTCTGGATTCTGAATTCTGTATTCTTCTTCATTCCTCCACTGGTTGTTGACTAGAAAATACTGGAGCGATCGCGCTTAATTTTAACTCTGGATGGTCGCCCAGTAACTGTTGACAATTCCATTCATTGCGGAATAGCAACACTGGTCGTCCCATGCTGTCTTTAACTGTAGTGGTATTGAATATTCTTCCCACCTTTTCTAATGCTTCCCAACCACCCTCAACCCAACGGGCGACACTGTAGGGCAATAAATCTAATATGGTTTCTACACCATACTCGTTTTGTAAGCGAAACTGCACTACTTCAAATTGCAACTGACCCACCGCCGCCAAAATTGGATCGCGCTTGGCTTCATCAGTTGAATACATAATTTGCACAGCACCTTCTTCTCGCAATTCCGCAACGCCTTTTTGGAATTGTTTAGACTTCGAGGGGTTGGGATTCCTCAGAGATGCGAACAGTTCCGGCGAAAAATACGGAATTCCCTCATATTCGAGCTTTTGTCCTGTGTAAATTGTATCCCCGATCGCAAAAACACCGGGATTATTCAAACCGATCACATCGCCAGGATAAGCCACATCAATCGATTCTCGCTCTTGGGCAAAGAGTTTTTGCGGGCGAGACAGACGGATGAGTTTACCAATGCGGGCGTGATTCACCATCATATCTTTTTCAAACTTACCAGTACAGACCCGGATAAATGCGACGCGATCGCGGTGTTTCGGGTCCATGTTCGCTTGTAGTTTAAAGACAAATCCTGAAAATTCTGGGTATGTAGGAGCAACTTCGCCAACACTGCTGTAGTGAGAACCAGGTTTGAGGGCATATTCGAGGAAATACTTGAGGAATAACTCTACCCCAAAGTTGGTCATGGCACTACCAAAGAACACAGGTGTCATTTTGCCTTCGTGTACCAACTGCAAATCTAGTTCTGGCCCAACTCCTTCTAGCAGTTCTAAATCATTTTTCAGTTGGTAGTAGAGGCTTTGTTCTAGCTTCTCTTCTATTCTCGGATCGCCTAATTCGACTATCGTATCACGGGCTTCTCGGCTACCGTGGGCACTGCGTTCAAAGAGGTGTATTTGTTGTTTGTGTCGGTCAAAAACACCTTTAAAGCGATCGCCCATACCAATCGGCCAGTTGACTGCATAAGTTTGCAATCCCAATTCTTGCTCAATTTCATCCAACAGTTCTAAAGGTTCTCTTCCGGGGCGATCAAGCTTGTTGATAAATGTAAAAATCGGAATACCGCGCAACTTACACACTTCAAACAATTTGCGGGTTTGGGGTTCCAAACCTTTTGCCGCATCAATTAACATCACTGCATTATCGGCGGCGGCGAGAGTGCGATAAGTATCTTCACTGAAATCTTGGTGTCCGGGAGTGTCTAATAAATTGATTTGACACTTCTGGTATTCAAATTGCAACACCGTAGAGGTAATAGAAATACCCCGTTGTTGCTCCATCGCCATCCAGTCAGAGGTAGCCTTACGCTGTGCCCGTCGCGCCTTAACCGCCCCAGCTTCGTGAATTGCACCTCCGTACAGGAGTAACTTTTCTGTTAGTGTCGTTTTACCCGCATCGGGGTGAGATATAATCGCAAAGTTGCGGCGCAGTTCAACCGCTTGAATAAGTTCAGACTGAAGTTCAGTAGACATAATTGTATTTGTTTGTTAGCTAGCTTAATTTTTTTTGACTCTGGCAAGTCTTTTAATCTTAAGACAACGATGCTCGTGATAGGGTCGTAGTATAACCAACAATCTAACTAAAGAGGAGAAAGCAATGTACGACACAGACAAGCGAAAGCTTCTATCAGCCTTGTCGCATGGAGCCATTTTTTTCAGCACAACATTGGTATCTGTCGGTGTACCTATCGCCATACTGCTTGTATCTGACGATCCTGTTGTTAAAGAAAACGCCAAAGAATCCATCAATTTCCACTTTAATGTCTGGTTTTATGGTGCAATTCTGGGAGCGCTGTTTTTTCTATTCGGTTGGTTAGTGTTACCTCTATTATTACTGGGGCCACTAGCTGGTCTGGGATATCTATTACACTGGGGATTAACAATTTGGGCGCTCATCGGAGTTTTCAGCAATCCTGATATACCCTTCCGTTATCCCTACATTTTCCGATTTCTTTAGAAGAAATTACATTGGGCATTGGGAATTGTTAGTTATTTTTATTAAGCTGTTGTGCCTTGAGTTTGCACACAACCAATCGCCAGGATTTTGCCAACAGAAGGTCTGACGATTTTGAATTTTGAATTGCTTATTATGTCGTTTTTTTCCCAGTCCGTTGGATAGGTACAACCAAGCTGTAGAATACAAAATTGCCCCACAACTTGATTAAGAGTAGGGCAAAGGACAGTTAAGCACTGTTTGTAGTCTGTCTGACGGCAGGAAAATTTTAGCCTGCTTTTGTGACGCTTTATTTTGTGTCCATTTGCGTTATTTTTCTTCATAAAATTTTATGTTTCCTACACACCGCCCCCGTCGTCTGCGTACCCATCCTCAACTGCGCCGGATGGTTCGTGAAACTGTTTTAACAACAAGCGATTTAATTTACCCATTATTTGCCGTACCAGGTGAGGGAATCGCTAATGAGGTGAAATCCATGCCCGGAGTCTACCAACTTTCGGTAGATAAAATCGTTGAAGAAGCAAAAGAAGTTTACGACTTAGGAATTCCTTCTATTATTTTATTTGGAATTCCGGCTGATAAAGATGTAGATGCAACTGGTGCTTGGCATGATTGCGGTATCGTCCAAAAAGCGGCGACGGCGGTAAAAACAGCAGTGCCAGATTTGATTGTAATTGCTGATACTTGTTTGTGTGAGTACACTAGCCACGGTCATTGTGGTTATCTGCAAGTTGGTGATTTAACAGGAAGAGTTTTAAATGACCCAACTTTGGAATTGTTGAAGAAAACAGCAGTTTCTCAAGCCAAAGCCGGTGCCGATATCATTGCGCCTTCTGGGATGATGGATGGGTTTGTGCAAGCAATTCGTCAGGGTTTGGATGAAGCAGGATTTCAAGACACGCCGATTTTGTCTTATGCTGCTAAGTATGCTTCGGGTTATTATGGCCCATTTCGGGATGCCGCAGACTCGACACCGCAATTTGGGGATAGAAGAACTTACCAAATGGACCCTGGTAATGCCCGCGAAGCAATTAAAGAGATTGAATTGGATATCGCTGAAGGTGCTGATATGCTCATGGTTAAGCCAGCCTTGGCATACATGGATATTATCTGGCGGGTGAAAGAAGCGAGTAACTTACCAGTTGCGGCTTACAATGTTTCTGGTGAGTATGCGATGGTGAAAGCTGCGGCTCTCAACGGTTGGATTGATGAAGAGCGCGTAGTTATGGAAACTTTAACTGGGTTTAAACGGGCTGGTGCAGACTTGATTTTGACCTACCATGCCAAAGATGCGGCACGATGGTTAAAGTAAGGTGTGCGATTGAATGATAATAATTGAGAAAATCTCACGCAGAGGCGCAAAGACGCAGAGTTGGGTTTTAGTGTTTAGGCGTGAGATTCTTTGTTTATGGCTTTTGCGATGCCTGCGGCGGGTTAAGACTATGCAAATTCACTTTTCAAGCAGTGTTATGGGGATGCGATCGCTACTTGATTATAGTTTTTTCATCGGACACCACTAGCTAAAATTCCTAAAATTTCTAAAATTCTATTAACATCTTTTAGTTAATTTGATGGCGGGTTTTGCCGCAGATACTTATCTTCTAAAAAACCTGACGTTAAATTGGGATTTTTCAATCAGGAAGCTTTTAATGTATTTTATACATTTACTCTAAGTTTTATTACATAAATAAATCAACAGATTTGCCAGAGTGAGAGGCGATCGCTCATCAAGCTCATAAAACATCTAAAATCTAAATTAAATAGCTTTGATATAGTTATGGCAATTGCTCGCTCTATGTTTGGAGCAGTTCGTTTAAAAAACCCAAACTCTAACTAGTGCGATCGCTAACCGTATTTGCGACAGCAGCACGATAAAATTCTAAAACCATAATCGTACTAAAAGGTCTAAATGGCAGAAACACTATTTTTCAACGCCTTACGGGAAGCCATTGATGAAGAAATGGCGCGTGATTCCAGCGTATTCGTTCTCGGTGAAGACGTAGGGCACTACGGCGGTTCCTACAAAGTTACCAAAGACCTGTACCAAAAATATGGCGAACTCCGCATTCTAGACACCCCCATTGCCGAAAATAGCTTCACTGGTATGGCAGTAGGGGCAGCGATGACAGGGTTGCGTCCCATCATCGAAGGCATGAATATGGGCTTTTTATTGCTCGCCTTCAACCAAATATCCAACAACGCTGGGATGCTGCGCTATACTTCTGGCGGTAACTTTAAAATTCCGATGGTAATTCGCGGCCCTGGGGGTGTGGGAAGGCAGCTAGGTGCAGAACATTCCCAACGATTAGAAACTTACTTCCAAGCTGTGCCAGGCTTGAAGATTGTTGCCTGCTCCACACCAAGAAACGCCAAAGGACTACTAAAATCAGCTATCCGCGATGATAACCCCGTGTTGTTCTTTGAACACGTTTTGCTTTACAACTTGAAAGAAGATTTACCAGAAGAAGAATATTTACTACCCTTAGATAAAGCCGAAGTTGTGCGCCAAGGAAAGGATGTCACAATTATCACTTATTCTCGGATGCGGCATCATGTGCTGCAAGCAGTAAAAACACTTGAAAAACAAGGTTACGATCCAGAAGTTATTGATTTAATATCCCTCAAGCCATTGGATTTTGATACAATTGGTGCATCAGTACGTAAGACCCATAAAGTCATTGTAGTGGAAGAATCAATGCGAACTGCGGGTATCGGAGCAGAAGTCATCGCTTCAATAAACGATCGCTTATTTGATGAATTAGATGCGCCAGTACTGCGGCTTTCTTCTCAAGATATCCCCACGCCTTACAACGGCAATCTAGAACGACTAACAATCATCCAACCAGAGCAAATCGTAGAAGCTGTGGAAAAAATGGTGGCGTTGCGGGTTTAGGGAATAGGGAATAGGGAATAGGGAATAGGGAATAAATTCAACCCCGACTTCCTACTCCCAACTTCCCACTCCCTATTTCCCATTCATAACTCCTCAAAAGAGCGCTATTATAGCGTTTGTCAGTTGCGAGTTATGGTATGCAAAGACAGCGATCGCTATTAATTTTGATTTTAGTCCTGATAATCGCCGCTTTTACGGTGATTGCGACAATTCCGATACCCCTGGGACTGGACTTGCGGGGAGGCTCACAGCTAACAATTCAGGTGAAACCATCAGCAGAAATTCCTAAAATCACCGAACGAGAATTGGAAGGTGTGAAGAAAGTTGTCGAAGGTCGGATTAATGGTCTAGGTGTTTCTGAGCCAGTGATCCAAACAGTTGGCTCAGATAAAATATTGGTACAATTGCCAGGGGTCAACGATCCAGAGCAAGCCGAACGAGTGCTAGGGGGTACAGCACAGTTAGAATTTCGTACCCAAAAGCCAAATACAGAAACTCAACTGCTTGCTTTCCAAGCATCTAGAGCCGAATTGAAAGCCAAGCAAGAAGAGTTGAGAAAGAGTACTGACAAAGCAGCAATAGCTAAGAATCAAGAAGATTTACAAAAAAATAATCAAGCGATCGCAGAATTGTTTGAAAGCACCAATCCACCACTAAGTGGCAAATACCTCAAGGATGCTTATGGTGAACCCACTCAAGGTAAAAACTGGCATGTTACCATTCGTTTCGACCAAAAGGGTGGTGAACTGTTTGCCAATTTAACGAAAAATCTTGCTGGTACAGGGCGGGCTATTGGTGTTTTTCTAGACAATGAACTAATCAGCGCTCCTAGTGTGGGTATAGAATTTGCTGCCGCAGGTATTACTGGTGGCTCTGCCATAATTACAGGACGGTTTACTGCACAAGAAGCTAATGACTTGGGTGTACAACTACGTGGTGGCGCATTACCCGTACCAGTAGAAATCGCAGAAAGGCGGACAGTAGGGGCAACATTAGGTAAAGATAGTATTCAAAGCAGTATTTATGCTGGGGTTGGTGGTCTGACTTTAGTATTAATCTTCATGGTGTTTTACTATCGATTACCAGGACTGATTGCGGATGTATCACTAGTGATTTATTCCCTTTTAACTTGGGCAACCTTTGCTTTATTGGGTGTCACCCTAACTTTGCCGGGAATTGCCGGTTTTATCCTCAGTATTGGGATGGCGGTTGATGCCAATGTCCTAATTTTTGAACGGACACGGGAAGAATTACGAGCAGGTAAATCTCTGTATCGTTCAGTAGAATCTGGTTTTTACCGAGCATTTTCTAGTATTTTAGATAGCAACGTCACTACATGGATTGCTTGTGCTGCCCTGTTTTGGCTGGGGTCTGGTTTAGTCAAAGGTTTTGCTCTTACCTTAGCTTTGGGGGTGGCTGTGAGTATGTTTACCGCAATTACTTGTAGTCGGACATTGCTGTTTTTGGCAATTTCAATCCCCTCCTTGCGGAAGACAGAACTTTTCTGTCCAAACCTGCCAACATCGAATAAGGCAGAGGTGACTCCATGAAACTGAGTATTAACAAATCGCGATCGCTTTGGTGGACTATTTCTGCTGCGATTATTCTTGCCGGTATCATCTCAATGGTGATTTCTTGGCAACAACCCAATATTCACGCACCCTTACGCCCCGGTTTAGATTTTATCGGTGGTACACGGTTACAGTTTGTCCGAGATTGCACCAAACCAGGCAATTGTGACAAACCAATTGATATCAATGCTGTTCGGGAAGTAGCAAAAGCGCAGGGACTGGGTGATAGCAGCATCCAACTGATCTCCGAAAATGGTGCAGAAAATGGTGTACTAATTCGGACAAAAGATTTGACTGTCGATCAGCGCACCAAGTTGCAAAATTCTTTAAGTGAAGAAATTGGGGTTTTTGATCCGCAAAAAAATCAAATTGACTCTGTTGGCCCTACGCTGGGAAAAGAACTGTTGAGGTCTGGGCTATTAGCTCTGATAGTTTCCTTCATCGGTATTACTATCTATATGAGCTTCCGCTTCCAGTTAGATTATGCTGTGTTTGCGATCGTTGCCCTCTTTCACGATATCTTAATCACAGTTGGGGCTTTTTCAATTTTGGGTTTGGTAGCGGGCATCGAAGTAGATAGCCTTTTTATCGTCGCTTTACTTACCATCACAGGTTTCTCAGTCAACGACACAGTTGTGATTTACGATCGCATTCGGGAAACCATTAAAATCAATCCTGAACGCCCAATTGCCGAAATTGTCGATGATGCGGTTAACCAAACTCTAACAAGATCGATCAACACGACTTTAACCGTGTTGCTGACATTAACTTCCATCTTTCTATTTGGTGGAGAAACACTGAGATATTTTGCTCTAGCTTTGATTATTGGGTTCACGATGGGAGCTTATTCAAGTATTTTCATCGCCAGTACTCTCCTTACTTGGTGGCGAGAAAGGGATCAATCCCAAGTGGTAGAAAGCGTAGAGCCGATTGATACATCTGCCAGTTCTCAGGATAGTTAAACTTGTGTGCATTTCACAATTGGGTTAAAGCATTTTAAATTGCTCACCTATGCTTTGGAATTTTATTCTTCTATGGATCAACCTGAAGAACCATTAATCCCTAATCCAGAATTTGAGAACTCTGACGCATCCTTTATTCAACAAGTACAAAGGCTACATAAGCTGACATTATACGGTAGATGGCTGTTTGTCGGCTGTTTGTGGCTCACCATTGCGCCTGTTAGCTTGTGGGGTCTACGTTCAGAAATTTCTCTGTGGCAACAATATTTTACCTGGGTAGCGGTGCGATATGGACTCTTCTACCATCCACTGTCTACCTTCGGTTTAGCCTTTTGTATTGGGATGACTGCTGCTGTTTTAGTTTGGCAAAGTCGGAATATCTTATTTGGACTCCCAAAGCCGGAAAAACAACGTTTAGAAAAACAAGTTTATCGGATACGTCAGCAGGGGCCAAGTCATCCTCTGTGGAAGTGGGTTTGTCATTAATTTTTCTTTCTCGTTGCATATACATATACACGTACAGCAATTTTTAGCAAAATATGACTTAAATATACAAAGTATTGCCAAAATTGGATGCCATAAATGAACGAGTCTCAGATTCAATTTAGCGAACGCAAATCTGAAATTGACCTTTACCAACTCCAAGAACTGTTAAACGTTTCAGCTTTCTGGGCAAAGGGACGCAGTATTGAAGATTTAGGTATAGCTGTTGCCAATAGTGAACCAGTGATTTATGTCTCGGATAGCGATCGACTCATTGGCTTTGCTAGAGCAACATCTGATGGCATATATCGCGCCACAATTTGGGATGTTGTCATTCATCCAGAGTATCAAAGTAGTGGGTTGGGAAGCAAGTTAGTAGAAACCGTTTTGTGTCATCCCCGCATGAGGTGGGTTGAGCGCGTTTATCTGATGACTACTCACCAGCAGGGCTTCTACGAAAAGATGGGTTTTCAAACCAACACCACCACTACAATGGTGCTACACAATCTAGCTAACCGTGTTTTTGTTTCTGCTACAGAAGTTCAGCTTCAGGAATCACTAGGGGGATAGAGATTTGTAGTCTGGTAATCTCCTGATGTGGTTCCTTGGCAATGGTTGAAGGCAGGATTTCTAACTTTCCTCCCATAACTTCCACTAAAGTCTGATTGATTAATAGTCTCATTCCTGGGGAAAGAGCAGCCTTTTGATCAATCTGGATCTGCTGCTCATCAGATTTGAGCAAATCAATCGGCTCGCTCGATGGTATAGCATGAGTTGGAATATCCAGCCAAATGGTTACAAAATTATTTGTAGGTAGGGTATTGCTAGAAATACAAATACTGCCTTCCTCCATTTGAGTAATGGCAGTGTCTATTAAACTGATCAATATTTGGCGGAGCCAGAGATAATCTGCTAAAACATAAATTTCTGGATCGGCGGGTAACAATTGCAAGGGAAAATTGCGATTAGCCGCCAGCATATAAGTTAATTTATGAACCTCTTCCAAAATTTGCGCTAACGGTCGGGGCTGAATATCTAATTTATTAGTACCGTGTTCCGTTCTCGCAACGGTGAGAATTTCATCTATCAGCTTGAGTAGCTTCAGCGTTCGTTCGTGAGCTTGGCCAATAAATTCTCGTTCTTCAGCCGGATCTTCACATAAATCTGACAAAATTAATTGATGCAAGCCAATCAAACCATTGAGAGGCGATCGCAATTCATGGGTAGTTCGTGCCAAAAAACCAGCTTTAAACTGGCTCATTTCCCTTGCCATAAAGTATGCCAGCTGCGTTTGCTGTAGCTGTTGTGATATCAGTGGCATCTCCTCTTGATCTAATGGCGCTATTAGGGATGAGCTAGGTGAAAAATTTGCTGATGCCTGCGGCGGGCGTAACCATAGCACAAATAACCGATAGAAAATCATACCTAGTGCGAGTCCTGCTCCTAGATATATCCAGTTGCTCCAATTCATAATTAGGCAATTATTAACTTGTTAATTGACCACAACAGCGCAAACTAAAGTTCCAGATTTATCTGTTGTGAAAATCAGGAAAACAACATTATAACTACCTATATTTATTTATCACTCGAAAAATCTAACTTTCTCGCACCTTGTCGTAAAATCTGCCAATTTATGCCTGTCCATTTAGCAACGGTGGAAGGTATTCCCATTGCTGCTTTTTCACCCTGACATTCTAGAGTCAAAACCTGGGGAAACTGAGTCTCAATTTCTGCCATCGTTTGCAAAGGTGGCTGACCGGAAAAATTAGCGCTAGTGGTAGCAAGGGGGCCTGTTTGCGCCAAAATAGTTTGAGCGATCGCACTGTTCGGGACTCGAATACCAATTGTCGTTGGATCGACAGGGTTCATGACTTTTGGCAATCGTTCACTTGCTGGCAAAACTAATGTCAGCCCTCCTGGCCAATGTTTCTTAACTAGTTCTTGCCAAACTTTATACTCGTTTTTACTACCTTTAACATAGAGCCACAAATCTTCAGCACTAGCAGCCATCAAAATCAAAGGTTTGTCTTGACTGCGTTGCTTCGCCGTAAAAATTAACCCGGCTTTTTCTGGTATCGCCGCAAGTGCAGGAACAGTATCAGTAGGAAAGCTTACCAAAAGACCAGCCCGTGCGCCAGCTATGAGATTTGTTAAAGAAACTTGTGTCATTTTTATGGGTACAGGTATAGAGTATGGAGCATTTTCCCTATGCGCTATGCCCCATGCTCCATACCCTATTTCCTAACTTTTGTAGGCAAGGGCAAAGCGTTCAATTCCAGCTAAATCAGCGTGAATTTGAATCTTACAATAGCTACCTTGATTTTGCAAAAGTTTTCGCACTACATCCGCCTGTCCTGCCATCATCTCAATTAACCATACACCGCCAGATTGTAAATAACTGGGAGAAATTTCTATCAAATGGCGAATGCAATCTAAACCATCACCGCCACCATCCAAAGCTAGATGTGGTTCATGGTTAACTACTTCTGGTTGCAATGTAGCTAAGGTGCTGGTGGGTATGTAAGGAGGATTCGACACCATACCACTAAACTGACCTTTGAGAAATGCTAGTGGTTCCCACCAAGAACCTTGATAAAATTTAATCCGGTCAGCAAAACCCAAATTAGCAGCGTTGGTTCGGGCGATCGCTAGAGCTTCTAAACTGTAATCAACTGCATGAATTGTTGCTTTTGGCAAGACATCTGCTAATCCGATGGCGATCGCTCCACTCCCAGTACCTAAATCTGCCCAATGCCCTGAGACACCGCTTGCTGCTAAAGCTAAATCAATTAAGCTCTCTGTCTCTGGTCTAGGAATCAAAACGGCACTTGACACCGCGATTTGAAAGTTACGCCAAGGTGTCACTCCGGCAATATACTGCACTGGTAAGCGATCGTTTAATCGCCTCTGCCATAGCAGGTCTAACTTTTCTAGAGGTAATTGCAGCTGAATTTGCGGCCAGTTTTTAAAAGACTCCAAACGCAGTGCCAAGCGGTCTAACCCAGCAACTTCTAAGAGTAGCCAATCTACCTCCATTGTTGGGACATCAGTGGCGATCGCTGCTTTAAGGGCTGCATTTCGCCACTGCCAAAGTTTTAAACCAGAAACTATCAGATGCTTCTCCCCCATGCCTCAACCTTGGAGTACATAACCGTTATTTTTTCGGAGCGGGCGCAGCAGCTGGCGATTGATTCGGCGCAAGTGAGCGAATAAAATTGATGGACTCTCGTGATGGATACAGAACAATTTTATTGATACTAGGGTCGCTGCTGCTATTGAGAGCCTCCATAACACCGTACAAATCTACTACCTGAATTTCAGTGTTCTCTGCTTCCTTGGGCACGGCTTTTTTGAATTGGTCTAACAGAGCCACTGCTTGCTCTTTTTCAAAGAAAAATGGGATGAATCGCTCGTTGCCTTTTGCCAGGGGAATGGTCAAATAGCTATTATCTTTCTTAAATTTGGGTACAAATAAGGGAATCCCATTAAATTGCTCCCCTTTTTTACCATTTTGATTCAGCATACTTGTTGCTGAAGCTACCTGTGCTTGCGTCGGCACTAAAGTATAAATTACAGAGTCTGATTTCTTTTTGCTTTCTTGGACTATTTTATAGTAGTCTGCCAGGGATAAAGGTCTCACCTGTAAAGTGCTTGCCAATTGGGGATTTTCTTTTTTGAGCCGATTATCAAGGAATTTTTGAGCATCTTGCTTGCTAATAAAAAATCCTACTTGTGAGATCGGCTTGGACGCGTTGTTTTTCCTCGAAAGAACTACGAATTCGCCTTTAGGATTAGTAAGGGTGAATACAGGTACTTCTTGGAGCTTTTTCACTATCTGATCTTGTGGCAAGGCTACCGCCTCTAGATTGCCTATTCCCGGTAGATTGCCTATTCCTGAAAGTCCCGCTAAAAATACACTACCAGCTATACCCAATGTTGCGCCTAAGCGAATAAATGATTTCATGACTGCTCCTCGCATCAATAATCTAATTAAATTAAACAAATGGTTGGATTTGCACAGCACCAACTAGCTTTAGTTATATAGCAATCTATTTCAGTTGGGAAAAATTCATTGTGCGCGTTGAGGTTTAGTGTTAAGCATCAACGGTCAAAATCCAATATTCCCCAGCTATTGAGGGTTGCTATAGTATCGTTTTCACAAATCGACAGTACTAAAGTTGTGTTCTTCTCGATTTCGCTTTGCTATTCAACACGAAATGCTGTAGATGCCTACTATATGTCTTCTCAAACGGTGAAAAGTTTCTTAGTCTCTCGACCTTGGATATGATAAATGCCATTCTATCGGCTTTCTCTAAGATCGGGTGACGCTATTACTTAATCAATCGTTCCATCGCGCTTGCTTTAATATCTTCTCAAATCGATACAAAGCTCAGTATCAGCAATATCTTACTGCTTCAGGATGAAATTTGCTTGTTAGGCTTCAACATTTAACCCAACACTATAACAGGCAAATTGCTATTACCCATAAAAATGTACAATTTAATTGCACTGCCTAGCAAGTAAACTTTTAAATAATATCACTTAAATCGGGATGACAGGATTTGAACCTGCGGCATCCTGCTCCCAAAGCAGGCGCGCTACCAAGCTGCGCTACATCCCGGTTATACTCATCTACTTTTGGAAGTTTGGTTTTAGTTTTCCATCAAAGCGATCGCGCTTTACCAAAAGCATTAAGGTCACTATATCACATCATACGGCTTATGCCTAATCTTTTTTCCTTTGCTAAGAACAAGATAGATTAGATTTTAGATTTTTACACCGATAAAGGTTTTTTGCCGACTTAGTTCTACAAGATATATACTTGCGCCCTTGTCGGCTGAACCTTTCAAAATTACATCAAAATAATAGATTTTCTTATGCAAATCGGGTTTTATTTTGATTGAGCGCTAGTGAGGATACCAGAACATGCCTTTAATGCCTTCTGGATCAGCCATAAACCCCATAGTCCGGTAGAAATCTACAACATGGGGATCTGCAAAGAGAGTGACATTACTAATTTCTTCACTTCTCAGTTTTTTGAGAACGTATTTCATCAGTGCTTTACCCAGTCCTTGACTTTGAAAGTCTGGGTGAACCACGACATCCCAAATAGTGGCATTAAACGCGTGATCTGAGGTAGCGCGGGCAAAACCAATGAGCCGCTTTTGGTTTCCTCTCACCTGCCACATTGAGGCGACAAGAAAACTATGCTCAATAGCTTTTTTCACTTTTCTTAGAGGACGACGCGACCAACCAACTGCATCACAGAGTTCTTCTAGCTCATACAGGTCAATATCTCGCTCCGTACTGAAGACGATGCGAGTTTCCTTTGAAGAAGCTTCGCTAATGCTGCTGGGGTTGGAGTTGCCCGCAGCATCCACACGTTCTTCAAAAGGGTTTGTCCTAGTTGTCGCTACAGATTCAGGAGTACTAAACCAAGTTTTCCAAAAACCCATGCCAACGTGGTTCGGGTAGTATAACTAAATTGGTTTCCACTCTCAGGAGTGTTGATTCACGTTTAACATAGCTACCTCCATTTGCTACCCCTTACACTCAAAATTTTTCGGTTGTTTTCGGGATTTGCAATGGTAACAGCTATTTAGAGCGTGTTTCACACCAATCATTTTCAACTTTAGCATTTTGTTGTAAAGGCTAGGAGAAATTCCCCAAAAGTAAGGATATAAACTAATTCAAAATTCAAAATCACTCCCTATTCACTCATCCTCTTGTTGGCTAAAGGAATTGGACACCGAAGTTATGATGGTCAGAAGTCTCTGCTTAGAATGCAAAATTTAATATGGAAAACCAAATCCTGATAATTGCTCGTATAGAGCTTAAATGCAGGTTAGCTTAGGAGTGAATTGTATACAAGAGATTGAGTATTTGGGAAAATTCTTCCCTAGTCCCCAACATCCAGCCCCTAGTCCCCAGGTGATGAAAGCAAGCGAGTCTTACCCTTAACAATGGCTTCTGGTTTAAAATCTTCAACACTGGAACTTCTAAAGCGCTTTAACCGAGCGTTTCCCCAGTTTTATGAGCAATTCGTCAGCAGTGAGATTCAACTGCAAAATTTGCGCCTAGCCTACCGTCTGTATAAAACTAGACGCGCTGTGATTGAACTGAAACCGGAAGGTAGTAAAAGTGCTTTGCATTTTGCTTACCGTAACCAGTCTTTTCTCCTCAGCGATATTTTTGGTGTACTAGCAGCTTATGGGTTGACTATTCACGGTCTGAGCCTATACGGTCAGATTCGTCCGCCAATGTTAGTTTTTATCAAATTGTTGGTATCTCGTGGTAGTAAAGCCTTGACCGAGAAAACCGCAGAAAATGTCTGTCGTGCCATCCGCGAGGCTTTAGGAGGTCGGTTTGAGGTAGAAGAGATGCTGGCTGTAGAATTTAATCTTGATACTGGCTTAGAGCAGGTACAAACTGAGTTCTATGTCGATCCGGTCTTTCATCTCCCTGCCTTGGTGATTGAAGCCGATAATCAACCAGGATTATTCTACAAAGTGATGTACGCCATCTGGCAGGAAGACCTGCTGGTAGTCAATGCCAATTTATTGGTTTGGCGTGGACGTACACGGCTAATTCTCTACTTATTGGGGCCAAATGAAAGCCTTATTCCTGAATATCTCGGTCACAAAATTGCCGAAGGAGTGCGACAGAGGTTGCTGGGGAAATGAGAAAAGTGAGGAGTTATGAGTTAAATAATTCGTAATGGGCTTCTCTGCGAGACGCTAAAAGCGAACGCCCCGCTACGCTAAGGTAATTCGTAATTAAAAATTAACAATTCCTAACTCTTAACTCCTGTCCAGACGAGATTAATCACGTCTCTCTTACTATTCCGTATTTAGTCGCACCCGCCCTTCGGGGTACGATATAAACATGGCAACTATCGAAATCTTGGGCGTTCCACACGCATACGAGCTAACGGCTCCCACTTCCTGCCCCCACGCTTTAGTATTTATCCACGGTTGGCTCAATAGCCGTGGATATTGGCAACCTGTGATTTCCCGCATATCAGATGATTTGCAGTGCCTTTCCTATGATTTGCGGGGTTTTGGTGAATCCCAGTCCCCGGTACAAACCGATTTTAGTCGGGCACAAGGGTCTCTAAGTCTGATGCCCATCTCGAATAGTGCGGTTGGTTCACCAATCGATTCTCTTTATACTCCTGTTGCTTATGCTCAGGATTTAGCCATTCTCCTAAAACAGCTGAATATTACTAGTGCTTGGCTAATTGGTCACTCCTTGGGAGGTACGATCGCTCTTTGGGGAGCAGATCAAATGCCTGAGTGCGTTAAGGGAGTTATCTGTATTAATGCTGGCGGTGGTATTTACCTGAAAGAAGCTTTTGAGCAGTTTCGCTCGGCGGGTCAGAAATTTTTGCAAGTCCGCCCACGTTGGCTCTCCCAAGTGCCTTTGATTGATTTGCTGTTTACGAGAGCCAGTGTAGTGCGTCCTTTAGACCGCCATTGGGCACGTCAAAGGCTGATTGATTTCGTTGTGGCTGACCCAGAAGCAGCGTTAGGAACTCTGTTAGATTCCACAACGGAGGAAGAAATCAATCGTTTACCTGAGCTAGTATCTCAACTGAAGCAGCCAGTTTATTTTTTGGCTGGTGCTGAGGATAAGGTTATGGAACCCAAGTATGTACGCCATTTAGCTAGCTTTCACAGACTGTTCCAATACTGTGGTGACAATGTTCTGGAAATTCCTAATTGCGGACACCTGGCTATGTTGGAACAGCCGGATGAAGTGGCCGATCGCATTCGGTCGATAATCATTAGTCATTAGTCATTAGTCATTGGTCATTGGTGGTTACAACTAACAAAGGACAAAGGACAAATGACTACTCAAGAGGGTGATATAACTTCATCACTTGGGTCAGCGCTAACCTAGACTCAACGCCTAGTGTAAGAGGCGATGTATGACCATGAGATAGATGATCGGCGGCGGCACAGCCGATCATGGCGGCGTTATCGGTACAGAATTTCAGAGGTGGGAATAGGACGCGGAGGTTATGTTTAATGGCGGCAGCTTGGAGGTTTTTTCTCAACCCACTATTAGCTGCTACACCGCCACCAATGGCAATTGTATCTAGACCATAGTCTAGGGCACAGGCGATCGCTCTTTTGGTTAGCGATCGCGCTACAGTTTCCTGAAAGCTAGCTGCTACATCTGCCACTGGCACTTGTCCACCATCTTTCTCTAATTGCTGCACTAAACGCAATACAGCTGTTTTTAACCCACTAAAACTCGCATCATAACGATGAAATCCCCCACCAGGTAAAGAAACTTTTCCTTCTGGGAGAGGAAAGGCTTGGGGATTTCCTTGTTGTGCCAACTTGTCAATTACTGGCCCACCGGGATAACCTAGCTTTAATAATCGCGCCACTTTATCAAAGGCTTCACCCGCAGCATCATCACGAGTTTGCCCCAGTGTTTCGTAACTACCACAATCTTTGACGAAAATCAAGCTTGTATGTCCGCCAGAAACTAATAAACTCAAGAAAGGGGGATTTAAACTTGATTCGCTCAAGTAAGTTGCATAAATGTGACCTTCGAGGTGATGAACTCCCAAAAATGGCTTGTTGTGTACCATTGCTAGGGTTTTGGCAGCAGTTAACCCCACCAAGAGCGCTCCTACGAGTCCAGGGGCACAAGTGGCGGCAATTGCGTCAATTTGTCCCCAGTCTAGCTGGGCTTGCTCTAAGGCTTGTGCGATCGCAACATTTATCGTTTCCAAGTGCTGGCGAGATGCGACTTCCGGCACTACCCCACCATACTGCTGATGGACTGGAATTTGCGAGGCGACAATACTGCTACAAACTTTACGATTGTTAACAATTGCGACGGCAGTTTCATCACAACTGGTTTCTATTGCTAAAACGGTTGTCATTTAAAGTAATGAGTGCTGAGTCTGGAGTCCAGAGTAATCAAGAGAAAATCTTGCTTCTTTACTACCCTACAACAACAATTCTTATACTCAGCACTCAAGACTTCAGACTCTATTTTGGTTGAGAAGCTTTAACTTTTATTTACTTAAACTTTACTCGGTTCCCACCCAAGAGTATGATGACTTCCTAGTTATGCAAATAAACAGCTGTACAAGCCGCTTCGTTTTGTACAAAGAACTTCTTGTTTTGTAATAAAAGGAAACAACTCTATGCGACGATTGTTTGCTTTGATGTTAGCGATTTGTCTTTGGTTCAATTTTGCCTCCCCAGCACAAGCTTTAGGGGCTAATTTGACACCCTGCAAGGACAATCCCGCTTTTCAAGAGCTAGCAGCTAATGCCCGTAATACCACCGCCGATCCCCAATCAGGGAAAAAGCGGTTTGAGCGTTATTCTCAGGCGCTGTGCGGTCCTGAAGGCTACCCCCACTTAATTGTTGATGGTCGCCTAGATCGGGCTGGTGACTTTTTGATCCCCAGCATTCTGTTTCTATATATTGCTGGTTGGATTGGCTGGGTAGGTCGTACCTATCTGCAAGCAATCAAAAAGGAATCTGACACTGAACTCAAAGAAATCCAAATCGATCTTGGTTTGGCACTCCCTATAATTGCGTCAGGCTTTACTTGGCCAGTAGCAGCACTGCAAGAGTTTCTCTCTGGAAAATTAGCAGCCAAAGATTCAGAAATCACTGTTTCCCCACGCTAAATCAGCTTAACTAATTCATTCGTTTTGGAGAATAAATTCATGGCAGACAAAGGCGATCAATCATCATATTTGATTAAGTTTATTTCCACAGCGCCTGTGGCAGCTACCATCTGGCTGACAATCACAGCAGGTATCTTGATTGAATTCAACCGCTTTTTCCCCGATTTACTTTTCCACCCACTGCCATAGGTAGAAAATGGAATTTAGCACAGTTGAATTTCTTGTGTTTTTCCTAAAATTATGTAGTTGATGTATTCAGCTTAGTTAAGCAGAATTATCACCAAAATAGGCAGCACAAAGAGTTTTTTGAAACTCGTGATCCTGTTTACAGATCGCGAGTTTCATACTTTTAAAAGTAGCTAAATTAATTTTTCTAAACTTCTTAGCCAAAAGACATCTTTAGCTACAATTATTATTAATATAAAAATGCCACCATTTTAAATTTAGAGGCGAACATAAAATATGGCACAAGCTGTAGACGCATCAAAAAATCTCCCCAGCGATCCCAGAAATCGGGAAGTTGTTTTTCCTGCATTTCGCGATCCCCAACTGGGAAACCTAGAAACCCCGGTTAATGCTTCTCCCTTGAGCAAGTGGTTCATTAATAACTTACCTGCCTATCGCCCAGGTCTGTCTCCTGCTAGACGCGGTTTAGAAGTTGGACAGGCTCATGGTTACTTGCTATTTGGCCCCTTCGCCAAATTGGGCCCACTGCGGGATACAGCTAACGCTAATTTGGCTGGGTTACTGGGAGCCATCGGCTTGGTGGTTTTGCTCACCGCTTGTCTATCCTTGTATGCTAATAGCAATCCACCCAAAGCACTTCCTAGCGTTACCGTACCAAATCCCCCGGTAGATGCTTTTAACTCTAAAGAAAGCTGGAACAACTTTGCCAGTTCTTTCTTAATTGGTGGTATTGGTGGTGCAGTAGTTGCTTACTTTTTGACTAGCAATCTAGGGGTAATTCAAGGTTTATTTGGTTAATTTAGAGATGAAGAGTTAGGAGTTAGGAGTTGGGAGTTAAAATTCATAACTTCTAACTCCTGTACAGACGCGATTAATCGCGTCTCTCCAAACTTATTTAAACAAAACCGTTTCAATGTCATTTAAAGCAGTTTCAAAATCGTCATTAACGATTTTAATATCAAATTCATCTGCGGCTTGAATTTCTTCTTGGGCACGGAGTAAACGACGGGCGATCGCTTCTTCAGAGTCTTGGGCACGAGAGCGTATCCGTTTCTCCAGTTCATCAAAAGAAGGCGGTAAGATAAAAATGCTCAGGGCACTGGGGAAGGAAGCACGAATTTGTCTTGCGCCTTCTAACTCAATTTCCAGCACTACCAACTTGCCAGATTGAATTTGGTTAAGTACAGCTTCACGGGGAGTGCCGTAATAGTTACCAGCAAATTCTGCCCATTCTAAAAACTCACCTTCAGCCACTAATTGTTCAAATTTACTACGGCTGACAAAGTAATAATTTTTGCCATCGATTTCTCCTGGACGGGCAGAACGAGTCGTTGCGGATACGGAAAAATAAAGTTCTGGATGACGTTGTAGGAGCGATCGCATTAAAGTGCCTTTACCAACCCCACTAGGGCCAGTCAAAACAATCAATCTGCCTAAATGTAAGCATTCTTCTGTGGTAGCACTACTCTGTATGGGTAAAACTGGCATTATCCCCTCAACCTGTGAATCAATCAATAGATATTATTCATTAGTCTTGTGTTCCCGGCCAAGTCCACTAGTGACTAAGGAATTTGTAGCAAGGGTGACAGAAAACTTATCTAATTCACATCGTACTGCTGATACGGTACAAAGAGGAGTAGGAATAATCTAGTGTTAATTATCTACAGTTTGATGATCGCGGGAAATTACAAAGCGATTCGCTACCGTTTCCGGCTGAATTGCTGACAGAATTACGTGGCTGGAATCGGTAATAATTACAGCCCTAGTCCGACGACCGTAAGTTGCATCAATCAGTTGACCTCTGTCCCGCGCATCGGTAATAATCCGCTTAATCGGGGCAGACTCTGGACTGACAATTGCAACTACTCGGTTAGCAGACACAATGTTACCAAAGCCGATGTTGATTAATTGAATCTCCATAAAAAAACTCACGCCAAAGGCGGTTTGAGAAGCTGGAAATAAACCTATTTCTATGTTATCGCCAAAAAACGGGAGTTACAACGCATAAATTCAAGCCAGCCTTTGTTTTTAAATAATGTCTGCTTTTTTTCGCTGTTTATTGGCTAAACTTGCTGAAAATCTTCCCAAAGGCATAGGCGCAATTACACTGATACAAGCTAGTTGGATGATGTACATTTATTTTGTTTGAAACAAGTATCTAGTTCCTAAATTAATGAGAGCAAAATCGACTGTTTGCAGAAGTAGGGAAAAGGGAAAAGGGTAAGAAAAACCTCTTTCTCCCTCTTGCAAAAGCTATTTTTAGTGCTTTTCGTTTGTAATGCAATAAACTCTGCTCCCTCTGCTAAAAGGCTACAGTGTACATACAAGTAATACCGCAGCCATACCTTGTAAATCTCGTACTGCGTTTTCATCCCCACAGGGGTAGAAGTCGCGAAGCCCACCCAACGCACTGACTTCTCTGCGTTAGCCTGCGGGAAGCCGCTACGCGTCTAGATTATTTCGTTATCCCCTAACTTGTGCGTAAGTCCTATAAATCAATACGGTTCAGTTAAGGCTAAAACTCTTTATCAAAGTCAAATTTTTTAACGAACCGCAGAGGCACAGAGGGAACACAGAGAAGAAAAAAAATGCCTAACTGAACCGTATTGTCCTATAAATGATCAGATCAATTCAGTCCACTTGAGTGGACTTTGGCTATCAGCTCATAACTTCAGTTCTGGGCGGGATATTGTCCACCATTCACAGCACGCATCCGTCGGACACTTCCAGCTTGGCAATCGCGTAACCAAGTATTCACCGCTTGGGCAACAGTGCCATTACTACTATCGCGTGGCGGGGATAATGGCTGCTGTGCTGAATTGGAACCAGTTTGAGAAAACATCATCACTAAATGCCAACCAGTTGTAGTTTTAGTCAACAACAGCCAGTGGAATTCCTGCAATTCGATCGCTTTCTTTCCTATGTACTGGCGCTCCAAGGTAGTAAAGAAAACTTGCTCAACTCCTGATGCAGAGCTTTTAGACGCATCTGCACTATATTCTTCAAGGTTAAGGGGCAGAGGAGTAAACTCAGGTCTTCCTGCCACTAACATATAACTGTAAATATCACTACTTCTGCTGAGGCGACGGGCGCGTTGACTGGCGCGATTAGTATAACTAGGTAAATCTTGGAGTAGCTCTATAGTTAATGTTTCTAAATTTTGCTCAGAACAGAAAGACTTCGCCCCGTCGTTGATATTTTCTCTTTCTGCTAGCGCCGAGGAGTTAGGGGTGAGGATTTTCGAGAACGCTGGGTAAGTAAAGCTATTTGATACTAAAATCCAAAAGCCACAAGCTACAAGCCAACTATAATTTTTCTTCTTGAGTGAAGAGGCAAGATTTTTCTCCCCTACACCCTGCACTCTGTCTCCCAGTTTCTCACTGACTCTTAGCTTCATGCCACTGTGGTTAACTCCTCAGAAATCCTCTTCCAGGCCAACTCTGGCTCAGTAGCAGTAGTAATGGGACGGCCAATTACTAAATAATCTGCACCAGCTTTCATGGCTTGTGCAGGAGTGAGCGATCGCTTTTGATCGC
The DNA here is from genome assembly GCF_014698035.1 of Desmonostoc muscorum FACHB-395. Taxonomy (GTDB): domain Bacteria; phylum Cyanobacteriota; class Cyanobacteriia; order Cyanobacteriales; family Nostocaceae; genus Nostoc; species Nostoc muscorum_A. Next base: position 54,241 of record NZ_JACJSF010000009.1, read on the forward strand.
CTTTATCTGCCCAAGTTGGTCTAACGCCGGGACAAACTAGCAAAAAGCGATCTCCACAAGTCTCTCGTAGCTGTGCCACCTCTTGAGGCGAACAAACTACCCCATCCAAACCACATTCTTGAGCCAGCAGGGCCATTTCTAGAGCATATTCTGGCAATTCCAGAGGTATTTTTAAATCAAATGCCAACTGCCTAGCAGAAATGCTCGTCAGCAGGGTAATAGCAATTAACTTTGGCGGTTGTACACCCGCTTGGGCTGCCCCTTCGTGTGCCGCTTCAATTGCGGCTTTCAGGGCATCTCTACCAGCAGTAGCATGAATTGTCAGCAAATCTACTCCGTATCTAGCTGCACTCCGGCAAGCACCAGCAACTGTGTTGGGGATATCATCAAACTTTAAATCTAAGAAAATGCGCTTTTCCTTAGACTTTAGGACTTCCAGAATTTTGGGGCCAGTGCTGGTAAACAACTCTAAGCCGACTTTCCAAAAACCGACTTGCGGGAGTTGATCTATAAGAGCGATCGCAGCTTGCTCATCCGGTACATCCAAAGCGACAATAATTTTTTCTTCTGCATTCATACTTGGTTTCTTGCTAACTACTTCCCAGTCTCTAGTTCCCATCTAAGGTACTAGGCGCACAAACTTATTTTTCCCAACTTGTAAGACCTTACCTTGTAACTGGGCAGAATCAGCAAAAGTAGTATCAACATCGGTAATGCGATTACCATCTATACGCACTCCACCTTCTTGAATTTTCCGCTTACCTTCCCCTGTACTTTTGCATAAACCGGTGACATTGAGAATATAGGCTAATTTAGCGGGATACGATATCTCAGCTAGAGAAAATTCGGGAACTGCACCTTCCTTTCCGCCGCTTTGGGCTGCTTCTTTGGCTTCTTGGGCGGCTGTTTCGCCGTGGTACTGCTTGACAACTTCCCATGCGAGGAGTGTTTGGCGATCGCGGGGATTTTCTGGCAGATTATCCAAAGGTAAATCCGTCAGCAGTTCAAAATATTGTGACAGCAGATTATCTGGAACCCCTTGCAACTTCTGATATTTTTGCCCCGGATGTTCTGACAACCCAATATAATTACCTAAAGACTTGGACATTTTTTGCACCCCATCCGTGCCAATTAAAATTGGCAGCAGCATCCCAAACTGGGGCTTTTGACCAAAATGACGCTGTAAATCTCTGCCCACAGCGATGTTAAATTTCTGATCAGTCCCTCCTAATTCCACATCTGCTTCCACGGCAACGGAATCGAAACCTTGCATTAATGGGTATAGGAACTCATGGATAAAAATCGGATTCTCTTTTCTATAGCGATCGGCAAATCCTTCCTTAGCCAACATCTGCCCCACCGTCATCGTGGAAAGTAACTCCAAAATTTTCTCTAAGTTGAGCTTAGAGAGCCATTCGGAGTTATAGCGCACCTCTAACCTTCCTGGTGTGTCAAAATCCAAGATAGGACGTACTTGGTCAAGATAAGTCTGGGCATTTTGGGCGACATCTGCTTCTGTAAGCTGGCGGCGCACCTCAGATTTACCAGTCGGATCGCCAATGCGTGCTGTAAAATCGCCAATAATTAGAACTGCTATATGGCCTGCATCTTGAAACGCTCGCAGTTTTCGTACTGGTATGCTATGACCTAAATGAATATCAGTACCAGTCGGGTCAATCCCCAACTTGATCCTTAAAGATTTGTTTGTAGTTGCCAAAAGCTTTTCTAGACTTTCACTGTTAACATCTACTGGTTGTGGAAAAACTTCTACAACACCACGACGCAGCCAAGCAAAATCTTGCGTCATACTAGAAAATCCACTGTTAGCTATGTTTTGCCCACTAGAAGTTAAGTTGGTTATAAACACTTGCAATTTATCCACTTTCTCATCTGCCAAACTACTATAATTGCAAAAAATTAACCGCCTTGCTTCATCCAATCAATTACAGTTAAATTTATAAGTGAGGAAGTGAAATCGCCGTGTCGTCTTCTAGGACTTTTGAAGATAAACAGCCACAACGTCGGGCTTCATCAGGTTTTGAGTTTTTGAAAGGAGTTGGTCAGGTAACTGGGGGTACTCTGCTCTCAATTACCATGTTGGCAAGTTCCATTGTAGCCGGAGGACTGGTTGGTTTAGCCATTAGTTTCCGTAATTTGCCAGATGTAAGACAGCTACGTAACTTTTTTCCCTCAGAAACAACTTACATCTATGACGTTAAGGGTAAACTTTTAACGAGTATCCACGGGGAAGCTAACCGGGAAGTCGTACCCCTGGATAGAATTTCTCCGAACTTAAAACGGGCGGTATTAGCAAGTGAAGATAGTCACTTCTACGATCACCACGGTATTAACCCCACTGGTGTTGGCCGCGCTATAGTAGTTAACGCTGTAGCAGGTGGAGTCAAAGAGGGTGGCTCTACTGTTACTATGCAATTGGTCAAAAACCTGTTTTTGTCTCAAAAGCGTGCCTTTACCCGCAAGTTGGCGGAGGCAGTGCTGGCAATCAGGTTAGAGCAAATTCTCACCAAAGACCAAATTTTAGAAATGTACCTCAATCAAGTTTATTGGGGTCATAACAATTATGGTGTACAAACGGCAGCCCGTAGTTACTTTAATAAGTCATCAGAATATTTAAGCTTGGGTGAGTCAGCAATGATGGCGGGTTTGATCCAAGCACCAGAGGAATTCAGCCCCTTTGTGAGCATGAAGCTGGCAAAACAGAAACAAAAAGAAGTGCTGGGGCGGATGCTGGAATTAAACTGGATCAACCAGTCTGAGTATGACGATGCCCTCAAGCAGGAAATTAAACTTGGTAGAATCAAATCCTTTCAAGGTAGTGCCCTACCTTATGTAACCAACACCGTAGCGCAGGAATTGGCTAAGAAGTTTGGGCGTGAGACACTACTCAAGGGTGGGATGCGAGTGCAAACTACAGTTGATGCCAAGTTCCAAATCATGGCAGAGGAAACTGTCGTTAAGTGGCATAAAACACTTTTAGATCAAGGATTATCTAAGAACCAAATGGCTCTGGTGTCTATCGATCCGCGCACGCATTTTATCAAAGCACTGGTGGGCGGTATAGATCCAAAGACCAGTGAATTCAATCGTGCAACTCAAGCTCAACGTCAGCCTGGATCGTCCTTTAAACCCTTTGTATATTATACTGCTTTTGCTACTGGGAAATATGCACCAGACTCAACGGTGGTAGATTCCCCAGTCAGCTATCGAGATGGTAACGGTTGGTACTTTCCCAGAAATTACGATAATAGTTTTAGGGGATCGATGCCGATTCGCACAGCTTTGGCCCAGTCACGTAACATTCCTGTAATCAAGATTGGTAAGGCTGTGGGGATGAATCGAGTGATCGAAACTTGTCGTACCTTGGGTATTATGAGTCCGATGGAACCTGTTACTTCCTTGCCTCTTGGTGCAATTGGCGTTACACCTCTGGAAATGGCTAGTGCTTATGCAACTTTTGCTAATTATGGTTGGCAGTCACCACCCACTGTAATTGCCCGTGTCACTGATAGTAGTGGTAACGTATTGCTAGACAACACTCCCAAGCCTCAGCTAGTTCTCGATCCTTGGGCATCGGCAGCAATTCTTGATGTGATGCGATCGGTAATTTCTGAAGGTACTGGTAAAGGTGCTGCTATCGGTCGTCCAGCTGCGGGTAAGACAGGAACAACATCATCCGAAAAAGATATTTGGTTTGTTGGTACTGTGCCACAGTTAACAACTGCGGTTTGGGTAGGCAGAGACGACAACAGACAACTAGCTGACCATGCAACAGGTGGTGTTATGGTTGCTCCCATCTGGAAAGATTTTATGGAGAAGGCGCTTAAGAACACACCAGTAGAAAACTTCAAGCCACCTTCCCAGTTTTCTCGCCCCAAGTCACAATAATTTTAGATTTCAGATTTTAGATTTTGGATTTTGAATTTTGGATTGGCAATTAATCCAAAATCTAAAATTAACTAAGCCTGTTTTTCTAGCTCGGCTTTCATCCGTTCTAAAGTCAGGTGCATTTGGTCAAACATTTGTTGCGGGGTGACACCGAATTGACCTAATTGCGTTTTCAGCTGTTCTACAGTCATTTGTGCCATAAAATCTTCTGATAGCTCGAAGCGCTTCATAAAGATGCGATACCGATCCATCATGGCTTCCATTTGCTCAATAAACAGCTTTTTGCCATCTCGGTCAAATTTGCCGTAGTTGTTACCAAGCTTGATTAGCGCTTGATAATCTTCAAACAGTTGTTTTGCTTCTTGCTGAACTATCTCAGAATCGAAGAATCCCATATTGCTTATATTAAACTGAGCGCCCAGACTCAGTAGCTTAATAGTTTTACTTCTATTTATTATTTTAGTCTAGGTGAGTAATCTAGTGACGAAGCTTCGGTTTTAGTACGGTTTGTTACCGAAATTTCAACACTTGACTTGAGAACCTTTTCGCTGTGTAAAGCGACTTAATAAAGCCGCAATACTCATAGCTTTAGCCATTGATTTAGGATTGGTGTTTTCACCCAGTTGAATTTTCAGTTCGGGAGCGTATTTTAAGGCTAGTGAATTTTTTGGGTTAAGTTTTAATGCTTGACAGATGTAAACCCTAGCCATCCCCATAAATTTTTGTTTGAGATGCACCAAACCTAATAAGGCATAATAGTCGCTGTTATTCGGCTCTAATTTTATGGCATCGCGCAGTTCTTGAACAGCTATAGTCCATTTTCCTAGCCTGACATACTCAATAGCTCGCTGGTAGTGACGTTGAGAGTAGTTTGTCAAAACTGGTTTGACATCAGTTAATGTCAATTCAACTGGGTTGACTTCTACTTCAGAGATTATGGGAACAGTTTTTTGTGGTAAGAAGAGGTCTGGTTTATGCAACCGTAGGTATACTAAATTCAGTATAGTAATTTGTTGCGTCACCTGATAAAACTGATCTAGTGATTTGTATTGAGCTTCTGCATAACAGGCGATCGCTTCTTCATAAAACAATTCTGCTTCGGGTGTAGACATTTTCATAATTTCCTGAGCTATGGCACTTTGAGAAGACAAAGGCTTCTGCTCTAAAATTCTTGCATCCGATCGCAGCATAGCGATCGCAATCAAGCGCTTCTGTCGATGTTTCAGTTGTTGATAAGCTGGGTTGATTAAATGGCTAAATATTGCCGTTGCTAATTTTTGGTCTGGATTGCAGTTTTTGGCATGGCGATCGGGATGTAGCAGCTTCGCTAAAGTGTGATAGCGTTTGAAAATCTGGCGATCGTCAGCAATTACAGAAATTCCTAGCACAGCGTAAGGATCACAAAGCTTTTCAACCCATCCTGGCGGTAGTAAGGTCTGTGACATAGTAGTAATAAAGCTGTTAAAAACTTAAAATTAGCATCAAAGCTCAATGCACAGTCATGTGAAACTTACTCAAATTTCTTCAAATACTAAATTGTGTGGGAACTTTCGAAAGTCTGGAGAGCAAGCCAGGGTAGTTGACTGTTTGATTGTAGGAACTGTGGTATTGGTAGATTTATTAGAAATATGTTGACTAAGCGCAAAAGTAGAAGCGTTGCTGCTGTTTTAGCTTTTTCTGGCACGCTGACAATTTCAGGATTACATAAATTCTATCTGGGACAGCCTCTGTGGGGTGTTTTGTATGTATTACTTTCCTGGACACCTATCCCCAAGGTAGCTAGTGCCATTGAGGGAGTTTGGTATTTAGCCCAAGACGAAGAAGCTTTTGATCGTAATTTTAATCTAGGCAAGTCAGCAACAAGGAACTCACAAAAGGTAAGTAATCAGGTAGGAGCGATGGCTGACGCAATGCGAGAATTAGATGCTTTGCGTCAGGATGGACTGATTTCAGAGTATGAGTTTGAGCAAAAGCGCCGCCAATTGCTAGACCAGATTTCTTGAGGTAAGCGACAATCATGAATAACTGGCTACCTTTGAACCCCAGGTTGCAAAAACTCCGCGCCAAGCTCATCAACGATCCCTACTATCGCCTACAATCTGGGGAAGAAATTCAGATAGCGGCCAAATTAGGTATTCGCATTGATGCTAATCAAGCCACTGTAGATGATTGGTTACGCCTACCAGGTTTATCAATTCACCAAGCGCGATCGCTTGTAGAACTTTCGCATTCTGGTGTTAAATTTTACTGTATTGAAGATATTGCTGCGGCTTTGGCTATACCAGCGCCGCGTCTGGAGCCATTAAAGCCTCTGCTGAATTTTATTTACTATGACCACGAATCTTTAGAAAGTGCTACGCATTTAGTCAATCCGAATACAGCAACAGTCGAAAAGTTAGCACAAATTCCATTTATAGATTTATCTTTAGCCCAAGCAGTGGTTCAAAATCGGCAATCCTCTGGGCCTTACCGTAACCTAGCTGATTTCCAACGACGGCTGGAGTTACCTGGTGATGCGATCGCCCAACTGATGTATTATTTAAGGTTTTAAGTTAGAAGTTATTTTAAAACTTCTAACTCTGCTCATTTTAGATTTTGAGTCGAACCTTTGGTGCGCTTACAGCGCAACTTGGATTGAAGGAAAAATCCAAAATCCAAAATTGATTAAATGAACCCAATGCGATCAAGAGGCCAAAAACGAAACGTTGCCCGACCAATAACATTTTCTTTGGGTAAAAAGCCCCAATACCGAGAGTCATTACTATCATTCCGATTATCTCCCATGACAAAAAATTCGTCTTCTGGGACTTTCACTGCTTGGTATGGCTGATTTGGTGGTTCAGCAATGTAGTCTTCTGTCAAGGGTTGACCGTTGAGATAGACTTTGCCAGAATCAACACTAATTACCTCACCAGGCTGGCCAATAACCCGCTTGATGAAAGCTTGGTCTTTAGGATATCCCCGACGTTGTAGTTCTGCGGGTGGCTGAAAAACAATAATATCCCCAGTTATGGGAGGGTGAAAATGGTAGGATATTTTTTCAACTACCAAGCGATCGCCAGTATGTAAGGTTGGCAGCATCGAATCCGAAGGGATATAGCGGGGTTCGGCGATAAAAGTTCTGATCAGAAATGCTAAACATAATGCGATCGCAATTAAAATCAGATTTTCTTGCCAACTACGCAATACTTTTGACGACGCACGTTCTTCTTTTGCATCACTTTCGTGAGGAATCATAAAAATTTGTAGCCAGTTTCAGAAGTGGGACAAATACCTTGATTATTTTGACTCAAAAGGTATACTAATAAACAACTTAGGTTATGCATAAACCCATACATATATTAAACAATACAGTTATTACGTCTACCAAACATAAGTAAAAGTACTGTAAATAAACGATGACCTCTTTAAGGGAATATAAGCTGATGATTAAGATTCCTTGAGAAGTTAAGAATTCTAATTCTTATTGTTGCAATTATAATATAAGGCAAGTTATTAGATAATTTTCAGTTTTACTGCGTTCTGCTAAAAAAGCTAGTTACCGATTGATAAAGCAATACATACAGTCGGTTTTTATTTGAGCAGAAAATTGGTCGTTAAGTAGCAAAACTGCTTACGACATATATAACAGTATCTGCTTCACTTCACTGAAAAAAAGCCGAGGTCAGTCTTGGTAGCTGAGTTAAAATCAAATATATTTGATATGTATTATTAAGTGATATTACATAAAACTAACTACTATTGCAATGTAATTTTAAATACAAAATTACAGCTTTAACAAGTGATAACAGTAAAAAATATTACCTTTAAATGTAGAATTCAATAGTATAAATGTTATGTAGAACTGATATTTGATTTTTGAAAAAACTCAGTACATCTGACAAAGCCTTGTTTCCTATTGACTATTGCCTACCTATGCACTTAGATTCAGAAATCTCAGAAATCGAAGCGAATTCCTAATATTATGATGATTTTAACAACTTAGCCTAGATATATGCGAATTTTTCCGTAATTACACGGTGACAGTACATATTAAAGTGTACTATTAATAAGATATAAATCTCCATCATTATCGAGAAAAACATTAACCGACAAAAGCCATTAGCAATTTAGCCTAAAGTATCAGCATTAAAAATAGAATTAAACTGCCGATAAAATTATTTTTGCTAAATTGGTCAAAAGTATCTAGATTAACGAATAAGTGCCCCTTGGCAATGAGAAACTATATTGAATCAATTTTCGTCTGGTCTATTTCCTAGAAAGTACAAGGTAATATTCTGTCAGTTGAAAATTTAACTTTTTCTTAAAAAAGAAGCAATAGCAGCAGGCAGTAGAATATATCTTATCAACAATAGAACTAACAGTTTGCTAGACTCATTTTTGAAAGATACCCCGCCCCTCATAAGTAGTTTTATATGTTAACCACATAATTCGCTAAGTTGTATAATTTACAACTTTAGTGTCACAGTGTCTGAAGATAAAAACTTCAGTCCGCGAAAACTGCAAATTGTATACGCGACAGTCTAGCTTATCTTATTTGTAAAGCTATAAAACTTGAAATGATAATGCTGCCTTCGCTGTGAAGTGAAAGACAGAAACTAATTCAGAACTCCTATTAAGAGGATTTTGGGGCGTGGCTAATTATCTAATTGTACTCCTTCTTAGAGCTAGAGGTAAGAATGTGGAAATGCAGACCTTGCATTTTATGAATGGGTTGACATTACACGGTACCAAGTATTGTGTAAGCATTGATTCTCATTGAAATCTCAAGTATGTAGGTTCAGTTAAAGCCATATAGTCTATTGTGAATCTTCGTTAGCCCAAATTCCAATTTTCAGAATTACCAGTAACTAGCTGGTATTTTAAGATATCTAAAAAAATGTGCTATAACGTACCGTCATAACCGTGGTTGATGGTTCGATCTTTGAAGGAGCTATGAGGTGGAAAACAATAAGTCGTTTCTGTGGCCAGAAGGAATATTAATTGCACTGCTTGCTTTAGGTGGTGTTTTTAGCCTTGCTTTCATGATGCTTCTCAGACCAAATGCCTCAGAGGCTCAGAGTAGACAAAATATCGATATCAAGGATGTAGCTGCAAATGTAGGAACTCAGCAGCGCATTGAGAAATTAAAGGCGGCGATGTTTACAAGTTGGCAGCAAGAAGCACAAACAAAAGGGCTATCTTACGCTTTGCCATCACGTTTTCAAGGAGCAATAATTGAAGAGGCAAAACTAACTCAGGGTGAAAAAGTGATTGCTCTCACCTTTGATGATGGCCCTTGGCCTGATACTACAGAGCAAGTGCTAGATATTCTGAAATCAAATAATATCAAAGGAACGTTTTTTGTTGTTGGGCAGAACCTAAAAAATTATCCAGAAATAGGAAAGAAAATTGTAACCGAAGGTCATGTCATTGCTAACCATACTTGGCATCACTGGTATCACTTCTTTAATCAACAAGCAGCAGCTTTTGAAATTGATCGCACAACAGACCTAATCTATCAAATCACAGGCGCTAAAACAAATCTCTTCCGACCGCCTGGTGGGAATCTGCACAATGGATTGTCTGCTTATGCTAGAGGACAGAAGTATGCTGTGATCATGTGGTCGGCTGACTCAACAGACTACAAATTACCGACTGTACCAAAGTTGATAGATAACGTAATTAAAGATTCAAAACCTGGTGGTATTGTGCTAATGCATGATGGTGGTGGGAACCGTTCTCGAACTGTACAAGCCTTACCAGAAATTATTAGCAACTTTAGAAAGCAAGGCTATCGCTTTGTGACTATTCCAGAACTTTTAGAAATAGAAGATACAGGTCAAAAGTTGCTTGCTAATAAAAAGCAATAATTATTAATTATGGTTAATTGGTCAATAATAATTGGCTAAAAACTAAAATTATATTTTTTGTTTAAAATACATTATTTTTGAATCACTTAAAAAAAGATTCCCCTTGATAAGGGGAATCTTTTTATATCTCTACTCTATTCTCAGAAGTAAGTTCAGGTGGCTACTTTAGCAATCCAAAGAGATTTTTGCTGAAGTTATTAATGACTAGTTACTAAACTAAACTCAGTTGTTTTTTCAGGATTAGCTTCGGGACTATCAGCTTCAGAAGGTGGAACCAACTGCCAGAACTTCGGCAAAAATTCTTGCCAGTTTTGCAAAATTTTCTTGGCCTTTGGTGAACCAGTGCGTTCCGCATGAGTTTGGATTAACTCTTGCAGTTGTTTTGCACCTACTTCCGTAATCACCCGTTGGATTTTGACTATTTCCGGGTTGACTAACTCACGGAATGCGTCGTCTTCATCTAAGAAGTATGCTAGTCCGCCAGTCATTCCAGCAGCGACGTTGCGCCCTACTTTACCGAGGACGACAATCACACCACCAGTCATGTATTCACAGCAGTGATCCCCAGCGCCTTCAATCACTGCGATGCCTTTGGAGTTTCTCACAGCAAAGCGCTCTCCTGCTAGACCGTTGGCAAATAACACGCCACCAGTAGCACCATAGAGGCACGTATTACCAACTATGACATTTTTTGATGCGTTATAGGTAGCATCAGTTGGAGGTTTGATGATGATTTCACCACCATGCATCCCTTTACCTACGTAGTCGTTTGCTTCTCCTTCTAAGGACAAACTTATGCCAGGGAGGTTAAAAGCACCAAAGCTTTGTCCAACACTACCTATGAAGTTGAGATTAATTTGTCCTTCAAAATCACTGTCACCATATTGAGAAGCGATCGCACCCGCTAATCTTGTACCCACTGTTCTGTCAGTATTGATAATTGGGTAAGTCTTGGTGACAGTAGACTGATCCCTAATAGCAGCCTGAATGTCGGGATCGGCAAGGAACTTGTCATCTAAAACCACGCCGTTGCTGTGGACTTCTTCATGCACTAACCAGCTACGATTGTCTCTGGTATCTGGCAGCTTAAGTAAACAATCAAGATTTAGTGATTGTGTTTTGGTAATTTTTGCCTCTTGGCGCAGTTTCAACAAATCTGCACGTCCAATGATTTCTGACAAAGAACGGTAGCCAAGTCGTGCTAACAAACTACGCACTTCTTCGGCGATGAAGTAAAAGAAGTTGACAACCTGTTCCGGTATTCCCGTAAACCGCTTGCGGAGTTCTTCTTTCTGGGAAGCGACACCCACAGGGCAATTATTCGTGTGGCAGATCCGCGCCATGATGCAGCCTTCAGCAATCATGGCGATGGAACCGAAACCAAATTCTTCAGCACCCATCAATGCACCTATTACCACGTCCCAGCCACTCTTCAGACCGCCATCTACACGTAAAACTACGCGATCGCGCAGGCTATTTTCCATCAAAACCCGATGCACTTCACTTAAACCCAATTCCCACGGCGAACCAGCGTGTTTAATCGAACTAAGTGGCGATGCACCTGTACCACCATCATGACCAGAAATTTGGATGATATCAGCGTTTGCCTTGGCTACACCAGCAGCGATCGTGCCAATGCCAACTTCTGACACTAGCTTCACCGACACCTTTGCTTTGGGGTTAATTTGGTGCAGATCAAAAATCAGTTGCGCTAGGTCTTCAATTGAATATATATCGTGATGCGGTGGTGGCGAAATCAGCGTTACACCTGGCTTAGAACGCCTTAACATCGCAATGTATTGGCTAACCTTGGGCCCTGGTAGTTGTCCACCTTCGCCGGGCTTGGCACCTTGGGCAATTTTGATTTCAATTTGTTTGGCGTTGACTAAGTACTCTGGTGTGACACCAAAGCGTCCCGATGCGACTTGCTTAATAGCACTATAGGCTTTATCACCATTCCGCAATCCTTTTAAATGAGGTAGGGTTGGTGAGTTACCAGACTCGTCGACATCATCTAAAACTTTATAGCGCACTGGATCTTCGCCGCCTTCTCCAGAGTTAGATTTACCGCCAATGCGATTCATGGCGATCGCTAAAGTTTCATGGGCTTCTCTTGACAAAGCGCCTAAAGACATGCCGCCCGTACAGAAACGTTTGACAATCTCAGCTACCGACTCTACTTCTTCTAGAGAAATTGGGGTACGCTCACCTTGGAAATCTAGCAAGTCTCGCAATGCCGTTACTGGTCTGCCTTGGAGGTGTTTTTTGTAAACTTCGTAGTGGTCATAGTTTTTGCCATCTAGAGCTTTATGCAGCGCCTTGACCATTTCGGGGCTATTCATGTGGTACTCGCCGCCAGGACGATACTGCACAAACCCCAGGTTTTCTAACTTCTTGGTCGTTAGTTCTGGGAAAGCCTTGACGTGAAAGGAAAGTACTTCATCAGCCAGTTCGCTAATACTCAAACCACCAATGCGGGAAGTCGTACCACGAAATCCTAGTTCGATTAAATCTCCACCAATGCCAATAGCTTCAAAGATTTGGGCTGCTTGATAGCTGGAGAGCAGAGAAATTCCCATCTTGGAGAGGATTTTGAGCAAACCTGACTCTACCGCTTTGCGATAGTTTCCTAAAGCTTGTTCTACGGTAAGGGTGGGAATTTTTTGCACCCCCATTAACTTTTGGGTTCTGGGATCAATGCACCAATCACGCACCGTATCTAAAGCCATATACGGGCAGACTGCACCAGCGCCATAGCCAATAAGACAAGCAAAGTGATGAGTACTCCAGCATTGGGCAGTATTAACAATTAGGGATGTTTTCATCCGCAACCCTTCCCGAATCAGGTGATGATGTACAGCACCGACTGCTAACAGGGGAGGGATGTAGGTATATTCTGTGGTGATACCATCATTTACCTTATCGGTTAAGATTAAAATCTTTGCACCTGCCCGGACTGATTCAGCTGCTTGTGCTTGTAAAGATTCGACTGCGGCTTTCAATCCTTCAGGACCGTTGGCGATCGCAAATAGTGTTGACAACTCGGCTGTGGCAAATCCCGACAGCTTAATCGCCTCTAATTCAGCATCCGTTAACACTGGCGACTCAAGTTTCAATCTCCGAGCATATTCTGCTTTGGGTTCTAATAAGTTACCTCGTTCACCCAATTCGACTTTCAAAGACATCACTAGCTTTTCCCGCAGGGGATCAATTGCCGGGTTCGTCACCTGAGCAAAGCGCTGTTTGAAATAGTCATAAAGCAGGTGGGGCTTCGTTGACAGCACTGCTAAAGGAATATCATCCCCCATACAGAAAGTCGGCTCTGAACCTGCGATCGCCATTTGCTGAATCACCATTTCCACATCTTCTGTGGTGTAGCCAAAGGCGGTTTGAAGTTGAAGCAAGGTTTGCTTGTCAATTGTCACTTGTCCTTGGTCATTTGTCATTTGTCCTTTGCCATTTGCTAATGACGGATGACTAATGACTAATGACTTTAATTCTTGACGGTACTGTTGCAGCCATTCTCCATAAGGGTGCTGCTTGGCAATGCGCTGCTTAATCTCCCAATTCTTTAGCACTTCATGGTTAACTAAATCCACGGCAATCATTTGCCCAGGGCCGAGTCTACCTTTCTCGACAATATCGGCTTCTGGAAAGTCCACTACACCAGCTTCAGAAGCTACAACAATGTAGTCATCTTTGGTGATTAGGTAACGAGCAGGTCTTAAGCCATTACGATCTAATGTTGCACCAACTTTTTTGCCATCGCTGAAGACTAAAAGTGCTGGCCCGTCCCATGCTTCTTGCAAACCACTGTAATATTCGTAGAAATCAACAATTTCTGGAGATTCACGCAAAGAAGGCTGATTTTGGTAAGCTTCTGGAACCATAATCATTAAAGCTTCCAAGGGGGTGCGTCCAGAACACACCAGTAATTCCAGTACGTTATCTAGGGTAGCTGAGTCGCTGTTATCAATATGAACTAATGGCTTGAGTTCCTTGATGCGATCGCCCCATACAGGATGATTCAGGCTAGCTTCTCGTGCCATCATCCAGTTGATATTACCCAACAAGGTATTGATTTCGCCGTTGTGACCCAAAAGCCGCATTGGTTGAGCTAGGGGCCACTTGGGCATCGTGTTGGTACTAAAGCGGCGATGATAGACAGCAAAGGCGCTTTTGTAAGCTGGATTTTTTAAATCTTGATAAAATTCTCCCAATACGGCAGAACGCACCATGCCTTTGTAGACAATTGTGCGATTTGACAACGAGCAGATATAAAATTCTTCTGAGATATTGGTTGCAACTTTACTAATTCGGCGGCGGGTAATGTACAACTGTCGTTCTAATTCATCGCCGCTTTTGTCAACAGAAGCTAACAAAACTTGTTCGATCTGGGGTTGATTTTCTCTTGCTTGTACACCCAATAAATCAGATTGCACTGGCACTACTCGCCAACCCAGTACAATTAATTTTTCTTCAGTAGCTACTTGCTCAACTGCCGCCCTAGCTTTTTGTGCTGCTTCCTGGTTTTGTGGGAGAAATATCATCCCCACAGCTATATTATTGGTGGATGGAAATTCCTTCCCTCTTTGGGCAAAGTCTTGTTGGAACAAATCCCAAGGGATAGCTGTCAATACTCCAGCCCCATCACCAGAGTCTTGATCGGCGCTACAACCTCCCCGATGTTCTAAGCAGGTTAGAGCAGCTAAGGCTTTTTCGACAATTTCGTGGCTGGTATGATTTTGACGATGAGCAATAAAACCGACACCACAGGCATCTCGTTCTTCTACTAACCACTTTTGCCCCTGATAGGTATCTCTTGAGTTGATATTTGCTGTGATTTTTTGCTCTTGATTCATCGGTTGATTATTCATACCCTGTTCCTGAAGTATTGAGTTACCAATTTTGCCACTACTTACGGGAAAAATTTCTAAATTCCACGATGGAGAAATATATAAACACCGAAATTTAGGGAAAAAAAATTTTAACTTCGGTTTTACTTTCTTAGCTTACCCGTGTTAAAATAGTTGCGTATTTTTTATGTATTTATGCGGTGTCAGACAATTTACCTCCGCCAAGACATGATTATTGTCCTGACAGTTTCTTTTTTATATTCTGAAGCTAAGTATTTTTTCAATTACCTTTTTCCAGATGCACGGTAGCTACCCAAAGAGCCTATTTCGGCTCACCTGAAACCAAACTCAATGCTGTTTTATGTTTTAAAGCCAAACTCATCCCGATCTGGCAATAAAATCAGCGTATTACAATATATACCCATTTGACAATTCCCAAATATTTTTGTTGTTGTCTGGAGTTTTGCTGCTTACCAGTTGTTATATTACTATTAACTAGACCTCACTGAAGTAGCAACATTCAGTCAGGATTGACTATCTTAATCCAGTTTTGATAACCAAGACTACCGTGTATAGTGTGGTTAAAATTAGTGCCAGTTAAAACACTTCTTTGCAGTCGCTTTAGCGCCTAAAATTTATTTCTCTTTAAAAGAGATAACTAGCCAGTATATATAATAGCATCTTTTTTAATAAATAAAGTCATGTTTTTTTAATATTTTCAAATAATTAGTTAGTTTATACCTTGAGGTGATAGTTTTCAAAAGTACCTAGTAAATTATGGTAAAAATGCCGAGTTGTTGCCAATCAGGGATTAGCGAACGCAGATTCTTCCGGGCTACTGTGTCACCAATACTTTTAACATTACTGTGTTTAACCACTACTGGTGCTAGTAACGCCCAAGAGTTGCCAAAAAACAGCAAATCACTGATCTCCCAGTCAGCTGCACCTCCTTTAACAGGGATGGTATCCTCTGGGAATCAAATTTCCATCAATGGTCGTACTTTACCAGGAACTTGGTTGCAACGGCCGGGAAAATCTGGTCAGGTGACAACTCATCTCAGTGACGGGGTATTTAGGCAATTAATTGGAGTAAATTTCTTAAACAGTAGTAGTTCAGCGAAACAACCAATACAGTGGTTTTCGTCGGTGACAACACCACTGGTTTTAGCCACCAGGCTAGTAGGAGCATATCGCTATCTGGATATCACTAATTTTGCCCAAAGATCTGGATGGCAAATCCAAGCCAATGGGAACACCTTAGTGATTGCTACCCCAAAAGCACAAATTACGAATATTGTTCAGAGCCAGGAACCTCCAGAGGCAAGTGCCCCTTTGCAACAAAGTCGCATACTTGTAAATCTAGATCGTCCGACTCCCTGGCAAGTTGCACAAGGATCAGCGATCGCAAAACCGCAAACTCCATCTTCCGATCCAGACACACCAACCCCAAAACCCACTACACCGCCAAATCGAGAGTGGACAATTACCCTGGATGGAATAGCCGATCCCGTTTTGATAGAACGCTATACCCCCCAGCCACCAGCAGCAGCGCCAACATTACTGCCAAACCTGCTCAAACAATTATTACCAGTTACACCAACACAACCAATACCAACAGCCCCTGAACCACTTATCCGACAAGTGCAGGTGGTGAAAAACCAAACGATTATTAGTCTGAGCGTTCCCTTTGGTCTATCGCCTCAAGTTAAGACTATCGCTAACCCCAATCGCCTGATTATCGATATTCGACCCGATCCTCTAGAAGAACGAGATATTACTTGGGCCCCAGGATTACGCTGGCGACAGCATTATGTCAACTTAGGCACAGAACGTTTTCCGGTGGTTTGGTTAGAAGTTAATCCCCGTAAATTTGGGCTAACGCTGAAACCTATGTGGGCTAGTCCTGATGGGCTTGGGGGTACTGCTCCCTTAATTCAAACAGCACAACGTTACTTAGCAGTAGCTGGAATTAACGGTGGTTATTTTAACCGCAATAATAGATTACCATTGGGTGCGATTCGTCGGGATAGTCAGTGGTTATCAGGCCCCATTCTTAACCGGGGTGCGATCGCTTGGAATGATTCAGGTCAATTTTACTTCGGTCGTCTCACCTTAGAAGAAACTTTAATTACTGCAAATAACCAGCGCTTACCAATTTTGTTTCTTAATAGTGGCTATGTCCAAAGTGGTATTGCCCGTTACACCCCAGTTTGGGGAGCAACTTACACACCCTTAACGGATAACGAAATTATCCTAGTGGTACAAAAAGACCAAATTACTCAGCAGCTACCAGGCGGCAAAGTTGGTGGGACGGCCGTTCCCATTCCCCAGGATGGCTACCTACTAACTTTACGCGCTAACAGCGTTAGCGCTGCCTCACAGTTACCGATTGGAAGCGCAGTACGTATTTCTAGCAGCACTACTCCCACTGATTTTAGTCGTTATCCCCACATTATCGGAGCCGGGCCGCTATTAATCCAAAATCGTCAAATTGTCCTTGATGCCAAAGCAGAAAAATTCAGCAATGCCTTTATTGCAGAAAAGGCTATTCGTAGCGGTATTTGTACAACTGCAACAGGCACACTGATGATTGCTGCCGTCCATAATCGTGCTGGCGGTTATGGCCCTACATTGGCAGAACATGCCCAATTAATGCAACAGATGGGCTGTGTGGATGCCTTAAATCTGGACGGCGGTAGTTCTACCAGCCTTTATTTAGGAGGGCAACTACTTGACCGATCGCCTAGTACTGCTGCTCGTGTTCATAATGGAATTGGTATTTTCCTGAAACCACGTTAATCAGGGATTAAGGATTAGGGAGTAAGGGAAAAGAGTTTTGTCCTCAGCATGAGCAGTAAATTCCCAATGCCCAATGCCTAATTCCCAATGCCCAATTCCCCATCTTTTTTTAAAGTTTAGAACAAGCTGCCGCTTTGCTTAATGAAGACTTAGTGTAAACCTAAGAGTTTTAATAGTGATAGTTTACACCATCAGGTTTGATTTTGTTATGTTTATCAAGGTGCGAAAAAATTGCTGATTTTCAACGTTGGAACATAGCGCCAGATTTTTTATCAATAGTTAAGAGTACAGACGGTTTGTTATGTCTTCAAATGAGGTAATTATGGCTCGATATCAAGAAACTACACAGACTGACACTCTACACCTACCTTCAACTATCACTTCCAGAGGCGTTGCTGCAACTGAGTTACGTCCTTGGGGTGCTTTTACAGTTTTGGAAGAAGGGCGCGGATACAAAATCAAGCGCATCGAAGTTAAGCCCGGACACCGCCTCAGTTTACAGATGCACCACCACCGCAGCGAACACTGGATTGTCGTCTCAGGTACAGCTAGGGTAACTTGTGGCGAGAAAGAAGTATTACTGAGCAATAATGAGTCAACTTATGTACCTCAATGTACATCTCATCGTTTAGAAAATCCTGGCGTGATTACCTTAGTGTTAATTGAAGTGCAAAATGGCGAATACTTGGGAGAGGATGACATTATCCGCTACCAAGATGACTATGCCCGAACTAAGGACTAAAGTTCTAATCTAAAAACTGAATATATTTTTGTGCCAATCGTCTTTGCGAACCACTGCACCCCAGAAGTCCCTACCTAGTTAAGGTGGGGACTGAAGTTTGTTGTGCTATAAATGTAGTAATAGCGATCGCGCTCATGGCTTCGATAATTTGGAATTTTCGGGAAGCGAGAGTTAACCCATCTGTCTGTAAAATGAAGATGGGGTATTCAATTGCAAAAAACGACTTCCATGATTCATCTGAGTCAAGCAGCCGCGAGTGAAATTGGGCGAATAAAGTCCAAGCAGCAGCCAAATGTCTTGTTTCGATTGGCAGTAAAACCAGGTGGCTGTTCTGGGTTATTTTATGATATGTCCTTCGATGAAACTATAAAAGTTGGCGACCAGGTTTTCAACTTGGACGAAATTCAAGTAGTCATAGATGCTACAAGCTTAAATTACCTCAACGGTTTGAGGGTAGATTATTCAGAAGACTTAATGGGTGGTGGTTTTCGCTTCCACAATCCCCAAGCGATCGCAACCTGTGGCTGTGGCAATTCTTTTTTGACAAGCAATCAATAGTCCTTAATTAGCGATCATTTGCTAATAACAAAGGAAAAATTACAATTGACATAAAACACTAAAAAACGATATAATCAGGATTTGTTAAAACTTAGACATATAAGCAGCTTTACGCGCTGTAACTCATGCCAACAATACAGCAGCTAATACGTAATGAGCGCGAGCAAGCGCGTCAGAAAACCAAGTCCCCGGCTCTGAAACAATGCCCTCAACGTCGGGGAGTTTGTACCAGAGTATACACGACCACACCCAAGAAGCCTAACTCAGCTCTACGCAAAGTAGCAAGAGTCAGACTGACATCTGGATTTGAAGTTACAGCTTACATTCCAGGTATTGGTCACAACTTACAAGAACACTCAGTTGTGATGATTCGTGGTGGTCGGGTTAAGGATCTACCAGGCGTGAGATACCACATTATCCGTGGCACCCTAGATACAGCCGGAGTTAAAGACCGTAAACAAGGGCGTTCCAAGTATGGAACCAAGCGTCCGAAAGAAGCGAAAAAATAGGATTAGGCGATTAATCGCACCCAACACGGTTAATCGTCTATCTTACGAAGCGCCCAAGGACAAAAAACTATCAGGGTATGTGTTCTAAGAGCAGTTATGAAAGCTGCTCAGTCTGTTAAAAAAAAATCAAGCAAGCTACACCTACACTAAGCGAGCAAGTGTAGAAGTTCTGAGGAGAATGCTGTAACCCACAGCAGAATTCTAATCTGGACATTAAGGTTTAGAATCTTGTCACCTTAAGTATTTAATTGCAGGTAGCAAGTCAATGAATTTTAGATTTTAGATTTGCAATTTTGGATTGGTCGAACCCACAAGGGGATGAGGCTTACAGACTTTTGATTTTTTCCAATCCTTGTGGTCGGAACGTCTACCAAAAACTCTAATCCAAAATTGGCAGTCAATAGGTCAGCCTTGCTGCAACAGTCGAAAACAAAATTGAAAAAGTCTGAGGGTTGGGTTCCACAGCTTTTAGTTTCCGGTGTCTGATAGCATATAATTTCGTTGCCAATTCCGAATTAAAGGTGAAGTATGTCTCGTCGTGGTGTTATTCAAAGGCGCCCAGTTCCGTCTGACTCTGTATATAACAGTCGCCTTGTGAGCATGATTATCAGGCGGATCATGCGTCATGGCAAGAAATCACTTGCCGCACGAATTGTTTAT
Organism: Desmonostoc muscorum FACHB-395; assembly: GCF_014698035.1. Taxonomy (GTDB): domain Bacteria; phylum Cyanobacteriota; class Cyanobacteriia; order Cyanobacteriales; family Nostocaceae; genus Nostoc; species Nostoc muscorum_A. Next base: position 74,123 of record NZ_JACJSF010000009.1, read on the forward strand.
GAAGCATTGAAAACTATTGAGGAACGCACTGGAAATGGTGCTTTAGAAACCTTTGAAAGAGCAGTGCGAAATGCCACACCTTTAGTAGAGGTGAAAGCTAGACGAGTAGGTGGAGCAACCTACCAAGTACCAATGGAAGTGCGTTCAGAACGGGGCACTACCTTAGCACTGCGTTGGTTAGTGCAATATTCCCGGTCTAGACCAGGCCGGACAATGGCAAGCAAATTGGCAAATGAGTTAATGGATGCTGCTAACGAAACTGGCAATGCGATTCGGAAACGCGAAGAAACGCACCGGATGGCGGAAGCTAACAAAGCATTTGCCCACTATCGTTATTAAGTAGAAAAGCGATATATCGCCTTGCCGAAGCGGTATATCGTGGATTTACAAAAAGAAGACGGTTTTCCGTAAAAGTATAGAATCTTAACAAAGAGTAATATACAAGATATCATGAGGCAAAAACTATAGGAGGTAGCTGTGGCACGCACGATCCCGCTAGAGAAAGTACGCAACATTGGTATTGCGGCGCATATAGATGCGGGCAAAACAACAACAACAGAGAGAATATTATTTTACTCTGGGATAATTCATAAAATTGGCGAAGTTCATGAAGGAACTGCCGTCACAGACTGGATGGAGCAAGAGCGGGAACGGGGAATTACCATTACTGCTGCTGCTATTAGTACCAGTTGGAAAGATCATCAAATTAACATTATCGATACTCCAGGTCACGTAGACTTCACAATTGAAGTTGAGCGTTCCATGCGCGTGTTGGATGGTGTAATCGCAGTATTTTGTTCTGTGGGCGGCGTGCAACCGCAGTCTGAGACAGTGTGGCGACAAGCAGAACGCTACAAAGTTCCTCGGATAGCCTTTATCAACAAGATGGATCGCACCGGAGCGAACTTTTATAAAGTTCACGAGCAAATCCGCGATCGCCTGCGGGCGAATGCGATCGCTATTCAACTACCAATTGGTAGTGAAAATGACTTCCAAGGCATCGTTGACCTAGTACGGCAACGTGCGTATATTTACGCCAACGACCAAGGAACCGATATCCAGGAAACCGATATCCCGGAAGAATTGCAAGCGCAGGTAGACGAATTCCGCACTAAGCTCATAGAAGCTGCGGCAGAAACCGATGATGCTCTGATGGCTAAGTACTTCGAGGGCGAAGAACTTACAGAACAGGAAATTAGGACTGCTCTGCGTAAAGGCACAATTGCGGGGACAATTGTACCAGTACTTTGCGGTTCAGCATTCAAAAACAAAGGCGTGCAGTTGATGCTGGATGCCGTTGTAGATTACCTGCCAGCGCCAAGTGAAGTACCGCCAATTCAAGGCTTACTGCCCAATGGCGATACTATTGAGCGACGGGCTGATGACAATGAACCCCTAGCAGCTCTGGCATTCAAAATTATGGCTGACCCTTACGGTCGCCTGACATTTGTTCGCGTTTATTCTGGTGTCCTGAAAAAGGGCAGCTACGTTCTCAACGCTAGTAAGAATAAAAAAGAACGGATTTCCCGCTTAGTTCTCATGAAGGCAGACGATCGGCAAGATGTCGATGAACTGCGAGCAGGTGATTTGGGAGCGGCTCTGGGTTTGAAAGACACCTTAACAGGTGACACGCTCTGTGATGATGGATCGCCAGTAATTCTGGAATCCCTATTCATTCCTGAGCCTGTGATCTCGGTGGCGGTTGAACCCAAAACCAAGAACGATATGGACAAATTGTCCAAAGCTCTGCAATCTCTCTCAGAAGAAGACCCCACCTTCCGTGTTCGCGTCGATCCCGAAACAAATCAGACCGTGATCGCGGGAATGGGAGAGCTACACCTAGAAATTCTAGTAGACCGGATGTTACGAGAATTCAAGGTGGAAGCGAATGTAGGTGCGCCACAAGTAGCTTACCGAGAAACAATTCGGAAAGCTGTGAACAAAGTTGAGGGCAAATTCATCCGCCAAAGTGGTGGTAAAGGTCAATATGGTCACGTTGTGATCAATTTGGAGCCTGGAGAACCCGGTACTGGCTTTGAATTCGTTTCCAAAATTGCTGGCGGTACAGTACCTAAAGAGTACGTTGGCCCCGCAGAACAAGGGATGAAAGAAAGCTGTGAATCCGGTGTTCTAGCTGGATATCCTTTGATTGACGTTAAAGCGACACTAATTGATGGGTCATACCATGATGTAGACTCTTCAGAAATGGCTTTCAAAATCGCTGGCTCAATGGCGATGAAAGAGGCTGTGCTGAAAGCTTCACCTGTCATCTTAGAACCTATGATGAAAGTTGAAGTTGAAGTTCCTGAAGACTATATGGGGAACGTGATTGGCGACCTCAACACCCGCCGAGGGCAGATTGAAAGCCAAAGCACCGAAAAGGGACTCGCTAAGGTAACATCCAAAGTTCCACTGGCGAGTATGTTTGGCTACGCCACTGATATCCGGTCAAAAACGCAAGGTCGGGGTACCTTCACGATGGAGTTCAGCCACTACGAAGAGGTGCCTCGCAGCGTAGCTGAAACTATCATTGCAAAAAGCAAAGGGAACGCTTAGTTAAAATAAGGAAATGAGCATTCATGGCACGCGCAAAGTTTGAAAGAAACAAGCCCCACATCAATATCGGTACAGTTGGCCACGTTGACCACGGTAAAACTACCTTGACAGCAGCCATTACCATGACCTTGGCAGCTATGGGTCAGGCTGTAGCTAAGGGCTACGACCAAATTGATAATGCCCCAGAAGAAAAGGCACGGGGTATTACCATTAATACCGCTCACGTAGAGTATGAGACTGCAAGTCGGCACTATGCTCACGTAGACTGTCCAGGACACGCTGACTATGTGAAGAACATGATCACCGGTGCTGCCCAAATGGACGGAGGTATCCTCGTAGTTGCTGCTACCGATGGCCCTATGCCCCAAACCCGCGAACACATCCTGTTAGCAAAACAGGTAGGCGTTCCCAGTCTAGTTGTCTTCTTGAACAAAGAAGATTTGATGGATGACCCAGAACTCTTGGAACTAGTAGAACTAGAACTGAGAGAACTGCTTTCCAGCTACGATTTCCCTGGTGACGACATCCCCATTATCAAAGGATCTGGTCTGCAAGCTCTAGAAGCAATGACCAAAAATCCTAAGACCCAACGCGGTGAAAATCCTTGGGTAGACAAAATCTACGAATTGATGGATGCTGTAGATTCTTACATCCCCACTCCTGAGCGGGATGTTGATAAACCCTTCCTGATGGCTGTAGAAGACGTGTTCTCAATTACAGGTCGTGGTACTGTCGCCACCGGTCGGATTGAGCGGGGTGTAGTCAAAGTTGGCGATAACGTTGAACTAGTGGGTATCAGAGATACTCGCGCCACTACCGTAACTGGGATTGAGATGTTCAAGAAGAGTCTCGACCAAGGTATGGCTGGGGATAACGCTGGCGTACTACTCCGGGGTATCCAGAAGGCTGATATTGAACGGGGTATGGTCATCGCCAAACCTGGTTCGATTAAACCTCACAATGAATTTGAAGGTGAGGTGTATGTCTTAACAGAAAAAGAAGGTGGTCGTAAGACTCCATTTTTCGCTGGCTACCGTCCACAGTTCTACGTGCGGACAACTGATGTAACTGGTACCATCAAAGCCTACACCTCAGATGAAGGCAAAGAAGTAGAAATGGTGATGCCAGGCGATCGCATCAAGATGACAGTTGAATTGATTAACGCGATCGCGATTGAACAAGGAATGCGCTTCGCTATCCGCGAAGGTGGACGTACCATCGGTGCTGGTGTCGTCTCCAAAATCATCAAGTAGCACCTTTTTGTTCATAACAAAGGAGCAGAGATGGTATGATTCCTCTCTGCTCCTTTCTCTTCCCTCTATAAATAAGGTAATAGGTTACAGGGGACAGGTAATAGTTTTCTGTAACCTTTACCCTGTAACCTTTAACCTGTAAATAATCCCCTAATTACGCAGAACCTGGAAAATTAAAGATGGCAACTCTACAGCAGCAGAAAATTAGAATTCGCTTACAAGCTTTTGACCGACGCTTATTAGATACATCTTGCGAGAAGATTGTAGACACAGCTAACCGTACCAACGCTACAGCTATAGGCCCAATTCCTTTACCCACAAAACGCCGGATCTATTGTGTGCTGCGATCGCCTCACGTAGATAAAGATTCACGGGAACACTTTGAAACCCGTACCCATCGCCGGATTATTGACATTTACCAGCCCTCTTCTAAGACTATAGATGCCCTGATGAAATTGGATCTACCATCGGGTGTGGATATTGAAGTCAAACTTTAATTTAGTCATTGGTCATTTGTCATTAGCAAAGGACAAATGACAATAGTATTAGTATTAATTTTTACATAGCCCTGAAGAAATATATCTCAGGGCTTTTATTTAGCTAGGAAACAAATGATAGAATATAGACAAAATACGGGAAAAGCAGAGAAAAAGAAATTTTAAAGATTAAGTTTATACCAAGGTAACAATGACATCATCTTCTAAAATTGCAGTTCGTGAACTACCTCTGTTCCCGTTACCCGAAGTAGTTCTGTTTCCTACTAGACCATTACCTTTACACATCTTTGAATTTCGCTACCGAATCATGATGAACACGATTTTGGAGAGCGATCGCAGGTTCGGTGTTTTGATGTTCGATCCAGTCAAAGGTACAATTGCAAACACTGGTTGCTGTGCAGAAATCGTTCATCACCAACGGCTGCCAGATGATCGAATCAAGATGTTGACATTAGGGCAGCAAAGATTTCGTGTATTAGAGTATGTTCGTGAAAAGCCATATCGCGTTGGCTTAGTTGAGTGGATTGAAGACCAACCACCAACTAAAGATTTACATCCTTTGTCAACTGAAGTAGAACAACTACTGCGAGATGTTGTGCGTCTATCAGGTAAATTAACCGAACAAAATATCGAACTGCCAGAAGATTTGCCCGATCTACCAACAGAACTATCCTATTGGGTAGCCAGTAATCTTTATGGTGTCGCCGCAGAGCAACAGTTATTGCTAGAAATGCAAGATACTGCAACGCGTCTAGAGCGGGAAGCAGAAATTTTAACTTCTACTCGTAATCACTTGGCAGCTCGCGCTGTTCTCAAAGACACGTTTAATGAAAAGTGAGAAGTGAGGAGTTTAGGAGTTAGGAAAAATAACAAAAAATACAAGATCGACAACTTATAATTTATATTGCCTAACTGATAACTCCTAACTTCTCAAGAAAAAGCGCCGATCGGCAAAACATTGTAAGCGCCAAGAATTTTTAAAATCTCTGTGTGAATAGTTAATTCTGCTAAAGCAGATTGTATTTGTGCTTCCTTGACATCTGCTTCTAAATCCATGAAAAACAAATATTCGCCTAGCGATCGCTTCGTCGGACGAGATTCAATTCGGCTGAGGTTAATTCCTAGTTGAGCAAAGATTTGCAAAGGTTTGACTAATGCTCCAGGTGTGTTAGCAGGCATACTAAAAGCAAGCGATGTGTGACTAGTAGGCACTTTTGATGTCTGGTATCCAGCATCTGCTTCACCCTGACTTACTACCCAAAAACGAGTACAGTTTTCTGGATAGTCGTTAATACCAGTGGCAAGTATCGGCAGGTTGTAGAGTTGAGCGGCTCTACTAGAAGCGATCGCTGCTGTTGTTGTCTCTTGCTCCAATCGCTGTAGTGCTTCAGTTGTAGAATTGCTGGGAATAATCTGTACAGTCGGGAGAAATCGCTCTAACCATCCCTGACATTGTGCCAAAGCTTGCGGGTGAGAGTAAACAGTTTTAATCTTATCTAAACCAGAGGCGCAGGAAATTAAGGTATGGACAATGGGTAATACCAAAGCCAACTGAATTCGCAAACTGTCTAACTGCCAGAGTGTATCCAATGTTGTAGTAACACTCCCTTCAATAGAATTTTCCACTGGCACAACAGCCAGGTGAGCTTGACCATCAGCAACGGCGTGCAGTGACTGTGAGATGGTGGGATAGGGAGATAAGGTAGCTTTATCTCCCGTACTTTTAGTCAACCAGTTGACATACAGAACAGCTGCTTGTTCTGCGTAAGTGCCGGGAGGCCCTAAATGTGCGATCGATAGAGTCATGCCTTTAGCCTTGAGTTGTGAGTTTAATGTGTAAACAGAGATTATGATATTTTGGATTCGGCAAATATATTCAATATTTACTATTAGTAAAAACTGTTATTTATAAAATTTACCCACTAAACGAATAGTCCTAAATATGTATTTAGGAAAACAAATTATGAAAACTAGCCTTCTACCAGATAGATTTTCTGGCAGTTTTTTTGGCGAAATTGCTCTGAAATCTTCAGAGCAATTATGTTAGTTTTTCACCAAATAAAAATTCACATTCTTTACTTTGTGTCAAGAGTTAAATCCTAATTTTAGCCCTTTCAAGGTAACTCGTAAAATCTCTTATTTTTTCTCAGCGCTGCGCCAGTTGCTACAAGTCGGGGAACCCGCCCAACGCACTGGCTTCTCTGTGCCTCTGCGGTTGGAAAGTATTTTTTTTAACCAGAGCGACGCAGATGGCACAGAGTCCAGAGTTTAAAGAGGAATTTATTGACCAAAATTTTTACCCACCTTGAAAGGGCTAATCCTAATCTATATTTCTTGAACTAAAGATAGTAATGAGCGTACCAAATTTTTGCTAATGCTGTATAGCTGATAAGCAACGATAATTTTGTACTTTTCTAATAATCAAATTTAAGTTGTTAAAAAATATTAAAATTAAGAGACAGATATTTTTATCCGCTCATGGCTACCCGGTTTACTGCCTCCCAATCGGTTGAAATCGCTGTTCCAGAGCAGCCTATTCACATTCAGCACTACTTGCGTCAGCCTCAACGTCTGGTTAAGGCTTTGGCTGACAACACCCGAACTCAGCAGCTTTCTGAGGAAGTATTTCGCTTGAAAATGCGTCCGCTCACTTTTATGTCATTAAGCATTCAACCGACTGTAGACATGAGAGTTTGGGCAGAATCAAATGGAATAATTTATTTGCGATCGCTAGGCTGTGAAATCCTGGGTTTCGAGTATATTAACCAGCGCTTTGCCCTTAATTTAAAAGGGCATTTGTCTCCCAAAGAGTTTAGCACTGGCACTCGTCTGCAAGGAAGGGCTGATTTAGAAGTGCTGGTGGATTTACCACCGCCATTTTCCTTTACTCCTAAGCCAATTTTAGAAGCTACTGGTAATGGTTTGCTCAAAAGCGTGCTGTTGTCGGTTAAGCAAAGGTTATTAAATCAACTTTTGACTGATTATCGCTACTGGGTGATATCACAAACTAAAGATAGAAGACTTGACAGTGACAGTACCGAATTGCCAATCTTGAATGCTGAGTAATCATTTAATCACTCAGCGTTCAGTACTTTGATTTGGCAAGGACGAAAAGACTGACGATGTAGGGGCGATGGCCCATATTGTTGCAGAGCCAGCAAATGACGTTGACTACCATAGCCCTTGTTACGCTCTAGGTTGTACATAGGGTATTTCAATGCTAGACGCAGTACCAAATCATCACGCCAAACCTTGGCAACAATACTAGCAGAGGCAATAGCGAGCGATCGCTCATCTCCCTTAATTATTGTTTGTTGTGGCAATAGCAAGTCTTTGATTGACTGATTGCCATCAACCAAGCAGATTGCAGGCTGTACCTTTAACTTCAGTACAGCCCGCTTCATTGCTAATAGTGTCGCTTGCAAAATATTTATCTTGTCAATTTCGGCAGTAGAAGCAAACCCAATTTTCCAGTCTATAGCCAGCCCACAAATTTGCTGTGCTAGCTGAGTTCTCCGAGAACTAGACAACTTTTTACTGTCTTTAATTTTAGCTGCCATCAGTATTGGCAAAGCATGATCTGGTAGGATCACTGCTGCCGCCACCACCGGGCCAAATAGAGCGCCTCGCCCTACTTCATCCACACCTGCAACCAATCCTGGAATCCCTGACAAGGTAGAAAACTCCAGCCAATTGGATTGTTCCAAGGGCGTTGGTGATGTTTCTACCATAAAGCAAATTAATTATCCTCGATCGCTGAGGAACGACGGCGGCGACGGCGGCTAGCAGTGGCGGCGCTGTTTGCATCACTTTCATCTGCGATCGCATTGGCGGCGCTGCTTGAATCATTTTCATCTGCGATCGCTTTGACGGAGGCTTTTGCAGGCAAGCTTTCCGAAGGATTGGCAGTCAACTCAGCTGGTTCAGCTGTCTCTTCTATCAAAGATTTTTGTTCTGGCTCAATAACTTTTGGTATTGGTGATTTGGTTGCAACTACTTCCGGTATTACTTTTTGGGCAATAGGTGATTCTGAGATGGATTCAGTTGGAGTTGTTCGCACTTGACCAGGCTGAATCACGTTAATAATCACAGATTTGGTATTTTTAACCTCTTGCTCTAACTTCACCAAGGGAGATATTCCCATCAAGGCAAACATATCCTGTTCCTGGAGGCTCATTTCTACAGTTCTAATCTCCGGTGGTTCTACCACTGGTTTAACTGGTTCTGGCTTGATAACTTTAGCACGCTCTACAGTGCGCTCTACTCTTTCATTCCAACCTGGTTTACCAAGGGTAGGTGAGGGAATTTCTGGTGCAACTCCTAATTCTGGTTCTACATCAAGGTCTAAATCTGGCTCGTTGACAAAAGCTAGTGGATTGGCAATAACCCGAGATTCATCTTTCCCGTTTAACCCATTGATGCCAATTCGACTGCGGCGAGTGCGGGTACGACGCTTATTATCATTAAGTTCTTGATAACTAGGATGATTAATCAAATTTAGGTTAGCCGATTCTGAGTCGCCGTCAAATGCTTCCCCAAACCCATCATAAGTTTCTCTTTCTCGTGGTTCCGGGACGCGGGCAGATGGCTGACGTGGTTCTCGGTGAGGTAGGGATACAAAACGCTCACGCTCTGCTGTTTCTGCTGGTATTGGTAATCGGTTTTCGAGTTCTCCAGGCAGACGCACAGTATGCCCTAAACCGCCACAGGTGGGACAAGTTTCACCAAACAATTCGTAAATATTTTGACCCTGACGTTTGCGGGTCAGTTCTACTAAACCCAGTTCTGTAAGTTGAGCAATCTGGGGACGAGCTTTGTCTGCTTTGAGTCCTTTATTAAAGTGTTCGAGAACTTGCAGTTGGTCACGCCGCGATTCCATATCAATAAAATCAACGACGATTACCCCGGCAATATTCCGCAGACGCAACTGGCGAGCAATTTCTGTTGCAGCTTCGCAGTTTGTCCACAAAACTGTTTCTCTGGCTGTTGCCGATCGCGTGAAGGAACCTGAGTTAACATCGATTACGGTTAGTGCCTCCGTTGGCTCGATGATGATGTAACCTCCAGAAGGTAGGTCTACTCTGGGTTTCAGGGCTTCTCTAATTGCAGCACTGATCCGGAAATACTCTAAAATTGGAGAGCGATCGCGGTGATGGTCAATCAACAATCCTTGCGGTGTTTGACCGCCACTCCAATTCTGTAAGTACTGCTTCACGCGCTTCAAACCAGTACTGGAATCTACGACAATCCGATTGACATCCGCGCCGTACATATCCCGCAATACGCGCTGGATAAAATCATCGTCTCGGTTGAGCAGTGCTGGGGCACGGGTAGAATGCGCTTCCTGCTGAATCGCCTCCCATTGCTTTTGCAGCAACTCCAAATCTTCCATAATCGCTTCTTCTGGTTTGCCTTCGGCTTCTGTACGCACGAGCAAACCCATTCCCGCCGGTTTTACCAAAATCGCTAGTGCCCGTAAGCGGTTGCGCTCACTTTCACTTTTAATTCGTCGGGATAAATTTACGCCCCTACCATAAGGCATTAGTACTACGTAGCGTCCGGGTAAGGTGATATTACCTGTGAGCCTGGGCCCTTTTGTCCCCGTTGGCTCTTTCATTACTTGCACCAAAACTTTCTGCTGTGGTGCTAATAGTTCTGTAATGGCTGCTGCGGTACGCTTTAGCTTCAATGGCCCCAAGTCGGTGACATGAATAAAACCGTTGCGCTCTGGGTCGCCAATATTCACAAAAGCCGCATCTATCCCAGGTAATACGTTTTCTACTACTCCTAAGTAGATATCACCTATTTGATGATGACCGGTAGCAACAACGAGTTCCTGTATTTGATCTTCGGAAAAGACAGCAGCAATTTGGTGCTGCTCCGCGATGATAATTTGTTTTGGCATTCAATTTCCTCAAAAATTGGCAGCACCAATAGGTCTGGAGGTTTGTTATACCTTTGTTGCCCTTGCAACCCTCAAAAGGCGCTACTGATGATAAAAATCGCAAACCTGATGTTCTAAGTTAAATAGCTATTGGCGCTCTTAAGAGCGTTTTCACGGCGGATTATTCCAGAACGGCTGCATGTTTAAGCAATTAAATCAACCATCTATGGTTGATTTGCAATGCAATACTCTCAATGAAGAGAGTTCTGAGTTGAAAGTTGTAAATCCTGAGTGAGTTTTTAACTCAGGAAGCTTTTTTTGAGAGTAACCTACTGAAGTCGTTAAGAAAAAGAAACTATTTCTATTTTCCATTCCCTGGATTTATTCTTAGGGTTATACTCAGCAACGCCAGCTGCTACCCTACTTTTAAGCCGCGCTTTGCGCGTCTGGTGAACGTCTGCAAATCGGCTTAACCTACAACAGTTGTTTACCCTACGGTAACACCAAGGGCGAACAACTCTAGAAGAGTAACGCACTAGCTCTTGGGCAATACTGGGGATTAGACATTCAGCAGTTGTTGGAAAAGTATGGATTTAGAGAAGCTAACCGAGCCTGCTGTTAGTTACTGATTCACAAGTTAGCTATAGAGAGAGTGTGTGTTCTTTAATCTGCCTCAGTTTGTCTGGGATAAAATCCTAGAAGTTGCACTCTAATATCTTTGCTTTCGCCCCCTGAACACCAGGGTAGTGAACCAGCTAATTCAATGCAGCGCCAGAAAAATTCTCTTCACCCCATTCTAACGCAACCTTGCTAAAAATCAATTCCGACGATGTGCCATGTTAGGACAACTACTAGCAAGCTGCCCTACAGGGATTATACCGCTAAAATTAGCCGATTGCGGTGGATGTGCAGGAGTTGAAATTCTCCACTCCCCACTATCCCTAGCATAAACAGGATTTGTTCAGGACGCAATAGAAAACCATCTTGGCGATAGCTACCTACATAACGGATAACAGATATAGATTCTGCAATGCCTTTGTGAGTTTCTACTAATTCCAGTTCAAATAAGCGATCGCGCAGATTTATTAACTGGCTCTTACCTGACTTTGTTGTATGCTCGTACCAAAGCTCATCCTTTGCTTTGATGGTATCAATCCAGTTTTGCCATTGTATAGGTGTTGTTTCTTCAAGTGCTGCTACGGTAATTAAATATTCTGCGGTTTCTAGCAGTTGAGTAGCTGCCGGAGTTTTTAAATCTATCTGCTCCACATTATATATAGGTATGTCTGTGGGCATTTCCCGAACCAATTCTTCTCGAAAAGTATCGATGTCCACTGGTACAGTTAACTCAAAATCCGCAATTTCACCGCTACTAGTAGCACCTAGAGCCAAAGCAGTTGCTACAGAAATTCGCGGCATTGGATGAAACCCACCAGTGAAAGCAATAGGCAAGCCTGCTCGCCGCACAACTCGGTCAAACAGACGGATTAAATCTAGGTGGCTTACCAAAGCCATATTACCCTGTTTTCCAAACCAAACTCGTAGTCGTTGTGCCTTGGTTGTGTTGGGAACAAAATCGCCAGCGAATTGTGGGATAACAGGTGGTGCAATCACGACGTTATGGCCAAAGTCGGTTCCACATACGCCACAGTGAGAACAACCTTCAAAAGAGCAGTCGGGTACAATTGCGGCTGCTAAGGCGCGTTGTAAGTCTTCTTTGAGCCAGTTTTTATCAATCCCGGTATCAATATGATCCCAAGGTAGGGGAGTATCTAGGGAGTGAGGACTAAGGGATTGGGCTTTTTCCGCATCTGGCGATTTGTTCTGCTCTTGTGCGTGAAACAAATTCCATTCGCCATTTTCTACTTGGCGGTATTTCCAATCTAGATCGGCCCCGGCGATCGCATCTCCCCAAGCGCTAAAAGCCTGATCTAAATTTTCATACCAGGAATCCATCCCTGCACCCAATTCCCAGGCGCGGCGGACTACTTTGCTCAAATTGCGATCGCCTCGTCCCACAAAATCTTCCATTGCCGAAATGCGGACATCGGTAAAATTTACCTTCATTCCCTTCATCCGGCGGAATTCTTGCCGCAACAGGTTTTGTTTGCGCTTAAATTCAGTGGTAGAAACTGAGTGCCACTGGAATGGTGTATGGGGCTTGGGCGTAAAGTTAGAAATTGTCAGGTTAAAGTTCAGCGGTTTTCTACCTTTGCCTCGGCATTCTCGCTGTAGCCAGCTGACTGTTTCCGCAATGCCCAAAACATCAATATCCGTCTCACCCGGCAAGCCAATCATAAAATACAACTTTATTTTATCCCAGCCTTGCTCCCAAGCGGTTTTTACTCCCCGCAACAATTCTTCATTCGTCAAACCTTTATTTACGATGTCTCGCATCCGCTGAGTTCCAGCTTCTGGAGCAAAAGTTAGTCCACCTTGCCGTGTACCTCCAAGGATATTGGCAATATTCTCATCAAATCTGTCTACCCGTTGGCTTGGTAGAGTCAGAGAAATATTTTCATTTTTTAAGCGATTTTTGATTTCCATCCCCACTGCTGGTAGGGACAAATAATCAGAACAACTCAGAGATAGGAGGGAAAACTCATTGTAACCAGTTGCCCGCATTCCCTGTTCAATTGCTTCTACAACCTTATCGGGTTCTACATCCCGTGCTGGCCGAGTTAGCATTCCTGGTTGACAGAAGCGACAGCCACGAGTGCAACCACGCCGAATCTCAATTGTCAAACGGTCATGCACCGTTTCTACATAAGGAACTAACCCAATGGAATATGCTGGTATGGGGGTTGCCACACGTCGCAGAATTCGTTTTGGTACGTCAGTGCGACGAGGATGAACTGAGCCATCCTCTGCCATGTCGTAAAACTGAGGCACATATACGCCTGGTATCTGTGCCAAATCCAGTAACAGATTTTCCCGACTTAATCCTGCTTGTTTGCCTTCTTCCAATACCAAACCAATTTCTGGGAGCAGTTCTTCTCCATCCCCAAGGGCGATAAAGTCGAAAAAGTCAGCGTAAGGCTCAGGATTCGATGTTGCTGTTTGCCCACCAGCAAAAATCAACGGAAACTGAGATTGGAGGTTAGTAAATTCTCCCCCTGCTTCCACCGCTCTTTGCCTTTCTCTCCACGTCAAGGGAATTCCAGCCAGATCCAACATTTCTAGGATATTAGTTGCACCTAGTTCGTAACTGAGGCTAAAACCTAAAATGTCAAATTCTGTGAGCGATCGCTTTGACTCTACCGCAAACAATGGCGTATTAGTTTCGCGGAGTTTGGCTGCCAGGTCTTTTCCTGGGAGGTAGGCGCGATCGCACAATTGACGCGGTTGGGCATTCAAGATGTTGTATAGGATAATGTGCCCTAAATTAGATGCACCGACTTCATATACTTCCGGGTAGGTTAATACCCAGCGTATTCCTGTCTTATCCCAAGCTTTGTGTACTGCTAAACACTCATTACCAAGGTAACGCCCTGGTTTTAAAATATCCGATGTTATTAATTTCTCAACTGCAACAGCCACTGTGCTATCTTCTAGCTACCTTAATTACAGCTAACCAAACCCAACATTAGCATTGAATTAGGTCTCCTAACATAGTTTCTCGTTGTAACTTATAACTCCTTTACATAAACTCCACTTTTTAACCGAACTTTTGTGCTTTTACATACATAAAGTTATAAATTATGTTGCAGCTAACTCAATTTCACCATCCAATATTTCAAATACGCTGTCGAGTTGCGTTAGTTCAAAAATAATTCTAATTGACGGAGCTACAGCACAAAGTCGCAAACCCCTTTCTAAACTCAGAGCCAACTTGTGTGTAGATAACAATGCCATTAACCCCGCGCTATCTAAGGATTCTACTGCTGCGAGGTCTACTACCAAGATGGAAATATCATTTTGTACCAACGCTGTGGTCATATCTCGTTCAAATTCCAAGGCGTTTGTCGCATTCAAATACCCTTGGGGGCGAATGACTGCAATTTTGGGATAGTTAAGCACTGCTTGCATAGTTACATCCTATTGAGAATTATTGAAGCGTCACGCTAAGGATTATTTGAACATAAACTCTATTCTGTTGCATCGACCATACGTCTTAGCTCTCTTTGCTGAATCTTTATTTCTTTAGTATCTCTGTTTAAAGATTGTTATAATTCCAGGTTAAAATGTGTTTATATATACTTTTTTTTTATCTCAGTTCAAAAACAATCAACATAGACAGCCATAGAGCAAACAAATAATCAGTAACTATGCTGATAAAACTTGCTTAGTCTATAACTAAGGCTAATTTAGCCAAGTCTTAACGGTAAGTTAAATCTCCCACTTTAGCGTTGCTGATGGCATACGCCAGAGTCATAGCGAATTATCTATTTAATTAATTGATTGTGATCTATATCACAACTTAATTAGTATTTAGATCGCTCTTTATACTTAGACTTATCTGGGATAATCAGTATCATATTACAGTTGGATGTATTACTTATGAGAACTAAGTACGCTATTCGTAAATTGGTAGAAAAAGCTCTTGACATTAAAAAGCTAACTCCTGAGATAGAAAATGAAATCAACTCAGAACTGACAGAACTTGGTTATATTTCTGACGTTGATTATGAAGCTCTGGAATTATTAATGTCGGAGATGGATGCTGGTAGAATTAAGTTGGTTCCTAGCTTCGGCTATTCCTAACTGCTTATGCATAGAGGTATATCAAGTAAATTTGATGAATACTGAAGTAATCAAAATTCCGAGTTAGTAAAACAAGTTTTAGTAAAGGTAGGTAGGATAATAAGAGCGATATTATTGTTTGTATTTTTCTCTGAGGTTGATTATTTCAATAACTAGAATGGCGTAAACCGTGCTAATAACCCTCTACATTATTGTGCATTCGGAGTAAATCGCTATGTAGTTCGCTAAACGCCGAGAAAAAATTCCTCCCTTTCTGTTTGCTGAAATTGTTTACAAGCAGAATGAACTCGTTGCGAAGGGAGTTGATATCATCAGTATGGCTGTTGGCGCTCCAGATAATTCATATCCTTTGCCCTATGCCTATTGATATGCTGACCATAGTTGGTGAATAAATTGATTAAGTTGCTGCTTGGCGGCTGAGTCAGGCTCAGTTTTTGGTTCTTTTGCTAAAACTTGACTCAAGAAGGTAATTACTTCGGTGTCTAATGCTGGTCGAAATAAATTTGCAGGCCAAAGCAAGTCAGACGCATCTCGCAAATCGGTAATTAGCGGCGATTCTTGAATCAAAGTAACCATTAGTAAAGGACGCACCCAGCACAACTGGCGGGAAACTACAAATTGAATGACTTCTGCATACAGATTTCTGTCGCCATGCTCTAAAGACACAATTTGTCCTGGTTGAAGAAAATCTAGGCTAATGTCCATGATTATGGAGTTTGGGCAGGGGCAAGGATTATTTTGCAATTTCCTTAATTTTAAAAATGAAAATGCGCTAGGTTTAAGGAAGCTTCTGTAAGATTAGGGTAGCACTCTCACGGCAACTATGTCTCAGACATCTGCTTCACAAGTGGCTACGCAAAACTAAGTAGAGCGGTTTTTCTAGCATAGTATCTGAACAGAGATACTATAGAATAGGTAAATAACTGTTAAGCGATCGCTACACAGAAACTTTGTAGTAGTGAATCAACAAGAAAAGAGCAAAGAGCCGTGTCAGTTGAAACTATTGAAAAGCCTTCCACAATTCGTAAGCTAGCGCCTCGGTATCGCGTTTTGCTCCATAACGATGACTATAACTCTATGGAGCATGTTGTGCAGTCACTAATAGCCACTGTACCAAGCCTTACCCAACCCCAGGCAGTTAGCATCATGATGGAAGCCCATACTAACGGGCTAGCTTTAGTCATTACTTGCGCTCTGGAACACGCTGAGTTCTATTGCGAAACATTGATAAGTCACGGTTTAAGTAGCACGATTGAACCTGACGAATAGTCATTGGTCATTGGTCATTGGTCATTTGTCGAAATATAGAGTATTGGCTGGTGACTTAACATTGGTATGAAAAAAAACCTTGTCCGTTTAGCTGAACACCCTGCCCCTATTAGGCTGGGTTGTTTTATTTTGACTTTATTGTTGCTATGGTTGCCATTAGCTGCACCAATATACTTACTAGTGGATGATTCAAACTTAGAAAGTATATTGACATTGGTATTGTTATATGCAGTATTTATTTTCCTCCTGAGACTATGGGGTAAATATGTCTACCAACAGCCCCAAATTCTACGGCATTATGGCTTAGAATTCACGCGACAAAACGGTGTGGATTTGCTGCGTGGCTTGGCTCTAGGGATAATTAATATTCTGATACTTTTTGGGGTAGAAAGTTTGTTGGGTTGGTTGGTGTGGCAACAACCGAAAGTTTTTTTTGTGAAAGTTGTTTTAGAGGGTTTACTTGTTGGCTTAGGTGTTGGATTTGCTGAGGAATTGTTATTCCGAGGCTGGTTGCTAGATGAACTACAACGAGATTACAGTCCGCGTGTCGCACTGTGGACAGATGCAACTGCCTTTGCTACATTGCACTTTATTAAACCCTTGGAGGCAATTATTCATACACTGCCACAATTTCCAGCTTTAGTACTGCTGGGGTTAACGCAAGTATGGGGAAAGCGTTGGCGGAGGGGACGCTTGGGTTTTCCAATTGGTTTGCATGGTGGTTTAGTTTGGGGTTACTACATTATTAATGTGGGTAAATTAGTGAAATATTCTGGTCAAGTTCCTGATTGGGTAACTGGTGTGAATAATAATCCCCTACAAGGAGTGATGGGGGTGTTGTTAATGAGTGTACTAGCTTTGGGGATACGAGGGCGAACAGTGAAAAATTAAAAATGGAAAAACCTACGTAACGTTTTGATGAATACTAAAACTATTGTTATGCCGACTGTTTCCTGAGTATGCAACAACACGAACAATAGCTAAAGTTTAGCTGTTATTGTTGTGATTACACGCTTACTAAATTGTTTCTATAATGGGTTATGTTAAGCCCACTATCCTATGAGCTTTAGTTTAGAGAGCTTTCAACTCGGCGATATAATTACTGGAAAAATCATTAAGATCGAGCCTACAGGTGTTTTAGTTGATTTTTATACACACCAACTAGCTTATGTTCCACTCCTAGAGCTATCACTCAATGAGATTCAGTCCCCAGAAGAAGCTGTGCAACTTAATGAAATCCGAGAATTTCTAGTTGTAGGAAATTACGATGGCGAACACGATATTTTCTTCTCGCATTGTTCATCTGAGACACTGAAAGATAGCGATCGCTTGTACGAGGTTACATTGGATCTGGCTTCTAAAAAATGTGGTCATTCCATAAGTAGAGAAGACCTGATCGTACACACCAAAATTCGTGATGTTCACGGAAGCGGAGTATCAGCAACTATTCAGTGGTTCTTGTGTTCTCAAGAGCATCCACCAACGGTTTATTTTTCAATTCGTAAACTAGAGATGCGAAAAGTATGGGAACGGGTACGGCAATTGCAGACTGAGGACGTAACAGTATATGGAAAAATCCTTAAAAAGACTTCGAGGGGTGCATTAGTGAAAATTGAGGGTTTGCGTGGGACAGTTCTTACTTATGTTGATAAGCATAGGGAGGAATTGATAGTAGGGGAGGAATTTCCACTCAATATTATAAAAGTGAGAGAGGACTGTAATCATGTAGTACTACTAAATCGCTCTGTTTCAATTAGACTCAGACAGTTGCAGGTTGGTCAGCTTGTTAGCGGCACTATACGGCGTATTAAAGACTATGGTGTGTTTGTTGATATTGGAGATTTATATGCCTTGTTACCGACCTCAAAAATGTTCCATCCATCTGTTGACCATCCAAACCAATTCTTCAAAATTAATCACCATTTAAAGGCAAATATCATCAAAATAGATCCTGAAAACGGTCAAGTTGTTCTAGAGAGTTGTGAGAGTTCGGCATAGCAGATGAGTGTCAGCTACAGCACACAGCATCAAATATCCTCTCGTGGAAAGCTAGCCCATTCTTCAGTACGGGCTACATCAATTTCCTCTGTGGAAGGTGCGTTTCCTAAATCAGCACATAGTCCCCACAAGGATTGGCGGGGATGGATAGACAGTTTATCTGTTAACTCGCGTTCTATATCAGGAGCAATTTGTTGGATCAAACGTACTTTGTCCACAGTTGAAAGCTGCTTTGCTAGTCTGATAACTTCTTTTAGGCTCACAAATTTTCACCTGCTTCATCTGCAAAAATTTTAACAATAGCCAATAATACTGGGCTTTTTGGTGCAATCTTTACGCAAGTGTCTCAACCACTGTTCCCACCACACACGCTTTATTCAAATTAACGCCGCTCAAATTTACACCTTCTAACTCTGCACAAAGTAAATTCGCTCCTGAAAAATTCGCCCCTGCCAAATTCGCCCCCCGCAAATCAGCTTCTTCGAGGTTTGCTTCACTCAACAAGGCTCCTTGCAAATCGGCGCGACTCAAATCTGCACCTTTGAGATTTGCCCCAGTCAGGTTTGCACCGCGCAAGTCAGCACCGCGCAAATCAACGCCTTGTAAGTTGACGTTCATCAAATTGGCACCACTCAAGAAAGCACCTACCAATGACACATCACTGAGTCTTGCTCCCATCAAGTTAGCGCCACGCAAATTACTACCCCGCAAGTCAGCACCCGTTAAATCTGCTTGCATCAGGTTGGCTCCCATCAAATTCGCCCGCAAGTCAGTTTCTTGGAGGTTGGCTCCCATCAAATTTGCCCCCTCCAAATGTCCACCTTCGAGTTTAGAACCAGCAAAATTAGTGCCGACAAGGGTAGCACCAGCAAGATTAATCCGGCTTAAATCCAGTCGGGAGAGTTCCTCGTCTTCTAAATTTGCCCCTGGAAGTTGTTTGAGTTTTCCTAATCTAATGGCTTCAATATTCATGTAAAGTAACTACCAATCTGCTCACTTATGTTGCTGTGGCTATCCCATTGGGAATCTAGTATCCAGATGCCGGCGCTGACTTTGGGTGTCATGATGGGTAAGTCGAGTCCCTGTTGTAAACCCATAACTAATAAAGTTAGGGTATCTACAAGTTTAGGGTCAAAGCGGTTAGATTGTTGCTGTTTGCATTCATCTAAAGCTTGAGTAAATATCTGTTCCCGGCTTTGATTTGACGATTTTAGCTCATTAACTCGCCACTGAAAGTCTGCCAATAATGCCAAAATCCTCGACTCTAGGGGAATTTCATCTCCAGCTAAACCTGCTGGTTCCCCTGTGCCATTCCACCACTCGCTTTGGTGAGTAATAATTTGGGCAACGGCTCGTAATCTTGGCATAGTTCGCAATACTTGTGCCCCTGGTACTAAGGGACAAGTTAAAGGACAACTGGGAGCATCTTCTTGGTAGCGTGTGGATATACCATCTGTGAGAACGCTTTCTGCTTTTTGTAACGGATCTATGCGATGTAACAAAGCCGCCAAGCGCAATCTTTTAATCTGCCAGGCGGGAAGATCCAAAAGCTGGCCGATCGCTTCAGCAAGAACTACTACTTCCGCAGCTGCCATTGGATTGTTCACATCTGCCATATCCATCAGTTGCGCCATTCGCAAAAAGGCTTGGATTTCGTTAGAAACCAAGTTGCGATCTAGCGTTTGTTGGTGAGACGCTGTTGGGATGGATAAATTATCTTGCCCAGTCTGGAGGTAATCTACTACACGGGAGACAACTGCACCTAAATTTTGGGATCTGTCCATTGACGGTACAATTTGTTGTTTGTCGGCTGTGAGTTTTTGGGCCAGTTCTGGGTTGTATTTTTTGATGTGAGCGATCGCTATTTCTGCTGTCTCTTGGACTAACTCCGGCTCAAATGTCCACAAACCATAGAATTTCCGCTCTAAGTCTGATGTCGGTACTCCAGTGCTGCCATAATCAGCTTCCGATAATTCTTGACAAATTACCATTGCTGTGTATTTAGGCGATAAAATAATTAAGTGCCACTCCTGTTCAACTGGATCGCCTGCATCTAATCCTACTAAGTCTACATTGGGTAGCTGGCTGGTAGGATGTTCAGCAAAGCCAGATTCAGAGGCGGCCATAATGGCAATTTGGCGGCTACGATGGGCGATGTCTGCATATCGTTTAGCTTCTTGTAGATACCATTTCCCCTGTTGAAAGGCTGTGATAACTAGGGGTGTACCGTCATCTGTTAAGATATGGTCTTCTAGAGCGTGGCACAGGGCAACTAGGGTATTTTTGTAGTAAACACCGAATCGAATTGGCCTGGTGGTATGGCGATGGGCTGTTTCTAGCTTTTGTAAGATTGAACCTTCTAACATGGGATTTGGTAAAAATAACCGCAGAGGCACAGAGGAAGAGAGGGGAGAAATTCAGAATTCGTGTTTTCTAGGATATACCCGCTAACTGTTTTTCTTTCGTTTCTATTGGTGCGGAAAGTGCTGCTTCTAAGTCGGCACAACCCAGTTTTTCTTCTAAGATTTTCATGACTTCGCGTCCGAAATCGTTAGGATTTTGTTGCCAAGCTTGTAAGCAGACTTCGCCGAAGAATGAACCAAGGGGTTCGGGATTCCAAAGGAGTTTTTTGGCTGTCCACGGCATCAAACTCATTGGATCGTACCCTGGCTTGAGGATGCCTTCTTTGAAAGCATATTCTTCCAAATGGGTATGGGGTTGTAGTCCAATAAAGAAGATAGCAGGTTCAACTTTATCAGCACCGAAAATCCTTTCTAGTTCGCGGTGGTAAGCAATGGTTTGGCGGATGGTTTCGGGACGTTCGTCAATGACGTTAAAGGAGTAGTTGACGGAAACTAAATCGTTAAAACCAGCTGCTTTTAAGTCACGGCAGTTTTGCAAGACGGTTCGTAAGTTATACCCCATCCGCATTTTCCGCACGAGTTCTTGAGAACCACTGGTAATCCCGATTTCAAAGTAATTCATCCCGGTTTTTGCCATCAAGTCGCACAATTCGGGTGTCAAATTGTCGGCTCTGATATATGCTGCCCAGTGGATATCTGTCATACCAGAATCGACGATTTTTTGCAAGAGTTCTATGGCATCGTCGATAAATTTTCGTGCGGGGATGAATTGGGCATCGGTAAACCAAAAGTTGCGAATGCCGCGATCGTATAATTGGCGCATCTCAGCAACTACTTCATCTGCTGGGTTGATGCGTACTTGTTTGCCTTCGACAACCGTATAGACGCAATAACAACAGTTGTGGGGACAACCACGCTTAGTTTGTACACCTATATAAAAGTCTTCTTCTTGCAGGTAAAAGTTAAATTCCGGCCAGATGGTTTCGATATAGTCGTAGTTACAAGCTGTTTTTTCTAGTGGGGTGGGTTGTTCGTGAATCAGCCGTTTTCGTGGTTGGGTTTCTCCCGCAACGTAACAGCGTTCATCTCGAAAATCTTTGCCACTTAAAAGTTTTTCCAGCAGGGTTTCGCCTTCACCCACAGAAATAATTGTCCCTTGGGGTAAGCTTTTACCCAATTGTTCGTAAAATACGCTAACTGCACCACCACCGACAACGACACGGGCATTAGAATTATATTTTTGGGCACGCTTTAAACCGCGTTTGATTAAGCCCTGGTTTCGCCATAACTCTACATAGTAAGCGATGAAGATTCGTAAACCGCCCAATCCGCCACGTAGTTTTAATAGAGGATTCTTCGCGTAGTAAAATTCAAAGGCGTTTTGCAGTGGGTTGCCACCACGTCCGCCAACTGGGGCATAAATTTGAATATCCCGCCAAGAAAATACTAGCAGTGTCGGTTTAAATTCATCGATACAGCGATCCAAAGCAGAATTGTAGTCTAAAGGTGGCACCGTTCCTAAATCGAAGATGCGCTGTGCAATATTAGGAAACTGCTTATGGACATGATCGCTCAAGTAGACAACCCCAATAGGAAAGATGGGGTTACAAGGAAGGCGAACGTAAAGAATTCGATTTTCCATCATTTGTGTTTTGACTTCCATCTTGCCAATCTTTGGAGAAAGCGAGAAAAACATCCAGTTTTAAAGTATGTGCTTGTTTTATTAGGTTTTAATTATCACAATCGCCCTTGACATTTCACTTCATTGCTGGTAGTGAGAAAACTAATATTAGCAATTGCAGGAAACGCTAAAACTGCTATGCATAAAACATACATAGAATTTATAGATAGGCTTTATGAAGATATTTTTCATATAGCTTTACCATAACATTGAGTTTATTCATTAAGCGATGATCCCAGCCTATTAATCCTGGGATAGATGAAACGGCAAAACTCCCTTACTCGCTAGGCGAAAAGCAAGGGGATCGTCGTCTTATCTGCTCTAAGAGAATTAAAGCTTTGATACCAGGATAAAAATCTTAAAAACTTTTGTGTATAGTGTATAATTCCGAAAAAGCTACAAATAATTACAAAATTTTTATAACTAAAAATATATCTTTAGGAAGAAATAATCTCCAAAGATACAGTTGGTATTCACAGTTACAGCAACTGGGGATCAGTGAGTGCTAGGCTTGCCTCGTGTAATGTAAAATTGTGGCGTAAAGCTCCTCAGCAGTTATGGCTCAAATATTAGATCCTCTACCACCAGAGCAATCGGGAAAAATTCTCTGCTGCTACATTAATGCCACGAGCAAAATACAGGTGGCTCGCATCTGCAATATTCCCAACTGGTACTTTGAAAGGGTTGTTTTCCCTGGACAACGTTTAGTTTTTGAAGCTCCACGAAAAGGTCAATTGGAGATTCATACAGGGATGATGGCAAGTGCAATTTTATCCGATAAGATTCCGTGCGATCGCCTGATGCTCGAAGAAACCAGTACTCATGAGTTTGATACAGACTCATTATCTGGAAAAGACCCTATTAATACCAAATCATTGGTGCAGCAAATTAATACAAACACTGGAGATAGTATAAAACCCTTACAAGTCGCTCTTTAGCAGCTGTTAATTAAAAAAAAACAATTTGACTCAATTTTAGGGTTGCTGAATTCGGTAGCCCTTTTTATATTGGGCATGGGACAAGGAAAAAGACTTGTTGCAATTTCTCACCTGATCTCCTGATCTCCCCACTGCCCACTCTCATCTACAATCATTCTTATGAATCTGCCTTCATTTCTTTGGTTGTGGAAAATAGCGGCCTGGTCGATGGGTTTGTCCCTGCTGGCATATCTGATGTTAGCAATCACCGGCGTTTTAATGTTTCGAGCGAGAACTTCGCAGCAATTTCCTTTTATTACGCCATTTATGGGCGGAAATAAAGGGGTGCGATCGCTCCACTATACAATGGGCATCAGCATGGTAAGCTTAGTGCTACTATTGCTGGCGATCGGCATTGTTGGCACTTTAGGGCACTTTGGTTCTTTAGGTCACTCGTCACACTTAGTTGCGGGATTAATAGTCGTAGCATTAGTTTTACTGTCTGCTTTCAGTGCCACGCAAATTAGTGCCAGACGGTCTTGGGCTAGACCCTTACACATCGGCGTAAATATTATTCTGTTTATAGGATTTGCCTGGGTATCCCTTACTGGCTGGATTGTAGTGCAAAAGTATTTACCTTAAAGAACTTAGTAATTACGAATTACGAACTTGTACTGAGCGTAGCCGTAAAGCCTGCGGCATAGCTACGCCTAGGGCGCAGCCTCTCGTAGAGAAGTATTACGAATTATTAAAGTGGTATACCTTATTTCAACAGTCCAGCTAAGACATAGACCTACCCTACAATGAAGAAAAGCATTGTAATTAAGCCGTGACAGCAAACTCAGCCAATATCTCAGTTTCTATTTTTCGTCTGTCTCCTTTAATTCGGATAACGCTGCTGAGTCTATACATAGCACTCACAGTCCCATTACCCTTTTTATCGCAGGTAACAGCCGCACCCG
Organism: Desmonostoc muscorum FACHB-395; assembly: GCF_014698035.1. Classification (GTDB taxonomy): domain Bacteria; phylum Cyanobacteriota; class Cyanobacteriia; order Cyanobacteriales; family Nostocaceae; genus Nostoc; species Nostoc muscorum_A. Next base: position 98,207 of record NZ_JACJSF010000009.1, read on the forward strand.
TACCGCCAGAATTTTTGTGGATAGGGATTAGCATCGGTTTAGTTGCCTTGTACGCTGTATTGACTGAACAAGTAATGGTAGATGACCAGGGAATTCAGGTTACTTACCCCGCCTGGGTGCCTCGATTTTTTCGTAAAGGCTGGTTTTTACCTTGGTCAGAGGTCAAAGAGTTAAAACCCCGCACCACTGGTCAAGGAGGGCTAGTTTATTACTTCCTCAGCCAGGATGGGAAAGCTTATTTACTACCAATGCGTGTAGCTGGATTTGCCCGTTTTGTGCAAATTGTCCAAGCAAAGACAGGCATTGATACTACAGATGTTCGCCCTTTAGCACAGCCGCGGATGTACCTGATTTTACTAGGATTCACGCTGCTGTTACTATTAGTCGATGGCTGGGCGATCGCTACAGCTTTAACTACTGCACAATTAACTTAAAATTGGCATAGGGCATTGGGCATGGCTCAAGATATCAATCAATAGTTCTTCTTCCCCTGCTTCACCATCTCCCTACTCCCTACTCCCCTATCTCCCCACTCCCCTTGAATAAGGTAACACTCAGGCTAGAGCAAGTTAATCTGTTTACAAAGCTGAAAACCCAACTTCCAGGCAATCAGCAAGGGTATCCCATATTGCGAGATATTGACTTGGAAGTATTTCAGGGCGAACGTATTGCCATTGTAGGGTCAGTAGGCGCTGGTAAAACTTCGTTATTACGCCTCATCAACCGCCTAATTGAACCCACTAGTGGCAAAATCTATCTAGAAAATCAAGAATATCGCCAAATTCCTGTCATCCAGCTACGCCAGATGGTTGTACTTGTATTGCAAGAGTCAAAGCTGTTAGGGATGACAGTTCAGCAAACCTTGGCTTATCCTTTAGTTTTGCGTGGTTTGCCCAAACAGACAATTCAGCAACAAGTCAGTTATTGGACAGAACAACTGCACATTCCCAATGAATGGTTAGGGCGAACTGAGGTACAACTTTCTGCTGGACAACGACAACTAGTAGCGATCGCTCGTGCCTTACTCATCCAGCCTAAAATATTATTATTAGACGAGCCAACCTCTGCCCTTGATGCTGGTACAGCTTCCCATCTCATGCAAGTCTTAAACCAGTTGAGTCAAACTCATCAAACCACGATTCTGATGGTAAATCACCAACTGGAACTTGCCCAAATGTTTTGTACTCGATTATTACACCTAAAACAAGGTCATTTATCCACAAATCAAACAGTCTCTGAGATAGACTGGCTTGAATTACGAGAAAGCTTAATTCAAGCAGAAGCTCAAGACGATTTTGGATTTTAGATTTTGAATTGGTTAGGAGACAGGAGTTAAGAGTCGTTATCTTACTTTCTCAATTCCCAATTCCCAATGCCCAATTCCCCATCACACTTGACTACTAGTAAGTGTTGAACGTTGATTATTAAATCTCTCTCTAGCTAACTTTGTTGTTTGTGATTGTGAAATATTGGTATTCAAAATTTCCATGTTAAAACGGTATCCTACATTGCGGATAGTTTGAATCAAGTTTGGTTGGCGAGGATCAAGTTCAACCTTTTTCCGCAGCGATAAAACGTGAGTATCAATAGTACGAGGGTTATCGATAGCGTCAGGCCAAGCACGACGCAGCAATTCTGACCTACTCAGAGGTACTCCTCCAGCTTGTGCCAAAACGTACAACAAACTGAATTCTTGGGGCGTTAAGTCGATAAACTCTCCCTGGAATCGGACACGGCGCTGGACTAAATCTATTTGCAAAGTGCCATAATCCAAATAAGCTGGTGCAGTAGGTGTGCGTTTCCGGCGAATCAGTGCCTCTACCCGTGCCAAAAACTCTTGCATCCCAAAAGGTTTACTCAGGTAATCATCTGCACCCGCCTTTAAACCTGCGACGATATCACCTTCACTATTACGAGCAGATAGCATTAAGATTAGAGGCTGCTGCTGACGATGCAACCAACGACAAAACTCAATGCCATCACCATCAGGCAGGTCTGCATCCAATACTACCAGTGTTGGTTGATGGCTTAAAAAGACTTCCCTTGCTTGATAAATACTGGCAGCTTGATGCACACGGTATTCCAGCTGTTGCAAGTGCCAACCCAACAACGACCTCAGATGGGGATTCCCCTCAATGATTTCTATACAAACCGAACCCACGGCGGCAAGACCCCTTAGCGTCTGATGACTTTCAAAGTAACAAGCCCATCTCTAAGGTTTTGTAGCCTTTGTTACTTCAACTGCTATTAGCTTTACATTTCCTCATAAAAAACGTGGCAATATCTTTAATTTATGCCTTGCCGATAGGGGATTAGAAATATTATTAAATTTTTATTAAATTTCTCAGCAGTGTTGTTAGACGTATCAAAAATTCTTGTAGCTTAACATTCTGCTTTTAATGGGTGTAATGTGGGAATATCTATAACCAATCAGCTAAACGTTAATACAACAGCTTTTCAACCTGATGGTAAAAGTAGATTTATCCGCAAAATTACTGCCCTCATCCAGGAATATAACACCAATACAATTGGGTCATTGAATATGAAAATCAGACAAATAACTGAGCAGATAACTAGAATCGATGTTTTCTGGAATAGGATTAAAGTAGCTTGTAGCTGCTAGGGGTAGTACCCAAAGTAGATGTGTTGACTTTGAATTAATGCCAAAGTGAAATTACACTTCACATTTGAGCGTGAATCATTTACAATTCTCATTCCAAAGAGATTAATACAGCAGTTATGCTCCAAGACACACAAACCATCCGCTATTACCAAAGACTCACCGACGCCTTCGTCGAGTTATGGAATCGCGGTTATCGCACGGATGATATGCGGATGTATTTGGATGGATATCTAGCCGCACTGCGACATAGCAACGTTATTGAACCTTATCTGATTCATCGTCTAGAAGAGGAAGCCAGCCGCTACTTGTACGATGGGTCAAACTTTGCAGTGCCGCAACCACAGCCACAACCAGATTACTACTAAGTACCATTTACTTGGTCATTGATAGTAACCGTTAATTACCGCAGATGATTATAGCATATTATCTGTATTGGTCAACGGGTTGCCGTGGTGTGAGATTTTGGAGATATTGTATTGATTAAACGCATCCCCTCAGCCCTATATTGGTCTTGCCAATACGACTGAGGGGATTGTTGACTAAAAACTATTAAAAAACCTTGAAAGAGGAGATAAATAGTATCTCTCCTTTCAAGGGTATTAAAAATGGCACATTGTCTTGAGAAAGAAGTGCAAATTAAGCGTATTCCCTCTACTTTGCTTAGAGAAACATTAGGAAGCTAGTGCTACTTCTACCTTTTGCTGCAATTCACCTTTTTGGTAAAGTTCAATCAAGATATCAGAACCGCCAACAAATTCACCATTGATATACACTTGGGGAATTGTCGGCCAGTTAGAGTATTCTTTAATTCCTTGACGGATTTCAGAGTCTGAGAGAACATCAACCGTCTCGAAGGGAACTCCCAAGGTATTGAGAATCTGCACAACGTTGTTGGAGAAACCACATTGGGGCATTAACTTGTTTCCCTTCATAAAAACTAGAATTTTGTTCTGTTCTAGCAAGTTATCAATTTTCTCTTTGAGTTCTGGTGTCATGGTATTTGTGTTTCCTATGTTGCATTCAACGATGATGACTGAGGAGTTAAAAATTTTATAACTCCTAACTCCTAACTCCTATACTCCTAACTTTAGGAACTTGCTGTAGCTTGCCAAGCTTCGGGAGTGTATGTTTTTACCGCCAAGGCGTGAATCGCTTCAGTTGACATAGCTTGACCCAACGCACCATAAACTAACTGGTGCTGTTGCACTAGTCCTTTACCTGCAAAGTGCGATGAAACTACTGTCACTTGATAGTGGTCGCCGCCACCAGTCAAGTCTTGCACCTGAACCTGTGCGTCTGGCAGTTCCGCCTTGATCATTGCCTCAACCTGCTGCGGACTAATCATCGCAATTCCTGAAAAAACTTACTTTTCTATTATTAACAGATATGGAGTAAATGCCCGTGCCAACTTCAGGTTTTGGCAAGGCTGTAGATAAACCCGCCTCTGAGGTGTATTTGTGAGAACGCTCAGGTTTTGGCAATGGCGGATAGCTCTATCCTAGCACTGGGGCGTTCTCAAGCGACTAATTAGGGAGATAAGGGAGATGGGAAAAAGAGGCAACAAAAATTTAATTTATTTTTTTGGGGATGAGGAAGATGAAGTACCACCTTCTCTGGGATAGGGAGAATCAACAAAACCCAACTCAAACAACTGTTTATAAGCTTTCTTGCCTAAATCTCGTGTCGGGTTTTGACTCTTAATTATTTGAACCAACAACGGCACAGCTAATTCTGGCTGATTTTGGGCGCGATGTACCAATGCTAGCTGAAAGGTGGCTTCATCCCGCTTTTGGGCTGTTAATAGAGCTTTTTGACGCTGAGAATCAGAAACTCTGTTGTCAATTCCCGAAAAGCTAGAATTTAACTCTTGATAAAAATTAGATAGCTGATTATAAACCTGACGTGCTTCTTGTAGCTTTTTAGCAGCTAAAGTGTAGTTTTGAGCAGAAACAGCTTGTTCTGCATCTTTTACTAAGCGATCGCCACCTTCAATGCTCAAAAGGCTGTTACTTTGGGTTATGGGGCGCAGATTATTAGGATCGTTGGGGTCAATGGGTTGTGGGCTATTAGTGCCTGGTGACTGTGATACCTGAGCATTCACAGGTGATAGCAGGCTGAGGACTGCTATGACTGATAAAAGGGTACGGTGCATCAAGGTAACAGCGGCAGCAGTGTTCATGGGATCAATTAGTGCGACAACTATATAAAAAGTTATGGAAACTTCGGGTATCTTAACTCTGTTTTGGTTTTGGACAAAGCAAAGTTACATCCTAAGTATCTCTGATTTAGGACTGAAAATCGCTTTAATAGAGTTCCCATTGCCCTTGTATAGTAACTAACTTAAATCTTCGTGATGAGCGATACTACGGTGGGCTGGGTTAACACGTTAATTACTCTGATTTTCCAATCATCGGTTTACTCGCAACCACCTTGTAACTATCTAACTGAAGTAGCAAAAATGTTTCTTCTAAAGCAATTCAGTAGTTTGCAGACAATTATTAGCTATTTACTCAAAAAAATGTCAATTTGGCTAAATATCCTGTCAATAGGGAGTAATCTATATATGTATACATCCTCAAAGCTTGCAAAATAGCACTAAATCTTTAGTGACTTAATTCAGGATGGATATAGCTAGTTAGCAATTAGTGTCAAACATTGAAAATGTGCAGTTTCTTAATCATGCACGGTCAGGGGTTAAGAGGCAGTATTGTAACTTTTGCCTTTTGACAAGATCAAGAGTTAGTAATTTCTGCAAATGCGTGATTAGTAATTTTTGTTTCTTGATGACTTAATTGTTGCAGTGCCTTTCCTAAATCAGTTGTGATGCTTTTGGCATCGTGTTTTATACAACCACTCATGTATTCCGCTACTCTGATTGGGGAGCCAATATCAATACTGACATCTGTACCCCAATTTGGATAAGGTTGGCTGTAATTAATACCTATGGGTATAATTTTCACTCCCAGCCCAGAATGACTAGATTCAGCACTCAAAGCAAGACGAGCAATTCCCGGCTTCAACTGGTGAACTTGGCCATCACGAAAAATATTACCTTCTGGAAAAATGACCAGGGTTTTTTTCTGCTGAAGTAGCTCAACTCCATGTCGCAGTGTGCGGATTGACGGATGCTTAGAATTTACCGGAAACCCCCCCAAACGTTTGACAAACCAACCTTGTAAACCTTGGCATTCGTCAATTGTCACCATAAACCGCAGGTCTTGTTCTCTCCGACAATCAGCAGTCGCGTAGGGTACAAGTAATGCATCCCAACGTGCCCGATGAGTAGGCGCGAGGATGATAGGCCCAGTTGTAGGGATATTTTTTTGTCCGGTTATTCTAATTTGCCCAAAGAATAATGGTAATAGGCAGTGACGACCTAATAAATATGCCAGAGGACTTAACCAAGGAGAAACCCTTGAGGTAGTACCAGCTACCTGATGATTTGCTAGTGGGCGCTGGCAGGGATCGGATGAAGAGTAAAATTCCATCATGACGGATGCAGCTGATTGACGGGTAAAAATTTAACGAAAAGCCTGATTAGTTACACCGTAGATTCTCTTGCGTGACTTGTGTCGTACTAGATGGACAGTTTTACCTCTGTCCGTTAGTTTACCCTACGCCGCCTAGTAGCAAACCAAGCCTGTAATTGTTGACGACAAGCTGACTCTAGAATGCCTCCAATGACTTGGAGACGGTGATTAGAAGCAGCACTATCGGGTATGTTAATAGCTGTACGTATTGCGCCAGTTTTTGTATCGTCTACTCCATATACAAGTTGTCCGACACGCGCTTGCAAAATAGCACCTGCACACATCGGACACGGTTCAAGAGTTACGTAGAGGGTACATTCATTAAGATGCCAATTTTGTAAAGTTGTTGCAGCTGTCTTGAGAGCGAGAATTTCCGCATGGGCGGTAGGGTCTTTGTCGCGTTCTTTTCTGTTTTCTCCTTGTGCCAGCAATTTGCCTGTTGAATCAATGATAACAGCACCTACAGGAACCTCACCTGCATCACCGGCTGCTTTTGCTAATTCTAAGGCACAATTCATCCATTGTTGATGTATAAGATATTCTGTGTATTTAGTTAGCATATTCTTATCAATATAAAAATTTTAAAATTATACTCGCCTTTGGACGGGCAAGATAATTTAACAAGAAATGGGCGCTTAGAAACCGCGTCTAAACAAATAAAACCCACCTCCGTGGGTTAAAAAACCTTAATATTTATCCCACGCTGCCAAGAGCGGTTCAGGCGTGGGACTTCTGTCGGTTCAAGCTAAATAGCAACTTGAGCTAAAAGGGGATCGAGTTGGCTTTGTGTGTCTAGCTGATAGAGGTCATCGCAGCCACCAATGTGCTGGTTATTAATGAAAATTTGCGGTACGGTACGTCTTCCGTTAGCGCGTTCTGCCATTTTAGCTCTGGCTGCTTCGTCACCGTCGATTTTATATTCGGTAAAATTTACACCTTTCCACCACAGCAGTATTTTGGCACGAATGCAGTAAGGGCAAGTTTGCCACGTGTAAAGCTCGACGTTGGCTTTAACTCGCTCTGGATGGCGATTTAAGAGGGGATTAAGAAAGTCCAGCATATTTTCTTAAGCAAGATTTTAACTATGTCTCTAGCCTAGATCATTGCTTACCGCATCGGCGCTGGAACCCACTTTTGGAAACCCTCTAAATGATTCCAGTAAGCTAAATATCCAGTTAATGCCCAAATTAAAGCGGCTACTATTAGCACTGCTACGCCAATTAGCCGCCAAGTTCGGTTGGTTTTCCAGTAGAAGGTTGGCGCTGCAAAAATACCACCTAAGCCAGTTAAAATAAAGCCGATTCCTGATAAAAGGGGTTGCTTAGTCATATTCAAGTTGATGATGCGGAAACCCACTACGATCGCAACTGCACCAGCAAAGAAGCCGTAAATTGCTATTGTCGATAAATCCCAACCTTGAGCAAGAGAAACCGCAGCCGCAACAAACAATATTCCAAATAAGACACTTGTCTCACCAAAGGCAATGTTAAAGCTACCAATAACTGGCCAAGTGAAGCTCATGTGTAAACCAGTTGTGAGTGCGATCGCACCCGTAATTCCAAAACCGGGAATCCACTGCCTCTGATTAGAACTATCTATACCACGATACACATAGTCAGCCAGTAGAAATAGCCCAGCTACCATATTGATCAACATGAGTGTAATGTAGTCGATAAACACTATTGACCTCTCAATTTGACAAGCTATTTACTCTGAGCTTCGTTTTTAAATCAATTTTTAGTGAATTTACTAACTTTTTTCTTTATTATTTTATACCTGAATATAAACACTGAAGAACAGCAATATTCTAAATATTTACTGCTAAACATTTGTGCAGTTTTTAACTTAGTTACTTTTAAACAGGTTTTATACTGGAGTTGGATGAGTGAAAAATAAGGATGTGCTAGATGGTACTTTTCTAACCAGTTAGCAGTAAAACTTAACTTTCTTCCACGTGTATCCGCCCTTTGGTAGACTTGAAGACTGAAATAGCCAGATAAAGCGGCGGAAATTCAAGCAGTTGAGAGGGCAGACTCTGTGGAAAATACACTTGGGTTAGAGATTATTGAAGTAGTAGAGCAAGCCGCGATCGCTTCCTCGAAATGGATGGGCAAAGGCGAAAAAAATATCGCTGACCAGGTAGCTGTGGAAGCTATGCGGGAGCGGATGAATAAAATCCACATGCGCGGTCGCATCGTTATCGGAGAAGGTGAACGCGATGACGCACCGATGCTATACATCGGGGAAGAAGTTGGTATCTGTACCCAACCAGATGCTGCAAATTTCTGTAACCCTGATGAACTAATTGAAATTGATATCGCCGTTGACCCCTGTGAAGGTACGAACCTGGTAGCTTATGGACAACCTGGTTCGATGGCTGTGTTGGCAATTTCTGAAAAGGGTGGATTATTTGCAGCTCCTGACTTTTACATGAAGAAGTTAGCAGCACCTCCCGCAGCTAAGGGCAAGGTAGACATCAACAAGTCAGCAACAGAAAACCTGAAGATTCTCGCTGAGTGCCTAGATCGGAATATTGAAGAACTTGTGATCGTGGTCATGAAGCGCGAACGCCACAACGATTTAATTAAAGAAATCCGTGAGGCTGGAGCGAGAGTCTCACTAATTTCAGACGGTGATGTGGGTGCAGCTATAAGCTGCGGTTTTGCTGGAACTAATATCCACGCTCTGATGGGTATTGGTGCGGCTCCTGAAGGTGTAATCTCGGCAGCTGCAATGCGTGCTTTAGGTGGACACTTCCAAGGTCAACTAATTTACGATCCGGCAGTAGTCAAAACAGGTCTGATTGGAGAAAGCAGAGAAGCTAACATTGATCGTTTAAAGTCTATGAATATCAATGACCCTGATAAGGTCTATGATGCTCACGAACTAGCATCTGGTGAAACTGTTCTGTTCGCTGCTAGCGGCATTACCAGTGGTAATCTGATGAATGGTGTACGTTTCTTCAACGGCGGAGCCAGAACTCAAAGCTTGGTAATTTCCAACCAGTCAAAAACTGCTCGGTTTGTTGATACAATTCACATGTTTGGTGAACCCAAGACTCTCCAACTGAACTAATTTTTAGGGAATGGGGAAATAAAAGTATGGGCGAAGCATTTGGAAAGAAATCTTTCGATCAAACTGAAAAATAGTCACCCAAATGCTTCACCCTTGCAGTAGTTAGTAGTTAGTAGTTAGTGATTAATAGTTGTTTGTTGCTGGGAAAAACTACCAACCAATAAACAAAAATTCCCCATTCCCTATTCTGACTCAATGCCCTATTCTCAACTACCAACTAGTAACTACGATTTAGCAAATGAATATAGCAGTGGTGGGGTTAAGCCATAAAACAGCCCCAGTAGAAGTCCGGGAAAAACTGAGCATTCCAGAACCACAAATTGAAAGTGCGATCGCTCAACTGGCCAGCTATCCTCATATTGATGAAGTTGCAATTCTTAGCACTTGTAATCGCCTGGAAATCTACATTGTTACCAGTGAAGCAGACCAAGGTATCCGAGAGATAACTCAGTTTCTTGCCGAATATAGTAAATTGCCCGTTCTTTCTCTGCGACAGCACCTATTTATGTTGCTACATGATGATGCAGTGATGCACGTCATGCGAGTAGCAGGTGGTTTAGATAGTCTGGTACTCGGAGAAGGTCAAATTCTGGCTCAGGTGAAAACTACTCACAAACTGGGACAGCAATATAACGGTATAAAAACCATTTTGAATCGATTATTTAAACAAGCGCTGACAGCAGGTAAGCGGGTTCGGACTGAAACTAGTATTGGTACTGGCGCTGTTTCTATTAGTTCGGCAGCTGTGGAATTAGCACAGATAAAAGTGGCAAATTTAGCAGCTTGCCGAGTGGTAATTTTGGGCGCTGGTAAAATGTCACGCCTGCTGGTGCAACACCTACTTTCTAAAGGTGCTGTGCAAATTAGTATTGTAAATCGCTCTCGTGAACGTGCCGAAGAATTGGCGAAGCAGTTCCCTGGACAACCGATCCAAATTCATCCGTTATCGGAAATGATGGCAGTGATTTCCGAAAGTGATTTGGTGTTTACAAGTACTTCGGCAACAGAGCCAATACTTGACCGCGCCAAGTTGGAAATGGTTTTAGAAGTTCAGCGTTCATTGATGTTATTTGATATTTCTGTGCCGCGTAATGTTCATGCGGATGTCAATGAACTGGAAAATGTGCAGGCGTTTAATGTGGATGATTTGAAGGCCGTAGTGGCGCAAAACTACGAAAGCCGTCGGAAGATTGCACAAGAAGCCGAGCGACTTTTAGAAGAAGAAGTGGAAGCCTTTGATATTTGGTGGCGCAGTTTAGAAACTGTTACCACTATTAGCTGTCTGCGAAATAAAGTTGAAACCATCCGCGAACAAGAGTTAGAAAAAGCTTTATCAAGATTGGGTTCGGAATTCGCTGAAAAACATCAAGAGGTAATTGAAGCATTAACACGGGGAATTGTCAATAAAATTTTACATGACCCGATGGTACAGTTGCGATCGCAGCAAGATGTTGAAGCTAGACGGCGCTGTATGCAAACCCTGCAAATGCTGTTCAACCTGGATGCAGGGGAGCAGTTTAGTTAAATTTAACAACAAAATCCCCAAGTTCTTTGAGAAGTTGGGGATTTGAACTTTTCAATTAGATATCTATCTAATTAGAAGTTAGTTATGCAACCAGAGCAATTTAAATCTTTATAGAAATACAGCACTTTGCAACTAAATGAGGTATAGAAGCAAGGATTCACAAATCAAATTATTCTTCTCCCTCCTGCCTCAAAACCAGTGACTTTGTGCCTCATGCAAAAGAAAACTGCTGTATTGTGCCAAATCATCTATCGAACTGGGATTGTAATTACGAACTCTGTACCCTCTCCTGGTGATGAAATGCACTTTAACGAGCCACCGTGTTTGTCAGTAATTATCTGGTAGCTAATTGACAATCCCATACCAGTACCTTTGCCAACTGCTTTTGTCGTGAAAAAGGGGTCAAATAGACGAGACTGGATTGCTTCTGGAATCCCTGTGCCATTATCAGCAATATTAACAACTACATTTTCATTCACCTGGATTGAAGAAATACGAATTATCGGTTCTTGACAAAGCCCCTTTTCAAAAGCCTCTTCTAAAGCATCAATGCTATTTGCCAAGATATTCATAAATACCTGATTTAATTGTCCTGCAAAGCATTGAATTTTAGGGATATCACCATACTCTTTGATCACTGTAATTTGAGGACGAGCGTTTTGCGATTTGATTCGGTGTTGTAAAATCAACAGTGTGCTGTCAATCCCTTCATGAATATCAGCACTTTTAAACTCGGCTTCATCCAAACGAGAGAAGATTCGTAAACTGAGAACAATTTCTCGAATGCGACTGGCTCCAATCTTCATAGAAGCCAACATTTTAGGCAAATCTTCTGTTAAATATTCAATATCAGCTTCTTCTTTAGCATTTTGAATTTCTGGTTCTGGATAGGGGTAATGTTTTTGATAAAGTTGAAGTAACCACAACAACTGCTGAGTATAATCATCAGTGTACTTTAGATTGCCGTAGATGAAGTTAACTGGATTGTTGATTTCATGAGCAATACCAGCAACTAATTGTCCCAAAGAATACATTTTTTCGTTCTGGATTAATTGGGACTGGGTAAGCCTAAGTTCCTGTAAAGTTTCCTTGAGAACGATATTTTTTTGTCGCATTGCTTGCGTTCGTTCTTCTATTTTTTCTTCTAATGTTTGGCTGTAAGACTCTAGCTTTTGATTTGCTTCATTTTGTTCTGCTAATAGTCGCTTTACCTGTTGAATTAATTGGTTAAAAGAAATGGCTAAAATCCCAACTTCATCTTCAGTATTTACGGGAGCTTGGAGATCAAAATTAGATTCTTGAGTAACTCGTTGTGCTACCTGTGTCACAGCTTTTAGGTGACGAGTAATTGTTCGCGCAATTAAAAACCCAATAACCGCTACAATACTGCTTCCCAGCAAAAACAACAATCCTAAATATTTCCATAACTTTTGTTGTTCAACCTCTAGCAGTGAGATAGGATACAAAATTGTGGCTTTTAAAGACTGACTTACTCCTGGAAATATGATAGTTTTAGCTAAATAGTTTTTGTTATCAATAGCGATTTGTTTAGGAGATAAATCAAGAGCAGGAAATTGCCAATTTACTTCCTTGGTTGCTATCAACAAAGTTGCAGCAAATACGCGATTTTGTCTGTGGATAATCAGATGTTTAGAGGAACCAGCAGCAATTTTTTGTAGTAGAGCGTCATCTAGTAAGTTGCCAATAATGATTCCTCCCAAGAGTCCTGCTGATGATTTGATTCCATTTGTGACTACTTCGAGAACTTGTTGCTCACCTTCACCTTTTACATCTACCAAATCGTATAAATTCGCTCCTTTAATTGCAGTATTGGTAACTACCTTATCTGAGAATTTGGCTAGCCTCAAGGAATTATTTCGTAAATCTACGAGGACATTACCTTGAGTATCAATTACCTTAATCCAATCCAATTTTAAAATAGATTTAAGTGGTAGTAATATTTGCAAAAGCAAACTTTGATCGCGCTCTTTTACAGCCTGACTCAGCATATCTCGATTAGCAATCAGTTCTATTTCAGTTTCTAGAGTTTGCTGTTCATACTGGAAATCCTGATAAACTCGTTCAGAAAAACTTTCGATCTCTTCGCGAAAATTTTGCTCCAAACTATCGGTAAACCAATTTCCTAGCACTACTAAGCCAAACAGAAATACGCTGAGACAAACTGCAAGTATCGGTAGAACAATTTTTTGGCTGAGTCTCAGCCCCCTGAAAAATTTCTGCATGGCACGTTCAATTTATTTGGTAGGAACAAAGCCATTATTTTGTAGTAGTTTTTCACCTTCTTTACTCAAGATAAAATCAATAAAATTCTGAGTAGCTGCTGAAGGTGTTTTGTTCCAGAGAATACCTATACGACGCACCATTGTATATTGCCCACTGCTAAAGTTTTGCGATTTGGGAGCAACACCATTGAGGCTGAGATGATTGACAGGTAATTGATTGATTAGGGAATAAGCCAAAGAAAAAGCGCCGATGGAATTAGGAGTACTTTGTAAGGTTTCGATCAATTCGCCCTCTTTGTTTAAAATCACGGCTTTAGTTGTAGTCTTATCTTCTCCCAAATAATATTTTCGCAATAACTTTTTTGCTGATTCGTCTTCGGGCCTATCCAACACTACAATATTTGCATCAGGGCCGCCTAACTCTCGCCAATTTTTTATCTCCCCTTTATAAATTGCTTTTAATTGCTTGGTTGAGAGATTATTAACACCTTTAACACTGTTATGGGTGGCGATAAGTAACAAATCTTGTGCAAATTCACGATATTGAATTTTATCGTTGTCTTCTTCTGGTTTGAGTTTGTGACTACTACCAGCGATATCAATAATATTGTTTTTTAGGGCTGCGATCACACCTTCCGATTGGCTATTGGAGATAAATTCAATTTTGACAGCTTTATTTTGGGATTCATAGCCTTTTGCTAAAAGTTTTAAAACAGTTACCGTTGAACTAGAACCACCAATTTTGATGAGCTTTTGGTCTTGAGAATCAGTTTGGCTGGTAACTGGATTAGAATCTTTCAGTTCCGTTGTTTTAACTGAGTTGCAACTACAAAGTCCAAGCAGGATGATAGCGATGATCGTTGACTCAGCAATCTTTTTCATAAATACATCTCCAAATATCCAAAACTCAATATTGTGTTTAAGCTCTCATAGCTTAATATTCCCGAATAATCCTAAAATATAACTGCGACCAGGAAGATACCCCACTGATTTGAGAAGTCGGGTATCTATGGCTTTCATAATAAAATATGTAAGACTACCCCTTTCAGGGCAACTTGTAAAATCTCTTGTTTTTTCTCAGCGTTCTCTGTGCCTCTGCGGTTTAAAAAATTAATTTATTTAACCACAGAGGCGAAAAGAACATATAACAAATCCGTAAAGAGGAATTTATTGTCCAAAACATTTGATAAATTATTTTCCCAAATAAGCTTCTAAAACTTTGGGATTAGTTTGAATTTCTGCGGGTGTACCGTCAGCTAAATTTTGTCCTTCAGCAAGCACCCAAACGCGATCGCACAAGGACATAATCACATCCATATTGTGTTCAATAATCAAAAAGGTCATTCCGTCTTGACGGTTCCAAGTGATAATGCGATCGCAAATATCATCAATCAGTTTCGGATTCACCCCAGCAGCCGGTTCATCCAACAAAATTAACTTGGGATTAGTCATCAGCGCTCGTCCCATTTCCAGCAGCTTACGTTGTCCACCAGACAAGCAACCAGCATAATCGTGTGCTTTTTTTGCCAAGCCTACCGATTCTAACAAGAACATTGCCCGTTCTTGGAGTTGCTTTTCTTCCTTAGCGACAACGTGCGGTTGCAACTGTACCTGCCAAAAATTTTCACCCGTTTGTTTTTGCGCCGCCAGCAGCATATTTTCTAACACCGACAACCGCGAGAGAGTCCGCGCAACCTGAAAAGTGCGGATTACTCCCTGCTGAGCGATTTGGTATGGTTGCAAGTTGTGAATGGGTTCGCCGTCAAAAATTACTCGTCCCTTATCTGGACGGATGAAGTTTGAGAGTAAGTTAAATAAAGTGGTTTTACCAGCACCATTGGGGCCAATCAAGCCCGTAATGCTGCCTTTAGCAACTTCGATTCTCGCCTCATTAACTGCTTTGACACCACCAAAGCTTTTAGAAAGTCCAGTGGCTACCAAAAGGGGAAGGGGCGATGACTGGTTATTTACCAAGGGTGAGTTCCTCCTTTTTCCCTAGAATACCTTGAGGTCGCCAAATCATCAGTATCATCAAAATTAGTCCGATTACCATAATGCGAAATGCACCCAAACGGGCTTCATCAAGGGGGACGATTCTAGGTAAGACTTCTCGTGTTAGCGCATCGTAAGCAAAGAAAATTACCGCACCTAAGATTGTGCCAACGTTATTTCCAGAACCGCCTAAGATCACCATGATCCAAGTGTCAAAGGTGATCTGCGGTTGAAAATTATCAGGGTAAATGGCGCTGAGTTGCCAAGCAAAGAAAGCACCAGCTATACCCGCGATCGCACCCCCTAACATGAGAGATTGTAATTTATACCAAAAGACATTTTTTCCCAGCGCCTTGGGAATTTCTTCATCTTCACGGATGGCTTTGAGAATTCTACCCCAAGGCGATCGCACCAAAATTTCTAAGCGCCAGTATACAAGTGCTAAAACCAACAGTAATACCAGCATCAAACCCGCTTTTGGGTTGTAATTATACAGTCCAATTACCCCAGAAATATAAATCGCTGTTGCCAACACTGCTAATATAATTCCCACAATCAAGCGCGACAAAAATTCTTGCTTGCTAGTTGTCCTTTTACCTAAATCAGTAGTCCGAGATATTTGGGTGGTACGAATCCATTGCCATAACGTAAAAAAAGTTACAGCAGCTAGTAGCGTTAACAACCCAATCATCACTAATCTGACAAACAAATTCGGCTCTGTGGATAGGGGTATGGAATAACTTTGCACACCAAACGCCCCAGAAACCCAAGTATCACCCACAGGTAATTCCTGATTATTTACCACCAAACGAATTAATTCACCCGTACCAATGGTGACAATTCCTAAATAATCTTCTCGTAAGCGTAGAGTTGCAAAACCAATTATCAAACCCAACAAGGCGGCAACAATTGCCCCAGCTACTGCCGATATAAATAGGGGCACGCCCTTTAAACTTAACAATACCGTTGTATACGCTCCAAGGGTCATGAAAGCAATATGACCAAAGTTAATTAACCCTGTAAAGCCCCACTGTAAATTGAGTCCCAGTCCGAATAAAGCAAAAAGTGCTGTAGAAATTGCTAAGAAAATAAGATAGTCAACCATATTAAATAGTTATTTTGGCATTGGGAATTGGGAGTTGGGAATTGGCATTGGGAATTGGAAATTGGGAATTGGGAATTGGGAATTGGGAATTGGGCATTGGGAATTGAGAATTGGGAATTGGGAATTGGGAATTGGGAATTGGGAATTGGGAATTGGGAAAGACTTGTTGAAAGGTTCTCACTCAAATCACCTTGTCCCCTTGTCCCCTTGTCCCCTTGTCCCCCCTGCTCCCCTTGGGCGAATAAATTTTAGCGTAGCTTGAGCATAGTGCTACATTGCCGTTAACCTTTGCTAATTTTGTGGGAATAATATTTACTGTTGGTGTTGGGTTGTAGGTAAAAATTGGCCTATGAATTTGCTGAGGCTGAGAATGCATCACTTAATCGAGCAGTTAGGTGATGACGATTTGCAAGACATTTGGAACGTTCTGGAAGGTTTATATTATGACTTTTATATGCTCAAAGCGATACAACAAGTTAAGCGAGCGCAGCAACCGTGGGATATCTTAACCCATGAAGAAGCGGTACGACTGTTGATGTTTTTCTGATTCAGCAGCGCTTTCTTTTCTTGTGCCAGTGGCCCCTCAAGTTTTGGTTAAGGTAAAGCCTAGTGAGTCTAGAAATGCGCTATGCAAGGTCTTTTTTGCTAGACCTGAAAAATTTAGAACCTGCTGCTTACGAGCGGGTGCATGATTTTGTCTTTGTTGAGTTAGCCCAAAAGTGGCAACTGAGCGATCTAAAAGAACTACGACAGCTTGATGGTGAAGGCATTTTTCACCGTTTCACACTGGATAATTACCTGATTGGTATAGAAATCAGGGGTGAAATTGTGAAATTTCTGCGTGTCATTCCTATGCCAGATGTTTAAAGTGAAGAGTTCAGGGAACACTTAAAACTGTAAACTGTATAAGGCTAGGCAGGGATCGCTATAACCTTACATTAAACTGGTTTTTGAAAAACACTTTATTTGAGATTTCCCTATGGATGCTAGGGCACTTTGGCAACGATACCAAAACTGGTTATATTTCCACGAGGGATTGGGACTGTACTTAGACATAAGTCGAATGCGGTTCGATGATGCCTTTGTGGAATCGTTGCAGCCGAAGTTTGACAAGGCGTTTGCGGATATGGCTGAACTGGAGAAGGGCGCGATCGCAAATCCCGACGAGAACCGCATGGTTGGACACTACTGGCTGCGAAATCCTGATTTAGCGCCAACTCCAGAACTTACACAAGAAATAGTCCAAACCCTAGAACAAATCGAAGCTTTTGCGGAAAAAGTCCAAACAGGTGCTATTCATCCTCCCAGAGCAAGCCGCTTCACGGATATTATCTCCATTGGCATTGGTGGTTCCGCACTCGGACCCCAATTCGTCGCAGAAGCTCTTGCTCCTGATTTCCCACCTCTGAAACTTCACTTTATCGATAACAACGATCCGGCAGGTATCGATCGCGTTATCAATCATCTACGAAATAGCCTCGCCAGCACTTTGGTATTGGTAATCTCCAAATCTGGAGGAACACCGGAACCACGCAACGGCATGATTGAGGTTAAAAAAGCTTACGCCGGACATAATTTGGAATTTGCTCAATATGCGGTAGCAATTACCAGCGTTGACAGCAACCTCGATAAACTAGCCAAAGATGAAGGTTGGCTGGCCAGATTTCCCATGTATGACTGGGTGGGAGGACGTACATCAGAAATGTCTGCTGTGGGGCTAGTACCAGCCGCATTACAGGGCATTGATGTTCGCGCCATCCTAGATGGTGCAAAAGAAATGGATGACGCTACCCGCGTCCCAGATGTGAAAAATAACCCAGCAGCCTTGCTAGCTTTGTCTTGGTACTTTGCTGGTAATGGAAAGGGCGAAAAAGATATGGTTGTCTTACCTTACAAAGACAGCTTATTTTTATTCAGTCGCTATTTGCAACAGCTGGTGATGGAATCTTTGGGCAAGGAAAAAGACTTAGACGGTAATGTTGTCCATCAAGGCATCGCCGTTTATGGCAATAAAGGCTCAACAGATCAACACGCTTACGTCCAGCAGTTGCGTGAGGGTGTAGCGAATTTCTTTGCTACCTTCGTTGAAGTGTTGGAAGATCGTCAGGGCCCATCTACTGAAATAGATCCGGGAGTTACATCAGGCGATTATCTTTCCGGTTTTCTCCAAGGAACCCGACAAGCGCTTTATGAAAATCACCGCGATTCAATTACAGTTACCATTCCCCAAGTTAACCCCCGAACTGTAGGGGCATTAATAGCTTTGTATGAACGTGCTGTTGGTTTATACGCTAGCTTGGTTAACGTCAACGCCTACCATCAGCCAGGGGTAGAAGCTGGCAAAAAAGCTGCTGCCTCCATTCTCGATTTGCAAACACGAGTGGTAGCAGTCCTACAAAAAGAAAAAACTCCCATTTCTCTTGACGAACTCGCCGAGAAAGCTGGCGCATCAGACCAAGTTGAGGCAATTTACAAGATTTTGCGTCATATCCATGCCAATCAGCGAGGTGTGGTTTTGCAAGGTGATCTTCAGAAACCCGGCAGTTTAACCGTTTCTGCTAGCTGATAGCTCTAGTATAAACATCACATTTTTTCCCTAATTGTTGTATCAGCAACAATTTTTGATTGTGAAGCATCCTAGATAGAAGTTTGATCTTCCGTTTAGGATGCTTCACTGTATAATTTTTAATTTGTAATTAAGTTTTATAAATTTAATTTTTTTAATTTTGACGCAGCTATATCGAGAGGCTCAGATGCCCGGTTTTTTATAAAAGTAGGGCATCTTTTTGTTCGTAACTCCTGCACGGATTCCTATATACATCATTACGAATTAATACTTACCAAAAGGCGTTGATTAAAATAGCTCTTGGGTAGAAAACAGCGATCGAGTAAAAAAGGATTATTGGTATCTCCAAATAATATGTTACCCGGCTTCTCTCGATGACAGAATGGTGGCACAATTCCCCAATCTTCTGCTAGCCAAATCCAGTACCCTATGTCAATTCTGCCGTAGTTTGAACCTGTGAGAATCTCCCCAACACTGTTGTTGATAGATACTATTTCTGCCGATGATTTGATTTCAATTAACAGCCAAGCTAACTCTTCTACAGAAAAGAAATAGCCATTATCAGCAGCTATGTTGACAAACTGCTGCGGATTTTTCGCAATGAGCAATTCTTCTTTGAGAGATGGCGTTTTTTGTGCAAAATCAAAAAGATCCCAAATTTGTCTTCTTGTAATTAGAAACCACGCAAGTTCTTCTGCCGTCAAATTATGACCATTGTCTTTTGCTAACTTAAGAAATGGCTCAAGGTTATCGGTTTCTGCTAGTTGACTTTTCAATTGGAATGTTTGCTCTACTAACGACAAAAAATCAATAACCTTTTGCCATGTAACTTTGTCATAGCTTTTGTTAAATTTTATTTTTTCTTGCCAATAAATGTATTTAGCTTCTTTAAGAAAGAAATTCCAAATTTGATAATACATGGGTCATCTCACCTAAGTCTTAAACTTGGTACAGGTTGGTTATCAATGAACACCAGTGTAGTAAGTATAATGTGTTTCTTCGACAGTACTAAATCTCTTGTATAATGTAAATGAAATCACACAGTAGTTAAGTATAGGTTTATGTAAATTTTATCACTATAAATGAAAAATACTGAGAAAAAGATGAGGATAACGATCGCTGTAGTGGGTTGTGCGATCGCTCGTTATTAATTCTCATAAAATCAAATTAAGTCAATAGATAGTATTAATTATTCATAAATGAATTAACCGCAAAACAGCTTGCACTTCAGTACTTTTAAACGAACCGCAAAGGGCGCAAAGAGCGCGAAGGTAAGAAAAGAGATATATTTTGCTATTTTTAGTTAATAGATAAATTGCGGAGGAAGTAAAAGCGATCGCTATTCAATTAATCTCACTTTAAATGTTGTTAAAATAAGCTTAAAGCTGTCAATAAACTGGAATATCAATAATGAATATCCAAATTAAACCTGAACTAGAGCAAATTATCCAAGCGCAAATTGCTACAGGTAGATATGCAAATCCTGAAGAAGTTATTAGTAAAGCATTGAAGTTGCTATTAGAGTGGGAAAAAGGTTATCAGCAATGGGTGGAAGAAACACGCGAAAAAGTTGAAGTTGCTATTGAGCAACTGGATAGAGGGGAAGGTATTGAAGGAGAAGTTGTAGTTGAACAATTGCGAGATAAACTGCGTAAAGCTAGAGAATTACAAGAATGAAGCAACATATTATCTCTCCAAAAGCCAGTGAGGATTTATCAGAAATTATTGATTATTTTGTCAGGATAAATATTGATGCTGGGGAGCATTTTGTTGAGAAGTTTGATAAAAAGTGTAAATATTTAGCTAATTTCCCCAATATGGGACGCAGCTACGGAAATATTAAAGCTGATTTGCGTGGTGTTCCTTTGGATAATTACATTATTCTTTATCGAATTGTAAATAGTGGAATTGAAATTGTCCGTGTAGTTAGTGGCTATCAAAATTTGGAATCTTTATTTATAGAATCAGATGAGTAAGTTGATGTTTTAGTTGACTTCCAATTATCTATTGATAAATCACTCAGAAAGTAAAAGCAATGTCTAAAGCTGGCTAGGTTTAAGCACTTCAGTTTTTTTGACACGAACCGCAGAGGCGCAGAGAGCGCAGAGGGAAGAAGAGATATATATTTTACTATCTTTAATTAATAGGTAAATCGCGGAGAAAGTAAAAGCGATCGCTCTTATAATCACTGTCTTTTATTCGCCCTAGATAGCCTGTTAAAGGCGAAGAAAGTTCAATCAGAATTTCGTGCATTTCTGCTGTTTTTATTGGCTGTGGTGGATGTGAGCCGAAATACGCACCATGTAAAGCTTCAACACCAGCAGATTCTATGCCTGAATTTTGTAGATAATTTTTGACGAGCTGGATAATGTGCGATCGCAACCTTATAGATTGTTCAACTTTATCAATATAAGTATTAATTTTATCTTCAGCTAAACCAAAAGGAGCTTGTTGCAAACACTCTTTTAGTTCTAATAAGTTGATAGAATTTTTGTAATGTGCTTGCAGTTCAACTAGTTTTTGTAATGTTTCGGGGCTAATAACATTCATTTGATTTTCGGTTGCTGTTCTCAGAGCGTAAAAATTTAGTTCTCCAGCCGCTACAATTAATTTAATTGAATTTTCATACTGAACTTTACGAAGATGGTTCATGCCTATTTTTAGTAACTGTGCAGGTGTAGCATCAGTAACTTTCTCAGTTTTAGTTGCTTTGCACTCTCCTACTATTGGATAAGGTTGTTCAGCGTAAAAATCCATACCTCCCGCGCCACCAGTTGCATCTGGATTCAAGCCTGAACCTGTAAAGCCTAATTTTAGTAATCCTCTACGAACTAATTTTTCAAATGTATGTCCGTCGCTAGAGTTTCCAACTTTAGCAATTTTATAAATCCAAGGTAAGTCTAAATCTAATGAATTGGTTGGTTTATCGCTACTCCAACCTAAAAATAATTTGATATCGTCGTCTAATTGTTTAGCTGCTGGTTGGCTAATGGCTAGGGATGCGATCGCACTCTGCAATTCTTCCAATTCAGGATTTAGCGGGGGTTCTAGCTTTTCTAATTGGCGTTTGCGTTGGGCGAAGGTGCGATCGTTTAATACTGGCTTTTCTTCAGAAACCGTTAGAGAATTAGGTAAACTAACAAATTTCCCTAGCTTTTCCTGAATATTGGGATTAACTGATATTTCTTGTAACTGAGGTAACTGATAGACGCGCAAGTAAGCCAGGAAAAGATACTGTTTTTTTCGTAGCATCTCTTTTAATACTTGTGGTGTCCATATTGTTAATTTAGACAAAATCTCTAATGGCTTAGTCTCGTCTAAAATTTGGCAAAGTTCACATTTAGCCCAAGCTTTAATTGAAACTGACGAATCAGTAGGATAAAGTGCAAATCTTTGCCCAGGACGAATAAACATCCTGGGTAAAGCTGCAATTGTTCGTCCCTGTATTAAGGCTTCAACATCAGGGACGGGTAGACACAGCGCTGTTGTAATTGAAAACTGCTGATTCATTTATAAGTAGCTATAGATTTCTGTCGATATTATTAGCAGTAGGAATCGGGTGAGGAATTGAAATAGGAAATTCATTATCAACCAAATTATCATAGCTAGGAGGGCTGATGATTTCTCGAATAAGAGGATTATTCATTGCTAATTTTCGCTGCTTAATAAAGTCTAAAACCTGTTCTTGAAAATCTAAAATCTCTTTTTCCTCTTTAATTCCATAATTTTCGCTGCCCCAGTAAACCCATAAAATAGCTAAAAGAGGTTGAATATCTTCGCTTTGTAGAAACACCCACTTTCCCTTTTTTTTATTCAACAGTATTGCTAATCTCTCTCTAGCTACTATTGCAACTGGACTAATAACGTTTGTGCGAACTAAGCAACCACGAGTTAACTTAAATGTTTCGTAATCAATCAATCTTTTCAATGCAGTGCCTACATTTGCACCGTCTTGCTGAACTACATCTACTCCAATCCTTACTTTCCTATTATTGGCAATATTTTTACCGATAATTTTGAAATCCATAAAGCCATTGTTTGCTGCGCTAGGTTCTACTTCTTCAAGTAATTCAATCTTGACTCCCTCTACAGTTTCTCCAATTAAGCTGTAAATAGAAAGACGAAGAGCGTTGGAAATTGCTACCTCATCTTCTAATAGTTCATCAATAACTTTATTTACGTCTGCTAAACTTTTCTGGAAGTATGTTTCACAAATAGAGACATTAACTGATTGGTTTTCATTGTAATCAGTATTATCTTTGATTTGATTATTATCAATAAAATCTTGATTTCTATCGGTTATATAATCAATATGTTCTATTGGTGAGAAATTATCTGCACACCACTTTAAAACTGACCTAACAGTAGGTTTTTGTTTACCCTGCTGCCTAAGCTTATTTTCATCAAATGGGTAGAGAAAATGAGGAGGAATTTGTTGATTTTCTTGATAAAATTCTTGTAGCCATCCTTTAACAAGAGCAATAATATCATCAGAATTGAGATATTTTAACTCAATTGGTTGTCTATCAGCTTGTTCACTTACTAATCTATCAATGACTGCCTCAGCTTGTGGCAAAAGTCTGATTTGCTCATTCCAAGTTTCAGGATACATAGCCGACAGGAAAACACCTCTTTTGAGATTGTTATATAGATCCTTAACTAAGCTTGCAATAACTTGTGCTGTTGTCAAACCATTTTCTGCAACGTCTGCATTATCTAATTCATCAAAGCAAAGTACTGGAATTTTATAATAGCTAGTGATATCTAGAATCTGCCGAATATTACGTAATGATTCTATCTCTCTATCCTCTTTTTTGGGATTTGGCAAACCCATTGCTTCAGCTTCTTCCTTTGTTAGTTCTAAACCAGATAGCCAGTGATTTGCATAATTAACATGATCTGGAGAAAGTGTCCACAAAATTGCTTTAACTATGTAAGGGTTGCTAATTTCAGGCTTTATTAGCAGAACTAGTTTTGTAAATTGTTCAACTAACTTCGTTGAATGTTTATTTAACCAAATTGGATATTGACTAATATACTGTTGTGGTGTGTAGTTCCATTGCTTTGCTTCGTTAATTAAAGCAGCTGCAATTTCTTGCCACTGCATTACTTTTTGACTACCAAATGCTCTGAGGCTAGAGGCAACACTTTGTAAAAATTCATATTTGATTTGGTTTAAGTTATCATACTTACTCATGTAAATAAATAAGCTATTATTTTCTGCCTGTAAATGATGGCGAATTCGACTAATAATATGGCTTTTACCTAGACCTCTTTCCGCTACAATAGTTATGCCTACAGTTGTATGCTGCCCTTTTTGTATTTTGTCAAGTGCATCAAATACTGCATTAGAGGCATGAGCATTAATTGAGGGTGCATCAGGAAAACTTTTTCCCCATATTTGCTGCGGTTTAACAACAAGATGCCCTGCAAATGGGTTTTGTTTCTGAATTAATTCATCGATGGTAGATGTGCTATTAATCATAATAGTGTGAGGTTTATGGGTAAAGAGTCTAAGAAAGTTTAAGGTTTCAGACGTTTTGAGTAGCAGCGTAATCCATTGAGTTCTGTAGTAATAGAATCTTCTATTTTGTCGCTTGCATTATCTTCTACAGTTCCACCTTGTAGTTGCAAAATGTCGTCGGCTTGCATTTCCAGCAGCCAATCATTAAACTCTGTACGACTCACACGATCGCCAATTCCTCTTCTAATGCGATAAATTGGCACCAGATTATTAAAGTTGTATTCATAGTTCAGCTTGTCGTAGATTTCCAACGCCACTGACTTAAATTCGTCGTAAGATGCGATTCCTTCGGAAATCTTCGTTAACGCATCCTTTCCATTAACTGGTACATCTGCACTAACTACTGCAACATCAATCTGACTAATCCACTTCACCAGCGCATTCGCCGCCCAAGTACCGACAATCGTCCCTTCAAATTTAAAATCGCCACTTCTCAAACCCTCACCCAATACCTCTAAACCCTTGGGAGATGTCAGAGAATATCCCTTTTTGGAAATTGCGATCGCACCCTGATTCTGCAATTCTTCAAATGAACCCTGATAATCTGCTACCTTCTGACTTTTAGATACAATTCGCTTGCTAAGTTGACCCTTTTTAACTTCCTGCTGCGTTCCTCCCAAATCCCACAAAGCCAAAAGGAGACGAGTGCTAGTTTGGGCTGTATTTTTTGATGTCATATTTAATCTATTTTTTGGCAAAGATCATCATAGTAGCTGTATCTTTGTAATTTATTTACTCAGAAAAAATAACCGAGAAATTGCTGAATATTTCGGCGTTTCAGCTAAATAGATTAATTAAAAATCAATAATATATTTCTTTGGGATGAATGCAATTTCTCTCAAAGGCAGGATGGAAGACTTGAGAAAACCAATCATCATAAAAGTGAAACGCTGTAGCTGTGCAGTTACAAATTAAGTGAAATATGTTTTTTCAATCCCAGGTGAAATAACAGGATTTCCAACTTGGTTTTTGCAACAGCGAGGCTTTTAGCAAATACAGGTGATGAAGAAATCCAATGAACACAATATTTAAAGAACGTAAAATAGTGTCGCGTCTATTTGCAGTGCTACTTTCGGCATTGCTAATGGTACCCTTGCTGAGTAGCTGCGGAGGCGGTTCCCAAAAAGCTTCAGTACCACCACCTGTTGATGATACCGTTGGTAGAACAGTCAGCGATCGCACAAACCAAACCGAAGTTAAGAAAGGATTGGGTACAGGTCAAAAAGTGGCACTTTTGGCGGGGGCTGCGGCACTTTACTACATGTACAACCAGCATAAGAATGCTCCCCAAGAAGGAGCGCAAGGTAAGTACTATCTTTCCAAGAACGGGCGCGTATACTACCGCGATGCTGAACATCGCGCTCACTGGGTAACGCCACCAGCAGAAGGAATCCGAGTACCCGAATCTGAAGCACAAAAGTATCGGGAATTCCAGGGCTATAACCGGAGTGCCACAGGTCGCGATCTAACTGGTATAACTTCATCCGCAGCACCAGCACTCTAGATCAGCGAAGCGTGTGTAAATATAAAGCGGGTTTCCCAGAGGATAACGCCATCGCGCACGTCGGAAACACGAACTTAAATCAGGAGACTAGATTATGGTAAATGAATTTTTCCGAAAGGCGAAAGATTTACTCTTGGGATCGAACAGCGATCAAGCTGATCAAAATGCTGAATTCCGCGATCGCAATGTCCGCCCAGCCAGCGAAGACCCCTACGGCGATCCCGCAGACCCAGCGTCTTACGGCAACGTTATTCCAGCCAGTCAAGACCCCTACGGCGACCCCGCAGATATATCGTCTTACGGCAACGTTCGCCCAGCTAGTGAAGATCCTTACGGCGACCCCGCAGACACAGGGGAGTTTGGTGATGTCCGCCCAGCTAGCGAAGACCCCTACGGCGACCCCGCAGATGAGGATTACCGTCGTTAACGCGAACGGCACAAATATTCTGGTGAGTTTGACAAACCTCTCCCTGCCTTGAACTAAAGTTCAAGTCTGTCCCTCTCCGAGTCGGAGAGGGACAGTTTTATGTAGTAAGAGAGTTGCAAAAAATAAATTATCCACAAAGACGCGATAAATCGCCGTCTTTACAATAATCAGTCTTTTGTAGAGACGGCGATTTATCGCGTCTCTTCCCTTAACCGAACCGTATTGCACTATATGACATGTTGAATTACGAATTAGGAATTATTTTTGTTAGCCAAAATTTCCTGCGATCGCTCAATATTTTGACGCACAGATTGAGCCGAAGTATGCAAACCCTCTCTTTCTTCATCGCTGAGTGTCAATTCCAATACACTCTCAATTCCACCGCATCCCAAACGACAGGGAACACCAATTACAACATCTTCTAAACCGTATTCACCTTGCAGATATGCCGCTACAGGCAACAACCGCGACTGATTTAATAAAATCGATTCTACCATCACGCTAGTAGCCGATGCTGGAGCAAAAAAAGCACCACCCGTCTGCATCAATTCCACAATTTCTGCGCCACCGTTGCGGGTTCTTTCTACCAAGCGTTCAATTGTGGCTGCATCCAGCAATTCAGTGATAGGAATGCCGTTAACGGTAGCATAACGAGATAAAGGCACCATTAAATCGCCGTGGCTACCCAATACCATCGCTTTGACATCGGCGGGTAAAACGCCCAATTCTAGGGCAATAAAGGTTTCAAAACGGGCGGAATCTAACACGCCAGCCATACCCATAATGCGATCGCGTGGTAAACCTGTAGCTTGCCAAGCTAAATAAGTCATCACATCCAACGGATTAGTGACGACAATAAAAATAGCATTGGGAGAATGAGCGATCGCATTTTTTGCCGCTTCTACCACAATCTTGGCATTGGTTTTCAGCAAATCATCCCGACTCATCCCTGGTTTGCGGGGAAGTCCTGCGGTAATCACCACAATTTGAGAACCAGATGTATCAGCATAATTATTTGTGCCGATAATCTGGCGATTATGTATTTCAATTCCCCTGGCTTCCATCAAATCCAGCGCCAAGCCTTGGGGCATTCCCGCGATAATATCTAGTAAAACTACATCTGCAAGGTTTTTCTCTGCAATGCGTTGAGCTAAAGTGCTACCAACTCTACCCGCACCCACGATGGTGACACGGGGTAAATTACACACAATTGGAGAGTTAGAGGAAGAAGACATAATTATTAAAGTGTGATTTTTATCAATAAGAATTCAAGAGTCAGAATTCATCCTGACTCTTGGATTTTGACTTCTGAATTCTTTTTGCTTATTTAAACTCTTCTAGTTGATCGACGCGTAACCAAACGTTGGGTGTTGGCACTTTCCCAAACTTAATCAGGGCGTAATCACCTTTAACATCTACAATTTCGCCCTTGGTTTCAAACAAATAAGAAGGAAAGCGAGTATCACTGGCTTTTGCTTCCAGACTGTTTTCCAGTTTCTCGCGGATAGCGCGAACCATATCTCCCTTTTTAACTGCCATGAATTCCCCTCTCAAATTTCTAGATTGTTTTATCTGCATTTTAGGAGACTTCCGAATTAGAAGTAACAATTCCTGTAAAGAAGCGATTAATCGCGTCTCCTAATTCCCCCTGGCGTTTGACATTCGGAGCAAAAATGACTAGATCGCCCAGCTAGCCTAATCCGTTGAATTGGCGTATCACAAACTCGACAGGGTTCTCCAGCGCGATTATAAACCCAAGCAACACCACCATAATTGCCGTTGACACCCTGAACACTTAAGAAATTACTAAAAGTTGTACCGCCAGCCTGAATGCTGGTTTCTAAAACTTGAATTATGGCTGTTCGCAAAAGCTCAATTTGCTTTAGCTGCAAATCTATACACAAAGTTTCAGGTAAAATTCCACTCTTAAACAGGGCTTCATCGGCATAAATATTGCCTAATCCAGCCACTACAGACTGATCGAGTAGCGCAGTTTTAATCGGACGGCGGCGGTTTTTGAGTTTGCTTGCTAGATATTCGACAGTGAATTCTGGCGAAAATGGATCTGCTGCCAGTTTTGCCAAACCAGTCATAATACTTTCTACAGCAACACCAGGCGGAACCCACCAAATTTTACCGAAGGTGCGCTGATCGACAAAACGTAATTCCTGCTGATCCCCAAAGAATAATCTAACCCGCGTGTGCTTATGTAATGGTTCATCTCGATGCAGCCATAGTAATTGACCGGTCATTCGCAGATGAACCCCTAGCCAACTGGTTGAGGAAGGGGAAGAGAGTTCGGCCAGGAGATATTTACCGCGACGATGCCAAGTAGCGATCGCATTTTTTTCAATTCCATCAACAAACTCACCAACAGAAAACGGGTAGGCGATGGTGCGATTGAGCAACACATCTCCACCCGTAATTTCTTGGTTAAGAGTCAATTGATTTAGACCCTTTCGGACTGTTTCAACTTCAGGCAGTTCAGGCATTTAAGCTGATTAAGCAGACAATTTTGATGTACTTGGGGGTTCAAATAAAGAAGAGATGGGATACTAACTTACACATCCGTAGATGGCTCGTATTATTACCCAAAAGAAACCGTGAATACCCGCAGGGCGGCTCTCATAGATTAGGGTAGGCTAGGGTGAAGAATGAATGAACTGAAATTTTCAGATTTCATACTTCAGACTTAAGACTACCCTTCATCATCGCATCAAACAACCCCCTTGTAGCCTTGCTGCTATTTTTTAGCTGGTTTAGCCTTTGGTGCTTCAACCTCGACTAATTCATCCTGGGCAAAGTTGTTGGTATTGATACCAGAGTAATTGACCTTTTCAAAGCGGACAATTACAGGGTATTTGATGCCGCTTTGGTCAATGGAAGCCACAGTTCCTAGATCCTGAAACCAGTAGGATTCAGGGCGGAGAATACGTACTTTAGAACCACGTTGAACCATGATTATTTTCCCTTTTAGTTATCAATCGCCAATCTAGAGGGCTAATTGATTTCACTCTACAACCTGAAGGTCGCTGCTAGAGTCTTTGTTAAGTTATTTGTCTGAATTGGGCATGGGGCATTGGGAATTGGGCATGGGCAAGAGGACTTGGGGACAAGGAGAATTGGGGACAAGGGGAAAGACTTGTTTCAAGTTCTCACCTCTTGTCCCCTTGTCCCCTGCCCCCCACTCCCCACCCAAAATTTAAAAAGGTATCAGACCCTACTTGACAAGGTAGACGTTATAGCGTACCTTCATTCGCAAACAGTATTTTTGTACAAACTTTATGTTTTACTCAATATGAACACACTCCCCTCGTTACCTCTGCCAATCCGCAGATCGTTATCTATATAAGTGATATCTAACCAGCCTTGCTGTTTATCACTGTTTATGGCAACATCAATCGCCGGAAATTTTCTACCTTCTTCAATTTGTTGGATAAAAGTTCCCGGAGAATTGTATTCTATTAAACGTTGTAAGCCGATAATAGACCGCTCAAATTTCACTTGGACACGCCGACCTGAAACTGGCTCAAATTTAGCAGCAATGCTGACTAATCCTTCTAAATAAGGTAAGCCATAAATCTCAGCTATGTTGTAAACACTGGTAGTCTCTACCCGGATACACTGATAGATTTGACCCAGTTTACAAAAAGGTAGACGATCTAAATTTAAAAGAGCCTTGCTAGTGGTGTATAGTAATCGCCAATTGCCATCTAGCAAATTACCAGCTTCTACCGGGCGGGGTGTAGGATTAAAGTCTTCTAAATTGGCGATCGCAGCTAAGATAGCTTGTTTCTGTGCTTCAGTCGCTAGTAAACCGCGATTTGTACCAGCGATCGCATCCATGAGAGCCGCTTTTCCCATCATCGCCTGTCACCTCTAAAATCAGTCAGTTTCCATCAGCATAAACAAGATATTCATCACATATATGGAGAACCATAAAACTTACTAAGAATTGCTTGACTTAAGCCTTATGCCTATTAAATAAAAAATTTCTATCTGAATGCGGATTTATTCACTAAAGGGTTGAAAAGATAACTAAATAAATCCGTGTCAAGTGATAGACTCTAAATGTCAACTTACGTAAACCTTTTCTTGTCTTCTTTGATATGTTGAACTCTCCATTACGTGAAGAACCCCGTAACCAGCGAGCCCATGTCATCCCCCTCAAGCCAGAGTCCTCTTTGTTGGATTGGTTGGAAAATAAAGGTCGGATCATAACACGTGACGTTCACGACCCGGATTTTCAAGATGGGGAAGAAGAAATAGACTCCCTAATGGGTGTAGAAGATGGAATTGGCTACGACCTTGATGATGATGACGATATAGGAATCGCCGAGGATTAGCCTTTTCAGGCTAGGGACTTGGTAGTATCCCTAGCTACTGATATTCAATTTTAATAAGTGTGGAGTGAAGGGAAACTTCTGTGGACGCTAAATTATCTCCTGAGCAAGGATTAAATATTTCTGGAATTGCACTAGCCTCTTTATTAGCCGTTGGGTTAGGTACAACAGCATTTTTCTTAGATTCGATGGCCAACAGGCTACCCTGGCAAAGTATGTCGCTAACCCTGCCACTGCTGTTGTGTGCTATGGGTTCAGGTGTGGTTGGCTTTTGGGTAATACCTTTACTCCAAGCACTCAAAACTGGACAAATAATCCGCGAAGATGGGCCCCAAGCTCATCTAAAAAAAGCAGGCACTCCCACAATGGGAGGTATATTCTTTATCCCTGTAGGTGTAATTATTGCCTGCATATTGTCTAATTTTGCTACAGATGTCCTTGCAGTTTCGGCATTGACAACCAGCTATGGATTGATTGGCTGGCTTGACGATTGGCAAATTCTGCGCCGGAAATCAAATAAAGGTATATCTCCCCGAACAAAACTTGCTTTGCAAGTGGGTTTTGCGGCAGTGTTTTGTCTCTGGCTGATGTTTAATCAACCTTCTAATATTACAAATATTGCTTTACCTTGGGTAAGCTTCACACTACCATTAGGATTTCTATTTTGGCCTTTGGCAGGTTTTGTACTAGTTGCAGAAAGTAACGCGACTAATTTAACAGATGGTATTGATGGCTTGGCAGCCGGAACAGTGGCGATCGCACTTTTGGCATTAGGAGCCTTAATTGCACCTACAGCACCAGGGTTAATGGTTTTCTGTGCGGCTTTAAGTGGTGGTTGTTTAGGTTTCTTAGCCCATAATCGTAACCCAGCCCGCGTTTTCATGGGAGATACCGGTTCCCTCGCACTGGGAGGAGCATTAGCTGCTGTAGCGCTGTTGACAAACACCTTAGTAGCACTGTTCATTCTCAGTGGTATCTTCTTCGTAGAAACTCTTTCGGTGATGGCACAGGTAAGTTATTACAAAGCCACCAAGGGCCCTGATGGCAAAGGCAAGCGCCTCTTTAAAATGGCACCCTTACACCATCATTTAGAACTCACTGGCTGGTCAGAATTGCAAGTGGTTGGAGTATTTTATGTCATCGCGGCTATTTTGGCTGCCATCTGCTTGGCGTAGGCGCAGCCCAACCCAGGCATCGCTCCATTCTGAATCATGTTTTGAGAAAATAGTAAAAGATAAAAAACAACTCCCACATCTTCAGGGAGTTGTTTTTTTATACGGGAAAATGCTTTATCTAAAAGCCTCATAGAAACGCGAAATTGCACTGAGCTTCTCTACACTCTATTCCACCGCTTACAGAATTACGTTAGCGCAGCGTTAGCGAGTCATCGAGCGTCATTACGAATTATTTCAATCGTACCTATTTACATACTCCATAACCCGATTCTTCCCAGTTCGCTTTGCTTCAAGCATTGCTTGATTTGCCCGATTCAAAAAATCCTTAACTGTAATCCCTGGTTCTGATACAGCTATTCCAAAAGAGGCGGTGATCCCTTGAAGGATCTGATCGCCATCCTTCAATTGCATTTGTTCAACATCTACCCTTAATTGTTCTACTCGCTTCCTGAGCGCTTCTAGCGTCATATTAGGCATGACAATCACAAATTCTTCACCACCCCATCTACAAGGAATATCAAAAGAGCGAATAGATTTTAACAGCAGTTTTCCTAATCCCTGAATAACAATATTGGCAGTCAGATGCCCATAGCGCGAGTTATAAGATTTGAAGTTATCGATATCCAGAAAAATAACACTAAGAGGTTGTCCCGACCTTTCAGCCTCCGCTAGCCTTTGTTCCAGTATAGTTTCCATATAGCTTTGATTAAATAGTTGGGTCATCCCATCCCGCAAATTATCATGGGTAAGACGTTGTTTTACCGATAGATTATTTAGTGCAAAGCCTAAAGTTCTAGCAATAATCTCAGTAATTTGTTGATCTTCTGGACTGATCTCTTCAAGGGCATAAATGTGTAGAATCCCAACTACTTCGCCTTGCCCAAACAATGGAACACACAAATGTGTACCGCTAACAGGCTGGATTAAATGACCGCATACCAGTCCTGAGTTACCAGACGATAAAATGTTGAATTTACCTCTCCGCAATGCCCAACATTCAGATTGTGAAAATATTTCTTTACTGGTTCTAATTCTTTCATCTCCCCAAATACTATTCATCTGAACATAATTTTTGGAATTAGCAATTATATATATACAACCACTCATATTAGGAAATAGCTTGGAACAGGTTAAACCGACTACTTGATATACCTCATCTTCAGATTCGCAGCAATACAGCATATCTGCCATATCTGAGAGATATATAAGTTCCCGTTTTTTTGCCTCTAATTTCAGCGTTTTTTCTTCTAGCTGCCGATTTAGATCGGTGAGCGATCGCTGTGCTTCTATTGATTCTGTAATATCGATACTGATCCCACCGATACGGCGATCGCCCGTTGCGCCATCGCTAAATGGAAACTTAAACGATAGCCAGTAGCACGGCTGATTATTGCCAGGTACCTTTACCTCTTCAATCAGCTTTAAGGGGCGTAGAGTCTTCAAAACAACTTGATCGTTTTCCATTACCCGCCGCCCCTCTTCGGGATCTGGCAAGAATTCACTATCGGTTTTTCCCAACCATTCTTGTGAATCTACCGAAAATCTAGACTGTAGCTCCTGGTTATAGTAAAGCACTCTAGATTGCTCATCTTTGATATAGGCTCCAAACGGGCCCTGATCTAGAAATAGCTGTTGCATCTGCTGGCTGCGTTGAAGTTCGCGGCTATCTTCTTCATATTTGGCGATCGCCTTTACAATTTGATAAGCGGTTGGCATTAGATACAGTAAGGCAGACAAAGAAACAAACGCCATTACATCAAGCACGACTAAGTGCAACAGCGATATTGCCGAATGTATCTCAAAAATCGCCAAAAAGTGATGAAATCCGCAAAGTAGTACGAATCCACCTGATAATAAAAAGGCTAGCCAAAACTTAGAAGGGATAGTTGCCTTAGTTTTGGCAAAGAAAACCCCTATTAATACGGGGATGCCAAAGTATGAAAATGCAGTGATGCTGTGAGCAATTATGCAATTCCAGTAAATAGACTGCATTGCTTATCTGGTATGAATATTTCATCCGTTTAACTATAATTCTGGGTAGTTACAAGATGAAAGTAGAGCAAGGATGATTTCAGTGCCTCATAGCTTAGTTAGTTTTATGATAGCCCCCCTGAAAGGCTGCTCATTTCACTCCCTTACAAAGCTGACTTACCAAGTGAGTGAGTTCGGGCAAAATCAGTTTTTCCAGCGCCAGGCGCACAGCATTACTGGAACCAGGAAGCGAAAAGATTAATTTATTTTGATACACACCAGCAACAGCGCGAGAAGCGATCGCTCGCGAACCAATTTCTTGATAACTTAAAAAACGGAATAACTCACCAAATCCCGGCAAAGTTTTCTCCAATAACTTCTCAATGGCATCATAAGTAGTATCTCTTGGCGCAATACCTGTGCCACCATTAAAAATTACAGCATCCAAATTTGAGCTTTTACCCAAATTTTCTATCTGCTCTTGAATCTGTGTTGGTTCATCTTTGATAATCGTGTAGGCTCCAACAGCATAGTTAGCACCAAGAAGTAACTGCTGAATTAGCTGACCACTTTTGTCTGTTTCGGGTGTGCGTGTATCGCTGACAGTAACCACAGCGCAAGTTACCGTAATCCCAAGCGAATCTGGATGTGGTTGTTGTGTCATGGATTAAGGGTTTTAACTTTTGATAATGGGCAATTGGGAACGGAGAATGGCGTATTGGACATGAAAAAACAACATAAGCCATTCGCCATTCACCCTACACACTATTTTTCAGCTTTGCTGAGTCCAAGATCGTTTTCTTCAGCATACCGTTCCATGAAGCGCATAAAGCGTTCCCATTCTTGGGCAGATTTCATCACGTAAAGTGCTTCTAATGCTTCCGGTTTCCCGTTGATAAATTTAGCCTTCACTTCACGGGTAATTATTTCGCCTTCTTCGTCACTCAAGTACATCCCGGTAATATCTTCGGTGCTACCTTGATCTAAAATTTTCGGATTTGTAAAAATAAACGTGGCTGTACCACTGTCACCAGTGCGCGATCGCGTCAGCCGCACTTCTGGAATTACTACTTCGTCAAGACCTTTAGAAAACTGGATTTTCGCCATGATGAATGAATTTAAACTTTTGTGATGGTTAATTTAATATTCTCTCATCAATTAGAACTCCACTGTCTATAGGCTTCTGTTATTCTTCTTTGGTGTATATACTTAAATTACCTCTTTATCTAGTATTAAAGTCACCCAGTCAATTTCCGCATCAGTATCAGTATTAGCAATACCCACAAGTAAATTTAGCCCCCGCCCAATTTTGTCGACAATTTCACCGTTATATAGATTCATCAATATTCAAGAGAATTCGAGTCTTATCTACTGAACAATTAGAAGAAGAATTTTTAGACTTTTCAAATGTGTCTGATTTAGTCGCTTGGCTTGAGGAAAATACCAGCAGTTGAAATAAATCTATACATCACTTTCTGAGTTTTACCTTATGGAGTAATTCATCTTTAATCCGGTTGAGAATTGAGGTTTCATCAAGATTTGCCAGAATCCGATTAATTACTGCTTTTGGTCCATCAGGCCCCCAAGTCGCGCCGTTGGCTAAATAAACTTTGGTAACTTGCCCAATACCATAAGAAGAAACACCAGCTACTCCCCCTTGCGTAAGTGCCACTGATATATAAGGGCCAAGGGCAATACCTGCTGTAGCTGTTGCAGAGATACCAAGTAAAGTTTTCAATCCACTCAAACCCAAGTTCGCCAACAATTCACTAGCACCAATTCCGCCCATACTCAGGGCGATTTTTTGTAGCAGTTGTACAGCACCAGATTCGGTCATAGAGAAGCCATAGAGCTTAGATAAACCCAAAATCAGAGCAATATCAATGACCACACTACTCAGAATATCTACCACAGTTACGGGATTAAGTGCGATCGCTAATGCTTTAGTCATCACAGCCTTCCAAATCAACTGATTGGCATTCTGTTCCCGAATCATCAGTTTTCGCTCGATTAACTGCTCATTTACAACGTCGGCATAAAGCATGGTATTAAGAGCAACCAAGGCTTTACCCTCACGATGTAAAATCTCCAAGATTTTCAGCTTCAGTTCTTCAACTTGGGCATTCCCTGTACGCAACTGTATGCCCCTAGTACCATCAGGGCGACGAATCGCCGTCTTCACCAATGGCGATGCCGCAGCCATAACAATCTCTAAAGGCGTGAGTAATTCCCGCACCCTTTCATCTCGGATTTTGTGATAAATTGCCATCCGGTCTGCTTCTGGATACTGGTCTACTTTGTTAAACACCAGAATGATCGGTTTACCTGCTTCCCGCAACTGAGAAAGGGCAGCATATTCTAGCTTCGTCATATCACCAGAGATTACAAACAGAATCAAATCTGCTTGTTTGGCAATCTGTTCAGCTAATGCTGCACGAGTTGCACCATCTACTTCATCTAAGCCAGGAGTATCAATTAATTCCACCTGCGATTGACCTACGCCAGGGAGAGTAACCCGCAAAGCCCGTTCAGTTTTTCCAATGGCTTCTTCACTAATACTCCAATTAACTGTTTGTGCAGTCCGGGTGACACCATGCAGCGGCCCTGTTTCAAATACTGTTTGTCCCACCAAAGAATTGAGTAGCGAAGACTTACCACGCCCGACCATGCCAAAAGCCGCAATCTGCACCACCATGCGGTCTAACTTCCCCAGCATGGTTTCCAAATCAGCAATTTCCGTTTCCAATCCGGTTTTTTCTTGGGGGGTGAGGTCGAGATTGGCTACTAAGTTTCGCAGCGCGGTTTGTGCTTGTTTATAGTTCAGTTCTGTCTGAATGTCTTCAAAACTGAAAATAGCGCTATCCAATTCTTCCTCCCAACTGAGAGAATTTGCTTCAGTGTTAGCAGAATCGCTTTGATCAGGTTCAGGCACAGGTAATGTCGAAGTCATATCAATATAAGGTTTGAAATTTTGGGATTTTTAAATTACCCCTGTCTCTTATCCTAGTTATTTTTAACAAGGGTTTGGGGAGTAGGGGGACAGTGGTGCATAAAAGAATAACTCTTGACCAATGACCAATGACTAATGACTAATGGCTAACAAAAAGTCATAAACTGAAAAATGCATCTAAATAGCGCGTTAGGATCTTGACTAAATTACCTGTGCGGAAAATCGTTATTGCCGGCAACTGGAAAATGTTCAAAACCCAGGCAGAGACCCAGGAGTTTTTACAAGGATTTCTGCCCCACTTAGAGGAAACCCCCGAAGGGCGAGAAGTGATATTGTGTCCTCCGTTCACTGATTTAAGTGTTTTGTCTAAGACCTTGCACGGTAGCCTCATCCAACTAGGGGCACAAAATATCCATTGGGAAGAATATGGAGCCTATACGGGTGAGATTTCTGGCCCAATGCTGACAGAAAGTGGTGTACGCTTTGTTATTGTCGGTCATAGCGAACGACGGCAATACTTTGGTGAAACGGACGCAACCGTTAATCTGCGCCTCCGAACTGCTCAAAGGTTTGGTTTGACTCCAATTCTCTGTGTTGGTGAAACTAAACAACAACGAGATGTAGGAGAAACTGAAGCACTGATTTCTCTCCAACTCGACAAAGGTTTGGTAGATATCGATCAGAATAATTTGGTGATTGCCTACGAGCCAATTTGGGCAATTGGCACTGGTGAAACTTGTGAAGCAGTGGAAGCTAATCGAATCATTGGCTTAATTCGGAGCCAGTTGAGTAATCCAAATGTATCAATTCAATATGGTGGCTCAGTGAAGCCAAATAATATTGATGAAATCATGGC
Organism: Desmonostoc muscorum FACHB-395; assembly: GCF_014698035.1. GTDB lineage: Bacteria > Cyanobacteriota > Cyanobacteriia > Cyanobacteriales > Nostocaceae > Nostoc > Nostoc muscorum_A. The sequence goes on from NZ_JACJSF010000009.1 coordinate 135,616, forward strand.
TCAACCAGAAATCGATGGCGTTTTAGTCGGAGGAGCAAGTTTAGAACCTGAGAGTTTCGCTCGGATTGTGAATTTTCACTTAGTGTAATATGCCTTATTTTCGTTCCCATGCTCTGCATGGGAATGCCTAATGTAGATATGAAGAATTCAGTAGTCAGAATTCAGAATTCAGAATTGAATTTTGTACGACTGAGTAATGAATATTGCTTGAAAACATTGCTCTTTGTGGGCGAAATAAAATTAAAATATTTTTCAAGAGTTGATACTCCATCCCTTCACGGGTGGAGTATTCTGAATTCTGACTACTGAATTCTGACTCCTGTTTTATGCCAAGCAACTTAATAATTCGAGGACGCTGTTTCGATTGGGGACAGCGAACTTATTTGATGGGCATTTTGAATGTAACGCCTGATAGCTTTAGTGATGGGGGTGACTTTAACACTACCTCTGCGGCTTTAATACAGGCGCAAGCACTCGTAGCGGGTGGTGCTGACATAATCGATGTGGGCGGTCAATCAACTCGGCCAGGGGCAAAGCAAATAACTCTGGCGGAGGAACTTGACCGAGTGTTATCGGTGTTACAGGTGCTAAGACCAGAAATTTCAGTCCCGATTTCTGTAGATACAACCCGTGCGGTTGTAGCCAAGGCATCTGTAGAAGCTGGAGCGGATATTATTAATGATATTTCTGGCGGCACTTTTGACTCAGAAATGTTGCCGACAGTTGCAGAGTTAGGTGTGCCGATTATTTTAATGCACATCCGGGGGACACCACAGACGATGCAACAACAAACTGATTATCAAGATTTGCTCGGTGAGATTTATAGTTTTTTGGCTCGGCAAATTGAGGTAGCAACTGCTGTGGGCATTCACCGGGAAAAAATTATTGTTGATCCTGGTATTGGTTTTGCTAAGAACTATGAGCAAAATTTAGAAATTTTTCGCGGACTGCGATCGCTAACAACACTCAATTGTCCTATCTTGGTAGGAGCATCCCGTAAAAGTTTCATTGGTCGCATTTTAAATCAACCAGATCCCAAAGCACGAGTTTGGGGAACGGCAGCAGCTTGTTGTGCTGCTATTTTTAATGGTGCTGATATCCTCCGAGTTCACGATGTTCAAGAAATGCACGATGTTTCACTAGTAGCCGATGCACTATTGAGACAACCTAATACAGCATGATTACTAGGTATTACCGTTCTTCGTTTTTTTTGCCGTTACCTTCTTGTGTTACTGACTCGGCTATCAACTCCTGAAACATTTCACTTGAGTTAGCTGGGTCTACAAAGACAATTTTGGCATTAGCACTCTCACCAAGTTTTTGACTAGCATCTACGTAATCTTGAGCCACAAGATACCGCAAAATATCCCTACTATCTGGATTGGAACGGAGAGCTTGGGAGATGATTTGCACTGAAGCCATAGTTCCTTCTGCTTTCTTAATCGCAGCTTCCTTTTCCCCTTCTGCTTCGGTAATTAGCGCCCGTTTTTTGATGACGGCGGCTTGCTCCTCTTCTCTAGACTTTCGCACACTTTCAGGTAGGGTAATTCTCTGAATATCTAACCGGAGAATCTCAACTCCCCAATCTGCCGTTACATTATTCAACTGATCTAATATAGCTGAGTCCATCTCTGCTCTAGAGACGTTGGTCTGCTCTAGGGTATTTTGGGCAATGATTTCTCGGAGTGTAGTTGTGGTTATCTGTGTTAATGCCCCTTGCAGATCCTCAATCGCGTAAAAGCTTCTCTCAATATCTCGAATACGCCAGTATACAATAGCATCTACTTCTACGTAAATATTATCTTGGGTGATCACATTCTGAGGTTTGATGTCTGTATACTGCTCTCGTGTAGTATCTTCCATCACAATCTGATCTACCAAGGGAACAATAAAGTTCAGCCCCGGTTTAAGTTTCCGATGATACCGCCCCAAACGTTCGACTAGGGCTTCATTTCCTTGATTAATCAGTTTTGCAGAACCTAATGCATAACCTATAAGGGCTAAAACTATAGCAATAATTGGCTCCATGTATGCTCCTATTCGGCTTTTGGGAGAATTTAGTGTCAAAGATATGCTACTAGCTTGTCATATCTTTAGAGTTTAATGTTTTGAGTCTGTAATTTTATGAACACCAGCAGCGATGTCGAGTCGCTGCGCGTCTTGTACATAATTTTGTAAGTAAAACTATTTTGCGGAATGCGTAGAAGCTTTACTTCTTGTCGTCAGACATCGCTATTAAAGCACCTCGATCGCACCCTGGCAAGGACTACTTCATGTAATCAACATTACTTGTACTGACATCTTTAGCCAGTCTAGACTGACATGCAGTATATTCACTTAAATTTAATCAATTTTACGTAAAATTTAGTAGCAATTTAACAACTCCACTACAAATCTGGTTAAAATTGGCTTCAGACATTAAAAATATAAAAATATTATGGGCAGATTGTTAATAAAACTTATAGGTTTAATCTTATTTTTCACAGGGTTATACTTTTTTGGTCAAAATATTATATTTGTTAGCGGTTACTACATACCTTTTTCCAGCAGATTACCAGCGACAGTTTCCGTATTAGCGATTATGGCAGGTGTGTTTACATTGGTGTTTTATCGCAGAGAAGCTAGTCAGCTTGGATGGATTTTGTTAGGTATTGGGATAGTACTAGTTTTCTTGAGTGGTGGAGTAATTTTCAGATCAACTAGCTTATGGAATCTATTTGTTGCTTTCGGCGCATTAGCAGCCGGATATAAATTATTGAATGAGGGCAGAATCAACTTTTAAAGTTTTGAAATATAATCAAATTTTCTCATAGTTGCGATAGCGATCTTATTTGATTAATGAGAATTGAAAGTCACAGTTCCCCAACTTTTCCCAGAAGTTGGGGATTTTCTGTCTCACGAATAACTTACGATTGTGATGGTAGTAAAAACTACACTTGTCGCCAGTTCATATTACAGTCAGGAAAATTTGACATTATAATTTCTCTATCTGCTCTACTATTGCTGAGAGTGCATTAGAGCGCTTAAATTAACTTTTAGTTAAGTGCCAATTTGACGTTTGACAGACACACAGAATCCGTGTGATCTGGATGGATAGCCTCTTAATAATGACTTTAGATCGGGGGGTTTTACTAAGGTTGAGGCTACTATTACAATGGAAAATGTTGATTATGAGGAACAAGCAAGAATGACCCAAGTGATTCTTGGAGAAAATGAAGCAATAGACTCAGCTTTGCGTCGGTTTAAACGTCAGGTTTCCAAAGCTGGGATATTAGCTGATGTGAAATATCATCGGCACTTTGAAACACCCATTGAAAAACGCAAACGTAAGGCAGTGGCAGCTAGACGCAAAAGAACTTTTAAATAAACCTATTTGGTGTAATACTGGCGTTGCTTGAGGTTATGACCTAAAACAGGCAATAGCGCTTAGGCGTAGCCCTTCCTAGACATCGCCATTATTCTTACAAAAATTAAGCAAACTATGCCGCACTTCAATTAGGGTGTAGAGCGTGTTAAAGGCTTTATTTCGGTTGGATAGAGCAAGCTAAAATCGCTGCCCATCAACCAAAATAAACGCCTTTAGCAAACAAACTGGCCCCTAAGACTCAGAATTATTAATGGTGCGGCTATTACAAACATTCATCGCCTTTTCTACTCCCTGCTTGAGGCTTAGTTCAATACACTCAACTACGAACTGAAGTACAAGAGACATCTGCTGATTTTCGGCAGCAGAAAATCGTCCCAGCACATGGGAAACAGTATTAGAATCATCGTTATTAGCTGCACCTTTGGGTTTACCAATACCGATTCGCAAACGGGGAAAGTTTTGGGTACTCAGATGTGCGATCGCACTTTTCATCCCGTTATGTCCCCCAGCCGAACCAGATAAGCGCAGCCGAGTTTTTCCCAAGGGCAAATCCATATCGTCGTAAATTATCAGCACTGACTCAGGCGGCAGTTTATACCAACTTGTCACCGCTTGAATTGACTGTCCTGAGCGATTCATATAAGTTAACGGCTTTAGCAAGCGAATCTTACCTCCACCTGGGGCCATACCTTCGCCATACTCACCTTGAAACTTGCGGTTTTCTGCTAAAGAAATGCGCCAAGAACGGCAGAGGGCTTCTACAGCAGCAAAGCCGATATTATGGCGTGTTTGGTCGTACTTGCTTTCTGGATTCCCCAAACCAACAATTAGTTGTGGAATCACCAAAGCTGGTTGCGTAACAGCTTCTGTCATTTTGCCTATAGTCAATTGATATCAATCACTCAACTAGTACAATGTCTAAGCTAGTTTTGAGGGTTTGTAGTAAGCACTTCAGTGCTTAAAATCCAGGACTAAAGTCCTTACTACGAACTTGTTCACCCTTAGTAACTAATGAGACAAACTACTAGCTAGGTTGAGAAGAACTAGCGGTAGTATCCTGCTCCGATTTAGCAGGGTAGATTTGCTTAGGTTCCAATTCAGCAGTAGTCTTGACAGCTTCTTCTAACTGTTCTGCTTCTTTTTGAAACTCGGTTTGAAACTCCTTAGAAGCTTCTTGGAAACTACGGATTGTTTTACCCACACTCCGACCAATTTCTGGTAGCTTCTTTGGCCCAAAGATTAACAGCGCCACTACCATAATTACACCCATTTCCGGCAGACCGATACCAAATATATTCATTTTTGTCTCCTGTCAACTATAGAACCACTACAGAAACTCATATATTATGTAGTCTACTCAATAGTTAGTATGCACTGACCATTCACAAAAAAACCCGGAAGAACCGGGTGTAACTTAACTTGTTATCCAAACTTGATAGCGGTGTATCTGTTAGCGTCCTAAACTCCGCCAATCGACATTTACATCCTGAACTAACAGTGATCTATTGTAAAGTTGCAGAATAATCAGCAAAAACACAAAAAATAGCGCCATAAAAACAGCCATCACAGGGGTAGTACCCCAACCTGGAGCCACTTTTCCATACTCAGAGTTAAGTGGTTTCAGGATATCTCCCAACCTAGTCCTTTGTGCCATAGTTCACCTAATATTACTTGCCAAAGCTTTTTTTAATCTTCTGTAATATTCTATAAGAATAGCACTCATCATCTATCCCTCAATTATGGAACCCGCAATAGTTCTTAGCATTTCTATGGCCGCCGTGGTGGTTGCCATCACCGGAATTTCAATTTATACCTCTTTTGGCCCTCCTAGCAAGGAATTGAACGATCCGTTTGACGATCACGAAGATTAAAAGAGTCATTAGTCATTGGTCATTTGTCATTGGTTGGTGGTCTGTGGAAAACCACAATTGGCCACTGACACAGCAATAGTGGCTCACTCTAGCCTGGAATTGATCGCTGGTATTACCTTGAAACTGGCGATTTTCCAAGGCTGTATTGTTAAGAGTTGTTGCCCAGATGAGAATTCAGTAGTAGAGGAACGCTCTAACAAATCTACTGTATCTCCTAGATTTAACCCTAAATTACTTTGCAAAGATAACTCGGCTGTTTCTCCGTGACATTCATAACACCGCAGAATTAACTGCTGTGGGTCATCTTCAGATGGCTTCAACGCCATCAAGATTAAATTTTCAGCTGATAAATCTAGGAAACTCATCCCCAACCCATCTTTACCAGTAGAAAGGGGAGGGTTTTCATTAGCAGGATTTAATATCACTTGTAACGGTATATTCAATTCATAGCCACGCCGTACTGTATGGGCTGATTCCCAGCTACCAGCATGAGGATACAAGGTATATGTAAACTCATGAAAACCTTTATCAGCCTCTGAGTCTGGCCAATTAGGGCTGCGTAGCAGTGTTAGGCGGAGTTGATTTGGTTTGCTGTCGTAACCGTATTTACAATCATTTAGCAAACTAACTCCGTGAATACCCTCCTGTGTTTCTCCTGTCAAATCCGCCCAACGCAAAGCTGGGACTTCCCATTTTGCCTCTTCTGCGGGGGTTTGCGGTTTAGTTGTCCGGCGAATCGCGCCACAGGGAATTTCATAAGTAGCAAAGTCTGCTTCGATATTCAAAGGAAAAGCAGCTTTCACCAATACATGATTTTCTTGCCAATTGACAGTAGTAGCTATCTTCAGTAGAGGTGAACCAACTTGCAGAATATAATCTTGGCAAAATTCCGATTCGCCCAACTGACGCACCACGCGCACACGACTTTGCACTGGCCCTTGTTCTAACAACTGAATAGATTGAAGATTTGTTGATGGTAAGGGATGTTGGGCATAATTGGGGTCTATATTCCAAGCATCCCAATATTGACCGCTATCTTTAAAAGCTTGTAATTGATTCCCCACACCACTTAAAAGTTCTCGTTGATAAGTTTTATCAAAAACACTTGATAAATCTCCAGTATCAGGATCGATAACAACTCGCAAGCATTCATTTTCTAAAATCCAGTCTGGGAGGAGTGAGGGAAGTGGGGGAGATGAGGGAGATGGGGAAGATGAGGGGGAAAGCCAAAATATGCGATAGCCGACGGGTGGAATTTCGGTGGCGAGAAATAGTAGCGTTGATGGTTCAGATAATTGGGAGACAAGTTGCTTACCTGAAGTATCGTAAATCTCCCATTCCTGTGATGTGGGTAAGGCTACAGAGACTACCTCAGAACGCTGCCAATTGAGAGAATTGAAAACAAAAATAGGTAAACTATTGGGTTTTGGTGGTTCTGATAGAGTAATGTGAGATGCGATCGCAAAAAGTGATTCTTGTAATATCTTCGTTCCGACTTGTTCCACTTGCTGCCACTGGGGTAACGCATCTGTATAAACTTGAGTAATTGAAGAACCAGGTAAAATATCGTGAAACTGTTGAAATAAAACCTGCTTCCAAGCTGCTTCAATTTCTACTTTAGGATATGTCACACCACAGCTTAGGGTTGCTAAGGTAGCAAATAGTTCAGCTTCATACAATAAATTTTCACAATGACGATTCCAGCGTTTTTGGTCTGCGTGGGTAGTGTAGCAACCGCGATGAAATTCTAAATATAGTTCGTCATCCCAGATGGGAAAGGCAGGGGAAGCAGGGGGAGAATCATAACTCCTGAATTCTGACTCCTGAATTCTGACTCCTGATTTGATTTGCTTTAAATACTTTTCAGCCGTCGTGAATTCGATATCTGGGAAGAAAGGTGACTTTTGCCAGCGTTGGGCGATTTCTAACATATCACGAGTGGGGCCGCCGCCGTGGTCGCCGACACCGGGAAGCCAGAGAGATTCTGATAAACCAGTTTGGGATTGCCATTCCAGAGCGTAGGATGCCATTTTAACTGGATCAATGTTTTCACCGATAGGTGCAGACATCAAACTAAAGACTTCGCTACCATCAGGCGATCGCCACCAAAAAGCCCCATAATCAAATTTAGTAGTATCATTCCACCGCAACTTCTGGGTGACAAAATACTCAATTCCGGCATTAGCGAAAAACTGTGGTAAAGTTGCACAGAAACCAAAAGAATCTGGAACCCACTCCATAGTTGAAAGCTTGGCAAATTTCTCCTGGATGTAGCGTTGACCATACAATAGCTGACGGACTATTGATTCACCAGCAATGAGATTGAGTTCCGGTTCCACCCACATTCCGCCGACAACTTCCCAACGTCCAGCAGCTACCTGTGCTTGAATCGCCTGAAACAAATCCGGGCGATGTTCCTCAATCCAAGCGTAAAGTGCGGGAGTCGAATGACAGAAAATTAACTCAGGGAAATCTGCTTGCAACTTCAGAACCGACTCAAAAGTATTTTGCGCCGCATTCCAAGTTTCACTCACAGGCCATAACCATGCTAAATCTAAGTGAGCATGACCCAATAAGAAAATTTTAGATTTTTGATCCCCCCAACCCACCTTAAAAAGGGGGGCTAAGATGTCGGATTGAATTAGGTTTCGGCGTAGAGACAAAAACGACTTTGCTAACTCTCCCTTCTCTGTGCCCTCTGCGCCTCTGCGGTTCATAACCTCCGCCACCACCTCTACCAAAGCATCCAACTTCTCCGGCGCGAACCTTTCCAAATAAAGTTGCACCACAGCCAATTCATCAGCCACAAAACCCGGATCGGGATTATTATCAACAGTAGACTCATAAACTAGGAGCGATCGCACTAAAGCACCATCACAATGTCCCGGACTCACTAACCGCAAAGCCACAATAAACTCTTCCCCTGGCTTCACTCCCTGGCTGAGAAGCACTCTCGGCGAACAATCAAATAAATCACCCTCCAGTACTAACTCCCCATTCACATAAATCTCAGCAGAATCTGCCCACCAAAGCAGCGCCAGCCGCAAAGATAACCCAGCTAAAGGATAACCCTGTAAATCTTGGGGCACTACCAACCTTTGCACTAGCCATAGTACTTTTTTCCCCCCAGTCCAAGCGATATGTTCTTTAGCATTCAACTGAACAGGTTGCCAATGAGACAAATCAGCAGCGACAACATCAGTAATAATCAGGTCAGATTCTTGGTATAGCCAGCTAGACTGAAGATTAACTTGGCAAAAAGAGCGCAGTTGCTCAATTGCTTCTGAGATGATTTTGGTATGAGATTGAGAGACAGTCGGGGTCATATATTCGCTAAGATGAGGTGTTGGTTGTTTTTATTGTTTGGCGCGAGTCTCACAACTTAACAAGACTTGAACTAAAAAATTACTACTATGTCTTCTGGTTCCTCTGGTCGTTATCAAAGCAGACTATTTAACTTTGTCCACCAGCAATCTCGGCGGGTGACACAACAGTGGGAACACACCTTCCGGCATTTGCAAGTTGCCACTAAGTGGGGTGTGGAGGCACTACTTTACCCAGTGTATCTACTGTTTCAGTCATCTGAATCATCTGGGAAAACGCTACAGACCAAAGAGCCACAAACTAGACTAAAGTTACAACCAAATGATACCGATTTCCAGTCCGAAATTCCAAATGCTGATAGTCCTATTCAACAAGTACTAGAAGCAGTCAATTACGTGTTGTCAGATGAAGCCGTCTCCACTCCTACAAAAACATCTGAAACTTTCAATCCCTTGGCTTTATTGGGAATTTTTCGGCTGAAGTTTGTTGATAAAAACTCGACAAATAACGTAAGTTATATAGAATCTTCAAGTATTACAGAGAATAAAGCGGGGATTATCAACTCTTTACAGTTAGATAACGCTCTAAAACAGCATTTTCCAGCAGTGCGGGGAATTGCCACAAATTTGATGAATCGGAGTTTAGTACTTGTTACTACCGAAAATGAAATTCTAGATATTTTGACACCCCAGCAGCAGGCAAAGTTAGAAGATAGAATTATTAACGAAGTTGCTAATTACTGGCAGTCTTGGCGGTTGATTATAGCCAAAAAAGAAACGGAGCTATTACCACAAATTGACCGTTTATTAGCAAAACTCACTGATGGAAATACAACCAAAATTCCAGCTTTAGCTGAGGGCATATCAAAAGATTTACTTAATACTGAAAGATTACTAGCATTTTTAGATATAGCTGTTGCTAAGTTGGAGTCAAATGCTTTAGTACCTGTGCAAGAACGTAGTCAGGAAATTGTTCAAGTTGCCCAAACTCAGTTAAACATATTTCTTTATGGCAAAGAGCAATTAGCTGCTAGGGGAGAAATTGCAACTACTAATGATGGTATGGAAACTCATACACTAAATATTCACGCTTTGATTGAGGCGGCACTTAATTACTTTTTTGGTGTTGGTAATAGAAAAACACTTGATTCAACAACTAGTGATGAGCAATTCCCAGGTAAAATATTGTCATCACGCTTTAGAAAAGCCTTGGCTAAAAGCCCTCTATTGGAAAATCAGGATTTAGCTGTTGATCCTTGGCTAACATGGAATGATTTATTTGGAGACACTGAAACCGTTACTAACAAGTCAGTTACACTTTCTCAAGTGGAAAATAAAAATCCTGCTTTAGCGGCAAGTTTATCAGTAGGGCATTTTCCCCAAAAGAATTTAACTGTAAAACAACCTAAAATCGGATCTGGTTTGGTGCAAAGGAAACAAGCAACTAGTAGTCTTGCCTCAAGCCAAAAAATATCTGGAAAAGTTTCCTCTGCAAAACAAATTCAAGCCCATACTTCCCTAACTAAACGCGAGATTCGGAAAGGGGAAATTTTGCAAGAGCAGTTTCATCAAAGTAGTCAAATTGAGGCACAGCCAGACTGGATAGAAACCAAAGCAACTTCAACAGGCTATGAGAAACATCCCTTAGAGCAACTTCTGGAATGGGTTGATTATGCTATGCTCTGGCTAGAAGAGAGATTTGTAAAGATTTTTCAGTCATTACGGCAGATGTGGCAGGGAAAATAATAGTAATTCGTAATCTTTTTAGAGCAATAAACTCTTCACCACAACATGTGATTTAGGAAATAACGTAACAGTTTGACTCCGGTTGGTTCTTGATAATTAGTTGGCAATATAGCCAGCATCGCATTTTGTAACTTCTCCAAAGCTACTTCTATTTCCTGGCGCTTTGGTCTGGTTGTTTGGGCAAAGTGTAACGGTTCACCGACTCGAATTGTTAACTCTTTTCTTAAATAGAGGTCATGAGTCCCAATCAGTGCAACTGGAATAATCGGTACACCAGCCCGCAAGGCATAAATCACAGTCCCGCGTTTTAAAGGGAGATGCAACTTACCCTCAGCAGTTCCGAGTCGTCCTTCGGGAAAGAGAATCATCCCATCTCCACGAGTCAAAATTGCCAGGATAATCCGGTCTATCTGTCGGAGTGTGTGTATATCTTCCCCTGTCGGTACTGTCTGTTTAATTGCTGTAGCTAGCTCAACTAAATCTTGCCTTCCTGCTTTAGCCGCTTCTATGACAGCAACTTCTTCTTTCCACACCCGTTCCAAAGGAATCACGCCCCCCGCAAAACCCAGGATGAAGCGCTTCCACCACTTGTTATAAAGAGTACGAGCATCGCCCAGGATGTAATAGTGGGGTTGGGTAGGGAGTTCGGCTAACAGGAGCAAGGGATCTATATGGTGGAGATGGTTGACAGCTAGAATTGCAGGTTTCTGAGGTATTCTTTCGAGATGTTCGACCCGTACCTTGAAAAAGGCATGGATGAGCGATCGCATCACAAAACGACGCAGCCCAGAGTTGGCTCTAGGTTCTAAATGCCCCTGATTACCACCTTCCAAGCGATTGAGGGTTTTTTCGATAATCTGGCGAACAGCGCGATCGCCAGCCGCATCTACACCCTCTTTTACCCGCTTTATACTTGCAGCAGTTAAAGTTTCTAATTGTGTACTATCTTCCTGCTGATGGCTAGATTTCGAATCGGTATGAACTTCGGAAATTACCCCATCAGCTTGGTCTTCCTGAACAGATACCTTAGAAGAATTTTTGATAAAAATCTCCTTGAATTCATAAATAAATCATAATTCTTGAGGTTATATTATTAACCAACCCACGGTTAGAAATTGTGGAATGCTCTTATCAAGATTTTAAATAAATTAGCTGTAATTATCGCAATAGCCAGAAGCTATTTTTATACAATCAGTGTTGACATATTAGTAACTTGCTGAGAAGATACCTAAAAAATTAACCAGATGATTGACCATAGCGATCGCATCGCGTCTCGTAAAGAAGGCACATTCCAAGGTGTTGGAGGACTTGACCTGTATTATCAAAGTTGGCATCCAGAGGGTAAAGTCCGGGGAATATTAGCCATTGTGCATGGACTCGGAGCCCACAGCGATCGCTACAGTAATGTAATTCAGCATTTGATACCCAAACAATATGCTATCTATGCCTTAGACTTACGTGGTCATGGACGCTCACCAGGTCAGCGAGGCTATATCAACGCTTGGAGTGAGTTTCGAGAAGATTTGGGAGCCTTTTTACAGTTAATTCAGACTCAGAATCCTAGCTGCCCAATTTTTCTTTTGGGTCATAGTTTAGGCGGGGTGATTGTCTTAGATTATATTCTGCGCTATCCCCAACAAGCATCAGTTTTGCAAGGTGTGATCGCTCTCGCGCCAACCTTGGGGAAAGTTGGGATTTCACCGATTCGGGTGCTTTTAGGAAAACTGCTCTCACGGGTGTGGCCGCGTTTCACACTGAATACAGGCATTGACATCAGTGCTGGTTCAAGAGATCCGCAGGTTTTAGCTGCGATCGCTCAAGATACACTGCGACATACCCTTGGTACTGCCCGTCTAGCTACAGAATTCTTTGCAACAGTTGATTGGATTAATGCTCACGCAGGTGATTGGCAATTACCATTGTTGATTCTCCACGGTGGTGCAGACCGAGTGGCTTTACCTGTGGGAAGCGACATCTTTTATCAACGGGTAAACTATACAGATAAACTGAGAATCGAGTATCCAGAAGCCTATCACGAAATTCAGCGTGACCTCAATTATCGAGAGGTAATGGCTGATTTGGAGAATTGGTTGCAGGGACATCTACCACCTAAAACAGCGCACTTAGGAAGGGGAAGTGGTGAGTTAGAGTTTCCTAGTTTTTAGCTGCATAACCACTTTTTATGCCTATAAACCAATACAGTTCAGTTAAGGCTAAAATCCTTTGTCAAATTCAATTTTTTTAACGAACCACAGAGGCACAGAGGACACCGAGAGAAGAAAGAAATGCTTAACCCAAGCGTATTCTGCGATCGCATCTACTTTTATCAAATAAGCGATCGCAGATTAAAGAGTCAGTTATGTACATTATCTGAAAAATATGTTGCTGAGGATAGAGAGTTTTTGCTAACCAAGATAGGTTCTCCCTTTACTCCTCCACGGGTAAGAGTACAAATTTTATAAAGGTTTTCGCACTCAAAGATTGCCATAACTAGCTCTTTCCCCGTTTGATAAGAGGATGGTAAGGGTTTACCTACCTCGCATTCCATATCAATTTCGCGATCGCGCCACTGTAACTTCCAAATACGCTTTTCGGTTATTGGTGCTTTGACAGACTGAGCAAAAGCATTATACACCTGCTCTGCTTTGATATCATCCTTGGCTGCTGGCACAAAAAACTTCATAGGCTTTGGTTACAAGTAATGTGAGTTTCACTAGCATCAGCGTAACGCAGTTACCAAGGCAATCTGCTTCCATCCCACGAGAAAAACTGCCCACTATCGCCTTCTTGAAGCTGTTCAATCACAGCCAATAATTGGGAAACCGTGTGTTCCACTGAGAATAATTTTTCCGCAGGTACATTTTTCTGGAAAGGACGGGAAAGGCGCGTATCAGTTGTACCAGGATGCAATGTAACTATTAATGCTTTCGGACAACTTCTTTTATACTCAATTGCCGCAGTCCGCATCAACATATTGAGTGCTGCTTTAGAAGCGCGATAGCCATACCATCCACCAAGTTTGTTATCGCCAATACTGCCCAATTTAGCAGAAATACTAGCGAACACACTGCGTTCTCCATGACGCAACAGAGGCAATAGATGTTTAGCTAGCAAGACAGCACCAATACTATTTATTTGAAAGTAGCGTAGCAAGTTTTCTGAATTTATCTGTTTTAAGCTTTTTTCAGGTTGCAAAGTATCTTCATGCAACAGTCCTACACAGTTGACTACCAAATGCAGTTTGTCAACTTGGGTATGTATTTTGTGAATAGTTTCAACAATCTGCAACTCGTCAGTAATATCCATCTCTAAACAAATTAATCGCCCAGAATGTTCGTCTACAAGAGCTATTAAATCGGTGGCTAATTCTAGCTGACGAGAAGTTGCAAAAACTTTAGCTATTTTATCATCCTGTAGCAATCTTTTTACAAAACCAAAACCAATACCTTGGCTGGCTCCCACAATCAATACGTTTACAGAATTTATTTCATCGTTTAAAGACATAAAATTTTAGGGTCTAATAATATTAAAACTTAATAATTAGGATAGATATTGGGTTTTTATTCGCTTCACCCAAACTACTAAGATTAGCAAAACAGAACATTTAGGTTTATTTACCAATGCAAAACTTGCTAAAAATCCTATCCAAAACTGATTCTGTTACTTCTTCCCCAGTAATCTCTCCCAGTGCTTGAATTGCACCGCGTAAGTCAATTGTCCAAAAATCTAGAGGAAGCTGCTGGACAATTGTTGCTTGTACTTGTTCCAAAGATATTTTAGCTTGAGTTAAAGCTGCTGCTTGCCTTTGATTAATGGCTAAATCCATATCAGCAGCTTGGACTTTTTCTACTTTGACTAGCTCTAAAATTGCTACTTCTAAAGCATCAATACCTTGATTTTGTGCTGCTGCTGTGGCAATTTTAGATTTTGAATTGGGTATTTGAGATTGAAGAGTTTTTCTTTCGCTTTCTTCTACTAAGTCAATTTTGTTGATGACTAAAATTAATGGACGGTGTTGTACTTGTTCGTAAATTTCTCGATCGCCTTCTGTCCAACCTGCTGAAGCATCGATGGTAAGCAAGACTAAATCAGCTGCATTGGCGGCACGGCGCGATCGCTCTACGCCAATTTTTTCCACTTGATCTGTTGTTTCCCGAATCCCGGCTGTATCTAGCACTTGTACGGGAATTCCCCTGACAACTAGCTGGGATTCAACTACATCGCGGGTTGTACCGGGTAAGTCTGTGACAATGGCGCGATCGCTCCGGCTCCAAGCGTTCAATAAGCTCGACTTACCCACGTTTGGCCGCCCGACAATTGCCACTTTTAACCCTGTGCGTAACAACTCCCCTTTGTCTTTGGTTGCCAATAACCTCGTTATTTCGGCGGCAATTTTCTCGATTTCTGATATTATTGCTGTATCATCCAACGGCGGTAAGTCTTCCTCAAAATCGATTCGAGCTTCGATTTCTGCCAAAATATCTAAACAGTTAGCGCGTAACTGCCGGATCGGATGAGCTAATTTTCCCTGTAAACCAGCTAAGGCAGTTTGGGCAGCTTGAGGTGATTTAGCTCCCACTAAATCAGCAATACCTTCGGCTTGAGTTAGATCCAATCGCCCATTCAAAAAGGCGCGGAGAGTAAATTCTCCGGGTTGAGCTAGTCTAGCGCCATTTTCTAAACACAGTTGTAATACCTGTTGCACTGCCATAATTCCCCCGTGGCAATGGAATTCCACTACATCTTCACGGGTGTAAGAACGAGGTGCTTTCATAATCAGCAATAGGGCTTCATCTACCAATTGTTGGGTTTGAGGATGACGAATATAACCGTAGAGAATCCGGTGACTTTCCCAAACTTGTCGCCCTGGTGCATGAAAGAGAGTTTGGGCTAGAGCCATTGCTTCAGAACCAGACACCCGCACAATACCAACACTACCCTGTTGGGGGACAACAGCAGTTGCGATCGCAGCGATAGTTCCAGTAGTAGCAAAAACTTCTGACATGAGTGCCCTTCATAAGAGTGAGAAATTAGGAGTCAAAATCATAACTCATAACTGATAACTTTCTAAATAGTAGGTGTTTAGACTAATAGGATAGCAACTGGCAAGGTAAAATTTACCTAGAGGTTAATGCCTGATAGTAAAGAGTTAGGGGTGAATATTAGAACTCACAACTTTATAACTTATAAGTTTTAGAGAGAGGAATTTACTGTGGAGCAAAAGATTAACTGTGCTGTAGCCTGTGTTAACGGATGTGTTTTAGGGGATAAATGCCCCAACATCGAGTTTAGAGAGGCCGCTGCAAAATTTATTGAAGAGACTCCCTTAGACAAAATGTTGGAGTTGGCACAAGAACGTCTGCGGAAAAAAATGACGGAACCGCCAAAATGGGTTTTTCCTGAAGATCCATAGCATTCGCACCAACAGGCACAAGCAAGACAGCGAGGAGCTTAAATAGTATCTGGATCTATATTTAATTCTCGCAGTTTTGCCGCCAAGCGATCGCTGCGTTGCTTTTCTTGTTCAGCCTGTTGTGCGACTTCTTCGGGTGTGGGAACCAGTTTTCCTTCAGGCGTGAAAAAGCGTAGCTTTTCTTGATAAACCCCTAAATGCAAACCTAGCTGTTGACTCCACAACCAGCCTTGGGGATTTGGTTCCAACGATTGATATTTACCATCAAGTAAATGAAACCCTGCAAATTCTAACGTTTCTGGATCAAACCAGAAATAATCTGGTGTGCGAAAGATATCTTGGTAAATTTGTTTTTTGAGTCCCTTGTCAGTGTCACCTGTGCTATCTGAGAGAATTTCTATAATTAGATTAGGATATTTGCCATCTTCTTCCCAGACAACCCAGCTTTTACGGGGTTTGCGTTCAGTCCCCAGTACGACAAAAAAATCTGGACCCCGGAAGTTTTCTGATTTGCGCTGGTGTGGACTGTAGTAAATAGTGAGATTACCCGATGCATAAAAGTCATTGCGATTTTGCCACAACCACTCCAAGCATTGGATGAGCAGTGTCATTTGTAGCCGATGCAAGTCAGTTTCCAAAGGCGGTTCGTCACTATATAAATCCCCTGGCGGAAATATAACATCTTTTGGGACTTCAAAATCTTTGGTGACAGACATGGTGGCAAGTGTCTCAGTGCTATAAGTTTAGCGTAGCAGTGAGGAGCGTAGACGCTATCTATAAAAACCGTTCGATGATAATCTCGTCCACATACGTTCCTTTAATTTTAGCCTGTCTTTGCGCCGTCCCAATTATGTGAAAACCACGTTGGAGATAGCTAGCTAACGCCCCTGCGTTATCGGCGCGAACGTAGATTAATATCTTTTCGTATCCTTTGGTACGAGCAGTCTCAAAAGTAACCTCGAATAAACTCTTACCAATACCATGTCGTCGGTATAAGATATCTACGTATGTTCCGATGATTCCCACATGGTCAAAGGCATGTGTGAAGGTTGCAAATGGTTCCATACTTTGAAACCCAACAACCGCTCGATCTGGTAATAGCACAGCGACATGGAACACCCCACGCTGGGGAAAATTTAAAATATACTCACGTTCGGCATCGACTGTGAGCGGCGTATCAAATGCGGTGTATACACCAGCTTCTATAATTGGGTTCAGAATGCCAACAATCGCCGCAGCATCATCCAGTCGTGCAGCACATTCATTTCCGGTGTCTCCTAGAGGTGAGTGCTTTTGCTGGTAGTGATACTTAATAATATTTGCTTGCTTAATTTCGGGAACACAGTTGAACAATAACGCTAACCTGGACTCTAAATATCTAACCCAACAACCATTAAGTCAGGCGGATGTTCAACATTAAACTGGTAATATATCTCTCTTTGTTCTTGTGCTGGAAGAGTTAACTGCCATTCTAAAATGCCCATTTCACCAAGTTGAATTTGTGGGTTACTACGGCTAAGGCGCACTTTAATTTGCTCGTTGCGGCTAACTGGTAATTGTTCAGTTACTTTCAGATTTACTTCTTTGTCGAGTAAGTTAGTAATTATCAACCGATAACTATAAGTAATCCGGCGCTGGTTGCTAATCAATCTTTTATCTACTAGACGTTCAACTAATTCGCGCTCAATTTTCAAACCTTCATCCATACCTAAATTCAGTTTGAATTCTTGTCCTGGTGCAATATTCTCTAACTTAGTTGTCCCAATAAAAACATTGTTGCGGAAAATATTCGCTTTCCCTGGTAACAAAGTCGCACCATTAGGATTATTTTTCACATTTGCTTGCAGATAAGCAAAACTTACCAAACGCGGCATTGCCACATAATCAAAGCTACAAGGATAATCGTCATTAAAAATTGTCGTTTTATGGGGTGCGCCATCACTGGGAATATTACCGCCACCATTCAATTTAAAGGTAACTACACTACCTTCTTTGGATACTTCTGCTGTCACACTTTCTGCTTGGATAAGAACACCATCTGCACCTTCGTCTTCTTCTTGCCAATCGGCTCTGGCAGCAGAGGTAGGCGGTTCTGCTATGCTAGGCAGCAGTGGTGGCTGGGCAGCAAATCGTCGTTGTCGTAACATTTGTGGACGTGGCGCATCAATATACCAGGGTTCAAGTTTAGGCGGGAGTGTACCTAATCCCGGTTTAGCGGTAGAAAGGGTGAGATTTGCACCAATCCAATCTTCGCCACTACTTTGAGTAATTTCTGCAAGATAGCCCAGATGCACAATATCGCTGGTAGTGCTAAAGCGCAAGTCATAAAGCGGAGTCCAACTGGCGCGATTTACTATGTAAGACACCTCTAATTCAAATTCGCCTTCACCTGCAACTTCAACTCCTACAACTATGCTCAAACTCTCTTTGGGATGGGGCGTTTGAATTTTTTGCAATGAGGCGCGGAGTGCTTGGAGTTCTTTGTCTAATTCCTGCTGTTGGGTTTTGCACTCTCCAGATGCGATCGCATATTCACTATACTGGCTTCCGAGAAAGTTCAAAAAATCCAAAGTTTCGCTCAGGCTAAGATTTTTCCGAGACAAACTTTGTGCAAAGGGTTCCTCTGTTTTTTCACGTAAACCGGCGATAAAACTAGACTGTAATACTAAAGCATCTACTTGGGCTTGCAGGTGTCGTTTTTCTGCTTCTAACTGCTCAATTTGCCTTGTTAAATGTGCAACTCGCTCTGCCACTGGTTCAGTGGTGTAAATGCGATCGCTACTCACTCCCACCAAACGCACTGCCACTGTCCCTGTACCGCTAACCCTGATAGACTCAGTTTCTAGAGTCTCTGGCACTGAGGTAATTACTAATTCCTGTTCAATTCCTATTAAATTAACTACACTCCGCCGTGTAACCAATGCTCTGTCAGCATAAACTGTAACAGCTACAATCTCGCTTTGTACTGTTTTGCGCCAAGATGGTATTTCCGGGTTAACCATTGCCAGTTTTCCCCCATTTTTAATTGATTCTGCTGGTTAATTGTCAATGGTTGCCGGTCTAAGAGTCAACCCTTTTGGGTAATTCGTAATTCGTAATGACGCTCGCGGACTCGCTAACGTAATTATGAATTACCCGTTAATTGGTTCAAGTGTACTAGAAGTAGTATCAGTGTTTTGATCTACAAAATTCCTTGCCGCAGCCAGGAGATAGTCATAATAGGCACGAGCAACGATAGATAGCTGCTTGCCTGCGGGATAAACCATGTACCAATGTCGCTGAATGGGAAAGTGTTGGACATCTAAAATGCTAAAATCTGAAGCGTCTAATAGTAAAGTATGACGAGATAAAACCGAAATTCCTAAACCACCTGCGATCGCTTGTTTAATTGCTTCGTTACTTCCCAATTCAAGTTTGACTTTTACTGTCACCCCTTGTTCTTCAAATAGGCTTTGGACGGCACGACGAGTTCCTGAACCTGGTTCTCGCATAATAAAAGGTTCGTTAGATAGGCGTTGAATCGGAATATTTTTTTCTTTGGATAACGGATGATTAACTGGTGCAAAGACTATCAAAGGATTTTCTAAAAATGCCTCACAAGTCACATCCATATTATCTGGAACTTGACTCATAATATATAAGTCGTCCAGATTTTGACTCATCCGTTCCAAAATTTGTTCGTGATTCGTTACTTGCAGAGAGATATCAATCCCTGGATAAAGTTCGCAAAACGGCCCTAACAAACGTGGGATAAAATATTTTGCTGTTGTAATCACTGCCAAGCGTAATTGTCCCTGTTTTAGCCCTTTTAAATCTGCCACCTTCATTTCATACTGGGCTATATTTTCAAAAATCTGCCGACAAGTGGCAAATAATTCTCGTCCTGCCTCGGTGAGATACAACCGCTTTCCTACTTGTTCAAATAATGGCAACCCTACCGATTTTGTGAGTTGCTTAATCTGCATAGAAACGGTAGGTTGGGTGAGAAACAATTCCTCAGCAGCCCGCGTAAAGCTACTGTGCCGTGCCGCAGCCTCGAATACCTTTAACTGGTGCAGCGTCGCTTGTTTCAAAGGTGGTTCTCCTCTATATAGTTATTCATCGATATAAAACTAGTATTAACTGAACAGTTGCAAATGGTATAGGAATACCAATAGAAATTTACGAGTTTTATTATAGATAAAACTCTATTATTTCTATTAAAATAAAGGTATTTTATTTATAGATTGAAGAAGCTATGATCAAAACAACAAGAAAAGCGTAAGATCCCTTCCACTTCCCGATGAATGATGATTTTCCCAAATTCATCTATCATCATTCATCATTCCATAATTCTTCTACAACTTCTGCAATTTTTGTAGGTAGCTTAGTTAAATCTGGTAATCTTAGCACTTCTATTTCGGCAACTTGTTCTTTAATGTTCACTGGCAAGTTTAAAGGCTGCTGTGTTTCTATCCAGCAACTTGCTAATGGTAAGGTTTGCTCCATTTCGTCAAGTGGTCGCGGAATTACCATCACTGCATTTAATTCTCCAATGCGTTCTGCTTCAAACATTCCCGCTTCCACTGCTACCGCCACATTTGCTACGGAACCACGAATAATGGCTGTACACAACCCCCCACCAATTTTTTCGTAGGCTGCTAAATGAACATCAGCAGCTTTGAGCATGGCATCACACGCGCCTACCATCGCTGGAAATCCTCGCGTTTCTACCAAACCAATTGCTTGATTACTCAGACGGCTAGAATTGCCCTCCTCCATCAATTTAGTAAAACGGGTTGTGATGGGAAGTACTATATCTAAATTAGGATAAGGCCGAGGAATCACTAAGCTAGAAACTAACTGACCAAACTGTTCAGCTGTTTGCACACCAGATTCTACTGCCAAACGCACGTCAGCAATTCCACCCCGGACGATCGCAGTACAATATCCGCCACCAATTTTTTCATACCCAACTAGGTGAACTCCTGCTGATTTCAGCATCATATCCGCCGTCCCAACTATTGCTGGAAAGCTGCGTGTAGAAACTAAACCTAAAGCAGTATCTTGGAAGGTGTCTCGATGACTCGTTCCTTCGATGGCTTTCATAGACCGTTGATTAGATGTTTCCATTTGAACTTTCCCAGATAATCACAAAGCCGACAACTTACAATTAACACTTACTCAGACTAATCGTCAGAGTTTGGGTTGCTTAAGGATTGTCTATGAGGAAACAATGTAGTCAACAGTCTGCTTATGCTCCCTTGTCCATAAATCTGATTCCCGAAACCGTTAGGGGATTCTGTAGTTAGCTGATTGGGGTCTGAGTCAGGTTTTATAGGCTCTTGGGCGGGTTCTTGCAAGGGGGGTTCAATATCCTTGGCTGGTTCCTCTACGAGAGGAGGCTGGCTTTCAGGAGTGGCGGGAGATTTAAAGTAAGAAATCGACTTATTTTGTTTGAAATCCACAAAAGCGGCGGCTGAGAAGTTAGTTGAGGAAACTACCTTTTCCTTAACTTCACCTGAGCCGTTTTCTTCTTCCTTCTGTGGTGGCGCACTTGTAGCCGTAGGGTTATTCGTGGATGGTTCCGGCTGCTTTGTTTGAGCAATTTGCCGACTGGTGTCTCCTAAAATCGATCCAGGTGGAACTACTTGTCCAGGTTCAACTGAATAGTTAAAAACTGTTGTTGCTGAACCAATGCAAGCATTTGCTCCAATTTTGCCCTTGCCAACCATCAAAAAACCGGCTCCTAGGTTTGCCCCTACTTCTACCTCTAGGGTTCCTTCATGGACTTGGAGAATTGCTCCCATGCCAATACAGACCCCTGGGCCAATGATGATCTTGCTGTTTTCAGCCGCTTGGAGGATTACCCCAGGTGCAAGTACTGCGCTTGGATGAATAGTCACCTCACCACTAATGTAAGAATCAAAATTATTGCTGAGGCGCAGTGACAGCACAGACATGGAAATTTTAACCTCGGAAGCCGGAGTGGGGATGAGGAGTAGGGGAGGCAGGGGAGCGGGGGGGCAGGGGGCAAGGGAGGCAGGGGAGACAAGGGGACAGAGGTGAGAACTTGAAACAAGTCTTTAATTCTCCTTGTCCCCTTGTCCTCTTGCCCATACCCAATTCCCAATTCCCAATTCCCAATTCCCAATTCCCCACTACCTACTACCTACTATGGTCTTTGGATAATCGTTTCTAATACCCGACGCTTGGCTTTGGGGTCAATACCAATTAAGCGCACATATTCCCCTTGGTATTCACCAAGGTGTCCTTCTACGGCTGCGATCGCTTCTCTTTCTGAGGAGGCTTGAATTTGACCAGTACTCGTCCAGGAACCTGTACGGAACCGCCGTTGGTCTACGTGTTCAAGGCTAATTTTAGAGCCGCCAGCCAATAATTGTCGGAGTTGGCCTACAACTTCAGCACTCAAGCGGGTACTGGTAGCTGTTGCTGTTGCTGTAGCAGAAGGCGCACTGCTAGTAAATGATGATTTTTGACTGCCAGAGGAGGCTACTTGACCATTTGGACGTTGGATAATTGTTTCTAATACCCGACGCTTGGCTTTGGCATCAATACCAATTAAGCGTACATATTCCCCTTGGTATTCGCCAAGGTGTCCTTCTATAGCTGCGATCGCTTCTCTTTCTGAGGAGGCTTGAATCTGACCAGTACTCGTCCAGGAACCTGTACGGAACCGTCGTTCGTCTACGTGTTCAAGGCTAATCTTATACCCACCAGCCAATAATTGCCGGAGTTGGTCTACTACTTCAGTACTCAAATGGTTGCTGGTAGCTGTTGCCGTAGCACTTCCACTGCTAGTAAATGATGATTTTTGACTACCAGAGGAGGCTACTTGACCATTTGGACGTTGGATAATCGTTTCTAATACCCGCCGTTTGGCTTTAGTATCAATGCCGATTAAACGCACATACTCGCCTTGATGGCTTTGTATACATTCTTCCAAGCCGGAAATTACTTGATTTATGGAAGTTGCTTCAATTGGCTTGCAGCTAGTCCAGGAACCAGTACGGAAACGGCGCTCGTCTACGTGTTCCATGCCAATTTTGTAACCACCTGCCAAAAGTTGGCGGATTTGCTCTACGGTTTCGCCATTGACTTTGCCACTGCTAGAGCCGTTACCGTTACCATTACCATTACTGCTGTAGCTGCCATTGCTATGACTACTAGCCGGAGCCTTAAAATTGGTAGCTGGTTTAAAATCACCATCCGGGCGTTGGATGATGCTTTCTAACACACGTCGTCTATCTTTGTCAATACCAAACAGGCGGACATATTCGCCGCTATGGTCACTTACACAGCTTTCTAATGCTGCGATCGCTTCACCGATGGATCTCGGTTCAATTGGTTGGCAACTAGTCCAAGAACCCGTGCGGAACCGTCTCTGGTCTACGTGTTCTGTACCAATCTTATACCCTTGTTCCAATAGATAGCGCAACTGCTCTATTGTTTCTGCACCCAAGCTATTGCTCGCCACTTCACTACTCCTTTCCAACTCTAAAACAGTAATACCATTACCTGTATAAGATTTAGCGTTCTCATCCCGAATGGGTGCTATACATTTGCTATCCGCAGCACAAAGATAACCAGCTCGTAGCGCCTGATTAATCCCAACCACATGATGAGCAAATTCCTTATCCTGCTCTTGCACATCTGGCAAGCGGTCAGCTTGCTGCTGGCTAGTAATTACCGCTCCCGAAGGTACATATTTACCTGGGGGAATTTCTACGTCTTGAATCAAAGCGTGCATCATCACGATGCAACCTGCACCTACTCTGGCATTAAACACTGTAGAGCGAAAGCCAATGAAGGAATTATCGCCTACATAAGCTGGCCCGTGAATTAGAGCCATGTGGGTAATGCAAGCATTTTTACCTACCCATACCGAGTATTTCTCTTGGTCATCGCCAATTACTCGACCTTGCTCTAACCCATGAATGACCACACCATCTTGAATATTAGTGTTTTCACCAAGATAAAAAGGTGTGCCTTCATCCGCTCTAATCGTAGTCCCCGGAGCAACGATTACATTTGCACCTATTCTTACATCCCCAATCAGATTGGAGAATGAATGTACAAAAGCAGTTTGATGGATTTTGGGTTCAGCTAAATTCCTTGACCACGGAGTTGGGGGTGCTGCCGTGCTGCGGACTGCCATTGCGAGATTCCTCCTATATTGTCATTTGTCATCTGTCCGTTGTCATTTGTCCTTTGTTATTCACTAATGACCAATGACCAATGACCAATGACTAAATGACTATCGATATTGATCTTTTTTGCTGTAAATCATGCGATCTTCAACATAAATTGTATCTATGATCGCCACTACCACTGCATCTAGTGGTCGCTGTTCGTTGCCAATAACTTGACGAGCAACACTACCACGACTGACAAGTACCCACTCATCTACACCTGCTCCCACACTATCTGCTGCTACCTCATATTGTGGGAGGATGTTTCCGTCTTCATCTACAAATTGTAACAACAGTAGTTTCACACCTCTAAGACTTGGATCTTTTTGGGTGCTAACTACTGTGCCGCGAACTTTAGCGACTTGCATTAAAAATTACGGTCTTCTACCGAAAGGACGAATTGCGTTCACATTTTCCCGGAATTGCTCTACGTCTTCTGTATAACGAATTGGTAGGACATATTCCAAGTTTTCGTGAGGACGAGCAATGATGTGAGTAGACAGCACTTGTCCACCGTTGACTCGCTTCACTGATTCAACACCTGCGGCTACGGAAGCTTGTACTTCCGATACATCTCCCCGAACAATTACGGTAACTCGACCACTGCCGATTTTTTCATAGCCGACTAGAGTCACACGAGCAGCTTTCACCATCGCATCAGCAGCTTCCACAACTGCTGGAAAGCCCAGAGTTTCAACCATTCCCACTGCAATTGACATTAGTTTTAATCCCTATTTAAAGTTTTTAGCTTTGGACAAAAGTGATGCTCAAAAAAGCAAAGAGCGTTAATTACTTTTTTTAAACAGCTTTTAGGTACGGAACTGTTCTACAGCTTCTGTGTAACGAATCGGCAAGACGTATTCCAGGTTCTCATGAGGACGAGCAATGATGTGAGTGGACAACACTTCACCACCAAAGACTCTTTTCGCCGCTTCAACCCCAGCAGCTACAGAAGCTTGCACTTCCGATACATCTCCCCGAACTATCACGGTGACGCGAGCGCTACCAATTTTTTCATACCCTACTAAGGTGACACGGGCGGCTTTCACCATCGCATCAGCAGCTTCCACAACTGCTGGAAAGCCTTTCGTTTCAATCATTCCAACTGCAATTGGCATCGCAGAACTCCTACAAAATTAATGCAATCTGTACTGTCGTTTGAATTTTTTGACGGGGAGAGCCTGATCTTATAGCTAAGAAAACACTTCCAATTTAAGCATAGGAAAGCTTGGCGTTCCTGGCAATATAAATTACTATAATAGTTTATGATAAGAAAGTTTTAAAAAACTTAACAAATATTTATCTAGGCTTTTGAGTAATTAAAGTTTACTGAATTACTTGAGCAGCCACTTATGCTTTATAATTTCTTTATCACATTTATAAAACGATATTCATAACCAAGGCTAATTCTATCTGGTGAGGGAAGAGCGGCGGCTGTATCTTTTACTGTATCTATCTTTCCTCGAATTTTGCTGGATGTACAACGACTAGGTGAAAAGTATATAATCTTTTCAAATATATCGTATAAATTACTCTGCTCAAAGTAGAAATACTATTGTAAAAACAGAGGTGAGGTTAAGGCAAGTAAATGCTTTTGCGTATGTAAAGTTATATTTTATCAAAGTTTAGTAGGGGAAAGGAAAGTAAAAATACTTTGGATAATTTAGTTTAAACAATAGTAAAAAAATGTTGATGTTTTACTAAATTTAGTTTTTTAAATAAATAATTGTCTGAAAGATTTTTTAAAATAAAGGCTGAGTCATAAAGGTAAATTTAAATGGATCAATTTCTATTTTCAACAAGTTGGTTTGTGCCTTTATATAGCTTATTAGGCGCAATTTTGACGTTGCCCTGGGGAATAGGAATAATTCAGCGAACAGGGCCAAGACCTGCGGCATACATCAACTTGTTGACAACTGTTGTGGCTTTTGTCCATAGTCTATTTGTATTTAAAAATATCTGGGATAGAGAACCAGAAAATTTACTGGTGTCGTGGTTTAAAGCTGCTGATTTAGACTTATCTTTTAGCTTGGAACTCTCACCAGTCAGTATTGGGGCAACAGTTTTAATTACAGGTTTAAGCTTACTGGCACAAGTTTACGCTCTGGGTTACATGGAAAAGGACTGGTCGCTAGCACGTTTTTTTGCGCTGCTAGGATTTTTTGAAGCAGCGTTGAGTGGTCTAGCAATCAGCGATTCTTTGTTTCTCAGCTATGCCCTTTTAGAAGTTCTGACACTTTCGACTTACTTGCTAGTGGGATTCTGGTATGCTCAACCGCTAGTAGTGACGGCGGCGCGAGATGCGTTTTGGACTAAACGGGTAGGAGACTTGTTGCTGCTGATGGCTGTGGTGACACTTTCCAACTTAGCCGGTAGTTTGAACTTTTCGGATTTATATGAGTGGGCGCAAACAGCTAATTTAAGCCCAGTGACATCAACATTGCTGGGGTTGGCGTTAATTGCTGGGCCGGCTGGAAAATGTGCCCAATTTCCATTGCACCTGTGGTTAGATGAGGCGATGGAAGGGCCCAATCCTGCTTCGGTAATGCGAAACTCGCTGGTAGTAGCTGGTGGCGCTTATCTACTGTATAAATTTCAACCATTGCTAGCACTGTCGCCAGTTGCCTTGAATGCTTTGGTAATCATGGGTACGGTAACGGCAATTGGGGCGACATTAGTATCTATAGCTCAAATTGACATTAAGCGATCGCTATCTCATTCCACCAGTGCATACATGGGGTTAGTGTTTTTAGCGGTAGGGTTACAGCAAGGGGGTGTAGCACTGATGTTGCTGTTAACTCATGCGATCGCTAAAGCATTATTATTTATGAGTTCCGGTTCAGTCATCTTAACTACCCAAAGCCAGGACTTAACCGAAATGGGCGGACTTTGGTCACGGATGCCAGCCACCACTACCGCCTTTATTGTCGGTTCGGCGGGAATGGTGACAGTGCTACCTTTGGGAGGCTTCTGGGCAATGCTAGGATGGGCTGACGGTTTTGTGAATATTAGTCCTTGGGTAATTGGGGTTTTATTATTGGTCAATTGCCTGACAGCATTGAACTTAACTAGAGTATTCAGATTAGTCTTTTGGGGGAAACCGCAACAAAAGACCCGACGCACGCCAGAAGTTGGTTGGCAAATGGCCTTCCCGATGGTGACTCTCACAATCTTGACTTTACTTTTACCTTTGATGTTACAGCAATGGTACTTACTACCAGATTGGGAAAGTGTTAATTGGTATGTAGCATTAGCGTTGTTTACTTCTACCGTGCTGGGAGTAGTTATCGGTTCTACAGTTTATCTGCACAAAGCTTGGTCAAGATCGAGATTCTTGGCGTGGAGATTTGTGCAAGACTTATTAGGTTATGATTTTTATATTGACCGAGTTTATCGCGTAACCGTGGTGAGTGCAGTCGCACTGCTATCTAGAATTTCTGCTTGGAGCGATCGCTATTTAGTCGATGGTCTAGTAAACTTAGTTGGGTTTGCGACAATTTTTGGCGGACAAACTTTAAAGTACAGCATTTCTGGGCAATCTCAGGGCTATATGTTGACCATCCTCGCAGTTGTCAGCGTCCTGGTTTTCTTCATTGGTTGGTCATCTGGTTTACTAGATAAATTGCCTTTTTAAAGATATTGTCATTGGTCATTTGTCATTTGTGATTGGGTAAGAGTTTTTTCCCATTCCCAATTCCCCATTCCCAATTCCCCATTCCCAATTCCATATCTGCTTATGCTTAGTGTTTTAATTCTAGTGCCGTTAATCGGTGCAGCTTTAATTGGTTTCTCGCCCTCTGGTATCAATGGGAAATTTGCCCGTGGGGTGGCTTTGGTCTTTGCCATTATCGCTTTCTTGTGGACAATCGTACTAGCAATTCAGTTCCATCCAGGGGAAATCACTCAACAGTTTGCTGAGTCTGTACCTTGGATAGATGTCTTAGGCTTAAACTATAACCTGGGAATTGATGGTTTATCTTTGCCACTGCTAGTTTTGAATGGACTGTTAACTTCTATTGCCATCTACAGTAGCGATGAATCTCTACAGCGCCCTAAATTTTATTACTCTTTGATACTATTATTGAGCGCTGGGGTGACTGGAGCATTTCTGGCACAGGATTTACTGTTATTTTTCCTGTTTTACGAATTAGAATTAATTCCGCTATATCTGTTGATAGCTATTTGGGGTGGGGAAAAGCGGGGTTATGCGGCTACAAAATTTCTTATTTATACCGCAGTTTCGGGAATCTTGATTTTGGCAAGTTTCCTCGGCATGGTGTGGCTGAGTGGTTCCTCTAGCTTTGCACTAGCAACCTTAAACGCTACGACTTTACCCTTAGCCACACAGCTTTTACTGCTAGCGGGGATTTTGATCGGTTTCGGGATTAAAATTCCCTTAGTTCCCTTTCATACTTGGTTGCCAGATGCTCACGTTGAAGCTTCCACACCAATTTCGGTGCTATTGGCTGGGGTGTTGTTGAAGTTGGGAACTTACGGCTTACTGCGGTTTGGGATGAACTTGTTACCAGAAGCTTGGGCTTATTTAGCTCCTTGGTTAGCGACTTGGGCAGTGGTGAGTGTATTGTATGGTGCATCCTGCGCGATCGCTCAAACCGATATGAAAAAAATGGTAGCATACAGTTCCATTGGACACATGGGCTATGTGCTGTTAGCGACGGCGGCAGCTACACCATTAAGCGTGTTAGGTGCTGTAATGCAGATGATTAGCCACGGCTTAATTTCCGCCATGCTGTTTTTGCTGGTAGGGGTTGTGTATAAAAAAGCCGGAAGCCGAGATTTAGATGTTCTCCAAGGATTGCTGAACCCAGAACGGGGTATGCCTGTAATTGGTAGCTTAATGGTTTTGGGAGTTATGGCCAGTGCTGGGATACCAGGAATGGTAGGGTTTATTTCCGAATTCATCATTTTTCGGGGCAGCTTCCCAGTTTTTCCAGTACAAACTCTACTATCAATGCTTGGTACTGGGTTAACTGCGGTTTACTTTCTAATACTCCTTGACCGCGCCTTTTTTGGCCGCTTGTCTGCACAAGTTACTAACTTACCACGTGTGTATTGGAGCGATCGCGCCCCAGCTGCAATTTTAGCTGTGCTGATTGTGATTTTCGGCATTCAACCCGCTTGGTTAGCACGCTGGACTGAACCAACAATTACAGCAATGGTGAATAGCCAAAATGTAGTAGTAGCAGTGTCCTTGGAGAAAGCAATGGGGAATGGGGAATAGGGAATGGGGACAAGGGGACAAGGGGACAAGAGGTGAGAACTTGAAACAAGTCTTTCCCCTTGTCCCTAATTCTCCTTGTCCCCAAGTCCTCTTCCCAATGCCCAATTTCCAATTCCCAATGCCCCAATCCCTATACTTTTTGGAGAGATAGCAATGGTAACTATTAAAAAGAAAGCGGCTCACAACCCCTTAGCTGAGTATATAGAACGGCTGCAAAAAGGAGAAGCATTACTCCCAAATAGTCCAGAAAATGTATTAGAAGTAGTTGGTATTCTTAAAAGCTATGGTGTAGTTTTAGATGCCTACTCAAAAAATCTTAACTATATTGCCGAGTATCAGTTTTTAATATTTTTCCCATTTTTTAAATACTTTAATGGAGAGGTTTCTGTTGAGAAATTACTCCGGCACTGGTGGCATAATCGAATTAATTTTGAGTATGCCGAATATTGTATGAAAGCCATGATGTGGCATGGTGGCGGTGGACTAGATACATATTTAGATACAACAGAATTTAAAGAAAGAGCGCAAGCCGTTATTGCCGCAAAATTTAAAAACAACCCCTTAATTTTGGGTGTTAACCAACTATTTCCAGATTTCTTAACAGAACAATTGCGTGTCTCTGCTTACTACACAGGTTTAGGTCAATTTTGGCGAGTCATGGCTGATATTTTCCTCAGCTTATCAGACCTCTACGACCAAGGCAAAATAAAATCGATTTCCGAAGTTGTAGAACATATTAAAGCAGGGTTGGTGGCAAATGCATCAAACCCAATTACCTACGCCGTCAAAATACGGGGTGAAGTCTATGAAATCATTCATAAAAGCGTTGGTTTGACCTTCTTAGCAGATACAGCAATACCTTATGTAGAAGCAGTATTCTTTCGGGGAACTCCTTTTCACGGTACAGTTTCATACAACGCCCAAGGTTATCAAATCCCCCCAGATCAAACGCGATTTCAGTATGGCGCATTATATGCCGATCCTTTACCTATTGGCGGCGCGGGTATTCCTCCCACCTTGTTGATGCAAGATATGCGTCATTATCTTCCAGAGTATTTGCACGAAATTTATCGTCGCAGTCTTCGGGGTGAAGATGATTTGCGGGTACAAATTTGTATGAGTTTCCAAAAATCGATGTTTTGCGTGACAACAGCAACGATTTTGGGACTGATGCCTTATCCTTTGGATACTAAAGATCCAAATGAGGAAAAAGGTAATCGAGTTTATTTAGAGAAGTGGATGAGTCGTTTAGAAACTTCGCGGTTACTGGATGTGAATAAATAACTGAATTTATACAGAGAAATTTCAGATGCTTCTCAATCGCTATAAAAACCTTCATGTAATTCAGCAACTTGATCCAGTGCAAGATCATTGCCGGATTTATAGCTTGATGAATGGCTATGAGTTTCCTTGGGATATGACGCGATCGCTCGAAGTTGCTTTGATGCGAACTTATTGCGTTCCTAGTATTTCTAAATTGCTGAATCAGACAGGAGAATTTACCCATTGTCCGCAAAAACGCTACGATGACACGTCAATAATTGTTGGAGAGATGATTAAGTGGGGTTATGATAGCGATCGCGGCAAACAAGCCCTGCAACGCATGAATGCACTCCACGGACGCTTCAAGATTGACAACGACAATTTTCTGTATGTACTTTCAACTTTCATTTTCGAGCCTATTCGCTGGAATGCGCAGTTTGGTTGGCGACTGATGTGCGAACAAGAAAAATTAGCGTCCTTTTACTTCTGGCGAGAAGTAGGTAAGCAAATGCAGATTCAGAATATCCCTGAAACCTACGAAGAATTGGAGCGCTATAACCTTGACTACGAACGTCAAAAATTTTGCTATTCAGATACAAATTGTCGAGTTGGGGAAGCTACACGCGATTTATTTTTGAGTTGGTTTCCTTCGTGGATGCGTTCTGCCATCAAACCAGGTATCTACGCTTTACTAGATGAGACAATGCTCGATGCCTTTGGTTTTCCCTATCCGTCGCCATTGCTGCGATCGGCTATGGTAAGTCTACTAAAAATCCGAGCCAAATTAATCAGGTTATTCCCACCTCGGAATCAGCCTAATTTTTATATTGACTCTCCTATCCCCAGCTATCCCACTGGCTATGATATTGCAAATGTGGGGCCATCGGAAAATTTTAAGCAGTAAAGCTCTGACAAACTTGTTTAAGTGATTGGGATCTATCAGGAACTCTTGTTATATTAGGCTTCTGGTTCGATACCTAAAGAGCGCAATTGAGCAGTTAAGCGATCGGCTCTTTCCTCGCCAGTCAACAACAAATTACCTTGCAAATCCCACCAGCGTAGCCAAGGTAATTCCATATTGTAATATTGTCCCTGCCAAATTCCTAACTCAACTCCTAAAGGATGTATGGGATAATGTCCGCGTTCATTTGCTGTTAATAACAGTATTGCCCATCAGGATGACGTTTTTGTAATATCGGTTTAATAGAGTCCGTTAGCAGAATGCTTTGGGGATGTTCCTGAAAGTTTTTTACGAATGTACCGTCAGACTCTGGTAGCTGTGTATGGTCTGGGAACGGTGTGAGAGCGGTGGATGGGTCGGTTGCAGAGGTCATAAGATTACCTTTGCAGGAGTTAAGGGTTGTTTTTTAGTTTAGCAGTGGAAGGAGGGAGATACCTGCGGTAGGCTACATCAAGGCTATTCTAAATATTCTCCACCCATAAAAGATGACTGATGTAAGTACTGCTTCTAAGTGCATTGTAAAATTTTTCGTCTGCTGTTACCATCTGGCATTGTTGAGTAATAGCAAGGGCTAAGTATAAACTGTCATACACTGCACGATCGCTCTGAAGGGCAATATCTAAAGCAAGTGGCATTAACGGCTGAGATAAGTACACCTCTACAGGAACTGCATTTAAATCTGCTAATATTTGTCTTGCATTTTCAGCCGTGTCTTCACCACGGCGGACTCGTTTCCACAAGACGTTTCCCACTTCTGGGAAGAAAAAATCTGGAACGAAGAAAGTATGGTTACTTGCTACTAAACGCCTAGCTGCATCAGAGTAGACTTCAGGAATGAACCACTTTATCGCAATGCTAGCATCTAAAACATACTGACTCACCGTTCTCTATCCTCGCGGATAAGTTCAGTGCTATCACTAAAAATTTTTCCTGTATATCTAACTTGAGCGCGTGCTACAGCTTCTCTGGTTCTTTCCATGTCGCTGCCAGTGTGGTAGTGTGTCGCTTTTTCAGCCGCTTGTTGTAGAATCTGCTTTAGTTCTTCTTGCAAAGACCTACCGTGTTGTTTGGCAAGAGTTTCTAGCTTTTCTAGAATAATGGGATCTAAATTTTCAACTAAGATTTGAGCCATAATTCTATAGTTGTTTTTTCTCTGCTTTTATTCAAGATTTGAAATTAGTTTAGCAAGTGTAGACGCAAAGAGTCTTATTCTGAGACATAGCACTGTTTTTGTAAAGCTAGGTTCCAGGTCTTCAGGCTTTCTTATGTGAAAATTAATACAAATATTCTGGGAGTTGCAAAGATGGCTTGGGTAGCAGGTGATCAATTGCAAGGTGGCAAATATACTATTGAAAAGGAATTGGGAAGGGGACGGTTTGGTATTACTTATTTGGTAAGAAATAAAAAAGGCGATCGCCAAGTCATTAAAACCTTAAATGATGATTTACTAAATTCCCTTAACCAGTCGGAGCGCGAACGGCTAAAGACAATGTTTTTGCGGGAGGCTTTAAAGCTTCAGAGGTGTAAGCACAAGTATATTGTGGAGGTCGTAGACTCCTTTGAGGAAGCAGACCGTTTGTGTTTGGTAATGGAGTATGTAGATGGTGTGAGTTTAGCTGATCGTCGCCAACAAATTCTTTCTGAACAAGAGGCACTACACTATATTCAGCAAATTGGTGAAGCTTTAATAGTTGTGCATGAAAATCGATTGATTCATCGAGATGTGCATCCAGGAAATATCTTTTTGCGGGTGCGAGAAGGACAGCCGGAAGCGGTGCTGATTGATTTTGGTTTAGCTCTGGATTTTGACCACATCTTAACCACAAGCCGAACCAAGGAAACTTCTGAGGGATTTACACCCCCTGAGCTTTATGCTCAACATACTAAACCAACAGGGGCATATAGCGATATCTATTCTTTGGCGGCAACTCTTTATGTGCTTCTGACCGGAAAAACACCAGTGGATGCGTTTAAACGGAAGGTTGATAATGCTCGTTTAGTAGCTCCAAAAGAACATAATCCTCAGATTAGCGATCGCACCAACCGCGCAATTTTAACAGGCATGAAGCTAGATTTTAAGCAGCGTTCTCAATCAATGCGAGAATGGCTCGACTCTCTGGGGTTAACAGGTGAAACTCCTCAGTCTGTCTCAACTGTATCCTCTAACACTAACTCAAATTGGGAGCGAAGAATTCAGGTTTGGGGAGTGGTGATAGCTGCGATCGCAGTTTTTGTAAGCTTACTTGCAGCCATTCCTTCTTGGATTCCTATTGTCAACCCATCTAATCAACCGTCACAGTCTCCTAGTCCATCATCTACAAAAACACCGTAAATTTAGCTCAACTTTCATTGTGTGTTGTGCAAAATTCTGCAAGACTGTATTATTTATGAAACACACTTAAGTCATAGAAAACACCTATATCCAACTTTTTTAAAGTGTTTTAATTACGAATTACGAATTACGGATTACGAATTATTTAGGGGTTTTCATGCCTTGGACAACTGGACAACGATTACAAAGTGGCAAATATGTAATTGATAAAGTCCTTGGACAGGGGGGATTTGGTATTACTTATAAGGCTTTGCATGTTGAGCTAAACCGGACAGTAGTCATTAAGACACCCAATGAATATCTCAGCCATGACCCAGAATATGACAAGTATATAGACCGATTTATCCAAGAAGGACGAACACTAGCACGCTTGTCTCAAGACCCTCATCCTCACATTGTGGGAGTGATTGACTTGTTTAAGGAAGATACTATCCACTGCTTGGTGATGGATTTTGTACCAGGAGAAAATTTGTTTGAGGCAGTAAAACGTAGAGGGGCGTTACCAGAAGCAGAGATTATACCCTGTATCCGCCAGATTGGGGAAGCTTTAGTGGTGGTACATCAGGCAGGTTTAGTACACAGAGATGCCCATCCCGGAAATATCATGTTGCGGAGTAATGGCAAAGCTGTTCTGATTGACTTTGGCATTGCGAAAGAACTCGTGCCTAAAACTTTGAGTTCAAAGGGTATTGCAGGTAATGAGGGATTTGCGCCTTATGAGCAGATGAGCAGAGGTAGTCGAGATCCAACGGTCGATGTTTTAGGTACATAGCTTACTCAAGCTCTAAAAGCTAACTGGCAAAAGATTTTGTAGCTGTTAAGCGATCGCCCAAAAGAGAGCCAATATAATATTTATCGATTGATTCACTACCTAACCAAGAATCTCCCGATTAAAATTCGGGAGAGTGTCAAAAAACCCCAAATGTATTGTCTTTATCAAATAACAACCTCTTGCTTAGGTTTCCGCACTGGACGCTTGCGTTCGCTGCGACGAACGCCCCCTGCCATTTTGTACTCATCGCTATTCTTGCCATACTTTGCAGCTACGCTGACTAAGACATGTTCTGTTAGTTCCATCAGCGACTTTTCGGCTAATTCTAAAGCTCCCTGAGTTAGATCCACAGTGGAGAGGCTGGAGTTATAAGTTTCCAACTTGTCCTGTGTTTTTTTGATGGCGGCGGCAAAAGTGTCAATAGTGACTCCATTACCTAAATCTAAGGTGGAACTAATCGATTTCAAAGCGGCAATCCGACGCTGTGCCCTATCAAGTACTTTAGACCCACGTTTTGGACGTGACATAAATAACTTTCCTTTTGTTAATCATGCACTAGGATAAAAACTGGCTTATATCCTTGTCTTTACACCATTAGAATAAACAAAACCAAGGTGATTAACACCCGCAATATTCAGTATTATTAAAAGTATTTAGCACAAAAAGCATTTTATTTATTGCGTGAATTTATTGAGGCTTACCCGAATTCAATAAACAACCGCCCAAATTCAATAAACGATCGCCCAAATTCAATAAACAATCGCCCGAATTCAATAAACAACCGCCCGAATTCAATAAACGATCACCCGAATTCAAAAAACAATCGCCCGAATTCAATAAACAACTGCCCGAATTCAATAAACGATCGCCCAATACGCTTGAGTTAAGCATTTCTTCTCTTCTCTCTGTTTCCTCTGCGCCTCTGCGGTTCGTTAAAAATTTGACTTTGATAAAGAATCTTAGCCTCACCTGAACTGTGTGAAAATTAATACAAATATTTTGAAAGTTGCAAAGATCGCTTTGGCAGTAGGCGATCGGTTGCAAAGTGAGAAATAAACTAGGTTTTGACTACCACAGCCAATAAAAGGCGAAACTTAACATGCAAATTTGTCATCATGAGAGAAATTACCTATCGATTATTAACTCAGCACCAAGATGACCGAAGCAACAGCAACTCGTCCCAACGCATATATCCAGGAAACTGGCCCGGCGATTCATTACCTAGTAGCAATGTCTCAACCAGAAACCCATCTGTTTGAGGTAACTTTACGCATTGTCGATTACCCCTCGCCGATTCTCGATTTAAAATTGCCGGTATGGACACCCGGTTCCTACTTAGTTCGGGAATATGCCAAGAATTTACAGGATTTTGTGGTTTTTGCAGAGGATAAGCCTTTACCTTGGCGAAAAATCAGCAAAAATCACTGGCAGGTAGACAAAACAGGTGTTTCAGAATTAACTATACGTTACCGAATTTTTGCCAATGAGCTATCGGTACGGACAAATCACTTGGATGCAACCCACGGTTATTTCAATGGTGCAGCATTATTTTTTAGACTACCGGGCTGGGATAAGCAACCCATTCGCGTTACCATCGTACCACCATACCCAGAATGGCAGGTAACAACTGCTCTACATACCATAGGTGAGGAAACAAATACTTTCTGGGCTAGCAATTTTGATACTTTGGTGGATACTCCCTTTGAGATTGGTAGCCATCAATTGTATAAATTTGAGGTCTTGGGAAAACCCCATGAACTGGCAATTTGGGGGAAAGGTAATTACCAAGTTCAGCAGTTGATTGCTGATATCCAAAAAATTATTGAAGTAGAAGCGCAGATGTTCGGCGGTTTGCCTTATGAGCGATATGTATTTCTGCTACATTTATTTAGCCAAGCTTTTGGCGGTTTGGAGCATAAAGACTCTTGCTCGTTAATTTACCAGCGTTTTGGGTTTCGCGCTCAGGAAAAATACGATCGCTTTATCCAATTAGTTGCACACGAATTCTTTCACTTGTGGAATGTCAAACGAATTCGCCCAAAAGCATTAGAAGTTTTTGATTATGACCAAGAAAACTACACACCATCATTATGGTTTTGTGAAGGTACTACTAGTTACTATGACTTGTTAATTCCTTTGCGGGCAGAAATTTATGATGTTAAGTCGTATTTGAATAACTTGAGCAAAGAAATTACCAGATATGAAACGACACCGGGGCGCAAGGTACAACCCGTTTCCGAGTCGAGTTTTGATGCCTGGATTAAACTCTATCGCCCCGATGCCAATAGCGGTAATTCTCAAATTTCTTACTATTTAAAGGGAGAAATGGTATCGTTGTTGCTGGATTTACTGATTCGTTCCACTCACGACAATCAGCGTTCCCTCGATGACGTGATGCTAAAAATGTGGCAGCAATTCGGGAAAGATGAAATTGGCTATACTCCAGAACAGTTGCAGGAAGTTATAGAATCTGTCGCCGGAATCGATTTGACTGATTTCTTTAAACGCTACATTGATAGTACTGATGATTTACCTTTCAATCAGTATCTAGAACCCTTTGGCTTGCATTTGGCAGCTGAACAGCAGGAAGAACCTTACCTGGGTGTGAGAATAAATACAGAGAATGGGCGGGAGATGATTAAGTTTGTGGAAACTGATTCACCTGCACAAGTAGGGGGAATTGATGCAGGTGATGAGTTGTTAGCAATTGACGGGATTAAGGTAACAGCGAGTAGTTTAAGCGATCGCCTGAAAGATTACCAACCAAACGATACCATCCAAGTCACAGTTTTCCATCAAGACGAACTGCGTACCTATTCCATTACCCTCGCGTCACCACAGCCCACTCGATATCAGGTAAAACCTGTTGAGCGTCCTAACTCTACACAGCAACAAAACTTTGCTGGATGGCTTGGGGTTGCGATCGCAACTGTTTAATTTTGGGAATTGGGGAGAGGACTTGGGGACAAGGAGAATTGGGGACAAGGGGAAAGACTTGTTTCAAGTTCTCACTTCTTCTCCCCGTGTCCCCGTGTCCCCGTGTCCCCTTGTCCCCTTGTCCCCAGTTCTAAGGCGTTCTCACTGCCCCAGAGTAAATCAAACCCCGTTGCAGATCCAGCGTTATAATCGCCCCATCGCGAATCACCTGTGTTGCCTGCTTCACGCCAACAATCACTGGCACACCGAGACGTAAGCCAATCACCGCCGCATGACTTGTGAGACTTTCCTCTTCCGTAATAATCCCGGCAGATTTACGAATAGCCTCAACAAAATCAGCACTAGTGCGCGGTGCAACTAATATGTCTCCAGGATTAAAGTTACTAACATCCATGCCAGTATTAGCTACCCGTGCGCGACCACTCACTAAACCTTGTCCTAATCCAATTCCGTGACCTAGTACCGCCGTCACCACCTCAACCTTAATCAAATCTGTGGAGCCGGAAATTCCCTGGAGTGTGCCAGCAGTCATTACTACTAAATCTCCCTCCGACAGTAACTTCAACTCCTGAGCCACATTAATCGCAGCTTGGAATGTCTGACCAGTGGAAGGTAATCCTAGCACCAATAGCGGTTTTACTCCCCACACCATTTGTAGCTGCCGCGCTACATTCACATGGGGGGTAACAGCCAAAATCGGTGTATTGGGACGGAACTTAGAGACATTGCGAGCAGTTGCCCCAGTTTGCGTTAAGGTCATAATTGCCGCTGCACCTAATTGTTCGGCAATTTGACCTACAGCTTGACTAATCGCATTAGGAATGGAGCGCCGAGCATCTCTCACGGAACGCAAGTTTAAGTGTTGGGCTTCCTCCTGCTCCATCCGCTCGGCAATCCGCGCCATCGTCGCCACTGCTTCTACAGGAAAGCTACCCACAGCAGTTTCATTGGAGAGCATCACCGCATCAGTGCCGTCTAAAATGGCGTTTGCCACATCCGACACTTCCGCGCGAGTGGGACGAGGATTGCTCACCATGCTGTCTAACATCTGGGTGGCGGTGATGATGGGAATCCCTAAGCGATTTGCCGTAGCAATTAGCCGCTTTTGGAGTACCGGAACATCTTCTGCTGGCAATTCTACGCCTAAATCGCCTCTGGCAACCATCACGCCATCACACAAAGCCAGAATCGCCTCCATTTGTTCAATGGCTTCATGTTTTTCAATTTTGGCAACCACCGGCACTTGCTTGCCTGTACTGGAAATTAGTTCTTTAATTTCGATCATGTCCTGCGGATTGCGGACAAAGGAAAGTGCCACCCAATCTACACCCTGATCTAGACCAAACATCAGATCCTCTCGGTCTTTGTCGGTCATTGCTTTAATTGACAGGTAAACGCCAGGAAAGTTTACGCCTTTATTGTTAGAAAGTTTACCAGGCACGGTGATGCGACAATGCAAATCACCTTTGTCTCGGTTAATCTCCTCCACGACCATTTCTACTCGTCCATCATCGAGGAGGATTTTTGCACCAACTGGGACTTCTTCGGCTAAATAATCGTAGGTGACGCAGCTAATTTCCTGTGTGCCTACCACCGGACGATTTGTCAAGGTGAAGCGATCGCCTTTTGCCAAAACTATAGACCCGTTGTCAAACTTCCCCAAGCGAATTTTTGGGCCCTGCAAGTCTTGGAGAATGGCCACTGGCTGATTTAATTCAAAAGCGGTTTGCCGAATTAAGCGAATACTACGCTGATGGTCGGCATGAGTTCCGTGGGAGAAGTTTAGCCGCAGCGTCGTGGCTCCCGCTTCAATAATCGCCTTGAGCATTTCAGGACTGCTAGTGGCGGGGCCAATAGTAGCGACAATTTTTGTCCGGCGCAGAGAATCTCTTAATTGCATAGGGGCTGAAGTGAGGGAGCTATCTGGGAAGTCATCGTAACTTAAGTTGCATCTCCTTTTCAGTCACTGCTATACCAATAGATATAAGCAGTTAGAGAGGTTTTATGGGAGAGTGAGGGCTGTGGGATAGACTAGATATAGTACATCAATCTTGTATCCATCCTCCCAACGAAAGAGTTTATCCCATCAACTTTTTGACAATTGCCATACCCCACTTATCAGTAAAGATTAGTTCTTGTCTGGAATCATAGCGTTATTCATCTACTGATATGCAAAGCTGTGGATAAATATTGCTATACAAAAGGTTACAAAACTTTATTCTTCCCTAATATTTATCGTATATTCGTAATGTTTGATTAAGAAGGAGTCAATGTTAGAGATGATCGCATCGGAGGCACGAAAGCCACTGACAATCCCGCCAAAGGAATTTTTAGCGCCTCCTGGTGATTTTAATCCCACGCTATTGCTGTTTTTGGTAGCTGTAGCAATGCTGGTGTTATCTAACTTTGGTTACTGGCTTTGGGAATGGCCCCACTGGCTCTGCTTTAGTGTTAACACTATTGCGTTGCATTGTGCTGGGACGGTTATTCACGACGCTTGTCACCAATCTGCCCATCGCAACCGGGTGATGAATGCGATGTTAGGGCATGGCAGTGCGTTGATGCTAGCTTTTGCTTTTCCAGTGTTTACGCGGGTGCATTTACAGCATCATGGCCATGTCAACCATCCCAAAGACGACCCAGATCATTATGTCTCTACGGGTGGCCCACTGTGGCTGATTGCGGTGCGGTTTTTGTACCATGAGGTGTTTTTCTTTCAACGGCGACTGTGGCGGAAATATGAACTACTGGAATGGTTCGTCAGCCGCTTAATTGTCGGTGTAATTGTTTATATATCAGTGCAATACCACTTTTTGGGTTACATTCTCAATTTTTGGTTTATACCAGCTTTTGTAGTGGGCATAGCACTGGGATTATTTTTCGACTATTTGCCTCATCGTCCTTTTGCGGAGCGCGATCGCTGGAAAAATGCTCGCGTCTACCCGAACCAAGTTCTCAATATTCTGATTATGGGACAGAATTACCACTTAATTCATCATCTGTGGCCTTCTATTCCTTGGTATAATTATCAACCTGCATACTATGTAATGAAGCCCCTGTTAGATGAAAAAGGATGTTATCAAACTTCAGGATTGTTGCAGAAAAAGGACTTTTTTGAGTTTGTTTACGACATCTTTTTAGGAATTCGGTTTCATCATCAAAAAGAATAGAGTTGTTGTATACAGTTATCGCCCACTAATGGCTAGCACTGGGAAATTGACACAAGTACATCATGACCAAGGCTAGCCTTCAAAGTAAACTGAGTGCGATCGCTTCACAATTCCAAGTTTTTCAATGTGTTTCCTGTGCTATTGCCCTGCGCCAATTCCTGATTAATCAAAACATTTCTGGTAAACAGATTAGTCTGTTCACAGGTAGTACAGAAGATCCTTTCTGCAACATTTACCATGAACGCCTCCAACAAAACATTTCTATTAATGGGCTACATGAAGCGATCGCCGTTGACGTTGATGGGCAAGAACTCATTTTTGACAACATCCACCCTGAAGGAATTTCCAGAGTAGACTGGATTAATAATCTATACTGCCATG
This sequence comes from Desmonostoc muscorum FACHB-395, assembly GCF_014698035.1. Lineage (GTDB taxonomy): Bacteria > Cyanobacteriota > Cyanobacteriia > Cyanobacteriales > Nostocaceae > Nostoc > Nostoc muscorum_A. Next base: position 176,586 of record NZ_JACJSF010000009.1, read on the forward strand.
CTCTAGATTTAGGCGGCAATTTCCAAATCACCGAAACCGATTTTTAAGCAAGAGGGACAGATGGTTGATTTGTATGACCTAATCCACAATATACAGAAACGTCCTGCCATGTATTTGGGACGAGCTTCTATATCCAATCTCCGCACTTTTCTAGCAGGTTACTGCTTTGCCCGTCGCCAGATAGGAATCCCTCAAACACAACAAGAACAGGAATTTTCAGCATTTCAAACCTGGATTCAGCAGAGGTTTAATTTAACTTCCAATCAGACTTGGGATCAGATTATTTTATTTTTTTCCCAAGATGAACACACTGCACTAGATCAGTTTTTCAAATTGTTTGATGAATTCATTCAAACAGAACATCCCTTAGTGGTGCAGAAAACTTTCCGAAGTCTCAAGTTGAGAACACAGTGACACGGGAGAACTCAATTTGTTGCTCTATCTGCGTTCGTTTTTTAAGTGAAGCAGTGG
>NZ_JACJSF010000090.1 GCF_014698035.1 Desmonostoc muscorum FACHB-395
GTCGGTTGGTTTAGTTCTTCCTTGAATGCTTCCAGTTCGGTTTGGTCAAAGTTGGCAGTCGGGCGAGTTTTACCTTTCTCGTACTTGACGCTGATTCGCCCCTGTTGTACGTAGCGCTCTAAAGCCCTAACACTGACACCCAAGTAATCTGCTGCTTCCTGCTTATTCATAAATCTCGCCAAATATCGTAACTCGCCAAAATCCTATCAGTGATTGGCGAGTTTTGGCGAGATTAAGAAAGAGCAACCATTATTCCTCATCTGTGCCTATGCTATTTTTACCCTAAAGTATAGGACTAAGTGCTATAGTTTAACCGAAGAGACTAGAAAATGAAAATTTACAAAAACCGTACTTTTGACCGTTGGGCGCGAAAGGAAGGCTTAAACAATCTTAGTCTCTGTAACGCTGTAAACGAAATGGCAGCAGGGCTTTATGATGCTGACTTGGGAGGTGGACTATTTAAAAAACGCATAGCAAAGCCAGGGAAAGGTAAGAGTGGTGGATTTCGGACACTAGTAGCTACTAATAATGAAGATCGTTGGTTTTTTATTTTTGGCTTTTCAAAAAACGAACGCAGCAACATTGACAAAGATGAAGAAGAAGCTCTGAAAATTTTATCCAAGCAATTACTTGCTTATACACCAGAAGAACTTGAGCAAGCAAAAAATAGTAATGCGTTAATAGAGGTGATTTGTGATGCGTCAGAAAAAATCAGCGATTCTTGAAGCAGTTCATGAGACAGCAAAAGACCTACACAAAGCTGGGCTAATGAATCAAACTACATTGCGCGAATTTGAACATTTATGTCTACCTCCTATTGAGCCTCTAGAACCATTACAAATTAAAGAAATACGGGAATCATCTCAAGTCAGTCAAGCTGTTTTTGCACGTATTTTGAATATAAGTCCTTCAACAGTTCAAAAATGGGAAATAGGACAAAAGCGGCCTAGTGGAGCATCTCTTAAGCTACTGCACTTGGTAAAAAATCGTGGGTTAAACAGTGTGCTGTATTAAAATTTTTGGCTCGGAAAACTTACGGGTTATTCCTCTAATTTAACTTGTAAACGATTGGACTAAAACACAGTAGTAAGAAGCAAGCGATCGCAACTATAAGCAAGAGCGGTCGCAGTCTACCTAATCGCACCCCATAAGCTACTGCTAAATCCCTCAAGTCCTTATGTGTTCCGGCTTTGGGGAGATGTCGTCATACTACCAATTCCCGACTTGATAAAAATCAAGTGAGGGTACAAAAAATGAGGACTCTTGTAAAAGTAAATACTAACTTCCTTAATTCACACTCCATTTCTCAGTCTAAAGGAATAAGACTCAGGGTAGAGAAACTTGATTTAATAAATTGTTTTGCTAATTTACAAACAATTAATAGTGCCCACTAGGTAGCTAGTTAGCGCTAGCCACTAGTAGGACTTCCTCCGTAATTGAGTTGGCAACTAAGGAGGCCAATTTATCGTGGCAGAAAGTTATTGTGATGCGTATCTTGAAGATGATATAGATATCTTCAAAGAAATGACAATTCTTGTAGTAGATGATACAAATGATTGTCTGCTCTTAACTACCTATATTCTTGAAAGCTATGGATTTCGGGTGATGACGGCATCCAATGCTTCAACAGCATTTGAAATCCTTAAACAGTTTCGGGTGGATCTTTTAATTAGTGACATTGCTATGCCAGAAGAGGACGGGTATTTTTTGATACAGAAACTCAGAAAACTTCCGCAGTTCAAAACTAGAGAAATTCCAGCGATTGCTTTTAGTGGTTGCGCTGAAGGCAAGACGCGCTCAAAAGCTTTGGCATCTGGGTTTCAAACTTATCTTCAAAAGCCTTGCTCACAGAAGCAGCTAATAACAGAAGTAGCAAAATTGCTATTACTAAAAAGTCATAGCAGTCCACAGAACGACCCACTAGTAAACTGCTGTTCGCCCTTTTGAATCATTAAATCCCGACTTTTTCTGCCTCAGAAAGCCTAGCTTACAAGAGTAAAATTAGCGAGAATTTTCTTCTTAATACCTAGAATATCTTTGCATATAACTGCTCCCTACCCTAAATGCGACAAGGCTTACCCAAATATTTGCATTCCACCCAACTCAGCAGATTTGAATTGCTCTGATATTCCCCACCGCAGATTTAAAGTGATTCCACCAGATCCGCATGGGTTTGATAGAGATAGGGATGGGATAGACACCAAATTAACCGTCGTATTCACTTAAATTGGTAATACCAAATCTGCTCTTATACTTTCTTTGATTATTGAGTGCTACAATCTTCGTCAAGTAACTTCTCAGCAGCCGCTTGATAACCACCACTACTTTCTGTGTTCATAATATAAAATCCTCCCTTGCTTCTTTTGGCTACAGCAATACTTTGATCAGCCATATTTTGTGATGAATGCAAGGATTTTTTTACCAGATAGAAAGGATTATTACTCGCTTCAAGGGAATTATTAGTTAACTTCATTATATTATATTTATTATTATCTAAAGTTAAAATGAAATTTTTAAAACTTCCACTAGGAATATTATTATCATTTTGCTCAAGTGTTTTACTCACTTTTTTATTAATGCAAGAAATATGAATGTGTAATTGATCCTGACTACGCGCTTGTTTGGAATTAATAGCCAATCCATATTGATCTGGGTTTTTTATCTTAGGTTTTACTTGTGGTATGTAAGTTTTAGCAGCTTCCCATGCATATTGCCAATAATAGGGTTTGTTTAGCGTGGATATACTAGAATTTTCTATACCTGTAATTTTATCAGTTGGGAGTAATAAATATTCAACTGAATGCTTTCCATTTGCCACAACATATTTATTGTTAAGATCCACATATAAACATGGGTCTGGCTTAGGAGGGTTGCCTTGCTGGTTTGCTACACATGTTTTAACTCTTTCCCAAAGAAAATCTCTCCCGTTACTACCTAATGCCTGAAAATTAAAAATAGTATCTAAGCTGAGTCCTGTTAAAGTAGTTAACAATATGTTCAATAAATATTTATTTTTATGTTTTATTGATTTACATTTGTCTTTATTCTGCAAAAATGAATTATTAAATAAGTTAATAAAAGTTGATTTTGACATTAAAAAAATATTCATTATACCTCCTGCAAGGATTTAGACATATCTTCTATGTAGACATTAAAAATTATTGACAACTAATTTTTAATGTCTGCCAGATGAATTTATTTTGCCTAAATAAAATTTAAAATTCAAGTTTAGATATTTAAATATTTAGACATAAGTGGCAGAATTGCATTGATTCATTGTCAGTACTATACTAAGTTTTCAACTGACCAACGAGTAATCGCGCCAGTTAGAGTTGATTCTTTAATTCGCTTGGAATGTTACAAATCACCCCAATCAAAATTTAGGAACCGCCGAGCATTCAGCTTTGTATATTTTTCAGTGTGTTTGATATCTCGGTGTCCCAGGAAGTCTTGAATTTCTCTGGTGTTGTAACCCTGATTCACCAGATAGTAACCGCAAGCATGGCGCATCATGTGACAGTGAACTTTGATATCAAGCCCGGCCTGTGCCGCCAGCCGCCCAATCAGCTTTCGCACTGCATCAGTAGACATCACCTCACCGCGCTCAGAAACAAAAATATATTTGCTATCGGGCAACATCTCTCTGAGTTCTTTGAGCAAAACCAATTCATCATCTCTTAAAGGATGCACCCCTGAATCGCTGCCCTTTTCCCTGGTGATGAAAATCTGACGTTCGGCCCACATCAGTGCATCCCATCTTAAGCCGCATTTAGACCCTACAGCTTCCCCTACCCTCAGCCCGTGGCGAAACATCATCAGCATCAGTGTATAATCACGGTGAGCATAACGAGCTTTGCGTTCGAGTGCGGCATTAAGTAGAGATCGCACCTCGCTTGGTGTAAGGTATTCTCTAGACCTATAATGCTTGTTGGGTAGACGAGTTGGGGGTGGCAGCCTCATTTATTTCTGGTGATAGTGTCCGGTTTACGCGTCATATTATGGACAGTCTACTACGCCACAAGCCCCATTACTCCGTTGAGAGACGCGCCACTCAAGAGTTATTGGGAACTATTATCAATTAATCAATACGTCCATCTTGGCTCAATGCCAAATAGTTAGTCTGCGATGCCTGCGGTGTTCTCGTTGCGATCGCGTTAAGGGGCGTGAGTATCATTGGAACAGAAAATCGGGTTAAGCTTAAAAGCCTTATCGCGTAAGGATTTTATTGAAAGTTGTAGTTGTTTACTTTTCAAATAAGCAACTACTGCCTAACGATAAATCAAGAGTTTCAGCACCTAAGAATTTTCGTATGCCGATTTTCTGTTCGATGATACTTGTACCTCAGTGTAGAGAGAAATGGTATTTGGTTTACTGATAAATATATCAATACGGTTCAGTGAACAAAAAAAACATGATTTTGGGAATGCTAAAAGGTATATTTTACGTTTTTACCATAAAAGAATTTTGCAAGAGGTCTAATAAGCTTCAATAGCATACTCTCCAGGTGATGAAATTTTATTTTTAGTAAATCTTATTTCTCCATTATAAGAGGGAAATTTTACAAAATTTCGAGACATTATGTGAAGTGTCATTTAGGTCTGTTAAATGTTGTTTATACAAGTCTTTAATAGCCGTATTTTGTAATACATGAAAAAGCGATATTAGCCAGAATACTCCATTTTTTAATGTACTAACTTGCCCAGAAATGATATTAGAGCAATCAAAAGTTGGTATGATAAAATAAACTTTTCACCTCTTTCAATGCCTCAAGTTTGCCCATAAACAATCATTTTTGGGAATGTTTTTATATTCAGAGAACATCAAAACCACAGGGATAACAACGGTAAATCAATACTTTTGAGCATGGCTTTTATAAAAATTTACAATGTGTCCCCTAGACCCTCACTTCCTCTTATTTAATTCGAGGTAAAATAAAGATGATTAATAGTATGTAATCATTTTTTTTGCAAGATAGCATCGATTGAAGAATTAACCCAAATCTAAAATAAAGGAAATAACACTAATGATTTTTTCATTTTTACTATTAGGTTTGCTATCCACAACTAATTTATCATCTGTTCCTTTAGGTTTAGGGCATGGATTAAATAATCAAGATGTGAATTATTATTTGTATACTCAAAATCAAGCTGAAGATAGTCCAACTCAAACCAATCAAGACTTTACGTTTAAATTGACAGGGTGTAATAGAAGTTCTTCATTTATAAAATGTGATTTTATCATTCAAAATAACAAATATGATAGAGGTCTTGTTATCTACGCTAAATATGGTGCTAAGAGTTCAAGATTAATAGATACTTCAGGGAATGAAGCCCTAGCTACCGAAGTTACGATTGGTCAAAAGACAAATAAAGCTTATGTTGGTGCAAATATGTTACGAGATGTGCCTGTAAAAGCTACTATTTTGTTTGATGGATTTGCTACCGACAATATACGCGTAATAGCTATATCAGCTTATGATTCTGAAAAAAATAAAAGATTTGAAGTGAAGTTTCAATAGAATTACTAATAAAAGGAGTTGTAGTTGGTTAGCAGGATTATATTGCCGTATTTATACTGCCAACCACAATCCTGTGAAAATGAGGTTCAGCCGCGTATCCAGGCTGAACCCCAAAATTATTTATTCTTTTACCTTTAAAGAAGGATGATTTTGCAAATTTTGCTCAGACGGTGGTTCTTCAGTTGATACAAATATTTTTCTATGTACTGGTTTACCAATTACAAGAGATGGGTTTATTGGCGATACCGAAGTAGGAGAAACTGACTCTGTATGTCGGTTTATGGGATAGTTATAGATGTGATTTATAGTTGTTCTATTGTTTATAGAACCATTATTTACACAAACACCACCATTGTTTACCGAAAAGCATTTATTATTTTGGTCTGCTCGAACAACTTGGAAAGTACTAGATAAGAGCAGCACATTAAAAGAATACACTATGTACTTCAATAATAGCTTTACTTTCATATTTGCTGCTCTTGCTATCCTTACTTGTGAAATTGATTGTTTACTGTTCCAGTATTAGTACACTGTGAACCATTGCTCACACTCTCACATTTGGTCTGTTGTTGATATCTATTGTCATTTTGGGTATTGTTATAAGCTTCAGCATTAATTTGTTGACCACGCACATTGTTGGTATTGTGATTATCGTAGCGTCTCATATCAAACTGACTACCCGGAGCTTCTTGTACTCCAATATTGCTATCTCCTTTCGTGATAGCACTATTTCTAGGCTGCACAACTTGATTTGGTTGTTTAGTGTCTCCGTTTGACGTATTAATGAAAACAGACACCATGCCTGCGGAAACAGCTATACTGCCAGCTAACGACAAGCCCAAACGTCTGATTAACTTGCCCCAATTCTGACGCATTTTTTGACTACCCCTTACTGTAATTATTAAGCCAAGATGTGCTGCTGTATGTTTGCACAGCTTTTACCCTGAAATAAGGTTTGGATTATTCTACAACACGTAAAGGGCTTATTCCAGATTTTGAGTTATGACTATAATCACTAATGTCAATTTGACCGCGTAGGTGGCGAAAACCCTAATTTGACGTGAGCGCCAGTCAATGCTGACTCGACTATTGCAAATACTTATTGGTATTGAGCCGAGCAGTCGAACAGAAACTTACGCGCTTGGGATTAATTAGCCGTTTTGAATATTGCGTAGCTTGCCGCCGCAGGCATCGCCTGTTTATAAACCTGTACCAATTGATCTGTCTGAAATTTAAAAGTCGCTATTCAACGCGATCGCACTTTCAGGTTATCCGTTGCCGCGCTTGTGTTCTTTTCCCGTTCGTGACGTTGTTCTTGCCATTGGTAACGTTGCTCTTGCCAATTGCAACATTGCTCTTGCCATTGGTAACGTTGCTCTTGCCAATTGCAACATTGCTCTTGCCATTGGTAACGTTGCTCTTGCCAATTGCAACATTGCTCTTGCCATTGGCGAGATTGCTTTTCAATGCGGTCAAGTCGATCTGGAGTAGCTTGGCTCATGCTGCACCCTGCTTTTGGTTAGCGGCTGTGGAATTTTCCTGATCTATCCGGTCTAGTCCTAGTAAAGTGGGTATTCATAGCTACCGATAGTAACAGTACTTTGTCCATCAGTAGTAAAGTTGACCGACCCAGTAATTACCCCAACAGCTTGAAATATTGCTGCTGGCGATTCAATTTCTGTTTCTGTTGGCGTATCAACATTTACTTGCTCTTCATCCGATGGAGTTTCAACTGTCGGTACTGCTTGGATTGACTCAAGCGAGGTAAGTTCAGCAGATGCCATGATTATTGTTCTTTGATTGTTAATAGGGGGAGAAATCGCAATCTAATTCAATCTTAATTGTCTATCGAGTGTCTACATGACTGCCGGCATTGTCGATGCTGTCGCCTGTTGGGGCGGGGATGTCGGGAAATAAGATTATCTAAGGCATCCGAGTAAAACGAACGCACAAAGACTTGATCCCTAAAGCAACGGGCCAACAAAGTGCTTCGTCAGAAAGAAGCGCAGGCATTGCACAGACTGGAAACGGAATCAGGTTCACGCTTTAGGTTTAAGTTGTTTAACAGCCTTGCGTTCAACAGGGGTCAATAATCCCCAAACAGCAGATTTAAATTCATCCGTCCATTCTTCTATGAGTTCATCAATCATTTGCCAGGACTCATCTACAATAGACTCCCGAATCAGTTCCGCATTGGCAATCACCCGATCTACCGAGGTGGTAGAACAGAGACTAGAACAGCTATCAGATGCTTGCTGTATAACTGTTTCAGTATTTTCTGGCTCGGTTGTGTTCCAGTCACTTTTCAAACTTTTATCTTTTTCTGGAGGTGGGGTGAAATTTTCTCCCCCACTACTGTCAAAATTTTCTAAAAGTTTTGGAGAATCACTAGAACAACTAGAACACTCAATCTCTAACCCTTGAGGAGCAATAGTTTCAGGCTGTTCTAGTGGTGTTCCACTCTCTGTTCTAGTCTCTAGTTGTGGCTTAGTCCAGGGGTAAAGGAGTTTGCCAGCTATCCGTTTGCGTGAGCCTCTGTTCCATCCATTAGCCCGGAGGATTTGAGTGACACGGTTTTTCTCTGCCATGCCTTGTTTGGCTAACTCAATTTTGAGAACTTCGCTAAGTATTTCTGATGCCGATACTTCATTGCGAATGTTAGCCCAAGCCATGATTTCCGCTTCCCAAGGATCTGTGCTTTGATAATGTTTGTTAGCAGCCTCTAACCATTCATCTTCGGTGTCGGTCAAGTGCCACTGTTCTCCATTCTTGTAAGCGGCGACAGCAGCAGCCCAAATCAGATCCCGTTCTTTTTGAAGTAACTGAATGTTGATCCGGTTGACTAAAACCGAAACTACCCAGAAACGACGCTCACCAGTGGGGTCATACAAGAATTCGTCCTGATTGGTAGTGCCAACAAAAATAGATGGTCTGGGTAAATCCTCAATATCTGTACCATAAGGGCGGCGAATCGAATCAGTCAGACGTGAGAGAAAAGCTTTAAGCTGTGAAACATCTTTCTTTTTATAGGAGTTCTCAAACTCGGCATACTCCAACAGCCAGTACTGGCCAATCTTCATGATTTCATCTTTTTCTGTGCCAGAGATGTCATCAGTGAAAAACTGTTTACCTGCTAAAACTCTCCAAAATGTTGACTTAAGAGATTTCTGCTTACCTTGAAGGATGGTAATTTCATCGTGCTTGCACCCCGGCTCGTATGCCCGTGCCACTGCTGCAATCAAAGTCCGTTTCATCAGCGCAGCGTGTAATGGGTCATTAGTGCCAAAGTAACGTGAAGCTATTGTATCAAGTATGCTGATATCTACCTCAGTATGCTTATGAGCCACCCCTTCCAGATACTCGACCACTGGGCTGTAAGGGTTTTGTTGAGCTAGGTCGAGAACAATGCCCTTACCTTGTTCCTTGCTAATATCGATATGAATTTGTCTAGCAATCTTCAAGTCGATGCGGTCAAGTGGTAGTGGTTGTCCGTCAAGTTCTACTTGTTTTTTAAGGGTGTTCCAGCGCAGACGTTCACCCCAGACGGCACGAATCTGATTAAATTTTTGCTCCAATTTGCTTTCTGTTGGGCGAGAACGTTCGGCATCCGCTTCTAGAGACTTATTGAGCGCATCAACAACGATGCGCCTATCCTCAATTGCTTGCAGGATGTCATCTACGGTTGCCCCATCTTGTACCCAGTCTTTAATATCCAGTCCCCCATTTTTAGGTAGGTGTGTCCAGTAAAACTCATTGGGTGGGGCATACAACCATTTAGCATCTGGGAAATCTTTGAAAATATCTTCCATGTGCTTTAACCCAGGTTCGTCACGGTCGGGACAAAGAACTAGATTAGCATCTTCTAAATCCGCTTGGTAATTGCCGTAGGCGCGATACTTCAGAGCGCCGCCGATTGTAGTTGTGGCAGGTATATCCATCTCCCAAAGAATATCGGCTATGCCTTCACCCTCAACGATGAAGATGGTTTTACCATCTGCTAAAGCTGCTTTGATTTCGCTATAACGATAAATGGGAATAGAAACTTTTGCTTCATCAGTTAATCCTTTAACCCAGTTATGATTATCCCAATGTGACTGAAAGATTCGCTTTTTCCCGTTCCCGTCATCAATGCGAGTTACCTTAACCAATGGTTGCCCTGAGCGGTCGTAGTAAATATATTCTTTCTTGCCTTGGGGACGTGGCGGTTTTTGATGCTTTTCTGGTGCGTAGTATGGCTTGCCGTTACGGTCAGTCTTTGATGTTTGCTCCCACCCAGAAGCGGGTTGGACATCGCGGTTGCAGACTGTCAATTCTCCTATTGAGTAGCACCAGTCTGGTTTACCACAGTGGGGGCAGGGTAAATGCTTTGTTACCTCCATTGGCTTGGAGGCAAGACCCAAAGGCATAACGGAGCAGCCAACGGTCTCTTGTCCTGTTAATTGGGCTACCATTGTGAAATCCTTGTGAGGTAAATTGTGTGGGCTTTACCTCCCCTGAAGATTTACCAAAGTTTTAATCAAATTTCTCTATAACCTGTTGTAGGAAGTTCTCGGAACTGCTAGCATTAGGTTATAAAGAAATTTGAATATTTTTCAAACAAAACAAAGGGGTGTCTTCTCGGACTGCTAAACAACTAGCGCTAACTAGTTGAGTCCTGGGGAGGCATTCTTTTCTTATGTATATCTAGTGACATGACACTTAGAAAAGATGGACTAAGGGTATAGTCTTATTACATAGTAATTGATCTTCCAAAAAAAATAAATAACAAATATCTCAGATTTATAAAATAAAATAATTTAGGTTTTTCTCAACTTAAGGTATAGTAAAGCTTCTAGAAGTTTCAACTAATATTAAAAACCAAAAAATTTCCTCACTAGTCTAATAAAATTAGTAGCGTTAATAAAAATAATTCAGTTTATCTAGCAGGTATTCTAAGGATGGTATCTGTATCAATTTCAATCAAATCTTAGTACATGGGGTCATTGTGCCAAATTCGGTTTTTGTACGAATCGGAAAATGTAGACTGGCGATAGGACAGAGTTGTTGCGTGGTATTGGCAATGATTGTGCGCTCTAAAACTGGTTTTCGGCTGAAAATCAGAGCCGTATACAATTACAATCCGCTTCCGCCATTGCGATCGCGCAGTATCCGCAAGATTTCACTCATATCAGTTTTTAGCTGATTTAGATCAGCAGTATGAGCATTGAGAACCTGGGAATGCTCGGTAACTGTATTTAAGATTTGTGAAATTGCCACTTGGCTTGTACCAATAGTTCCAGTCAAGAGCTTTAGCGAATTGACCTCGGCTGTAAGCGTATCTAAGCGTGAGTAAATATCTTGAATTTGGGCTTCTGTCATGCTTCGTCTCCATTCCGATCATCTAGGGGGAGCCAAGGGATTGATTTCAAGCCAATGGCTGAGGGGTTAATCATTTATTTGCAACTCATCCCATATATCATTAATCTCTTTTTCAATAACTGAAACTGATAGTGCTTCTCCTTTGTCAATTAATCTTTCTATTGCTTCACCTTGTAAAATCAATCTTTCTATTTGTGAGCCTTCATTTCGTCCTTTGCGGTCTGCTAAAGAGGTTAGTAGCTTTCTGATAGATGAATCTAGCTTGTAGTTTACCCTGTCTACTGGTCGGGTTCTTTTGGGTCTACCCACAATTTTTGCTGTCATGATGTCTTGTCTAATTGAACCTCAAAAACATCTGTAATACACATAATATCTGTATAAAACGGTTTTGTACAGATTTGGTACATACATTAATCTAATCTTATGGACTCATCTTATTGCAATAACCTTTTAATATGTTTTTAATATGTACAAAAAACATATTTTGGCATACACTAATAAATATGAGGCAAAAGCGCCAGCGAGAGACAAGATACACATATTCTTGGCGACTTCAGCCTGCAAATTTATTTTGAGGAGAATTTATGCGAGTAACAATCAGGCAATCTCTACACCCATTTATCAGCAATAAAGCGCAGGAATTAGGCATTAATGACCATGCGGAGGTAGTTAACTTCCTTTTACTTCAGATTTTGCAAAATTCGATGCTGTCACAGACTACTGCTACTGGGAGCCAAGATACTCAGTAGTGTTTCATAGATACGTTTCATGAAACAGTTTCAACGGTTGCATCAATGTTTCAGCCTCACAACAACCGTGAAACGCCACTTACACCCGCCAGAAACATGAAACATGAAACATGAAACGTTAGTTGATGATGACTACTTTTGCTTGTGACAGTGACGATAAAAAGTTGAGGGTAAAACGATATGTCAAGACCTAAAAAACAACCAACATCTATAAGCGCGGACGCACCCAACATAAACGAGCCTGAAACTATAACAGAGAAAGCATTGATGCCATCAAAAAAAGTAATTCATTTGATGCTAGATGCTGGACGCTCCAGTATTAAATATCAGGCTTTCGTTAATAACGAAACTGGCACAACACCAGTGATGAAGACCGAATCTTTGGTGTGTTGTGTGCCATCAGTACCATTTGGAGAATTAGGAGCTTTCAGCCTAAGCCGAGGCAAAGATGAAAACAACAAAGATGTTGTAGAGCATTGGGTCGTTGGTAGCTCCGCCAGACTGCAAGGTAAGGAATATATAGCGATGAGTGATTCCGAGAATCACAAAGTACACTACTTCCCAATCCTTGCATTAGGCGCGATTGCATCTCTGCCAAATCTGCTTGAGTTGTCCACGGGTACAAGCAACAAGCGTAGAACCTTGCACATTCGTTTATCAACCCTCTCGCTAGCTTCTCCATTAGAACTAAAAAAAGCCATTGAACAATGCAAGTGGATAGGGGTAGATGGTGTTAGATACCGTCTGTGCTTCTCAAAGCTTGGCTTTCTGGGATTTCCAGAGGGATATGGTGCATCACTTTGGGCAAGCGAACGCTTTGACGATAAACAATTCCATACTTTTGATATTGGATATGGTACAGCCACAATCAGCGAATACAGCAATCTTGGCAAGCTACCAAAACGGGTAACTTGTAGTCCAAATGGTGGCGGTGGGGTTGCCACACTAATCAAAGAATTCTCCAGAGCATTGAGCAACACCGATTCTTCTAAAATGATTCGCCCCTCCCAACTGCGCGAGATTTTAGAAACTGCAACCGTTGGCGATAACGGCATAAGTGCGATTGCACCTGATGGCGAAGACATTGGGAGTGAGTTAGAGAACGCGATTCATTCATGGATGAAAGATTCTCCCTTGGCTTATGCCTTAGATGACATATCCGTGAAAGCCAGACGCAGCAAAGTAACTTTGTGTGGCGGTGCGTTTGCGATCCCGCCTGTGCAGATGTTGATCAAAGAAAGATTACTCAAATCTTGTATTCCTGAAAGTAATTTGTTGATTCCAGAAAATCCGGGAACCGTTGCTTTATCAGAGATGAAAAAACTTTACTTAGGAGAAACAAGTGATGTTAAACAAGCGGCTTAATTACAACGTTCCTCAAGACTTGACTCCAGCCATCAGAATGCTTGCAGAAATGGATGGCACAACCCCCGCTTACTGGTTGAGAAAAGCTTTGGAAAAATTAGTAAATGAAAGGTTCTCCGTCAATAACAATCATCAAATCAACTTAGGAGATTTGGAGGCGATAAGAGGTGAATAATATGATGAGCAGTATTGTTAGCACAGAAGAAATAGTAATCATTCTGGCTGGTGTTGAGCAAACTTTAAGGTTGATTCAAGCTACTCCCGAATATAGAAGGTTGCAAACATCGAAGCATTTTACTACATCAAACGACTTGGTTTTGAATGATGCCATTCAATCAATTTCTGAGGTTTTAGATGGCATTGAAAAAGTACAACTCGCTAACAGTTCTGATGAGTAATAATTGTGCGAACGCTTGCCCGGAGAAGAAAAGCGTTCGCCCAGTTGTGACTTATATCAGGGATGAAATCAGTACACACATTCAAGGATATCAAAATGGCGCACCCAGTAGGATATTACTCCCTCTCTCACGACAATGCACTGATTAAAGATATGTGTGAGACATGGGGGGAAGGACTAGAGAAGATGAGCGAATCAGACACACTCTGGTTAATTGCACGTGTAGCCCATGAAGCATGGTTAGAGTGTGAATCTTCTACCGCTCCTAGCAATGAAGCGGAGTCAGTATGGAAGCGGCTGCATGAGTTAAAGCAGTGGGAGAAGTTTGCACTGATTACCGCGATGGCACAGTGAGATGTACAAGAAGCAATTGTATTTAGCCTTGGCTGGAGTAAGTGTCTGCTTCTTGCCTGTAATTATCCCTTTAGTACCCAAGTTGGGGGCTTATGCAGAAGCCGAGAGATTAAAAGCCACCGAAGGATTAGAACGTCAGCGCATAGAAGAACGGGCAAAAACCAGCGATGCCTTATACGAGGCGGGAGTCATGCCCACAACTCGTTCTCTGAGAATCACGAATTATTTTGATAGCAGTAAACGCAATCCCAGACCAGACACAACCCTTTATCAAGATGACGAGATTGTTGATGTGTTTGATGCTTCTGGGCGCTGCATAGGTCGGATTGAAGAAGGAACTTGGAAATGGAAGCACAAAGCCAAAGAGGTTTGTAAAAGCGTTCAAAATATCAAACCAGTAAGGAGGAAGTAATGGCGTTAGGAACATCTGGTGCAGAAAGTAATAGCACTGGTAACAGCGATGGTAAACCTAAAGGTAAGAAGCGAACGCTTGGTGAAATCATAGATTTTTGCGCCAAGGCTATTGTGATGATTGTTGGCTTACCCATTAGGGCCGCCGCCGCTATAGTCAATCAGTTTGTTGCTAACGGTGGTGCGGGTCGTGCGTTGGTAGGCGGGATTTTATTTATCGGCGGTTCCATGATTAGTGCTGATTCAACTTGGCAATTAATCTTTACTGGGCCCCCTGTTTTTCCCTGGTTTGAGCCGACTTGGAATTGGCTAAATGTGCCATTTGCACTGTTCAACCCATTCTCTTACTTGGCATTTATGATTTCGGTAGGTGTGCAAGTAATCGAAGCCCACGCCCTGCGCGGTAAAAACCCAGATTCAGCTAGGCGGGAACTTCAAGACCACATGGTTTATGAGCTTGAAACCAAGCCTAGTGGCAAGATTGACCTTGTTGGTGAGCTTTGGAAAGATTATAAGACCGCAGGGACACGCGATCGCTCTAGCGCTGGGTTAGTTGTGATTGCTGTTTGGGTATTCGATATTGTCACCACCTTTGCAGCTCGTAACCCGTTTCAATTTACAGATCCATTTATGATTTTGGGCTGCACCTTATTCAACATTGGGACAATGATGGCTGGTGAAATTGGGTTCGCCATTTGGGGATTGACCAAAGATTAAAAGCAAGTCGCAAGTGACAAGTCGCAAGTCGCAAGTAAGTAATGTATGGGGGATTTAGACCCCGCAAACACATACTTGCGGCTTGATAGAAGCCGGGGACTTAAACTGAACCGTTTGAGAGTTCTTCACTTGCGACTTGCGACTTGCGACTTGGTTAAAGTGAGTGCTGCTCAACAACTCTCTACATTGAGCGGCTTCTTAATTCAACAGGGCATTTGTTTTATGCAAAGCAATAATATCCCAAAAATTACAACTAAGGAAACGGAACACTTACGCGAATCATATCCGGCCTTATCCCATTTAGAAGCTGGGAATATTTCTGAATGGTTGCAAGAGCGCAAGGATCAATTATTTGAAATGGCGCGGTCGGCTGAGAACGAAGCAGACATGACCCGTGTACTTGGCTTGCTGGCTGGGGGGATAGGAGCAGTTTGTTATGCGGTCAACCCACTGGCTATAGTTGGTGGTTTAATTGGCGGTGCTGCGTGGCTATGGTTTGTTGTCGAACACTCCAATAGAACCAAAGAAATTGCACCAATACCATTTGTACGTGGCAACTTTATAGACGCGATTGCTCGTGCTGGTGACTATGATAATCGAAACAATTATCAAGCGGATCATCTTGCTAATACTGTTAAATTTCTAGAGCGACACGAGGCTGAAGAGTACGCCTTTCTTCATGCTGAATTTGAAAATATTGGGCAGTATTTAACCCAAGTTGAACCAGGAAAACGTTTTTATGCTTATCGCTGGATGTTTGGCTGGTTTGGCAAGCTTAAGGGTCGTCAGCTACCTACTTATCAAAGTATGGCTCTCCATTTACAAGATGTGACGATTGACAGTCGGGTGAATTTGTCAGAGATAAGTGCTATTGCACAGGTTCAAACCCAGTTACCACCGACCGTAGATATTAAGCAATTTCAATCACCACAGATAGATATTCGCCACAGTCCCCAAGCTTCGGAACTTTCTAGACCTACAGAATTACAGCCATCAGCTAATGGGCTTTCACCAGAGACTATAACTCATCTCCCTCTGGCGAATAGAGCAAACGCACTCATCGCTGCTTTAACGAAAAGTGGTTTTCAAATAGAAGACATGATGAGTTCTCAAGTGATAGCGATCGCTGGTACTCAGCGAGGTGGCAAGGGAACCTTAGCAGCAATCTTGGCAACATTATCTCTAGCTTTAGATTCGGGATTAAATACCCAATACTTTACAGCCGGGGTGGACGTTTACCCGTTTAGTTGTAATCTGATTTCTGCTCTTAAGTACCCTGAAAAAGATGCGGACGGTGCAGATAAACTAGTTGCCCGTGACTTGCTTAAATTTCTTAAAGGTTTAGATGCAAGTGAACCTTACTCCCACAAAAACTTACTGTTAGTCATTGATGAGGCGATGCGCTTGCTGTCCTTACTTGATGAGAGCGATCGCACTTGGGCTATTCAATATTTACTTTCTCGCTTCGCTAAGTGTGGCGGTACATTAATCATTGTGTTGCATGGCTCTAACTTAACTTCTGTGGTTGGCAAGGCCACAGCAGGACTAGCAGATACCTTTAAGCTATCGGTTAACTTTATTGGTTGTGTAGCTCAGTCTGTCAGCGCTGGCGGATTGCGAAAAATTAATGTTGCTAGTGGCGAATATTTCAAAGCCAACCCTAATAACTTTGCTGAACCTATTAGCGGTGGCAATCTCGGCATGATTCCTGACTGGTTAAAGATAGAGTTACACCCAGGAAATGGTCAGCCAGATCCAGCAAGAACATTACTCAAATTCTTCCCGGAACTGGTGCAGCATCACCAGCCAGCAGTTATGCCCAGAGGGGAGAAAATTGCACCAGATGACGCAGTTAATCAGCTTGAGTCCATTTTCTCAAAGCCTACCCAAGACGTTGAGATTGCAGAGATAGAAGAAGAAGTCAGTATTTCTGAGGCTGATTTGTCGCAAATTTTAAACATTGTTACTTCAGCCGTTACAACACCAGTCAGCTTTGCTGCGATTAGAAATAGCCGAAAGTGGGGCGAAGAGAAAAAGGGCGTTCGCTATTTAAGGGGTGCGATTGCACAACTTATAGAATCCAACCAATTGAAGGGTTGTGAGAAGTCAGGATTTACCGCTTTTTAATCTTACTGCAATCTCAAAAAGCCATTAAGAAACCACTTAGTTCCAAGACATCAAGATATCAAAAGCCTGAATCCTAGTAATGGATTTACATCTATGCACCCAATTGATTTTAAGAAAAAATGGCAGTTAACTTACGACGAGCTAGCACTTGTTTTAGGTTATCAAGGTGATTATACTGTTCGTTCCTGGGGTACGAATGGAAGACACAAGCGCAATCCTCAAAATGTTGTTTACGTCGCTTGTCGCCTTCTAGATGAGAAGTGGTCAGCGCAAGGTAAACTTGTGCATTCTTATCTCTGATTATTTCTATTATTGGGGCAAATATCACGTTAATTCTGTTTGCCCCAATCGCTATATCTTGCCCTTCATCTTCGATTTGGGTCAGTCCCCAAACGCTTTTCTACCCGTTGTAGCTTGGCATTACTATAATCTGTACGCCGCAAAATTGCTCTCAAATAGATGTCGATATCGTTCGAGATATTTACCGGAATAAATTGATTGAATCCAAAGAAAATCAACAAAGTAAATAATGCACTAAACAACCCCATCGTCCCATATTTACTTATGGGTTCAGCGCGATAAACCTCTTTTTCTATCGTGATGGGTTTCGGGTGAGGAGTGTTTTTCAACTCTTGGATCGTCCCGTTCAACTTCTCGATGTGAGCTACTACTATTTTCCAACCATGCTTTAATTCTGTTATCTCGCTTTTCAGCCCTTTGAACTCTAAGCTCTCTAATGTCGCTGAGGACTTGGGCGTATTCTTTAACTGCGTCAGTAAGGGAGTTAATTCTTGTCTCAAATCTTCGTTGTTCTTCTCGTACTCGCTCGATGAGAGATTCTGATTCTTCAATTCCTTCGTCAGGATCTCGATTGTCGCTATCGCTTGGTTGAGCAGTTGACTCTGAATTAAATTCGTCTGTGACCATGCTTGTAACTCCGCCCTATCTCTTTCGCGTTCAGTTTTTTGTGACTGCTTAAAATTTTCAAACTCTCTATATAATCTGCCTAGTGCTATCTTGACCTCACCCTGTTCACTGCTCTCTACAGAATTGGCAGTTTCAGAGTAAGGATTGCTGTGATTGCCGTTGCCATTATTGTTGTTGCTCATTAGTTTTCTTTTGACCCCGACGAGAAGTAGACGCAGTAACTTTTGTCTGTTTTGATGTCGTAGTGTTTTCTAAAGCAGCAACCAGAACTTCTGGTTGCTGCAACCCCAAATAAGCCCCAGCTTTTTCAAGCTCTGGTTTTGCCTGATCTAAAAATCCACTCACTAGCAGGTAATCTCCAAAGGGAAATCCGTTCTCTTCTGTAGCAGCCGAGTAAGGTAGACCTTTTTCTGTCAACGTGTCAAAGGTCGAGTAGTCTAGCTCTGGCATTTCTATTTCTATGCCTTTCAATTCAGATATCGCTGCCGACGTTTTACTATTCTCCCAGCGCTGAAAACCTGAACCTTTATCCCAACACAGATTTTTTACTATCACATAATCTGCTTGAGCGCCGCAGAAGTCAGCCATCGTTTTTAAGCTAGTGATCACCGAGTATCCAAGGTTTAATACAGTCACCAGTGTTACTCGATAACCCAAATCACCTGCAATCTTGAATAGCCCAAATTTACTGATAATCTCCCTGGTTTTATTGCTTGATGCCCCCGGCATATCTACGATTATTGAGTCGGGTGATTCCGCTTTGATTTCCGTAAAGAAGCGTTTCGCCTCTGCCACCTCTAGGAAGTTTAACAGCCTTACCCCTGAGCCAAAGTTTTGATAGTACTCGTACAGTTCTGGATTCTCTGTATCTGCGTCATAAGCTAGATAATTAATGCCCTTCGAGTGCATTACATCCAATAGCAAGCGAGTAAAGGCAGTCTTACCTGTACCACCCTTGCCCCCCAGTATCATCACGATACGTTTCATAATTCACTCCTATCAGTGATATTAAATTGGGCAGAAGTCTTAGATGTTGTTTTATTTCGTTTACTAGTTTTAGTTGATGATGAGCCGGATGGTTCACTACTATCAATTGGTGAACTGTCCGGCTCTACTGGCGAAACCAAGTCATTATTTGAGGTTGATGAATCAGTTGATTCTGGCTCGGAGTCAGAATTAACTGATTCATCAACCGCTTTAGATGATGATGAACTACTCAAATTATGGTCAGTTGATGTTGAAGCTTTTTTATGAAAAATCTTCAGACCACTGGCCGCCAGTTCTACCCCATGACCTTTGAACACATCAGAAACATCTTCATAGGAGTAGCCAGCATCCAACATATCTTGAATAGGTTTAGCCAAACTGAGAACTAAATCTGACAAGCTGATAGTTTTAGGAGTCGCGGCTTTCTGTTTGAGACTGGTTTGAATATCTTCTATTTTTGATAAAGGGACAGCTTTCGGTTTGCGCGACATATTCAGCACTAGTAATAAATTATTCCATTGTAAAAAATTCGTGGTCAAAAAAAGTTTAAGTTTCTTGTCGTGATGTGACGAATATCAACAGAAAAAGGTTTGTATCTTCGTGAGGTAGACTAGTCTAAAAAAGCAGTTACCCATGAATTAACATCCTTCGTATCACTAGTATGGCCAGCATTGCCCAATAGACCCTGCCCTCGGTGTAACCGAGGTGATTGCAGACAGCCACTCGTGGTTCGCCAAAGTCTCTTACTCCCCCAGTCTCCGGTTGTGCCTCCTGGTTCTGGTTTACCCTAGCCCGTCGTGGGGGTGAGGCCCGTCGTGGGGGTGAGGCAAGCAATACGCCGTAACGCACTTCGTGCTACTTTTACCTTCGGTAAAAGCGGCGTGGTTGCTTGTTGGGGGTGTCCCCCAAACCCCCGGAAAACCGTTCTTTTCAAGGGGTTAATAAGTCAAGAGAGTTCCGGGTTATCCGCCTACCTGCTCGGCGCTCCGCGCCGTAGCAGCTACAGCGAATAACCCGGTTAAAAATAAAGATAAAAATAGCTAAACGCTTAACTAGTTATGCAGCCAGACCCACGTATAAATCTCAGTAATCAACTAGCTGACACATTAACCAATCGGTCAGTAGCACCAGATGAAAAGCGAGAAGTAACCATCACATTTAGGGCTAGCTATGCCGAGAAAGCTAGGTTAGAGCAACGGTGTAGTGGAGTCGTGCAAAGTGACTATATTAGAGCCAGATTATTTGATTACTCTCTACCACATCCTAAGTTAGTCATTCCCGAAGTTAACCGACAGGCTATCTATGAATTAAAGAAGATTGGTAACAATCTGAATCAGCAGACTAGGGCTATTAACGAAGCTGTGAAAATTGGTAGTCAACCCCTGAGTAATGAGGTGAAATCATATCTGAAAACTCTTGAAGAACTGACAGCACTTTTAGAACAGACTCGACAATCACTCACTCAGACAACAGCAGAGGGGCAGTGAAATGATTACCAAAGTCAAAGCTAATAAATCATTTCGCGGTACTACTAAATATGTGCTTGAGAAAGAGAAAGCTAAAATTATTGGTGGGAATATGTACGGTTCTTCTTCCAATGAACTGGTAGAGCAGTTTACCTTATCAGCCCATCTTAATCCGCAGCTAAAAGACCCCTGCTATCACTTAATGCTTAGTATACCGAAAAATGATAGAACGCTAAATGATGACGAATTAGCTAATCTATCCCAACGTCACTTGGTATCGGTCATTGTACTATCGCGGCTTCAGGGTGATGAAGCTCAAGTTAAACAGCCTGATAAAAGGATAGCTGACACCAAACTAAAAGAGCTAGTTGATGAATTTATAGAAACTGAACTACCAGCTTATGACTTTTTTATAGCGCGACACTCAGACAAAGAACACGACCACACCCATATCGTTGCATCTAGAGTCAATAACCTAGATAGTAAATCTATTCGTACCTGGAATAATTACGCCCATTCGGAACACTCCGCCCGATTGCTAGAGCGAGAATTTCAGCTAACCCAAGTACAGAGCAGTTGGGAAAGTAAGCAGAAAGCTATGACTCGTAATCAACTTGAACGAGTCGAGCGCGATGGACTTCCAGGCGAAGAAATAATGCGCCGAGCAATTGAGCAAGTGGCAGCAGATAAACCTAGAATGCCCCAGTTAATTGAACGCTTATGGAGAGAGCATCAAGTTAAAGCTATAGTCAGTTATTACGGTCACGGCGGGGTAAGGGGTATTAAATTTGGTATTGATGTCGGCTCAGTTAATGAAGATGGTAGCCCTCATCTGCTCTGGAAACAGGGAGGTAATCTCAATAAATATAAGTGTTCCTTTACAAAGCTCCAGACCGAATTGGGGATAAATTATGACCCATTACGGGACGATAGCGAAATTAAACGCTTAAATAATTTCTTAGAATCTGTAGATAATAGCCAAGTTAATCAGCAACTAATATCAACCATCTTCCCGAAAGAAGCTCAGGCTATAGCCGAAAATAAACACCAGCTAAACCCAGCTAAATCAGATGTAGAACAACGAGCCAGTTTAAAACTCATAAATACAATCGCTGACTTTATTGAACAGTCAGCAGTTGAGTCAACCTTGATTGAAACATTACCACAGTTAACAAAACAACTGTCTGAGTATCATCAGAATTTATCAGCCGTAAGAACCACATACGACGAGCTATTAGCGGCGATTGCTCTTAAGGAACAACTCTTATCACAAAGAACTGTGAATGCAATTGCTGACTTTATTGAACAGTCAGTAGTTGATGATGCCTTAAGTGAAACGTTACCACAATTAACAGAACAACTCTCTCAATATCGGCAGCAGCTAGCTAAGAATAAAGCTGTATTCGACGGACTAGACGCGGCGATTACTCAAGAGTTACAATCCCATACAGAGAAGAAAGCTATCTTATCAATCTCTGATTATATTGAGCAATCAACTGTCGAGTCAGCCTTAACTGAAGCAGTACTAGAATTAACACAACAACTTTCTCAATACAAAGAGGAACTCGTTACAGCCAAAACTACATTTAATGACTTGGATGCAGTGCTTGCGAATGAGTTACAATCCCATGTAGAGAAGAAAGCTATTTCATCAATTACTGATTATATTGAGCAATCGGCTGTTGAATCAGCATTAACCCAAACAGTATTAGAATTAACGCAACAACTTTCTCAATACAAAGAGCAGCTTGTTACAGCTAAAACTACATTTAATGACCTGGATGCAGTGCTTGCGAATGAGTTACAATCCCATGTAGAGAAGAAAGCTATTTCATCAATTACTGATTATATTGAGCAATCGGCTGTTGAATCAGCATTAACCCAAACAGTATTAGAATTAACGCAACAACTTTCTCAATACAAAGAGCAGCTTGTTACAGCTAAAACTACATTTAATGACCTGGATGCAGTGCTTGCGAATGAGTTACAATCCCATGCAGAGAAGAAAGCTATTTCATCAATTACTGATTATATTGAGCAATCAACTGTCTCTTCAGCATTAACCCAAACAGTATTAGAATTAACGCAACAACTTTCTCAATATAAAGAGGAACTCGTTACAGCTAAAACTACATTTAATGACCTGGATGCAGTTCTTGCAACTGAGTTACAATCATATCTAGAGAAGAGAGCCATTTCATCAATTTCTGATTATGTTGAGCAATCGACTGTCTCTTCAGCATTAACTGAAACAGTATTAGAATTAACACAACAACTTTCTCAATCTCAGCAGCAGCTATCAGCCGGAAGAACCATATTCGACGACCTGGAAGCAGCGATTGTTTATTTGGAGCAACTGCATAGATCGCAAAAACCAGTGGATGCAATTGCTCTTAATCAAACTCCAACTATAACCACAGATGAAGCAAAGCTAACCCCGAATCAAACAGCCGAGTTATATAAGTATTACAACGCCGACTTGCAAAACTTATTAGTGACTGACCGAGATAAAGAAGTCGCTATACGGGCGCTATTAGATAATAAGCCACCCCAAGATGTTGAAGAAGTTATCAAAGCCAGTCCAGCCGGATGGACACAAGAGGAAGCTAGAGAATTGGTACTTATCGCTAGCAATCAACTGGCAACTCAAAAGTCAGAACCAGAACAGTCACTCGATGAAAAGCAGCGTAAAGAATCGGAATTCTTAGCGATGGCTGTGCCTATTGCTGTTGAATTAATCAACTGGCAATTAAGAGAAACTGGCTCAAATAGCCTTAGATTTAAACGTGCCACTTTAGAGAAACAGGGTCGAGAACTGGTATTTACCCATGATGAACGAGGTGAGATTTTCCGAGTGGCAGTCAACCGAAACCAGTCAGGTGAGCTTGAGTATTCACCGATTAATGTGGGTAAGGTTAAAAACGAAGACCTGAACTTTTGGCAAGAAGCAGACCGCATATTGCAACAAATAATATCAGAAAAACAGCAACAATCAATCAGACAAAATAAAGGAATATCTCTCTAGCGATGGCGCAACTCTTAACCGCTTCGCTCAATCCTTGCAGTGTCTGCCACTGCCACAAATCCACTCGTTGAGCCACCCAGATTGTTACAGGCATCGGCAGACACGGAGCTTCGCCGCCTAGAACTTAAGAGTTGCTTGGATTGTAATAATTCGACTCGATTCTGGTCGGTTAAGTCAGATTTATTTGAGAAGGATAAGGTTATTAATCGTAATCTTTTCTGAACTACCACACTGATAAATGATTACTTTATTACTTAGAATTATAGTGAAATAAGTACTACTTTACACAAGTAATATCTTCAGTGTGTGAGGTCAAAGCTTGCTATAACAAGCTTAAGAGAAAAAGGAATTGAAAATATAGGGCTATATAGATTATTGTATTGTTGATTTAGTAATGAAAATGTCTAAAAGCAGATGGCGACCACCATCTGCTTATTAAGACTCCTAATTGAGATCACCAAGTAGGAGGTTATTTTATGTTGCCAAAAAATTCTAACGAGACATATCCACAAAAAGATAGAGAGTTTTTAGAGCAAATACCGCAAAGTCAATCTCCATCCCTCAATGGTTTAAGGGTACTTGTGGTAGATGACAATGAAGATTGCTTGTGTGTAGTTACGTTTATTTTGTCAGATTACCAGGCACAAACCAAAACGGCAACATCGGTGGATGAAGCTATAGAAGCAATTGAAGAGTGGAAACCAGATATTGTGATCAGCGACATCGGGATGCCTAACAAGGACGGTTACTCACTAGTTAGCTCCATCAGAAACAAAGAAGCGTCAATGGGTGGGTTTCTTCCAGCCGTGGCTTTAACAAGTTATGTGTATCCAGAAGACATTAGCGAAGCAATAGATGCAGGGTTTCAAGAGGTTATTCGTAAGCCTTTTGAACCTGATGAGCTAGTTGCAGTTTTAGCAAGGCTTACAGGACAAACTATATAAAAATAAGTTCGACTCATAGCCTTAGAACTTAAGAGCCATTAGATAGCGGTAAACCACAGGTTCATGACTTGAGTACGCTTGTTGCTAACTTTAGTCCATATAATCACGGCTGGATAGTAATTCAACTATCACACTCTCTATTGACTCTAGATTCTCAAGCTTAACTAGAAATCGATCAAAGCCTGCATCTATTGCCTTACTTTCGGAAAATTCCCGTGTATAAGAAGTAATAGCGATTGCTGGCAACTGCCGGAAGTATGGGCTGGAATGTCCCCGAATTTGCTCAATCAACCAATTTCCATTATGCTCAGGCAACCTGACATTGGATACCAGAATATTGGGATGAAACGATTCGAGGATGCCGAAGGCTGCCTCTGCGTTGATGAAAGCCATCACCTCTGCACCTGCTGTTTCCAGAACGAAGATGAGCAGGTCTGCAATATCTGGCTCATCCTCTACCAGCAAGATCCTGATTCCAACAAGGGGCTGTCGTGAATTTAACTTACTTTCTCGATTGCTTGTTTGATTCGTCCTCATACCGTCTTATCGTTTGCTGATACAGCTTACCTCTTCTATTGCAACGTAGAGAACGGAATAAGCCTTCAGTCTAATTAAACAAATTTAGCTAGAAAAATAACCCCTTATGATGGATTAGCCTAGCTGTTTTACTAAAAGCTGCTCGTCACAGATGCCTTAGTTAGTCGTGGCTAACCCCAGCACGTCTCTGGTAACAGCGTTCATCCCCTTGCATGAATAGAGAAGACTTTGAGGTTCTTATTACACGTATTAGCCCATACGTGTAATGCTGCATGAATCATGAGCCAAAACGATAAGCCAATTATAAAATTTACGGACTTTAGAAGTATTTTATTTGCACTGATATTCCAAAATTTTCCGCAAAAGATTCTACGCAGAGGATGTTATGTGGAAAAATTCTATATAATGGCATCACCGTACCAAAAGAGATAATTTGTACGCTAAGGATGGAAGTGCGATTCGTTAGCTAGAAACTAGAGCCTGCAAAGGTTTCAGAGGATTAGCTGTTAGGTAATGATAACAGAACCTTGACAACTGAATGACCATGAGGGTGAGAACCCCTTCCTCCAGGTGCAGGAGTGAAAGCATACAGAACACGGTTAACAACTGCGTCCCCTACGGTAGAGGATAGCCTACCAATCCGTAAAGCGGGGGTAAAAAATGGCTCCACTGACAAGCCTATGTTGGTGTCCATTGAGCAAAGTACCCATAAGTAAATCTCAGGATTGAAGATGTGTTTGAATCATCGTGATTAGCAACCAGCGAAATAGGGGTTTTTGGGATAAACCCTCGAAAAGGGGGATTATGAAAAGTGAGTTTTGACGCTATCACCCTATAACTCTTGCCAGATAAGATTTTTGGCTAAACCCTGTCTCAGAAAGTATACAATTTGAGACAAGTCTGAATTATGTCTCTTTACATGTCTCAAAATACCATTCTTAGATCGTCTAAGAAATAGTGATAATCTTCACCCTGACTAGCTTTCACCGTTCGCGTACTAATCAAAAGAGTGAAGTACCATTCAACAACAAATTCTAGAATCCCCCTTTTCGAGGGTTAATGCAAAAAACCCCAGCTTGAGCAAGGTTTTTGAGAGGAGCGACTGCATAACCTTCTTGCTCAACATTGGCGACGATCGCCACAGTGAGGCTCGACCGCGCAACTGTATTGCACAGTCGTGGCTATCTCAGGATTTATCTAATTTTCAATATTAATAATAGTTACTATCTTTTAAGTATTTTTAGTTCGTCTAGCTAAGTTGGCAACCATAAATACCAATTGGGTTAGCTCGACGGGTTTAGGAATGTGCATTTGAAAACCTGCTTCCCTAGATTCTTGGATATCAGTACTACTGATATACCCTGTCATTGCTGCTGCGGGAATTTGTCCCCCAGCCTCAGCACTAAGAGAGCGCACTCGCCGGATCAAGGTATAGCCATCTTGGTTCGACATCCCAACGTCAGACAATAGCACATCATACAACCCTGGTTGGCTGGTGAGTATTGAGAATGCTTCATCAGCGGATGCGGCAGCAGTTACTTCAGCCCCGTGATTTTGTAGCATCATCTTCGTTAACTCAAGTATAACGGCATCGTCATCTACAACAAGTATGTGCAAACCTTCCAGGGAAGGAATGTTATCAACAAATATTTCCGAGGACGCGGAAATATCTATCACCTCTGGATCACAAGAGCTAAAATCCCCTTCAAGATTGGTGTTCAGTGGTAGCCCAACGATGATAGTTGTCCCTAAGCTTATACCTGGACTTTCTGCCTGAACCGTGCCGCCATGAAGTTCGACTAAATAACGGACAAGGGACAGCCCTATGCCCAGTCCTTGATTAGCACGAGTTTTGCTACTGTCAGCCTGACGAAACCGATCAAAGATATAAGGGAGAAAGTCATTAGGTATACCAATACCTGTGTCACTAACTCGAATCTGGGCTTGGGAATCAACTTGCTCCAGTGTGACAACTATACTTCCCCCAGAAGGAGTAAATTTGATGGCATTAGAAAACAAATTCCAGATTACCTGCTGCAATCGCAACCCATCCCCCAGTACCTTTCCAATCACAGGTTGCAGGTGGCATTCAATTTGAATATTTTTGACTTCTGCCGATAATCTAACTATCTCAAGGCTTGCCTCAATTACAGAACCTAGATCAATTGGACAAATATTCAGACGGAGTTGGCCAGTAGTAATGCGCGAGATATCTAGAAGATCCTCAATCAATTGGATTTGCGCTTTAGCACTACGCCCAATCATGTCAATTGCACGATTAATTTGAGCGGTATCAAGGTTTTGTTCCTGGAGTAAATCAGACCATCCCAAAATACTGTGGAGGGGGTTGCGAAGTTCGTGGGATAGAGTAGATAAAAACTCATCCTTAATTCGGTTAGATGCCTCCGCTTCCAAGCGCGCTGACTGCTCTTTAGCCAATAGCTGGGTGCGTTCTTCCTCAAACAACTTCTGCTGTGTAATATCATGAAGTGCCAGCAGAATCATCTGCTGATTTCCTGGTTGTAAAATTCTATAACCATTGAGCAATATAGTCTTTTGCCCAATTTTTTCAAAGTTACAGCAAAGCTCAAAACTTTCAACCTGGGTGTTATGAGTGAGAATGTCTGACAGAATAGATCGCAGTTCGGGAATATTCCAATGACCGTTTCCTAACTCAAAAATTGGTTGCTGTTCTGTCTGGGCGGGCGTTACCTGAAACATTCGATAAAAAGCCCGATTGCTTTTGATAACTCGTAAGTCAGCATTGAGAACTACTAAAGGCTCTGGCACAGTTTCCACCACAGCTTGGGCATAATCAAGAGCAGCTTGCAACTGCTTTGTACTGCGTTTGAGGGCATCTATATCCATCAACACCATCACCACGCCATCAATGTGATTTTCTGTAGTTCTGTAAGGTCGAATTCGCAGATTATACCAACGCCCTTCTTGGTCTTGCGCCTCCAGTTCTTTGACAGCTAAGGTGTCAATTACCTCTATGAACAATGACTCTAAATTAGGAACGTCAATAGTGGAGCGGATATCACTAAATGGTCGTCCCACATCTGTGAGAATAAGATTCAGTAAACGCTGTGCTGTTGGCGTGAAACGCCGAATCTGTAAATCGTTGCTCAGTATGAGAATTGGAATATTAACACTACTGAGTACATTCAACAGGTCATTATTGACCTTGTGTAATTCGAGATTGCGATTTTGCAGTTCTTGATTAGTTGTATGTAATTCTTCGTTGGTTGCTTGTACCTCTTCCTTGGCTGTTTGCAACTCTTCATTAGTGCTTTGTAGTTCCTCATTGCTGGAGAGGATTTCTTCATTCGCCACTTTCAGGTGTTGAGTGGTGGACTCATTCTCCTGACTAATCAATTGCAAATATTCTTGAGTTGCAGCAAGTTCTTGCTTGGTGGCTGCTAGTTCTTGTTGGAGTCGGAGTATTTCCTCGCTACCTAGTTGTTCTACATTTCCAGGTGTGATGGTCACTTGTCGATTTGTTGGAGCAGGTACATCTTCAAATAAAACAAGAAAGCAGCGAGTTTCCAATGAATCCGGCTGAAACGGAATCACCTCAATGCTGACTTTCCTAGACGACTCGCTCCCTTCCATCTGTAGCTGTTCCTTTCTCACAGGAACATTCTCCCTTTTTGCCTGATGAATCGCAGTCCGCAACTCTTCCAGCAGTCCTTTTCGCGCCATTTTGAACAAATTAAAACTGGGATCTCCAGGGGCGGGTCGCAGATAAGGACTGGTTTCCCCTCGAAATTGCAGAATGTCCAGATTGTCGTTAATCATCACGCCAACTGGGGCATAACGATTCAAAAGAATCTGGTCAGCCTGTTTATTTAAGTCAGTAATATCCCAAGTTTTATGACTCATAGATTTACCAGCAGCTACTTTCGCTACAGGATAGTTGCTGCTGGCAAAGTTAAAGTTAAGTGGAGTGGGTATTAATTTTTTGGTATAAATATTGTTTTTTCTGTCTGCTAAAGTAAATAAGTTGGAAAATTCTCCTGCACTTTCGGCGATACCTAACATCAAAAACCCAGTGGGCTTGAGACTGTAATGAAAAATGGGCATTACCTGCTTTTGCAAAACAGATTCAAAGTAAATCAAGACATTACGACAACTAATGATATCCAGATTGGAAAATGGCGGTTCGCTGATGAGGTTTTGTTTAGCAAAAACACAGAGTTCCCGAATCGGCTTGCTGATTTGATAGCCGCTCTCTACTTGATTAAAGAAGCGTCTTAGCCGTTCTGGTGAGACATCAACTATTTGGTTTGGTTTGTAGATACCTATGCGGGCTTTTTCAATTGCTGTCTCATTAATGTCTGTCGCAAAAATTTGAATAGCCGGTTTGGGAAGCACATTCTCCAAAAATTCCATTAAAGAAATAGCAATTGAATAAACCTCCTCTCCGGTTGCACAGCCTGGTACCCAGATCCGAATCGGCTCATCAACTGACTGCCCCTTGGCGAACGCCGGAAATACTCGCTCTTTCAAAGCTTGATAAGCTTCCGGATCACGGAAAAAACTGGTGACACTGATTAAGACTTCCTGGTAAAGTGCTTGCACTTCATCTGGATGATTTTGCAGATATTGCACGTAATCTTCTAGACTTTCCAAGTTATACAGCACCATCCGCCGCGCAATTCGTCGGTTTAAAGTCGTTTGCTTATAATGCGTAAAGTCAACACCAGTGGTAGTTAACAGCATTGCAAAGATTGCTGGCAAAGCAGTCTCACTTTTAGAGAGTGGCTCAACTGTTTGTGGAGACGGACGGGTAACGTTAGGATGACGAGCAATAAGAGCTAGTTCCTCAGCAATTTTTTGCGGCGGTAAAATAAAATCCACATCACCAGTAGCAATAGCAGTATTCGGCATACTACTAAATTGTGCCGATTCTTCACACTGAGCAAAGGTGATGCCGCCAGCCGCTTTAATTGCTTCTGACCCTTGTGCGCCGTCTCCATCACTTCCAGATAGGACAACACTGATGGCTTTGCTTCCTCTTTCTGCCGCCAACGAAGCAAAAAAAGCATCAGCAGGCATATATTTCCCATGAATTTTCTCACGGGCCATGAGTTGCAGCACCCCTTGAGCCAGCGTCATCTTCGTGTTCGGCGGAATGATATGTACCTGGTTCGGTTCTACAAACATCCCATTCTGCACTTCACGGACGGGCATCTGGGTCTCCCTCGCCAGAATCTCACTTAGCAGGCTCTTATGATTTGGATCTAAGTGCTGAATCAGTACAAATGCCATTCCCGTGTCGATGGGTAAATGATTCAGTAGCTGCGTAAATGCTTCTAACCCTCCCGCAGATGCGGCAATTCCGACTACAGGAAATAATTCATTGCTTTTATCTTGCTGCTTCTGTGTCAATGGTTCAACAGCAATAGAATCCGATGGTGATGGCTCAGAAGATTGATGAGGGTTCATTGTATTAGCGAATACAATGCTAGAAAATTTAACTTTCTATTGTATTCAATAGTTTTATCGCCAGTTTAGCAAAGTTTTTCTCCTAACTTACATCTGCTTTCCAAGCGTTTTTCTTACCACAATAGTGTAAAATCTGGGATAGAAATATTCAAAAATCCAAAGCAGAGATCGCATTTTGCTTCTTGCAAATATTCACCCTGACACAAAGTATATTTCCTACTCTTTAACAGTTTTGCTACTTCTGTTATTAACTCTGTAGCGGTTGAAGGCTTTTGAATATAAGCTTGAAATCCAGATGCAAGTGCTTTTTTATCTGCCTTATCTTCAGTATTTCCAGTAAAAGCAATTGCGGGAATTTCTCTAGTTTGTGAATACTCAAGTGAACGAATTTTTTGTATCAACCAATACCCATCATTCAAGGGCATAGTAATGTCTGAAATTAAAAGATCCACCGCATATTGTTTAATTACCTCTAATCCTGTTAAGGCATTTGATGCCCTGAGTACTTGAATTCCATAGCTTTCAAAAAGCTCGGTCATTACCAGAAGCATATCCTGATGATCATCTACGACAAGAATTGTCGCTCCTTGGAAGATATCTATGTCTGTTTTATCGTTTTCCAAAAAATGATTAAAAAAATTGCTTGACACTAGAGATTGTCCCCCTTATTTGTCTACTTAATTACAAGTCTTTTCACCAAGAACCAGTGCTACAGTTTGACATTGAAATCGGGGGAAATTAAGAATTTTGAGTATTTTTCTCACAAAAACTACACCCTATTTGATTTCACACGGCTCTTCTCGTGACGCAAAAAAACGACCATCGTAATACCTGTAGCCGCGACAAATTAACTACTGGAGATCATGTTATTGGAAATACTGATCTGTTTTATTATCCCCCAGGGGGGGATAATCTGTGCATTATATTCCCTTAAAGGGGTGCAACATCCCCTCCTTAAAGGATATTTTTCAAGGCATGTGGAAATCAGTACCCTCTTTTCTTCAAAAAAGAGTAGCTTCAACCGAGCAAGAGAGTTGCCCAGCATTGGCGACTGAAACCCTTGCTATTCAAGCCTTTTAACTGAATAATCAAACTTTTTCTTACTTTTTTTTCTTACTTGCCAGAAATATCATTAGTAAATAGCTTATAAATTCTAAATACCATTGGTTGAAATCTATATTTGAATTGATCCTCTTTAGCCCTTAAAAAACTCAAATTTAGACAACACAAACTTGCTCAATCGGCTGATGTCTGCAATCATTTGTTACATAAATAGCAGCTATGACAGTGATCGCTATCATGAATACTGGTATTGAATCTCGTCAAATGTCGCCAGCATTTCAAAGGGCTATACCTGCTCTATACTATTGGCGAGTTTTACACTGTCGCAGTTTGGCGAGAATCAAAACAGCTTGTCAACGTACTCTTGTAGGTCACTGCGTTTAACTCGCCAACCCTTGCCAATTACTTTGGCTTTTAACTCACCTGCCG
>NZ_JACJSF010000091.1 GCF_014698035.1 Desmonostoc muscorum FACHB-395
AATTGCTAAATAAACTGCTAAATAAAGGAGGTCTTATTATTAAATGGGAGCGTAGAATTAAAAATAAAGGTAATGCAGTTTATTAAATTTAACTGCGTAACAGCTTAGTCCCACCTTTTTTCTTTTTTAAATGCAGAAGCTGGTTTTCAAAATATTCAAGTGAAGACCCAACAACTAGGTTTCTACTGCAATCTAGAGCAAGCTAAAGAATGGAATGGAGGATGGTTTCATCCTAGAGAAAATCCCTTGTTACAGGTTTCATCAGAGCAAATGGCAGAATTAAAAGCAGAGTATCGTCAAAAAATTGAAGCAGAAACAACAGAGCAAGGTGCTTGGTATGAAAATCTGACTTTTTTGTAACTGGTAGAAAGGTTTAGAGCAAACTCTAATTTTCTATTGTATTTAGCCAATTCATTAAATCAGCCTCACTAGCAAAATCTAGTAAGACTTCACCCAAGTTTTCTAACTGAGCTAAGGACAACTCTTGCAACTGGGATTGTAATTGAGAATTAATTGAACCAAGCCGACGAGTTAATAGACGTATCACTAGCCTCAGTTCTGATTGTCTTCCTTGTTCAATGCCTTGTTCAATACCCTGTTCAATACCCTGTTCAATGCCTCGTTGTCTCCCTTCTTGGAGCCCTTCTTGGAGAATTTCTTGATAAATGGCAGATTCTCTCATATCTTCTCTCCTCAAAAACTGACGAATGAGTTCTGGCTCGAATACCAACCCTGCTAAAAGTTGGGTACATACCGATATACTCTGCTTGGTGGCTTCTTCTTCAATCATACTCACTTGAACTGCTACCTGTTGAAGTAAGCTTTGAGGAGAATCTGTTCGCGCCAAAGTTGCCAGAGGTAACAAACCAGGAGATAACAATAAAGGCTCTGGGTCTTGTTCCCAAATTCGGATGACGCGATAACGATGGGTAGTATTGCGGGCAGTAAATTGATCTACAAATACAGCTTCTGAAGTTGTGGGTTTAAGGAAAATCACTACCTGCTCGATATCACAATTGTATTGTCGATATAGCCGCACCCAATAGTCCAACATCCGCAGTGGCAAGGGTGGAGTTGATGCTGGTAAGGTTTGAAACTCTAAATGCAGTATTTGATTGGCAGTTTGCAAAAAGGTTACTGAATCGGCACGAATTGGTTCTTGATTTAATTCTGTTTTGAGAATCTGGATGTCCGTTACTTCAGATGCAAGTAAGTAGCGGATAAAATCTTCTGGATACTGCTCAACCAGATATTTCAGGGTGTTATCGTATGTCACTGTGATATCAGTTTGGACATAAACTCATGTAGAGACGTGATATCGCTACATGATTTGTTCATAAAAATTTAAGTTTACGTGTTGTTTATTGTTAGCGCTACTCTACGAGAAAGGCTGTTCGCTCATAGCGCTAACATTTAAATTTGGTGTCTTTTCAAAATTACATTGTCAAAGATTGAGGATTTGTCTCAATCAATTTTGCTAAATCTTGCAAGAACGCCGCAGCATGGGCACCGTAAATAATACGGTGGTCAGAAGTAATATTCACCTGCATTTGTTGCCGCACGCCGAATAAACCGTCGGGTGTTGCTACTACTTGTGGACGGGATGCCCCGATCGCTAAAATTGAACCTTGTCCAGGCGGCAAAATCGCATCAAATTTGTCTACGCCAAACATCCCCAAATTAGATAGGGTAAAAGTACCACTGTTATATTCTTGGGGCTGTAGTTGTTTTGCTCTGGCACGTTCTACCAAAGACTTCCAAGTACGCGATAGAGAATAAATATCCACTGCATCTGCATTTTGCAACACAGGTGTAATTAATCCGCCATCATCCATCGCTACGGCTACGGAAATGTTGATATCAGAATGATAAACAATACCCTGGTCTGAATAGCTAGCATTTAACAATGGGTGTTTTTGCAATGTCACTGCTACAGCTTTCGCCAGTAGCGCTGTCATTGTCACGCCTTTGGATTTAATTTGTTTATAAAGTTTGTCTAATCCGTCAGTGGTAATTGTATAACCGACACGGAAGACGGGCACGGATATGGTGGCTACCATGTTCCGCACTACGGCATTTTGGAAGGTAGTTAGAGGTACGATTTGACCAGGAACAGCAGCTACCACTGGCGCAGGTGCTGGTGTCCGAGATGCTGGGGATGCAACTGGGGCGCTGGTTGGTACAGCTGCTGGTGGGGCAACTGGGGCAGTGGCGGGTTGTTTGCCCTTATTGGACAATGCTTCTACATCTTCAGCGACAATACGACCGTGGGGGCCACTGCCTTGGAGTGTAGTTAGATCAACTTTGAGTTCTTTGGCTAATTTGCGGGCACGGGGTGAAACGACAAGTCTGCCTTCTTTGTGATTAGAGCCGTTTTGAGACGCTAAGGCAGGTGTTGCAACTGAGGCTGTGGCAGGGATTGGCTCAGGGGCAGAGGTAGTAGTAGCAGCCACGCCAGAGGAATTGGCAAGAGATTTCGCCTGTTCAATTTCAGCTTCAGTTTCGGCTATGAAGGCGATCGCAGATCCTACCGGGGCAGTTTCACCAGCTTCAACTATGATATGGGCAAGAAAGCCTTCATAAAAGGTTTCTACATCCATATCTGCTTTATCTGACTCTACAACCACCACTGTTTCGCCTTTTTCCACTTTGTCCCCTGGCGATTTCACCCAGGAGACGATTTTGCCTTCCGTCATGGTGGAACTCAGCGCCGGCATAAATACTTCATGAATGCTCATAGGGTGGTTTGGAAATCAATGGTTTATGGACTTTAACAGCTTTCATCAGATCGAATTGTATCTTGGCGGGAGAGTTTTGGGCTGGAGATTTTATATTTTAGATTGGGAATTGGTATTGGGAGAGTTCCTAACTCTTAACTCTTAACCCCAGGAACCTAAATATGAATTGGATGTCTATAATACAGAGCAATCCTTAAGGGTTAGCCAATATCTCGATCTCGTTTTAATCGTTGACTTGCAAAAATCAGCACGAGTTTCTCAGAGATTAAATGGGATTGCTATTTATACTTCCTCATACCGGATGCTTAAGATACAAGAGCTACTCACAGGTAGAGGATATGGGATGCAGTTCAATCTAGAATTCAAAATTGGTAATAAACCTATTTGAAATTCCTGTTTACTTTTATGTCGGCAAAGCTAAAATTCATTTTGATTGTGATACTAGGTATCTTTGCCACTGCTGGCGCTGGAGTATATATTACCCAGCGCCAGCAATCTGCACCGATTGTTGAGACTAGTTATGGGCAAACCCAGCAGGTGAGAGCAATACATCAATCTCAAGAGGTTGTGGCATACCCAGACCGCTCTAACTATAAAACTATACCCTTAGAAAATATCAACTCATCTCTCCAAGGAAGCGATCCTGCTACCCTTGCTCTGAATGCCTTTGACAGCATACCAGCAGTGGAAGGAACGCGAAAGGTAGAGGTAGCTTATCCACAACGAAATCAGGCTTTAGTGACGATTACCCAATTCAAGCGGGGTGATGATGCAGTTAGTGCAGTTAAATATCGAGTTGAGATGTCAGCCTTCGGGCGATCGCTATTTATTAGTTCTCCTCCAGTCTGGCAAATTGTTTGGGCTGGCTCCCAGGTAGAATGTTCGGCTGGGAGCCTCTCCCGCACTAAGTTAAATCACATTTGTCATTAGTCATTGGTCACAAAACAAATGACAACGGACAAATGACAAATGACAAATTTAAATGTCGCCGCGAATTTCTTCTACAACGCCATCGCGTAGAACGATTTCAACTTGCATTTTGCTAATCAGGTTATCTCCTATCTCTACCCGGAAAAAGCCTTCCATTTGGAATTGGTTGACTTCCTGATCTTGCTGGAGAAACTGCACTTGCTGGAGATTTTGCAGCAACTGATTTTTTTGTTCTAGAAATTCACTTTTCTTTTGATTGACTTGGAGTTGGATATTGTCAATCTGTTGGAGGGTCTGGGGCCCGGGTGGTTGCAGACTCTGCTTTTGAATTGCTGCGATCGCTCTTTGTCCCTCTACGTCTAGCTGTTGCAGTTGCTGATCGAGTTGATTGATCTGGGTTTGTAACTGCTGTTGTACTTCCTCTTTCCAAAGGGGAGTCACAATAACTTTGACGTTAACGACGCGTTTCAGAAGCAAATTAGATTTGGAGACATCCATAAATATTTCACGTTCACTCTTTACAGTTGGGAGGTGGAATTATCAGGCAAACATGCCGTCAATAATATCGCGATAACGTTCCGTGACGATATGTCGGCGAACTTTTAGTGTTTGTGTCATCAAACCATTTTCGATAGAAAACGGTTCTAGAATGAGTTTGAATGTCCCAATGCGGTCATCCGGTCGATAGCCTGGACGATTTTGCACTTCTCGATTCAATTCTTGCCGAAATAAATCCTGGATCATTCTACTCTCCAAGTCAATTTTTTGACTAGGTGAAGAAGTGGCCGGATCGTTCTGCGCCCATTTTTCTAGGGCTTCGACATTGGGGACAATCAAGGCTCCCAAGCTGCGCTGATCTTGGCCGACGAGCATAATTTGATCGATGTAGGGCGATCGCAAACACGCGTCTTCGATCGGCTGTGGCTCGATGTTTTCCCCGTTAGTCAATACAATCGTATCCTTTGATCTGCCAGTCAGCACTAAGTCGTTTTGTGGTGTCAACCAGCCCAAATCGCCGCTATCAAACCAACCTTCAGCATCAATTGCTTTCGCTGTCGCTTCCGGATTTTGGTAATAGCCTTGCATAATTTGTGGGCCCCTCAACAATACTAAGCCTCGCTTCTCTATTGGCAAAGGCTTTTTTGTCTCAGGATCTACGATTTTAGCTTCTGTAGCAGGGAGTGGTAATCCTGATGCACCAATCAAATTTCGCCAAGGACGGCGTACATGGGTAACAGGAGAAGTTTCTGTCAAGCCATAGCCTTGCAAAATCTGCACACCAATAATTTCAAAGAAGTTATCGATGTGTCTGGGAAGCGCACCGCCGCCGCTAATCATCTGCTTGACGTGTCCTCCTGTCGCTTCTCGCACCTTGGCATAAACTAGTCGTTCTCCCAAGGCGTGGAGGGGTAATAAAGCCAATGCTTGGATCTTAGCTGCTAATCGCTCGATGGCTGAAGCATGAAGATTATTTAAATCCAATCCCTGAGCAACTCGCCGCGCTTTAATATATTTGTCGCTAATGCCCAACAAAAAGTTAATTAGGCGTTGTTTTTTGGCTGGTTGTTCGCGGAACTGTTTTTGCACTCCTTCATAAATCGATTCCCACAGGCGGGGTACACCCACCATATAATTAGGTTTAAATTGTCTCAAGTCTCCTTTCACAGAACGCAAGTTGGTATAAACTTGCGTGCAACCTTGAGATAGTAGGTAATATTCAACAGTCCGCTCGTAGCTATGCCACGAAGGTAGAATGCTGAGAACAATGTCGCCCGCATTTGGTTGTAATACTGTGCCAAAGGTGATCACTTGGTGCATCAAATTTTTATAAGACAGCATTACACCCTTGGGTTTACCTGTAGTGCCAGAGGTATAAATTAGGGTTGCCAAAGCATCACGATTTTGTTTAACTGGCACAAAATTATGATTTTTCCCAATTTCGATCAACTGTGCAAAATTCAGCACCTTTAGAGTTTCGCCCGTTGGTGGTGCTTCATCCGAAAGTAAGATCGCAAACTGAATTGGTAAATCGTTGAGACGGTCTTGTAGTTTTTTAAGTGTCTTTAAATCCTCAACTACTATTGCTGTACTGCCGCTATTAGCGATGATAAACAGCAATTCTTCTTTTTCCGCTTGCGAACTACGCACCGCATCAACTGCACCAGCAGCCATTATGCCTTGATCGGCAATAAACCACCGGGGACTGTTGTCAGAAATTAAGGAAATGCGATCGCCTAGCTTCACTCCCAACGCCTGTAACCCAGCAGCAAATAATTGTATTTGCTCCGCTAACTGTGTATAACTAATCACAATTTCTGGTTTGGCGTGAGGACTGCGGAGGGCAACAACATCACCAAATCGTTGAGATGCCAAAGGCCAAACTTCTGGTAGCGATTCCACTTTTGTGTAATCTACCAACCGCTTTAATGCCTCACGTTCTTGCTCACTGATGTTAGATAAAAAAGAAGACGCGGTTTGGGTTTTTGACATAACACCTTACCTAAATATTGTAAATTAATTGTTTTTCCAGTTTATTTTGTTATCCCGCTACAATAACCGTCCTTATTATCCACATTCTCTTCTGTGTATAATAATTCCAGGAATTCCACGTTTATATTTACAAAAATTTATGTTAAAGTTAGTTTACATAGAGTGCAAGCAATAGATGGACTGAAGGTCAATCCTACACATAATATTATGTTTGCACCTCAAAACAGCGATCGCCTATTTTTCACAGGAGATGATTACCTATGAATTTGATAGACGCTATACTGCTAACGCTGCTCAATATTACTATTTGCATAGCGTTTCCTAAGCTTGTAGCAATCTTTTTGGCTGATAAAATCAAACCTAATGGAGTGTCGCGTAACGGTTCAAAATTGCAAATAGCCAAAATTGAACTTACGAGTTTTCCTTATTGTACAGCGTACTCATTAACAGGGAGTCAATACTGCAAATTCAGTCCTGATTTTTGTTCCAAGTGTTCTCCAAATTGATGGATTGTTTGCCAAGTTGGAAAAATTTATTTTTTTCCAGCACCTATATTTTTGCATTCCAATTGATAGTTTATGTGTCTACTTATGCAAGCGATGTCTACGATGAGCTACGCTAACGCTAATTCGATTATGATTGCTGAAACCCTTATGCTGTAAGTATTTATCATTTACACACAAGCTTATTGAACAGTACGTACATAATTTCACAGTGCGATCGTGTCGTTCAGTAGCGATCCTATTTGATTTGTAAGAATTGCAACCCCCAGATCCCTGACTTCTTAAAGAAGTCGGGGATCTTTGTTTCTCAGCAATGATTCAGGATGGCTATAAAGATTGCAAAAACCCGATACAATGGCATCTTTTGCCTTAATCAAAGAGTATTACTAAACCCGCTAAGACTGGAAATGCAAGGCTAAAAACTACTTGTAACTCTTAGGCTTCCACTACACCTTGGTTTCCTTGCCAGAGTTTAACTCAGTATAATTACTAATTGAAGTTAGAGTACATATATAACTAATATAACCATTAATATATTAATTGTTAAATCTATTACATGAGAGTCAAACAGCTTTAACGCCCAAACAGCCGAAAGTTGGTCAGTTTATTAAGAAACTTCACAAACTTCTAGAATTGACCCAAGAAAAGTTTGCAGCAAGCATTGTTCGTAGTGAGCGATGAATCGCTTATAGCAAGACTACAAACCTGATATATGCACCGGGCTATTTAGAGGATGTTTTAAAAGTTCCCTTATCGGTATCAAAAGTTCAGATCCCCCTAAATCCCCCTTAAAAAGGGGGACTTTAATTCCGGTTCCCCCCTTTTTAAGGGGGGCTAGCAGGGTGGATTAATTGTCTAGAGAGAAAAATTAAAACCCTCATTCTTGCGTTCATAAATCCAGTTCCCCTGTTAGCAGGCTGACGAGGTTACGGGGATTACAAATTTTCTCTCCGCACAATTAATCCACCCTGCCTTTTTAAGGGGGGCTAGGGGGGATCTAGAAGTACTTAAAAGCACAACCAAACACTTTTAAAACAACCCCTTGAAGATTATGTCCAAAAAACTTCGGCAAAATATCTTGATTGTTTACACATTCAACTATTAATTGAAAATCACAGGTTTTACCATGATTCGGAAACAGATAACAGAATTTTCTCTAGAAGATGGCACAACGTTTTTAGCTGAGGTTGATGAGCCAGAAAATAGCAATTCTCTTGTACGTGTTGCCAGACCAGATGCTGGGCAAATAGTAGTTGAAGCTAAAAAGAAATTTGATGAAGTATTGGATCAAATACAACCTGTAGCTTCAGCAATTATCACCAAACTGAGTCAGCTTAATACACCTGCCGATGAGGTAGAGGTGAAATTTGGTATTAAGTTAAATGCTGTTGCGGGTGCAATTTTCACTTCTGTAGGTGGTGAGGCTAACTACGAAATTACCTTGAAATGGAAGCAAGACAAGGCATAGTAACGTATGGCATCGATTGCAGATAATTATATTCCAGCTTTTAGATCAGCGATCGCTCGGATTTTTCATCCGAATGGTGCGGTAGTTGGTGTCGGTTTTTTAGTGTCAGAGCGAAGTCAAAATTATATCCTGACATGCGCTCATGTTGTTACCTCGGCTCTATCTTTACCAGAAGATATAGTTGAAACTCCTAGTCATGATATTTACTTAGATTTCCCGCTAATTACATCGGGGCAAAAACTAAAAGCTAAAGTTGTTTTTTGGCAACCTGTTATCAACAATGTATCAACCTCCGAACCTGAAGATATTGCCGGGTTGCAAATAGAAGGGCAGTTACCTCATGAAGCCCAACCTATCAAGCTAATCTCAGCCAGTAACGTTTGGGGGCATCCTTTTCGCATATTCGGTTTTCCTCACGGACATAATGATGGCGTTTGGTCTACGGGGGTGTTGCGAGACGGGCAAGGAAAGGGATGGGTGCAATTGGAAGATAGTAAGGTAACTGGCTACAGGATAGAACCGGGCTTTAGTGGTGCGCCTATATGGGATGAAACCCTTGCAGGAGTAGTTGGTATGGCTGTAGCGGCGGAAAAACAGCGAGAAGATATCAAGACTGCTTTCATGATTCCGGGGGATGTATTGAGCAAAGCATGGGATGAAATAACCTTGCCGATTTCATCAAATGCACATACTCAGAATAGCCCCAGTCGGGTACAACAACTCAAAATTAAGACTTTGCAACAACGCTTTGAGGTTCTAAGCAGTGACTACGAAGCAGCATACAACCAGCTTAACTATACACTCGCTGCGAGCGATCGCAATATCATTCAACGCCAAATCAACACCATACTCCAAGAACTCGGTCGAGTAGAAAGCGAACTTAATGCCATTTAAATGCAATGAAAAATTCCTTATATTTACGAAAGAAGTCTCTTGAGCAGTTAATAGCCAGTTTAACCACTGACATTGAAAGTCTCAGCAACCAAATAGGGTGGACGCTAAATAATGTACAGAAGGGTCAATTAGAAAGGCAACTTGAGGATAAATTTAAGGAAATAGAAAAAGCTGAATCAGAGTTAAACAAGCTAAATCAAGAATCTCTAGAGCAAGTTGATCCTAATAAAATCCCATTTACTAATCGAGATGCTGCAATTAGTGATATTACAGCAAATAATTCTCCTACTTATCGTCTGATAACGGCTCCTAAAGGTTACGGAAAAACAGCATTTCTCAAACAGATCCAGAAGCGCTTTCAAGAATTACAATGGTGTTGCGCTTATGCTTCTATGTCTGGAGATCAAAATATTGAAGACTTAGAAAAGGAATTAGCGATTTCTCTCAATCTGAAGATTGAAGAAGGAAATGAGTTACCTTGGGGAGAACGCTTAGGTTTATTATTACATAGAAATTGGGCTGGGTGGC
Organism: Desmonostoc muscorum FACHB-395; assembly: GCF_014698035.1. Classification (GTDB taxonomy): domain Bacteria; phylum Cyanobacteriota; class Cyanobacteriia; order Cyanobacteriales; family Nostocaceae; genus Nostoc; species Nostoc muscorum_A. Next base: position 9,552 of record NZ_JACJSF010000091.1, read on the forward strand.
AATCGCAGGGGCAAAAAGGTATTGTATTGCTAATCGATCTGGATGGAAATGCCCCACAAAAACAACGTTTAAACGAAATTTTTGAGCAACTTAAAGAATTGGGATGGAAAATTGAAAAGTGTTTGAAAGAATTACAATTCTTTAAAGATAATTCCAAGAGTCTTCGAGTTGTAATTGCAGCCCGATGTCTTACCGATCTTCCCTCAGATCGAATTTTTCCTAAACTAATCCTCTCACCTTTTAATTGGGAAGTAATTCAGGATACCGCAACAAAATATCTCAAGCCCATTGAGATGACTTCTGAAAGTCTTGCACTACTAGCAGGACATTTACTTTATCTAACCGGCGGACATCCAGGGGGAATTGCTGAAGCACTAAAAGATTATCGAGGTGGTGGTTACACAGTTAATTTATTTTTAAAGAGTTATGGTAGTAAATTATGGGAAAGAACCCTAAAACATTGTAGAGATCAAATTAAAGAAAGCTTGACTAAAGAAAACAATTATCTCTATGAATCTATTGAGAAACTGAGTATATTTCCCATATTAAATGGGACTTGGATATTAAAGGAAGCTGTCAGAAGATTTCAGTTACCTTTCAGTGATGATAGTTTTAAACTAAACGAAGAACTGACAAAAACATCAATTTTTACTCGTGACAAAACGATTATCAAAGATGGAATGACCCGTCGGCTGCTAGTTATTGGTCTTCTCCGAGAAAGTTCACCTGATAGCTTTCAAAAGCTTTGTAGCGAAGCAGCTCAAATTTGCTGGGAATATGTTCACGAGCTTAAATCCAAGAATAACTCTGCTGTGGCAGGAACTTGGTCAATGCAGTATTTTTTTCAAAGTCTTCAGCAACATGCTGGATTTATCAATTATGGTACTGATAGTCTGACTTATCGAAAAGAACTTCGCAAAACTTTCTTTGATGAAACTGTTGAAGAAACTATTGGAATATTCCGCAATACAGATCGAGAGCAAACCCATGAATTTCTGTCTACGCTGAAATCTGAAGTAGAGCATGACTGGGAATTTCAATTTCTTGTCAATTACTATCTCCACAATGACGAATATAATGATACGCCCTATAGATGTTTAATTCATAAGCTTGATGAAGCTATTCAAAATAATTAACTCAGGAGCCTATTATGTCTGAAATAGATAAATTAGAGTTTGTTGGTCGTGAAGAACATCTAAATCGAATTATTACCCTTGTTCAAAAGGCTAATACACTGCACGTTGTTTTGGTGGAGGGTAGAGGCGGAATTGGCAAAACTTGGTTGCTTAATGAATTACAAAACCGCCTTAACCAAATAAATATCGGAACCAGTGAAATTATTGATTGCGATACTCCTGTTTTTAATGATGCAGAAGATTTATGCACTCAAATCGCCAAGCAATTGTATGATAATACATATCAAGAATGGCTGCTCCGGTTACGACAACTACGAGAAGATGAAAACCACCTCAGTCAAACTGCATACCAAGAAGAACGCAGACAACTTGAAAAGTTTTTAGTCGATGAAATTAATCGAAAATCTAAACAAAAGAGATTAGTATTTTTAATTGATACAGTTGAGAAGTTAGGACAAGCAGAGGGAAGAACGGAAGTTTGGGAATATATTGGTAATCTATGCCAGCAACTAGATAACGCCGTATTGATTTTAGCAGGTCGCCCTAGTATTGCTCGTCAAATTTTGGAAAAGTCGTTCACAGAAGCAGAAATAACCTATTTGGAGTTAAATGAATTTACTCATGAGGATGTACAGACATACATTCTTTCCAAAGAGGAGCAACTTCATTTTAGTCTTGGGAAAGACTTAGTTCAAAAGATTATAGTTCTTTCTGGTGGTAGCCCCATTATGATTGAATTTGGAGTAGAGTATGCTTATCGAGAAGTTATTCCAGATTGGTTAGAGACTGAAGATATAGAAACTATTCCAGCCAGATTGGAAAAAACGGGTGGATTTGAAGCTGAGATGGTTCGACATATTACGCAGCTTCGGACATCAATGGATAGGCTAACCCTCTTACTTTCACGTATTTATCCATTAGATAGTTCTGATATTGCTAATCTATTAGAACTATCGATAGAAGATGCTAAAAAGTTATTTATTGATGCTCAGAGCTACTTTTTTATCAAACCAGTAATGAGTGGTAATCAAATATCATTACATGATATTGTGCGAGACTTAGTTAATAAATTTGTATGGTCAGATATTGACCCAGATTTGGAATGGAGAAAACGTGATAGTCGTATTGCTGCCAAATATTTTGAGAAAAAAGATTATCAGCTAGGGCCGCAGAAAAGGATATTGGAGGTTCAACTTTACTCTGATAATTCTAATAAAGTCGCTAATATTGAGTTTCTAATTGAAGAGTTTAAACAGCTACGAGAATTCAATACAATGCGATGGCTATGGAATGCTTTATACGCTGACCCAACTATCGGCTTTGAAACTTGGCATGAAGTTACTAATACGATACGCAGTCAATCAAAGAAATTCAGCTTTGTTAATCAATTATTGGCAGTTGTAAAACAATTTGAAAAAGAGCTAAATTTCGATCAAAGATTTAAGTTGATTATTTTTGAAGCAAAGCTTGTCCACGCCCTAAAAGATAAGGGTACAACAGAAAATGAAGTGAGAAAATTAGAGGCTATGTTAGCAGAAAAATCTTCTAATTCTTCTCATCAACCAGACCTTTGCAATGTCTTGGGAATGCTAAATGCTAAGTTGCATCTTTATGACGAAGCTTTGAAATATCAGCAAAAGTGTTTATCTCTAGTTAAAGAAAAAAAGCTAGCATCTGCGATTCCGGGTGTGGCGAACCAAGTTGGTTATCTGTATCGACAACTTAACAATTTTAACGAAGCTGAAAAATATTACAAACTAGGTTGGGATGCTGCTATGGAAGTTGACACTCCTAACAAAGGCTTAACTCAAGTTATGGCTAGTATTCAGAATAACTTGGGATATTTATACGGACTCCAAAAAAATTATATCAAGTCTGAACAGTGCTTTAAGGCTGCTATTGATATGTGGTCGAGTGTAGAAACTGAACGCGAAATTGCCAACGCCGAAATTGCCTCTGCGACTATTTCGGTAAATGAGGGGAACTATGTTAAAGCTAAACAGCTACTTGAACGAGCGTTAAGCCGTTGTAACAATGAGGAAGATGATAATCGAATATTGTGTAGGGCATACTTTCATTTAGGCTTAAATCAGTGGTTTAGTGCCGAGGTAGTAAATGAAGCCGTTTGGGATGTAACACAGGTAAAATGGGATCTAGATGTGCTAAGTCAGGCTCAAGATGCTTTAGAAAAAAGCCTGAAACTGGCAGAAAAATACGGACTGGAAGAGGAATTACCTGGAATTTGGCACCAAACGGCCAGTGTTTACTGGCATCTTGGGTTTCAAAAGTGCGATCGCTCTTTGCAAGAACAAGCTCTCAAACTCAACGATCGCTCTTACCACACTAGTCTAGAGTACAATGACAGGCGGTATGCCATCGATAGCCTGGTAGGGAAAGCAGAGTTTGATTATTATGCAAAAGCATACGAGCATATTTCCGATTATGCACGAGAACTTAGCGATCGCTTCCAGCCATATCAAAATACCTATCAACTGTACTTTGGTAGGATGTTACGGATAGAAGGTGATGTGGCATTTCAACAGGCGAACTACGATCTTGCCTTTGCAAAATATGCTCAAGGCATACCCCAAATCTTCCAGGATGGAGGTTTTGGGCCCTATTCGATCCAACATGAGTTAAATCTGCTGCAAAAGAAAATCGAACGTTTGCCTATAGAACTTTCTAAAACCCTAATCCAGCAACTCAAACATCAGTGGCAAGATAATAAAGCTCTCAAAGAATGGTGCGATCAACAAATGTTTTTGACTAGAATCCGTGCAACAAAACAGCCATCTTCTCATGCTTAGTAAAAAAATTGATCGACCCAGAATTTTAGTTTCTCTCAATTCTACCTGCGTACCAACTGGACAATGCGATTGTGATGGAGGGGATTGTGCCTGTGACTTATCCCCTTTAGCAGAATTAGGCTCAGATATATCATTATCTCTGGGGATATTTGAGACAGAGTTTGTGATATCTCCCAATTCGCAAATAATTAATCTAGATGATAGTTACTCTATCTGTTATGGAACTAATCATAAAGTAGCAGTTCTAAATCAATCCGCATTATATTTACGAAATATATTTACAAAGCCTCATAAATTAGGTGATATTACAAAAGAGAATTTTCACATTAACCAAACAGACTTACAGACAGCTATTCAGGAACTATATCAAGCCCGTTTAATTGTTCCTAAAAATAATAGCTCATTTAACCTAAATGAAATACCAGAAACTTTATCTGCATGGTTACATATCACCGATCGCTGTAACTTAAGATGTGACTACTGCTATCTTCCTCATTTAGCCAGGGATATGTCAATAGATATAGGCAGAGCAGCTATTGAATCTACATTTCGCTCTGCTAGCTTAAATAATTACCGCCGCGTTAAACTGAAGTATGCGGGAGGAGAAGCATTATTATGCTCTCCTTTAATTAAAGAACTGCATTTATATGCTCAATCACTTAGCAAAGAAAAAGGCATTATATTAGATGGAGTTGTTCTCAGTAATGGAACATTGATTACGCCTGAGATTATCGAGATGCTTAAAATATTGAATCTGCGTCTCATGATTTCACTAGATGGATTATCAGATTTCCACAATATCCAACGAAATTACGCAGGCGGAAAGGGTTCATTTCAAGATGTTGAACGGGGTATTAAGATTGCTTTGCAAAATGGGCTGATACCCGATATTTCTATCACCATTAGCGGGCGCAATGCAGAAGGATTATCCGATCTGATTGAATGGATATTAGAGCATAATCTGCCCTTTAGCTTAAACTTTTATCGTGAAAATGAACTGTCAGCTTCTTACGAAGACTTGCAACTAGAAGAATCTAGAATGATTCAAGGAATGTTAGCAGCATTCAAAGTTATTGAATTGAAATTACCTAATCGAAGCTTATTAGGTTCATTAGTTGATCGTGCTAATTTATCATCTCCTCGTAAACGAACTTGTGGAGTTGGGCAAAGCTATCTTGTATTTGATTATCAAGGACAAATTGCCAAATGTCAGATGCAGCTACATAAAACTATATCCTCTGTTGACGCTCAAGATCCTTTAACTGTTGTGCGACAAGATAAAACAGGTATTCAGAATTTATCTGTTGAGGAAAAAGAAGGCTGTCGTACATGTGAGTGGAAATACTGGTGTACGGGTGGTTGCTCTTTGGCTACGTTTAAGGCTACAGGCCGTTATGATATTCAATCTCCAAATTGCAATATTTATAAAGCTCTATATCCTGAAGCTCTCCGCTTAGAAGGCTTACGCCTTCTCAAATATACTTAAGTTAGCTAATTTCACTTCTTACCTCTGTGTTCTCTGCGCCTCTGTGGTTAAATTAATTACTTTTTAACCGCAGAGGCACAGAAAACGCAGAGAGAAAAGAGATTTTACGAGTCAAATTGAAATTATAAGAATATATTTAGTTAGCTTATAACCGATAAAAGAAATTAAAATGCTGCTTTGAAGCAATTGTACTAATTTTGCTTCAAACTAAAAATATAGTAAACACCAATTTTGAAATAAGGACGATCGCACATGAGTTTAATCGATGGTATATTACTGACGCTGCTAAATACTGTTGCTTGCCTTGCGCTGCCTAAATTGCTAGTAATTCTGTCTGCAAAAAGCCAAAACACTTCACCATCGCGCTCTACTGCAACATCAAAAGATTCTAACTCTGAAATCCCCAGTTTTTCGTAAAATAAGCTGATTGTGTCTAGATATCGCTTTGATGAGGAGAAAATTTAGTTATTGGTGCAAAGCGATATCTTAAGGGAAGTTATGCACATTTTTTCGGAAAATAATTAGTGTGCATGTTTCCGCAAAATAAAATCAAAATTTTATAGGTAAAAAAGCTGGTCTAGAGTACAGAGAAAACGTGCCAAGAGAGAATAATTATAGTATTACTACTAACTAAAGTTTTTAGCAGCTTGATTTGGCTTTGTTAACGCGATTTTTTGTTATTCTTTATTTGTTTTTGCTGTAATCTTTTTAGGTCTGACGATAATAAAAAATCCGAGCAAAGTAAAAACTAACATTTGCCAAGTCACCAAATTCCAGCCACCAAGATTCCAGCATAATAAACCAATGCTAGTACCGACAGCACCGCCGATAAAATAGATAGTTATGTAAACTGTGTTGATGCGACTATTCGATTCAGCATCAAGAGTGTATATCCTTGCGACATTGGTGACTTGGATTGCTTGTACGCCTACATCTAGTAACAATACAGCAACAGCGATCGCGATCGCTGAACTAGAAGCAATTTTAGCAATTACTAAACTTGCAATCACGAGCGATACAGCAATTGTCAAGGAACGTTGCGAGTTACCTCGATCGGCTAGTTTACCAAAAACTGGAGCCATCAATGCACCTGCAATCGCCACAAAGCCATACATCCCAATTGTGTCAGATTGAAAATTGAAAGGCGCTCCGCTTAAATGGAAAGTCAGCGTTGTCCAAAATGAGCAAAAGACACCAAACAATAACCCACCAATTAAAGACGCTTCTCTTAATAAAGAAAAGCGTTTGAATTGTTGAATTGTTGAGTTTAATAATTCCAAATAATAACCGTTAAATTCATTTTTAACATTAGGTAAATATATATTTAGTAATACAGTAACAATTAAAACCATTACTGCCGAAAATCCATATACATAACGCCAATTCAACCATTCAGCAATATATCCACTAAAAACCCTTGCTCCTAAAACTCCAATTAATATACCAGTAAAAATGTAGCCTACAGTTTTGCCTGTAGTTACTCTATCTATACTTGCAGCTAAGGGAAGAATAACCTGAGCCGATACTGTCGCAATTCCAATCGCTACACTCAATATCCAAACTTCGATGATATTTTGTGAAAACGTCATGAGTATCAACAAAAAGAACAAACATATCAGTAAGGAAATAATTAACTTTTTCTTGTTGATTTTATCGCCCAACGGGATTAAAAAGAAAAGCCCAAAACCGTAACCAACTTGTGAAAGTACAGATATGCTACCCACTTCGCCTTCACCAACTTGAAAAGAAGATGCAATATCTTTGAGGATTGGCTGATTATAATAAATGTTGGCAACACAGACACCAGATGCGATCGCCATAATCAGTACCTGGACTTTAGTTAATCCGCTACTTGAGATTTGTTTTTCCATTTAACCTAAAATTTATACAGGAAAAAACTGGTTTACATTACAGCTAAAACCAGGTAATAGCGGAGAAATTATATTATCACTACTAAATAAGGTGGCTACCAATTTAAGTTGACTTTGTTCGCGTTGATAGACCTCTAGTTTACGCGATCGCCAATCAGCAATCCAATATTCTTTTACTCCTCTGGAAGAATAAAGTTTAAGTTTCGCTTCCTTATCTCGTCTTAGGTCTTCGTTGCTAGCAGACAAAACTTCGACTACTAAATCTGGTGCGCCAGTTAAATGTCCCGCTTCATCCAACATTACCGCCAAGGTTTCCTTTGTAGCCCAAACTACATCAGGAATCACATTATCTGATTCTGAAAACAAAACGCCGGGGTTGATTACAGTTTCTCCTAAACCAGTAGACTCTGACCAAATGTTAAGCTGTTGGAAAATTTTGCCACAAGTTTGCTGATGTTTAAAGTGAGGTGTCCTGGTCATAAATAATTCTCCATCAACTATCTCGTAGCGCGTCCCCTCATTTTCTGGGAAGAGTTCCACATCATGAATTGTCCAGCGTACTCCTGTATTAAGCATCTGACTCGTTAGGTAACTCCTTTAATCTTGCTTTTGTATTTTAATAAAATAGAATTCATCATTCATACTAACTGATTCTGTATTCTGTGTTCTTCTTTAATCATCACTTGCGATTGTCGCGCCGCCACTTACACCGTACTAAGCGAATTTCATCAAAAGTGTAGCTTTCACCTAATTGTTCTTTAATGGGAGTGAGGGAAATGTCACCGAGTACTTCTAAAACTTGCCAAATTTTTTGTTGATGTTCTAAAGGTACTAATTGATTTAAATCAACTGGCTGATTTTTCTCAATTAGTTTTTCTAAATGATTGCTAACTGTTGCCGGACTAAGGTTCCGCTTTTTGGCAATTTGAGTGATATTTAAACCTTGTTGATGTAATTGTAATGTTTGTAATTCGGTGTAAGAAGAAGATGATTTGGGAGAGGATACGGAAGTAGCAGATTTATTTTGCAAACCTTTTTCTTGGCGGTAGGCGCGAATTTCTGTAATAAACTTTTCGCCATATTGAGCGAGTTTATGACTACCAACACCAGAAAGTTTGGCAAATTCAGTTAAGTTTTGGGGTTGCACCTGTACCATCAATTTTAAAGTGGAATCGTGGAAGATGACGTAAGGTGGTACAGATTGCTCATCAGCCAATTCTTTACGTAGCGATCGCAACTTCTGTAATAATATTTCAGCTTCTTCTGCTTTTTCACTCCCCTGTTCCCAGGTAATCTTTTGGACTGTGGTTACAGCTAGCGAAACTGTACGCTGTTTTCGCATTACTTCCCAACTTAAGGCATTTAGTTTTAAAACTGAGTAACCATCGCTAGTTTGTTCTATTAACCCTTGATGTAAAAGCGATCGCCCCAACATTCGCCATTCATCTAGAGTTCTATCTTTACCGATACCGTAGGTGGAAAGTTTATCGTGTTCGTATTGAATAATTTTGTCTTTTTTTGCCCCCCGCAACACATCAATTATGTGTAGCATCCCAAATCTTTCTTTGCAACGCGCCACACAAGATAAAAACTTCATGGCTTCAATTGTCCAATCTTGCATGGGTTTGGGATGACGACAATTGTCACAGTTACCGCAATTACCAGGAAACCTTTCGCCAAAATAACCTAGTTGAATCGTTCGCCGACAATCAGTGCCTTCAGCGTAATCGATCATCTGCCGCAGTTGTTGTTTAGCAATCAACTGTTCTTGAGGGTCAGTTTTTTGATCGATACTCCATTCAATTGTTTTAACATCACCAAAGCTGAAAAATATTGTACAGCGAGATGGTTCTCCGTCTCTACCTGCCCTACCCGATTCTTGATAATAACTTTCTATATTTCTAGGCATATCAAAGTGAACTACCAGCCGCACATCGGGTTTATTAATTCCCATACCAAAGGCGACTGTTGCCACCATCACCCGGACATCATCTCGAATAAATCGCGTTTGATTACTACTACGTTCCTCATCAGTTAATCCGGCATGATAAGGCAGAACACCAATCTTATCATTTTGCAGTTTAAAAGTTAGTTCATCAACTTTTTTACGAGTTAAAGAATAAATAATTGTCGAACCTTCAGTTTCTCGAATTAGTTCTAATAATTCAGCGTAAGCATATTTAGTTTTAGGACGAACTTCGTAATAAAGATTTTCACGGTTAAAACTAGCAAGATGAATGCTAGGTTGCTTTAGTCCTAGTTGTTGAATGATATCACTACGGACGCGATCGGTTGCTGTGGCGGTGAGGGCAACGGTAGGAACATCAGGATAGCGTTTACGCAGAGATTTCAACTGGCGATATTCTGGACGAAAATCGTGTCCCCATTCCGAAACGCAGTGCGCTTCATCAATAGCGAAGCTAGAAATACCGATTTTTTCTTTAACTAAATCAAGAAATGGGAGAAACCTTTCACTGAGGAGACGTTCAGGGGCGACGTATAGTAATTTTACTTTACCACTGAGGATAGCTTCTTCCCGCGATCGCACCTTGTAAGCATTCAAACTGCTATTGAGAAATGTCGCGTTAATATTATTATTTCGCAGTGCTTCTACTTGGTCTTGCATCAAAGCAATTAACGGCGACACCACCACCGTTAATCCATTTTTTAACAATGCTGGTAGTTGAAAACACAGAGATTTTCCCCCACCAGTCGGCATCACAACCATTAAATCTCGATTTTGCAGCGCATCTTCGATAATTTGCCGTTGTCCGGGGCGGAATCTGTCGTAACCGAAGTGATATTTTAGCGCTTGTTCGAGATGGGGATACTGAAGCATAGCGATCGCTTTTTCGGTGGCTGTCTGCGTGAGTAGTTATGAAGATATCAGGATTTTAACTCACATCATCGGCAGCTTTGGTCACACCTGCATTTCTATTGGCGATGTCTACGACGGGCTACGCCTACGCTTGATTTTCAAGATTGTCGCTACAAGATTAGCGATCGCACTTATACATATCCACCTGTTCCTCTGAATTATCTTCACAAAGTTGGGTAAACAGTATCTCCAGCTTTATGTAAGTTGATCTGGTGTCCTCTGTTTATTCTAACTTTGGTATCTGTGGGAAATAGCAAGTTCGCAGCTACATCCTGTTGCCGAGTGTCAGGGAAGTCCAATGCGATCAGTGTCCGTACATGCGAGGGTGGCATCCAATTCGGAAACATGGTACTACTTTTTGTGGCAGTACCATTACTCCAGTGCCACATCAGATTGTGGACTTTAGTCGCGGAACCTTGAATGCTCACTTGCTGAATACCATTTGGTAGGCCACCGTTGGTATAAGCGTGAAGACCTACAGGACTGGCTGGGTTTGGTAATCCACCGCTAACCGGTAGCGCATTAAAAATGTGCCCATCGAGGTTGGCTTTAATGTTGTTGCTCAAAAGAGCAATGGTTTTTTGTGCCCTAGCCCCTCTTCTATGCTTATCACCTCTTTTTTGCTCATTTTTTACAGTTTGAATCATCCCCTGTAAAGCCCCACCATTTTGCTGCACCATCGGCTTCATTTGCAATTCTTCTTCCTCTTCAGGCAAAGACTCGCGCTGAAGTTTATCGCTCTGTGGCTGATGAATACTTTGCACAACCTGACGTGCTGTTTCGTCTGCCTCTTGCTCGTACTTATCTCCAGGTTCCCCAATTGTTAGCTTTGCCTGAATTGGTGCTGTTATATGTGGTCTTCTTAGTGGAATATTGGCAAAGTTATGACCAAATCGAGTTGCGTGTTCCAGTCGAGAATTCAATAATCCATCCATCTTGGCTTGCAGCACAGTCAGCCGTTCCTGTCCCTCTGGCGTAATCTTGCCATATTTTGCTTGTAATTCCAGTCCAGTTGCCTCAATACTTTGTTCTGCAAAGGTAATATCCTCTATGTCTGTTTCTGTCACTGGTGCAACTGATGCTTTTTGAACTTGGCTACCAAACGGTCTATAGGCCAATTTAGGATTTTGTTCTGCTGCATGGGAATTGCTATTGATAGATGAGGAAGTCTTTGACAATTTCTTATTCTGCATTGTTTTTAGAAGTTATTAATTTGCACTTAACCAGGTATTGAGCTTTCGGTCTACTGAAATTGGGTAATAATTTTATCGAAAGAAACATATATTTAGTACTGCATAAAATTATTTTATTAATTGGCAAATATATTCATCTATCCACAGATACAGAGTTCTATTTCACCAATGCAAATTTCATTAATAAGTTGAAAATATTTTAATTCGTATCGTCCAAAAAATAAATCTCTTGTGGGGTGATGGTAATCTTGCCATTAGCTGTGCAAATTAAATGCACGACAGCTTACTACAAAATTCAAAATCCAAAATTTAGTCAGCATCCACCTAAGCGAGAATTTGCAGTTATTACTTTGCCTTGATGTCCTACTTGGGTGCATTTTAACTGTGATTCTAAAGCATCAATCTTTCGTAAAAGCGACACTCCCCACACTATAGAAATCACCAACTTGATTGTCATACCCGCTAGCAAGAGTGTGACTATTGTAGAAGTTTTCTTTTGTTGAGCTAATCTTTTTTGTTGTTCTGCAAGTCGTGCTTCAACTTCTTTGGCACGTTCGGCTTCTAATGCTTGTTGCATTTCTCGCCGATCTAATTCTTCACTAGCAGCTAAAAATCGATAATCTAAGTTGCTCAAGCTTTTGCCATGTGCCCAGGTTTGGGCATCAATCAAGGCTTGTCCGCGCAATAAGCGAGATTTATCATTTTCTTTTGAGGCTATCCACGCATTGAAGGTTTCATAGTAGGGGCGCAAGTAAGCTAATTTTTTTCCAACCCATTCTAAGTTGAAAACTTCTTCATAAATTCGGTTTTTAATTTGGAGAAAACCTTGCTTTTTAATCACCAAGCCAGACAGCAATAGTTCTACTTGTTCTCGACTATCATCGGCTGCTACTTCCACTCCTTGGAGGATTTGCTGATAAATTCCTAGCAATCTGGCGGCGATTTGTTCGTTTCTGAGGATGCGATCGCGAATTGTCCGCAAATGCTCTGGTTCATCTTGTGATTCCCATTGATCGATAATGTGCGATCGCACCACATTTTCTATCCAAAATTCTTCTGTACCAGGGGGAATTTTTAACTTTCTACCCACATCATCTTGAGATAGACTGACAAGTAACCGACACAGCTTTTGAGTCAGAAATGGTTGACCTTTTGTCCAAGCTAATACTTCCTTTAAAACTTTTTGGGGATGATTGTCTTTAATATCCAGTCCTAAAGATAGTGGTTGAGCTTCTTCAAATGTAAAACCATTTATTCGGATAGCTTTACCAAAATTAAACTTTGTAATGTGATTTTGATATAAAATTAAGTCTGAAGGTGTAGCAACACCGAAAATTGCAAATGTAATCCGCTCATACTCTGGATCAATCGCTCGTTGGTTATAACAAAACCGAATCAAGCTAAAAAAATCATCCACAGAGAAATCGAGACCGAGAATACTATCAATTTCATCAATAAAAATGAATAGCCTTTCGTTAGGAAACTGAACTAACAGAATTTCTGAAATAAACCGACTAAGTTTCTGAGCCAAAGAAATATCATTTTTTTCTTGCCACCAAGTTTTTAAATTGACTTTTCCTAACAGTTTAAAGCCTAGCCATAAATCGCCTACAACTCCCTTATACCACTGTTCTGGAGTTATATTTTCGCAACCAATATTAGTCATATCAATGGTGACACATCTAAAGCCTTCTTGTTGCAAGCGATGCTTGGTTTTTACCATCAGTGAAGATTTGCCCATTTGCCTACTGCTTAGGATGTAGCAAAATTCACCCTGCTTTAAGGCTTCGTAAAGTTCCACATCCGCTTTGCGCTCAACATAGCTAGGAGCGTCACTGGTTAAAGTGCCACCAACTTGATATCGATAACTGTTCATTTGATTTAAAATTTTAAATTAGTTCTCGTTCTTAATAAATAAATTTCTATCGGGACAATTGTTGAAGAAGAATTCAGAAGTCAGAATTCAGGAGTCAGAATGAAGACGCGACGCTCGAATACTCGCTAACGCTGCGCTATTAGTGTGGGATTCAGACCCGTGACTGATTGTTCGCGCTTGCGTCTCGTAGAGAAGACCACTAAATCAAAGATTTAGTGGGGGTCTTAAACCCCTGTATTCATCCACTCTTTCGTTCAAAATTCATTCTGAATTCTGGCTCCTGACTCCTGAATTCTGTTTCGATAAAATTCATATTAAGAACGAGAATTACTTATTTTGATTATTTATCTTTCAACAGTTTACCAGAACAATTACTATCCTGAGTGCTTTCCAAGCTGTTGGCTAAAGTAAAGGCGATATAACTCACACATAACATGAGCTTGATTACCGTTGAGTTTAACCAAACCCATACTTTCTAGCTTGTAAGCAGCGATCGCGTCTAGCTCTACTTTTTCATCTGTTGCAATTACCTGTTGCATAGCTGACATTAGTTTTGGGTCTTTTTGCAATAAGCTCAACAGTTCCCGTAAATGCTGACTGTAAATTCCCACTGGTGTAGATGCAGTTTCTAGTAATATCTCTAATGTCATTTCCTCCTGACATAGATGATAAAGCGCAAGGCTCACCAAATAGGGATGTCCTCCTACCATTGCTTGTAAGGGTGCAAGGCGTTTTGCGCCTTCGGAGTTGGCTGCACAATTTAGTCCATAAGACAATGCTAAATTCTGTACCTGATTGAGAGTCAATGGTGGGAGCGTAATTGTGATCCCAACATTGAAAGGCGATTGGTTAAGCTTTAGTGGAATATATATTTCTGTGGTGTGAACTACCACCATCCGTAGTTTTTGCCAGATTTGATCCTGCTTTGCTTGTTCGTGCCAAAATCGCAGCATTGGCAAAAAATCTTGGGCAATATTGGGATGTTCAAAAACTCGATGAACTTCATTCAAAGCCAAAACTAGAGGACTATTATCAATGTATTGCAGTAGATATGCTTCAAAATAGATTTTGCAGCTTACCTTGCTGCCCATTTCCGTGTCCCAAAAATCATCTAGAGAGGGAAGAAGATTTAACTGTCTGCTGACATTGACACAAAACCAACGCAAAAATTTATCAAGAGAAGCAAAAACGTCTTGATCGGCTTCTTGAAAGTCCAAATAGACAATTTGATAACCTTGCTCTCTAGCATAAGCAATCATCCGATTGAGCAGCGAACTTTTTCCTGTCTTTCTAGGTGCTTTGATTCGGATTAAGCAACCAGGGTATAAAATCTCATTACAAACAAGTTCTTCCAGAGGGGGGCGGTTGATGTAAAGAGGAGAACCCAGTGGTACGGGGCCGCTAGGAAATTCAATTTTGCTTGCTGAAAATGAGTCTGGAGACACCATTTCTAAATTAGATTTTTCATTAAATTCTTGTTGGCTCTGATTTTCCCGATCGCCTATTTTTTCTTGTAGGTATTTCTTCAAGGCTAAATGCAGATTTTTTTTGGTTATTTTTTTTCCAAGTGCGATGGAAAGGTCTTGCCACAACTCAGAGCCAACTTCTTTGATGTAATTGTCGCGGTAGCCTGATTCCTCTGCCATTTCACCATAAGTTTTGCCCAACCACGACTGAGACAGCACAAAGCACTGAATGGAAGCAAGAGGCTTGTCTTGCAGAATTGTTTCTACTGCTTGCAGAATATCTTCCACGGACATTAAAGTTTAAACAATTACTAGATATAGTTATCTATTTTGATCTATTAATAATATACAACCGAATAAATACTTAAAAAAAGAAAAATAAATTTCTAATAATACAGTTTTTTAAACTATAATTTAATATTGCTTACTTAAAAAATCTTGCTAATTTTTAAGCAAGATTAGGGAAAGTCAAGTATTAAACTAAGCGGATTTGGTTTTAGAAAAGTTAGAAAGACATCACTTTTTCAGTGCCAGAGTCAAACCATCTGCGATCGCTACTAAACTCAGACTAACTCGCTGGTCTTGATGCAGCTTTTGATTAAAGGCACGAATCCTTTTAGTTCTATTATCCTGTACTTGGGGGTCGGCAACCCTGCCTGACCAAAGAACATTATCGATCGCAATCAGTCCCCCCGATCGCACTAATTGCAGCGATCGCTCATAATAAGCATCATAGTTGCTCTTATCTGCATCGATGAAAGCAAAATCAAAGGTTTCCGCTTCTCCGGTTGCCAGTAACCGATCTAAAGTCTCCAAAGCTGGGGCAATGTGCAGTTGAATTTTATCTGCAACTCCAGCTTGCTGCCAATAACGCCGAGCGATCGTTGTAAATTCTTCACTCACATCACAAGCTACCACCTTCCCATCGCTCGGTAACGCCAAGGCTACCACCAGGGAACTATAACCTGTAAATACCCCAACTTCCAAAGTTTTTTTCGCTCCTAGCAACTGCACCAGTAACGCCAAAAATTGCCCCTGTTCAGGAGCAATCTGCATTCTACCTACTGGATGCTGGGCTGTTTCTTGCCTCAATTGGGTTAAAATTTCTGGTTCTCGGAGAGAGACTGATAGTAAATAGTCATAAAGGTTTTGTTCGATTCCTAGTGTTTGAGTGGTCATAACGTGCGTTTTTCTTTTACCTAAATCTCACACACTAATTATCTGTTTTTTAGGCTTAAAGCCCTTACCAATGACAAATGAATCCCGGATTTCTCACGATACTGTAGGCAGGGGAGTGTGGGGAGTGTGGGGAGTGTGGGGGTAAGACTTCTTCCCCATCCTCCCACACCTCCCACACCTCCCACACTCCTAGATTTCTCACAAGTGAGAAATCTAGGAAATGACAGCCTTTACCAGTTAGCTTTAATTGCGCCGACCGACTTATCATCTGGAATAAAGCTCGGCTGTTGTGTAAGAACTTCATAGCTCGAACTTTCATGACTTAGAGGTTTTTCTAATGCCTATCGATCTATTAAGCCGTAAAAAAACTCATTTTGTCTTGTGGCGTGTCGGTGCTTCAGAACTAGCTCCCACTCTCTACATTGGTAACACTACTCCCGAAAGCCCAGACAGATTAGCTCAATTTAGAGAAATTCCGCTTCATCAATCAGCAGAATTTCCAGAATTGTGGGAAGTTTCGGCTAAAGAATCTGGTCTGACTGAAGGACAGGTATACTTTTACTGGTTTAAAGTCCGCAACTCAGACCCCTACGCAGCTGCCAATGCTAACCAAATTCTCTACTGTACAGATCCAACCGCGACAACTGTAGATCGGCGCTTTCCTGCACCAACGCCGTCAGAATCAGGAGGCGTTAATAGCTTCGATCCGGCAAGCGTCGTGCTTTATCAAAATGGGACGTTGATTCCCTGCGATCCCGAAGGGCAAACTGTAAATTGGGAAGGCGATCCTCCTTTAGAGACACTGCCAACCAATAATCAACTGGTGATTTACGAATTACCGACCCGATGGACAAAGATTAACCCAAATGGATTGATTGAAGAAGGAGTCGGGACATTTCGTGACGTACTGGCACTGTTAATACCAGAAGCGATCGCTCCTACTTTTCCCATGCTCACCGCCTTGAATAACCGCGCTCATCTTGCGGAACTGGGAATCAACGCCTTAGAACTTCTGCCACCAGAAGACAGCGATGATAATCTCAATTGGGGCTATGGTACAGCAAATTATTTTGCAGCAGATTTTGACTTAGGCCGTCCAGATAGCCAGTCAGCACCGACTGCTTCAACTGATTTAGCTAATCTGATTAAAGCCTGCCATCAGCAAGGGTTGCGCTTTTTTGTTGATGTGGTCATGGCATTCTCGCGGAATAATCCTTACCATAACGTTAATTTTTTGGAATTTTACATCAAATGGGCCAGTGGCGATCCAGAACAAGGGTCAAGAGATGGCTTTGGTGGAGATTTATTTAAGTACAACTATTGGGTAGAGGGCTATAATCCCATTACTGGGCAAAAGTCATGGCTTGTGCCAGCCCGTGAATACTTAAAAGCCCATATTGCCCACTGGTTGGAATATTATCGGGTTGATGGTCTGCGGTTGGATAGCGTGAACAATATTGCCAACTATGACTTTTTGCAGGAATTTAAGGATTTTGCCCGCACCCTTTGGGACAAAAGAGGCGGAAGTGGCGTTAGCGAAGCGGTAGCGACGTTAGGAGCGTCTCGCTTTCTCGTAGTTGGCGAAGAGTTGAGTGTACCCTTATCTCTCATCCAACAAAATCGTCTGGATGGACTTTGGAATGAAAAGTTTAAGCAAATCATCCGACAAGTCATTTTAGGTAAGAATGCCTGGGATGAACCCAGCTTTGAGTGGAGTATTCGCAAACTGATTGATTGCCGAAACTTAGGCTTTACAGATGGTTCTCAGGCGGTAAACTATATAACTTCCCATGATGTTGGCGGTTATGGTAACGAGCGTTTCTTTAGCTACTTGGTTAGTAATGGAATTGCTGATACTGAACCGCGTATTAAGTTAGCATTTGTTTCCCTGCTTACCTCTGTAGGAATTCCCATGATCCTGGCCGGAGATGAATTTGCCGATCAACAAGATTTGCCTCCAACAGACGATCATAAGCAAATTGACCCAGTTAACTACAGCCGTGTAAAAGATGATTGGCGGCAACGAATTTTCCAATATGTTGCGAGGTTGGTTCGCTTGCGTAAAACTTCTGATGCTTTAGCTGTGAATGATACTAAATTTATTCATGTTGACTTTAATGAGGGTAAGCGAGTTCTAGTCTGGCAACGTGGTAATAAAGCCGATCAATTAGTAGTTGTAGTGGCGAATTTCTCTGACTACGGCACTCCTCCTACTTCTGAGTACAGAGTCCCGAATTGGCCTGCAACCCCAGTTGGCAAGCAGTGGAAGGAAATTACTCAAGAACGGATAGTTCCATCAGAATGGGTAGGCAGAGAAGGCATCTTCCCCTGGGAAGCGAAAGTGTACGCTCTAGTTTAATGGTGATACCGCTCGGTAAAAATGATGTTAGGTCAGGTATGGTAAGCCAACCTGACCCAATACTGCTCGTTAAGGGCAAAAGGAATGAAAAGCATGATATATAAGGTTTCCCCCCTGTAACCTTTTCCCTTTCCCCCTGCCCCGAATGGGAGGTGTGGGAGGATGAGGAAGAAGTCTTACCCCCCACACTCCCCACACTCCCCACACTCAAAAAGCCAGTTATATCAGGGCTTTGCGATTAACTTAGTGCCATTCCCCCCTGCCCCCTTGCCTCTTTTGACTTATCAGCTATGTAGATGGCAATAAACCAGCGCATAGATATTTTATATGTAGAGATATTGCATACCAAGGCTTTGCTTGAGTTACTTGCCGAAACCCTTCTAGAATTAAAACTATTGTAGGGAAATTGTATTAATAAACTTACTTTTATTCTGGGAGGTATGATGAGCCGTCCAATAATTCTTGGTATTGTCGGCGACAGCGCTGCTGGGAAAACAACACTAACGCGGGGAATCGCTCAGGCACTCGGCCCAGAAAATGTCACAATCATCTGTACAGATGATTACCACCGTTACGATCGCCAACAACGTGCAGAAATTGGCATCACTGCCCTCCACCCGGACTGCAACCATCTGGATATTATGCAGCAACACCTGTCGCTGCTACGCACAGGGCAACCAATTCTTAAGCCAGTTTATAGCCATAAAACAGGGACATTTGAGGCACCTAAGTATATCAAGCCAAGTAAATTCGTCATTATTGAAGGATTACTCGGTTATTCTACTCGTGCCGCCCGTGATTCTTACGATGTGAAAGTTTATCTTGCGCCTCCTGAAGAATTACGTGCTAAGTGGAAAGTCAAGCGAGATACGCAAAAGCGGGGGTACACACCTGAACAGGTGCTAGCAGAATTAGAAAAACGCGAACCAGACTCATCACAGTTTATTCGTCCACAAAGGCAATGGTCTGATATAGTCATTAGTTTCTATCCACCGACTGATGAAGATGATGAAAGCAATGGACACCTAAATGTCCGATTGGTACTACGTCCGACAATTCCCCATCCAGATTTCACCGTAATTACCAATTCTAGCTATGGTAATTCTGACTCAGCCATCCGCTTGGGACTAGACAGGGATATGAGCAAGCCTGTGGATGTCTTAGAAGTTGATGGTCATGCCACCTTAGAACAGGTGAATAAATTAGAGCATATTATTTGTTCTGATATGCCCCATCTCCGAAATCTTTGCGATCGCGAAAGTAATCCTGAACTGGGTAAAATTGCTGGTACAACTGGAGAGACATTGCAAAGTTACCCCCTAGCTCTCACCCAGCTAATCATTACCTACCACATGCTCAAAGCAACGCAAATTTATCAATAATCAGGGAAGATGGAGGGGTTTTGCGAGTTTGCGATCGCGTATAGTGTTGGGCTGTTGAATTATGCGATCGCACTATACTTATGCTACTCAAACTTTAGATATTGCTCATGATTGTGGCTTGACGGGGGCTTGCAGCAGTTCAATATTTCTAATCTCAAGAATGCCACTACTCTCAAATTGCACACTAATTTGAACTTTGGCAGCATCGGCTTCTTTTTTAAAATGGGCACGCGCTTCGTAAGACTTAAAATTTTCCGTTGGTGAAACTCCTGTAGACCATGAAGTTGTTCTCATTTCACCCCATTGTCCTGGTCTACGTAAACCTAAACTCACTTTAATTGGTTTTTCTGTGTCTAGCGCTTTCGCGTTAAATTGACAAGCAAGAACACACTCTTGGACATCGGGCGATGCAACTTCAAACAAGATGACATTTCGCAAAGGATCTGTACTAATCATTAACTGCTGAGTATTGTCGTCATAGGCTTCAATTCGCCAGCTTTCTCCGACAATTGCAATACCTCCCCTTGTCACTGTGGAATCGGCAGGTGTGAATCGACGAATCAGCACAAATGGCTCTGTGGGTTCAGGAATGCCGAAGCGCTTTTGCAAATCGTTACCGACTTCTTGAATTTTAGAGTCAATGAAACCTTTGAGATTGTTGAATATATCGTCAAACATAGTGATCGCCCTAAATCATATTATTTTTAGTATTCCCTTTGAAAGTTGCCAATGAAATTACCCATATAACCTTACCAAGGTTAAAGATTTTCTCAAATAAAGGTGATTTTGACAGCAAACAAGGGATAACTAAGGATAGTTTGATGCGTGGTGACGATTTTCTTAGTTTATGACCTATTGCCTCAGAATTGCCGACCTACCTACAAATGAGCGTCCGCGTGAGCGATTAATGACGCATGGTGCCAAAATTTTAGCCACAGCAGAGTTAATCGCAATTCTTCTAGGCACTGGTCAAGGTCCAGGAAAACTATCTGCTGTGGGTTTGGGACAATTTATTTTGAGCGAATTAGGCAAACACCAACGCGATCCTTTGGCGGTTTTGCGGGAAGTTAGCCCCGCAGAGTTGATGCTAATTTCTGGTGTTGGCCCGGCCAAGGCAACAAGTATATTAGCAGCAATTGAATTAGGCAAACGCGCTTTTCAATCTCGACCGAATGACGGAACATTAATTGATAGCCCACTTGCTGCTGCTGCTACCCTCAGCCAAGATTTGATGTGGCAGACACAAGAACGTTTTGCAGTGGTGCTATTAGATGTTAAGAATCGCTTGCTGGGTACGCAAGTAATTACCATTGGCACAGCAACCGAAACCCTAGCCTCTCCGCGTGATATTTTTCGGGAAGTTATTCGTCAAGGTGCAACGCGGGCAATAGTTGCCCACAACCATCCTTCTGGGAACCTTGAACCTAGCCATGAAGATATAGAATTGACGCGCCAGTTGTTAGCAGGGGCACAGCTTTTGGGCATTCCGGTACTAGATCATCTGATTTTGGGTAATGGCAATCATCAGAGTTTACGGGAAATAACAACTTTGTGGGATGAACATCCGCAAGGGGATTAGTAGAAAAAGCAGGGAGCCTCAATCTACAAAACATCCTCAAGCATAGATGCTAATTCTTTATTTAACCGACCAGACTTAACAAATTCTGCATAAGTAGGGCTTGCTGAAAAAAAAGAAAAGGTTACATTCTCTAGATTCTCAGACCAAAGAAGTATATTCAGGTGCAAGACTTGAAGGTAGAATAGCCCAAAATGCTTGCAT
>NZ_JACJSF010000092.1 GCF_014698035.1 Desmonostoc muscorum FACHB-395
CTCTGTCTGATCCGGGAGCGATCGCTCGACTTGCTCACTCACTGTTCATTGATTAAAACTTGAAAGCCTTACGTCATATAGATTATAGCTTTTCTTAGTGCCATTCGTGTCTAAGACATCGCCATTAGATCCAAAGCTAGACTATTACGAATGGAGAAACTGAAGATGGCTTCTCTGGTTGGGCAGAATCCGGGGTTTGACTTTTTGCAAGAGTGCTGGAATGACGATCCGGCTTTGCAGATTGTGATCAAGAAATTGCTGGCGAAGTTTCCGCAGTGGGGGGTTGCGGTTGCAGTTGTGGATGGGGTACTGGTGGATTGGGAGGATTAGCTAGGAGAGCGGCAATACCTTCTCTGAACACTATGTCAATATTTCCTCGCCTATAACTCGTCCAAGAGGTTTTTTATAATTGAAAGTGAAAGTGTTACCATTTTTAATCGCTTGTCGCATCTCTTCGCACATTGGATACTCGCCTACACCACTTAAGCTTACCCAAGCTTTGGATCTGGTGAGAGCAACAAATAGCTGGTTACGAAGGCTTATGCTGCTTTCATTTTTTGCAATATTGTTAAAACCTATCAGGTGTACCATATAAGCTTCGTTTCCCTTAGCCCGATAAATACGCGATACTGTAACAGCTTCTTCTTTCCAAAACTGGTTTGGTCGCTTGTCTTGTAAATCCATCTGTTCTGGAAATTGATTGCTGTTGAGCGCACTAGGAATATAAAAGTCAACACCATACTTTTGTAAAGTCTGGGCTGCCCTTTTTTGAAGATTAATACTTTCTTCCTGAGAACCCAACACGATTACCAAAATATCACGACTAGGTTTTAATCCATCACAATGAATGTTTTGATGAATTTTTTCTCTGAGTGCATTAAGTTCGGCTTCGCAAGAATCATAAACATTGAATTCTAATAAATCTCCTGACCAAAAATGATGTACTGGATTAGGAGAATTTTTCAAAGGTCTGCTTATAGTAATTGGCTCACCTATTTTGCGGAAGTCACCATCAACTTCATAGCCTATATGTTCCCAATCTTTTTTATTTGTAATTCCTGTTAGCATTCCTTCTGGACGCAGCCATCCCATACCAATTGCATGAGCAGCAGTCAGAATATTCCCAGGTGTGCGGTAACAATGGCGCATTGCATAAGCTTTGCGGATACCGCCTTCATACCAAGCTCCTCCATTTCCTCCTAGTATTTGGCTTAATTCTGCGCCTAGTACTTCCTTAGAGGTTGGAATACTCAAGGCATCAAGGCTCTGCGCTTCATCGTATGCCCAAATCAAACGTCTGACATCTGGAGTATCCGGTGCAACAGGTCTGAGCGCTTGCCATGCTAACCAGTAAACTGATTGTTTATCTTCAAACTTTAACTGTTGCTCATCTAAAGCTAAGTCTTGCCCTTCGTCAATTAAAATAGCATCGAATATTGGTTGAATTTGGTATTCACTTAATACCCTTTTGCACAGATATGCTAACTTTTCAGGGGGATTACCTTTCACACGCTGATCATGAATGAGACTGATATTCTGCGTATCATGAATAGTTGAGTACAAACCTGGTTGTCTGTCATCTCCCCAAGCGTGTAGTATTTTTAGCTTGGATGTCTCAGGATCATATTCAACTTCATCATTAGAGAAAAATTTCAGCCATTCATTTACTAAGTGAACTGCTTGGTCATAGAGACTGCGAGTAAAAAATACTAGAGCAATATCCCAATCTGGATGATACCAATGCATCCAAGCTGCTTTTTGACATAGCAATACTGTTTTACCAGAACCAGCTATTCCTCGAATCCGTTGAGGTTCAGGAGGAATTGACATTCCGATGTGAATTTGCTCAATATCTGTTGAACCTACCCATTGTTGTAATTTTTCAATTACCTGACGACGCGGTGGTAGTGGATTAAAAGTTTTTCCTTCCTCATTTATAATGGGAGGCAGGACTGGCCCACAGATAATTTTTTGTAGCAATCTCCATTCTTTATCTTCTAAAGGTTTTCCAGGCTGGACTTGACCTGCTGTTTGTACAATTGTTTGAATTAAATTATCTCTGTCTATGTCTTCTTGAAAAAGAATAGGTGGACAGCATAGCTGTTCACTAAAACCCTTTCGTGTCCACTGGCTTTCAGTAATTGAAGGCAAGGCAACTAAAACTCTACCTTTCACCTTTTGTTTCAGCAATGGATAGTTGTTGCAAGAGTTAATCAGTTGATGAAGTTGATTTTTAGATTGTTTATAAGCATTTAGAGGAGATTTGAAAAAATTTTGGGTAAACCAGTTATAACCTTCTATGTGTGTAATTTGGTTAATTCTAATATTTTTAACTTCAATAACAATTATGCCTAATTCCTTGTCAACAATTAATATATCTGGTTCAAAGCATATTTTTTTATCTTTAATAAAGACAGGGTACGTCCAAAAGCATAAACAGTTTTCACGATCGTTAAATGCAGAGCGAACGGCATCCCAAACTTTCTGTTCGGCTCTTTGCCCATTAAAGAAAATTGGTTCAACTGTAAAAAATTTACATTTATATCCTTGAGCAGTAGATACCATTATGTCTTACCTGATTAAACTTAAAGCTATATACACAGATGCATTTAAGTAGAATCATCTTTTAATTATCTTAAACAAGACTTCAGAGAAAATACCTTTTTTAGTAGATAATCTTGATATGGAATCCACCGTAAAATTACTGTTAACGAACAGTCTACCTTGTTTAACAAAGACACTTATTGCCCACCGCGTCCGTGCCAAATCTTGAAAAATGGTCACATGAGGCGATAGTTGCGCGGTCAAATGTACGACCAGAACGTATGCAGAAACTCAAAGTTGCGACGAATTCGGGCGAGAATCCGGGGTTTGATTTCTTGAAGGAGTGTTGGAATGATGATCCAGCTTTGCAGATTGTGATTAAGAAACTGTTGGCAAAGTTTCCACAGTGGGGTGTTGCGATTGTGGATGGGGTGTTGGTGGATTGGGAGGGGTAGCGATATCTACAATAAGTGATAATTATCGACTTTTCAAGTCTTATATACTGATTACCTCAATCAGCATAAAACCTTCTCTATATTTTACTGAAGAACTGCTGCTTTAATCTTGTTACAAATATCCACCCAAGCTTTATTCTCTTGCGCTGAGTTTAGGCTGTCTAAAGGTTGATTTGGAGGGTGCGTTGACTGATACTTTTCAATTTCTGTTTCGTCATAGCCACTAGAACTCAAAGGTATCCAAATAATCCTGAGTCCTTCGGCTTCAGCCGCATCCAACAATGGGGGTAACTCATTATCAGCAATAAAGTCTGATGCTAAAAAATCTGGGCTAACCAACAATACTGCCACTTTTGCTGCTGCTAAAGCGTTTTCAATTTCTTCGCGCCACTTAGCGCCAGGTTGAATCTTAGTATCGTCCCACACCAGCAGCTTTTGATTGCGAATTATTGGTTTGAGGTGTTTCTGGAGTTTAGTAAGCCACTCTTGATCTTGATGACTATAACTAACGAAAACTTGATTTCTGATTACGGGTTCAGACATAGGT
Organism: Desmonostoc muscorum FACHB-395; assembly: GCF_014698035.1. Classification (GTDB taxonomy): domain Bacteria; phylum Cyanobacteriota; class Cyanobacteriia; order Cyanobacteriales; family Nostocaceae; genus Nostoc; species Nostoc muscorum_A. The sequence goes on from NZ_JACJSF010000092.1 coordinate 3,547, forward strand.
ATTTGTAAATTTGGTGGAGTCGGTAAAACATCATCAATCAATCTACGGACATCTACCATATCACCGCTATCCTGGCACTGGATTTCGTAGCGATTATTTTCCCGGAATTTGTACAACATCTCTCTGCGGTAAAAATAAGGCGTTTGATTATTATTACAGCTTTCACAATTACAAGGAACAAGTGTTTGATATTTTAGACGTTCGTAAGAATTATGGATTTTATCTAGTTCATTAGTGATTACTGCTAGCAGTTCTTTCTTGCGCTTGCCTGCGACGTGGACTTGAATTTCTCGTTGATTGTAGTATTCAATTACTTTAGCACGGCTTTCGTATTTAGCAAGAACTACGCCTGTTTTCCAAACTAGGGTTTGTTGTTCAATATCAGAGTGCATTTCGACTATAAAGTGGGTAAGAATGCCTTTTGGCATGAAGTCATAGGTGTAACGCAGGATAAGGTTATTGCGATCGTCCCAAGTATAATCAGCTTCTACAACGGAAAGCAATTGAGGCGCAATATAATTGTCACGGCGATCGCGGATTTCATAGCAAAGCTTGAACTGCATCATTAATTGCAGGAGTTCATCTCGCATATCTGCATATTCGCCGCCTTGCCAAATATATTTGAGGTCATCCTTGGTAAAATGACCCAACTTTTTCTTAACATTGTCATTATCCAAAACTTTGTAAACGGCAGTTGTCGCCCATTCCGGTTTGAGGATCACATAGTGTTTGAGTGTAAAATCGTCTTGAAAATGGAGGCAAACACCGAGGTCATGAAGATAGCTACTCAAGCGCAGCATATCTTTACGGTCAGTTAAATTATTAACTCGGCAAAGGGTAAAGTATTCTTCAACGCTGATGTAATTTCGGGAATTGTTCTCTAGGGCGTTTCTGACTCTTACCCAGAGTATTGGTAAAGGTGTACCAACGTGGTCAAGATTGCTAATGTAAAGCTTAATAGCCTTTCTAATATCTGGCAAACCGCGATTAGTATCTAAATTGGTTGCCAGAATTTCCTTCAAGTTTTCAAATTCTCCTCGTAACTGGACTGCATTGACTTCGCACTGACGGTCTTGTTTTTCGTTTTTTATGATGATAACTGGGCTTTTGTCACTTAAGAGTTCGACAGCTTTCAGCCACCAGTAAAAATCAGTGTTTTCTTTGCGAGTGTCGGCAACTAAGGCATAAAGAGAACGCTTACTTAGGAAAAACTGATGGGTTTTGTGGTAGATTTCCTGACCGTCAAAATCCCAGATATTAACGCGAAAATCTTTGCCATTGGGCAGTGAAAAATGCCACTGGATCACCTTAATACCTTGCGTTAATTCATCATCTGGTTGGAATTTGTAGGTTTCATCTGCAATTTTTTTGGCTAAAGATGTTTTACCGGCTCCTCCTTCGCCAATAATCAATAATTTTGCTTCGTAGAAAGGTTCTGTTTCGGTTGGATCTTGCACCCGAAAATAAAAATCGAAAATTTGATTCACATCACCCGGATCTTCATATAATTTCTTCGACCCTAAAATCTCTGGTGGAATGGGGACTGGATTTCTACGAAGATCCAGCTTTTTCAAGTTTGACAGTTGCCTGATTTCCGGTGGCAGACTGCTCAGTTGATTATTACTAAGGTCAAGTGATTGCAGGTTGGTGAGTTGGACAAGTTCCAGTGGCAGACTGCTCAGTTGATTACTGTTGAGGTTGAGAGATTGTAGATTAGTAAGTTGGACAAATTCCAGTGGCAGACTGCTCAGTTGATTACTGTTGAGGTTGAGAGATTGTAGATTAGTAAGTTGGACAAATTCCGATGGCAGACTGCTCAGTTGATTACTGTTGAGGTTGAGAGATTGTAGATTAGTAAGTTGGACAAGTTCCAGTGGCAGACTGCTCAGTTGATTACTGTTGAGGTTGAGAGATTGTAGATTAGTAAGTTGGACAAATTCCGATGGCAGACTGCTCAGTTGATTATTACTAAGGTCAAGTGATTGCAGGTTGGTGAGTTGACTAATTTCCGGTGGCAGACTACTCAGTTGGTTATTGTTGAGGTCAAGTGATTGCAGGTTGGTGAGTTGACTAATTTCCAGTGGCAGACTACTCAGTTGATTACTGTTAAGGTCGAGGGATTGCAGGTTGGTGAGTTGACTAATTTCCAGTGGCAGACTACTCAGTTGATTATTGTTGAGGTCGAGGGATTGCAGGTTTGTGAGTTGACCAATTTCCGATGGCAGACTACTCAGTTGATTACTGTTAAGGTCGAGGGATTGCAGGTTTGTGAGTTGACCAATTTCCGATGGCAGACTGCTCAGTTGATTATTGTTGAGGTTGAGGGATTGCAGGTTTGTGAGTTGACCAATTTCCGATGGCAGACTGCTCAGTTGATTATTGTTGAGGTTGAGGGATTGCAGGTTTGTGAGTTGACCAATTTCTGGTGGCAGTCTTATTAAATTATGACCAGAAATGTTTAATACTGTAGTTTTTTCTCTAGCAGCTTGTTCAATAATCTGTAATAATGCTTTTGAGGGAGCTGTACCCAATTTAATTTCTTTAGCGAATGTAGCATAAGCTCCTCCTAAACGTTCTAAAACTTTGGTAGTGATAGTAGCAAAATGCATGATATCAAAATTTTCAACATTCTTCTCGGTTTTTAATTTTTCTAGCTCATCTGGCTTTTTCAGGAGTGCATAAAATTCTTTTAGATTTTTTCCGAGTTGTTTAGCAAAATATTCAGAAATAACTTCAATTATTTGCCGAGAATCCATTCTTGAACTATCTTGAAGTAAGATATCTCTAATTTTTTCATTAATAAAGTGATATTGAATAGAATCTGAATTACTATCTGTCGTAATTTCTGTGGTAGGTTTTAAAATACCACCTAAAAATACTTCGGCTATTACATGAGATTGCTCAAATTGAGGTAAGAAATTTCTTTGAATTAAACGCACTATAGGCAAGTTAATTATAGGCGCAGATGCTAATAGACTAGCTAATTTCCTGGCTATAAGAGAAGAACTCATGCAAAAATTGTATACTTGTTGTTCACTCTTTAATAATGATTGAAAATCATTATCTTTTCGTTGCTGTTGAATTTCGGTTCTCAATGGCAAAGAAAATGCAAAACCACCTGCACCTATAGTTCCTTTTCCTATTACCATTTCACTCCAAGTTTCTATGGAATCTGGTGTAAGGCTAAAAACAGGAACTTTGATGGAATATTTTAAATCAATATCATCCCAAATTAAAATTTCTTTTATGAGTAAGTTCCGATTGGCTACTGTGGGAATTAAACTATCTAACTGAACTTGAACCATTGCTCCCAAACTCAAAGCAGTTCTTAACCACATCCTTTCTGGTAGCATTTGAACAATAGCAACAGTATTATGTTTTCCCCAAGCCTTTAATACAGAGAAAGCTTTACCATTGCGCCAAATTTCACTAACACAATCACTCGCTACTAAAATTAAACAACGACCAGTGGAATCAATCAGTTTTTTAGGAGGATAAGTTTTTTTACTTATTTCTTGCCTTAAATAAATATCTCCTTTGTCATCTTTCACTATCCCAAAAATTTGAATATTACGAAAAATACCATAATGTTTTAAAATTTGTTGTAATTCTTTGGTTATGCGTTGCCAAAAAATCATGGAATCACTTTGATCTATCACTAACGCTAAATCAAATCTTAATTCTAATTGCGGTTTAAGAACAGGAATACAAATTCCATTTAATTCAGCACTCAGTTCAACTGTGGCATTTTCATCTAATATAACTGCTTTACCAAAAGCAATATATTGAATTAAAGGACGTAAAGATTTGGCAATTTTGAGAGGGTAAGGAAGAGAAGAACGATCAGGAAGTTTTATCGATAAACCACTACCCGAAGATGTATTTTGGGTTTTAGGAATAACTTCAGCAACAGGTAGTTTTGGTTGATTGACAGGCGTTTGTATTGATTTAGTATCTGTTGTACTATTAGATAATTTTTCTAGTTGTATATTCTCAATTATTGTGTTTGGTTTTTCCGATGGATCTGGCGTATTTTCGGTAGAAGAATGAGAAGAAGTTTGTTGTGCTAACCAAATAATTTCAGCAATTTCTGTACCAGTTAGCTTTAAGTTTTTTTCTAATACTCTAATTAACTGGTAGAATTCTTTATTCATGGTTTTGTTACTGACTCCAATACCACTTCCCTCAGATTAAAATATTTTTCAATTTCTAATATTCATCATTAACAGATAAACTCTTAAACAATAAATCTTGTAAATCTTGGGTGAAAGCTTCAGAATTAAGATTATTCCTCATATAAATGGCATTTAATAACTGATCCGTTGCTCGTTCTTGCTCTTCTTTTCCTAAAAAAGCTTTTATGAGTTCGATAGTTTTATGTTTAGCATGATCAAAATTGCTATCAGTAAAATGAGATTTAATTATGTTTTCCAAAGATTGTGGATCAGGAACTGGCATTTTTACCCGCAGACATCGACGTACAAAAGCAGAAGGAAAGTCTCGTTCACCGTTACTGGTCATAATAATAATGGGAAATTCTGAACAATGTACTCTACCTGCTTTAATTGAAGCTTTAATATCTGAATCTTCTGTACGAATGGTTACAGTTTTAGATTTTTCTACTTTATAAGTATCTGTCCAACGGACTAATTCAGGTATTATAAATTTGCCTTCTTCAAATAGATGTAATAAATCGTTAGGTAAATTGATATCACTTTTATCAATTTCATCAATTAATAATACTCTAGGATAAAGAGAGGGTAAAAATGCTGTACCAACTGGACCCAATGTGATATACTGTCCAATATCAAAAGATTTTTTCTGCTCTGGGTTGTCTTTATTTAGTTGATACTCTTGGAGTCGAGCGATCGCATCATAAGCATAGAGTCCATCCTGAAGGATAGAACGAGAAGTAATTGCCCAGGTTAACACAGAACCTAATTGTAATTCATGAGCGATCGCATAAGCTAAAGAAGTTTTTCCAGAACCAGGATTTCCTGTAACTAAAAGCGGCCGTCGCAAATATAACGCAGCATTTACTGCATCTAATACTGTTATTTTAGTATTATTTGTATTCTCATCATTATTATTTGCTTGTGTTACCTGATTATAAACACGAAATTTTTCACCCTTTTCTCTACCACGTTTATTTTCCTCGGAGGTTGCTAATTTCTGAATTCGATACCATCGGTTTGTAATTTCTGTTAGCTCTTCTGACCCTTGAATAATTCTTTTAATTTCTATTGAATCCTCTGATTTTTTCCCTGCTATTTCTTTAAGCTTTTTCAAATTTTCACTATCTGTAATCTCTAAAAATTTTCGCCAAGGTGGTGGTGGTGGAAGTTCATAAATCTTTTTATTATAAGTGTTGCCATCCCCGTAAAATAAATACCACTCTTTATTTTCTACTGTGTTCTTTTTAATCATTGTTTTTTATGTAAGTATATATTATTGATATAATGTTATTTTTTAAAGTTTACTCGCCATGTTAGGAGAAATAAATTGAGTTGGTTGTGTGGGTATTTTATCATGATCAAATAATACTCCTAAATTGTAACCAAAATCATTTTTTTTATCCATATTTTTTTGTCGAATCTTATGAATATTTTCAATTATTTTATATACATTACAAAATGTATTTGATGGATCAGAATCTACATTTAAAATAGATATAAAATAATTACGAATTTCAATATCATTAGTTATTTTGTATCTAGTCCATAAACACAAAGGAAAACCATCAGACAAAATATCCTGAAAAAACTCAACCCTTTTTTTTGTTGTGGGCAATGGACAATTAATTAGTTTGGCGATAAAAGTATTATCAGTTTTAATTTTGTCCATAAATTCTTCAGTATCATGAACTTTATTAATAAACCTCTCTAAAAGGTTCCATTGTGTTTGCCACAAAGGTTTCAATCTATTTCTTTGAAAAAATCTTTCATAAGAGCGTACAGTTAAAGGGTATAGTTTACCAATTGGTGTTTTCTTACCCCACTCATCAGTAACTTCTTTAATATCAAAACCGGTGCTTAAAATGTTGATAGGTAAGAACAATTCTATAATTGGTAGCCTAACTATTTCAATGCAATTATACATTTCTTTGATGACTTCATCTATATAATCAGGAATTTGATTTTCTAAATAACTTTCACAATCTGTTGTATTACATTTTAATTCAATATGAAAATCTATAATTTTGTCGCGAGTCTTATTCTTTCTAAATTGTGCAAATTGAGCTTTTATAAAAAATCTTTGATTTTCATTATCTCCAGGTTTAGGTTCTATAATAAAAAAAAGATAATTAACAATGTCATTTTTGTTTGAAGTTGTTGTATTTTTAGTGAATTCTATTTCTGGGAAAATTATTCTAATCCAGTTTCTTAAATCTTCTTCAATACTTTGAATATATATAATTTTGCACAAAAATTTCTCTACAAAATCTGTCATAATTAAACTAGAAGACTCATTAAAATTATAAAATGTAAAGTCATTATCCTGAGATTCATTAAATAGCAAAAGCGACAAGTTATCAACTACTTGCCATTCATCAAATAAATGTGATTTTCCTTTTTCTTTATCAATATAATTTTTATAAGAAGTAATTACAAACTTATTTTCTTTAACCGTTTTGAGGATATTAATTAAAGTTTGAAAATTATATTTATAAAATAACTTTTCTATTTCTATTCTTTGTTGACAATTGTATTTATCAAATAATTTTTCTAGTTTGTAAAAATGTTTTAATTCAGTTTTATCATTAAGTTCATCTTTAAGACATATATTTAAAAAATCATCTATTAATCCTTTTTTAATTAAATAATTAACTAAATAACTACATCTATCATTAAATGTATTTCCCGAAATTGCGTCATAAGGGTTTCCTTTTAGTTTAGTTGTATTATTCATACATATAGTTTTTAATTCGTCTTCTGAAAATACAGTTGTTAGAATATTAATTAATTCTTTTTTCTTTTCGTCTGGAAGTCCCATAGGTTGTAAAAATTGATAATAAATTTTGCTAAAAAAATGGCTTATCCGCGCAAAGGTTGAACTAAAGAAGCAAAATATTTTGATTCTTTGCAAAGTAGGTCTAAAAAATTATGCATTAACTCTTTTCTAATTAAATAATTAACTAAATAACTATATCTATCATTAACCGTATTTCCCGGAATTGCGTTATAAGGGTTTCCTTCTAGTTTAGTTGTATTATTCATACATATAGTTTCTAATTCGTTTTCTGAAAATACAGTTTTTAGAATATTAATTAATTGTTGTTTCTTTTCATCTGTAAGTATTATAGTTTGTGGTTTTGATGAACTGTTCATATTAGAGCTTGTAAACATCAGACAACCATTAGCTTCTCTAGGCTGGCCTTTTTTATTTTTAAAATTTTGCTTAGAAAAATTATTTTTTATATCTTGAGAGAGCTTATTATATGTGACATCATCAACAAACAACCAGCCAGGGAATGCTCCAGCTTCCAACTCTTTAACTATTGCAAAGCCATTGCCAACCATTTGATTTAAACTATCTGAATTACAATCAATAGTATCTTCTGTAAGTCCAATGCGAAAAGACCACTTAAATTCATCATCATTTTTTGTTTTGTTGTAATCTTCAACAAAAATACAAAATACTGTGATAAATTCATAGGCAAGTTCTAGAGATTCAAATGTCAATCTATAACCATCTGCCATAGCATCAATTATTCTATTGAGATTAGGCTTTTTAGATAAATCTGAATTAGGAATTTCATCATCAATAACGTTTTTGATTTCACTATCAATAATTTTGCTATAACGAGAATCAATACTTAAAGTTTTAACTAATTCATCAAAAGCTTTAGATACAACTATCTCAATATTTGAAACAAACATTCTTAGCCCCTTATTACCAAGATGTCCGTGTATATTCTTAATAATTTCTGTGGAATTGACCATATCAAATTGGACTATGCTTAAAGAAATTAATTCGCTTTCCATTAAAAACCTCTCTTCAAAGATTTACATCAATAAATAAATTTTATTACAAAACAATATTTATAAAGTCCTTTATTATAATTTCCAATAAATAACCAAATTTATCAAAATGTAACATGGAAGTACCAAAATAGAAGCAATTAAAACATATACTGCATAAGTAAAAACCTGAAATTTCAGAAAAGCAATTTCGGCATTAATAGTAATTTGCGCGGCAATGTCTTCATGTTCCTTTTTGTAAGGTAAATTCAACTTATTTGTGAAATAATACTTATTTAGTACCTCTAGTAATTCAATTGCATTATATTTTTGTAAATGTCCAAAAAACCAAAAATTATCTGTATCCTTCTTTGCATAATTTGCGTTCTTATTTGGTCGAGTTCGCAACCAAACAATACGCTCCAAATTTGTTTTAGGTAAGAAAGAAAGAGAACAAATTAAAGAACAAATACAAAGGAGAGTCGTTGTTAATAACAAACCAATTTTTAACGACTGAGGGATACTTTGGGCTGTTGCTAAAATGGTTATAGTTGCAGTAATACCAGCACCAGAAAAAGCAAGCAGAATACCATTCTTAGCCTCTGCAAACTTCAGCCACTCATTAACGTTTTGGAAAATTGCTCTGAGCGTAGAAGAAACTTCATCCATAGAAATATTGCTATCTGATTTAGGCATGAATTTATCGTAACTACTTACTAGTATTTATGATTAAGGTATAATTTTTAACTAACTTTAATCCATAGCAGTTTCTTGACCCAACTTGCTAGGCAAATGCACTTCATTAGCTGTCAGCCATAGCTCAATCATCTCTACCACAACATGGCTCATCTTTAACCCCCGCAAAGCACAAGCAGCATGAAAGCGTTTCTTCAGGTCGTCTGTGATACTAATCTGCATCATGGTTAATCTAGATAGTGCCTATATAAAGCTACAAATATATAAGACAGGATTCCAGACTGACTATAGCAGTCTCAGTAAATTTACGATAGAGTTTGCTTAAGCAAATTTAAGCTTCTTCACAAAATACTAACTTTTTTCGTTATTCAGGATGGATTTGAGCGTTTAAAAGCAATTTTTCGCTTGCATTGGTTTGCTGATTAGTCACTGTTTCACAACAGTCCCATCCCAGATATGGAGATGAGGGAACCATTGAGGCAGATGCACCGAATCGCTGGCAACAGATTGTCACCTTTGCTGATGGCGAGAGGTTGTTGATCAACAATGCTGATTTAGATGCCGCTAGTGTCCCATTTTCCAGAGGACGCACTTACCCCGCAGAATACACCGAAGCGATCGCAGCACTAAAGGAACAACACAAGCAAGAGTTAGATCGCCTAGAGCAAGAACTGAGGATTGGCTTGCAAACAGAAGCAGCTACCAGAGCCGAAGCCCAGGTACAAGAGCAAATTCAATCTCTGCAAAACCTGTACAAGCAGCAGAAGGAGCAGAATATTCAATTGCAGCAGCGTTTAGACGAGATGGAGGGGTTGAGAAAGTTAGAGATTGAGAATCAACAACTCCAGCAGCGCATTCAGGAACTAGAACACGCCGTACAAGAGCATCCTGTCCAACAGTGGGGAAATACTCTCACGCAGCAAGCGACCAAAGCGTTAAACAAACAGGTGAAACAAGCGTTAGAGAAAACCATTGATTTGCGTTCGCTGGCAGTTGAACCCCCCAAAGAGAACGCCCAAGAATGTCTGCGGCTGATGGGTATGGCGTTGAAGAATCTCGCCAGTGCTATGAACAATACCCAAGCGTTAGAGGCTGCGGCCATAATTCTGAGGAGTGAACCAACACAATCAGCAATCGCATATCGAGCCGAGCAACTAGAAATGCTTCCCCAAGCAGTTAGCGACATTCGGCAAGTGCTAGCTAAACCTGGGTGTACGTGGCAAGAGTTTTGGGCAGTGGCGCAAGAGTATGAGGTGATTAAACAGGACTACTGGGCGGAATTAACAACCCAAGAGACTGATTTAATTACCGCACTCCAGAACACATCCTCTCAACCGGACACAATCGGGCTTGGTTCTATAGTTGCCCATGCTGACCCATACCGTACTTTGTATGTCGAGAGGGGTGAAGTTGTAGAGGACTTGGGGGAAGAGTTGGTGGTTGCCTGGGATTGTTGGAAAGAGCAATCGAAAAAGACTGATAGGTATTTCCGAGATGAGTTGCGATTCTGGCAGGGCGAAAACCAGTAGATAAAAACTCGCTAAGAGAATAGCCAAAAAAATTAAACGCGGCATTGCAACCATGCCGTTCATATTGTCATGCAAATTTAGGAGAGAATATGACTACTACAGCGTTAAAAGCAATCAACGGTGGGAACAAACAGCAAAACGAGCGCAGACAAGCAGACGCAGATAAATCGATTAGACCACATTGCAAAGTATCGATTGAGGATATCAACTGGGTTCGTCAACAGCCTCCGTCAGTCCAACAGCTTTGGTTAGATAGCGTGGCGGCTGAACAATTTGGTGGTTCTGCCCACAAACTCGATACTAACCTCACCTACAAATCTCTGCAAAAAGCAGGTGCGGCGTTGACTGCTCAAGGATTGTTTCAGTTTGAGGAAGTTTTTGGCCGCTTACCCTCTGGTAGACCAGGACTGATTAGCTACCGTGTTCGTAACCTTCATGGTTATTACAATCGCTTTTATTGGGAATCGTCCACATCAGAAGAAACCAATTCTTGTGATGAGAAAACCATCCACGCCGGGAAGAAAGTAAACCAGCCCAGACGGAATGAAAACCACCCCAAAGTGGAACAAATCCACGCCGATTTGGAATCATTCCAAAAGAATGGTCAAAAAAGTGAGGATTTGCAAGGGTTTCAAAAACCTAACAACGTTTTTAACTACCCGTTAACTACCTACCAACAACCAACTAAGGTTGTTGGTATGGTAGTTGGTTCTGACGCGCAAAACAAAAATTCGCGTGAGGAGGAGACGGCTCACGCGCCCTTGAGGGGCGCGTCGCCTTCACATATCGAAAGCGCGTCAGAACTTGAAGAATTGCCTACGGCAATGGACTGCACGACGCTGGCGCTTGTGGATGCTGTACAGGATGAATTTGCTTCGTTTTCAGGAGAAAATCAAGCCTCTGGTTTTGAGCTGAGAAACTGTTATGAAGGTGCTTGTTCCGCCGCGCTCATCGCACAAAATGAATTTTCTGACAAGGAAGCGATGCCTGCGGCGGGCGTAGCCATCGCTAATCAACTGCACGAGGAAGTAGAACAAAGTAATCCCACTTCGTTGTTAGTTGAAAATTTAGCTTTGGGCGTAGAAGTCAAAGCAGAACATGAAGGTGAAGGTTCCGCCGCACCTGTGCCAAATCCTGAAAAATGGTCGCATGAGGCGATTGTTGCGAGGTCAAATGTGCGACCGGAGCGGATGCAGAAACTCAGGGTTGCGGCGAATTCGGGGCAGAATCCGGGGTTTGAGTTCTTGCTCTCGTGTTGGGATGATGATCCGGCGCTGGTGATAGTAATCAAAAAGTTGCTGGCGAAGTTTCCGCAGTGGGGGATTGCGATTGTGGATGGAGTGTTGGTTGATTGGGACAAGTAGCGATGTCTGCGACGGGCGGTTCCTGAGCGCAGCCGTAATACTTCGTGGAAGCAAGTTACGCGCAGCGTCTCCGACAGGAGAAGGGCTACGTCTACGCTCTTAACTACTGGCATATTTCAGCATTCGTTCCCACTCCCAACCCCACGCTGTATCTAGCACTATTTCTTTCACTATTAGTGAATTAGATGGATTTAATTGCTTCATAAAAAGCAAAAGTATTTTTTTATACTATTTTATCTTTTAATAAATGAAATCATCCATCTAAAGACAGTTTTGAGAAGATTAAGAAGCGAATATGCTGCTACTAGCAGTTTAGGATAAGCTCTGCTCAGTTAATACTGAACTGAGGCAGGATCTTAGGTCCTTACCAGTAATAAAATGCCCAGCCGCCGCTTTCGCCCTCAAGGCGAAAGCGCCTAGATATCTCGGTTGTGCCAAAAATATTATTGATACGGCTGGGCATTTTATTTCTTGGATCTCCCTTACTCGACTTTATCCATTTTTGGGCAACGCTCAATCTGGCTCTAAAACCTTTGTGGGGCGGTAGTTTTACTTTTTTGATTTCACCGAGAATCAGTGACATGGAAAAAGTTTTTGCCAAAAAGCTAGGGTTTTTGCCGTATGAAGAGAACTAAGTTTTTAATTTTGGATAAAGTCGAGCTAATATTCTGTGTGTCTAATAAGGGAAATGATTATTGCTGCTGAATGATTCTATTAAAGGGTCAACATAGTACACTTATTTACCTTTAGGAGAGCATATGCCTACCACAATTGAGAATCAGTTTGTTCATAACTATTCCAAGTTATTAATTCAAGCTTGGACTGATAGAACTTTTGTTACGCGGCTAGAAGCGCAACCAAATCAAGTACTTAAAGAATACGGAATTGCAATACCAGCAAACGCAAGAGTTGAACTTGTCAGACAGTTAACTGACCCAAATTCTGCATCTTTAAAAGCACAAGTTGATGCTTGGCAGCAAGTAGAACAAACGGGAACTCTTAGGCTATTTATCCCTCAACAACCTCAATTATTTCAACAGACTTCTTCTGGTGCTGGAGACTATGAGGTTCAAGATACTACGGCTTGCTGCTGCTGTTGCCCATGTTGCACCTGCACTTAACTTAATGCCATGTCCTATTTAAATCCCTCGTTTAAGCTCCCGCCTGGACCTAAAGAAAATGTGTCAGTCAGCGACTTAAAGCAAGACCCGCTTAAAGTTCTGCTGCACTATACCCAAACCTATGGGGATATTGTCCACTATCGCGCTGAGTCTTGGTTGGTGACTTTAGTTAACCATCCCAGCTACATTAAGCACGTTTTACAGGAAAAACATTACAACTATACAAAGGAAGGAACTCCCGATTTAATGATGCTTAAGCCTATGCTGGGCGAGGGATTAATGACCAGTGAGGGAGAGTCTTGGTATCAACAACGTCGGCTAATACAACCCGCCTTTCATCGGGAGCATATCGAAACTTTTTGCACTGCCATTACAGATGCAACTCAATCTATGTTGCAGCAATGGAAATTAGTTGCTAATCGGGATAAACCTTTAGAAATTGGTGCGGAAATGACGCGCTTAACTCTGGAGGTTGTCGCTCAAGTGTTGTTTGGGGTCTCACTTTCGTGCGAAGCAGACAACTTTGGTCAGTCGGTTGGGGTTATCAATAAATGTATGGCGCATTTTGACCCTAACAACCAAGCAAAACTTCGAGAGTTCCTTAGTGCAATGGCAACTCTTAAACAGATTGTCTACAAAATTATTCAGGAACGTCGTTTCCAGAACGAAGACAAAGGTGATTTGCTATCAATGATGATGCTGGCAACCGACGAAAAGACACAGGAGAAAATGAGTGACCGTCAGTTGCAGGAGCAAGTATTCACACTGCTTATGGCTGGTCACGAAACTACTGCAAAAGCTTTGACTTGGACACTATACTTACTTGACCAGCATCCAGAAGTTGCTAAACAATTGTACTTAGAGGTAGCGACCGTATTGAAAGGGCGTATACCTACATACCAAGACCTTCCCAATCTACCCTACACTTGGATGGTTATTCAAGAGTCGATGCGTCTATATACTCCTGTATGGATGATGTCGCGTCTGTGTCGCGCAGACGATGAAATTGGTGGCTACCATATTCCTGCTAATACTCTTGTCTTAATTAGTCCCTATGCTATGCATCGCCATCCAGGTTTTTGGCAAGAGCCAGAGCAGTTTAACCCAGAGCGTTTTCGTTCAGAATTAGCAGCTTCACGATTGCCTTATACGTATATACCGTTTAGTGGTGGTCAAAGGCAGTGCATTGGTTTGAATTTGGCAAGGATAGAGACTCATTTGGTTTTGGCAACTTTAGCCCAACAATACCAACTTGATCTAATTCCTAACCATCCTGTTGAACCGGAAGCGTTAGTTACACTCCGACCGCGCTTTGGTTTGCCTATGACTGTACACTCGCTCAAGCCAAATCAAAAATAGGGGGAATTAAGAATGATTTCGTCTGATTCTTATGGCGCCCATCTTGGGTGTAGTGCTTGGGAAGCAGAAATTGAGCGTTTGCACAGCCAAGCTCTACTTAGTTGGGAACAAGAAGCACGTCTTCTAAACTGGCTAGGCTTACAAAATGGTATGTCCTTACTTGAGTTAGGAAGCGGGCCAGGTTTTATAACAGGCGAGCTTTTATCTTTGTTACCAAATAGTTGCATTACTGCGGTAGAAATTGACCCACAAATGCATCAAACGGCTAAACAATATTTAGATAAAAGCGGTCATAGTAGCTTGAATAGACTTAATCAAGTATTAGCATCAGTCATGAATATGGGTTTACCAGAACAACATTATGACTTTGCTATCGCACGCTTGATTTTTCAGCATCTGAGCAACCCAATAGAAGCAGCTAAGGAAGTGCTGCGCGTTTTAAAACCAGGTGGGAAGTTAGCAATAATTGACCTTGATGCTGCTCTTTGGGGAATTGTTGAACCCCATATTCCAGAAATTCAACCAATTTACGCAAAGTCTACACAAGCACAAACAGGTAGAAAAGGTAATCAGCTTATTGGTAGACGGTTATGGCGAATTCTCCAAGCTGCTGGATATACAAACCTTCAACTCGAAGCATTTGTATACCATAGCGATGCACTTGGACTTGAGCCATTTATTTCTCAAATAAACCCTGACCGTTTACTACCAGCAGTCTGGGCAGATTGCATATCTTTACAAGAATTTACAACAGTTCATGTTGCTTACCAGCGCTTCTTAGAATCACCCGATGCCTATGTTTTAATGTTAGGACTAATTGCTTATGGTGAAAGACCGACAAATCAATAAAAAGGTAATAAATAAAATTAGGAGAACCCTATGATTAATAATTCATCTACGCCTGTACCACCTTCACCAAGCTCAAACGAACCAACAACTACTGGTAAATTTATTGTTTTATTTGCTCCAAATCGCTCTGATGCATTGGGCAGTCTCTTTGGTGACAGTGGAATTAATATATCCAGTACTGAAAACAATAACCATGAAGTAGAGAAGCGCCCTTTAGAACCTAACAATGCCTTAATTTTGCACAATCTTAATGTTGCAGTAGTTAATGCAAATGAAGAGCATTTATCGAACCTTAGTACAACTGAAGTTGAGGGCGGAAATCCTATTCTTACCTTCGAGCTAGAGCGGTTTGTTTTTACACAAACAAGCACTACTCCAACAGATACTCCTACTCCTACAATCGATGAGTCTCAAGTAACTTGGGGTCTTACAGAAACTAGAATTCCCAACTGCCCTTTAAGTGGTCGTGGTATTCGAGTCGCGATTTTAGATAGTGGTTTAGACATGAACCATCCTGATTTTGCCAATCGACATATAGTCAGTCAATCTTTTATAGATGGTGAAACTGCTGAAGATACAAATGGTCATGGGACACACTGTGCGGGCACATCCTGTGGTTCTAGTCAACCTACAACGCTTCCACGTTACGGAATTGCCTACGAAGCGGAAATTTACATTGGTAAAGTAGTCAAGAACGAAAAAGGAAAAGCAAAGGGTACAGATGGTACGATTTTAGCTGGAATCAACTGGGCTATTGAAAATAATTGTCAAATTATCTCAATGTCTATTGGCGCCCGTGTTGCGGTTGGAGAAGGATTTTCTCAAATTTACGAAACAGTAGCTAGGCAGGCACTCGAACGAGGGACGTTAATCATAGCCGCTGCTGGGAACGATAGTTTTCGTTCAATCGAGAACCCCATTTATAACCCAGTAAATCATCCGGCAGACTGCCCATCTATAATGGCTGTTGGCGCCGTGGATTCTCAAATGCATGTCGCTTGGTTTTCAAATCGGAGCATGAATCCAAATAGTGGTGGGGTTGATATTGTTGGTCCAGGGGTTAATATTTATTCTAGCTGGCCATTGCCGCAGAAGTACAACACCATTGATGGCACTAGCATGGCTACTCCCCATGTTGCTGGAATCGCAGCACTACTAGCACAAGCAAATCCAAATAATAGGGGAAAAGCTTTGTGGGACTTACTCACAAGCACAGCTAAATCTCTCTCCCCCTTTGATATTGTAGATGTGGGTAAAGGGCTAGTTCAGGCTCCCAACTCTAGTAATTCAGAGGGTGTTTGAAAAGTTGTGAGAGGTAAAAATCTATGCCAAACGCCTCACCATGATGCGAATCATAGCAAGATAGATAAAAGTCTCCGAAGTTTGCGGTAATAGTTCATAGTCTTTGTTCAAACACCGACAGCCAGTCAGCCAAACGAAGCAACAAAACAAAACCCTTGCGTTCATCCCACATTCCGCACATGCGATCGTCAACTGCTAACTTTTCAAACATCCTTTCAGAAGCAAAAGCATAGATGGACACCGCAGAATATGTCATTTCTATCAAAAACGAGAGCCTTAATTCCATACCTTCAATTGTCGAAGAATTACAAAAATTAGGCGCCACAGATATCAGGATACTATCTAGTATTGGCATTATCATCGCTTGTCTAACTAAGGATAGTGTTGAAGCTGTCTGTAAAATTGAACGAGTGGAACACGTAGAAGCCTCAAGAATCATATCTACAGAAACACAGTATTAAAACGTGAATTTAATCTCAAATAATTGGCAAGGGAAAAGCTCATATGCTCAACAAACCTCAGTGGAAGCAATCGTTTCATGTAGAAATTTTAGAACCTGAGAATGTTTGTCTTCTCACGGAGACTGGATACACAGTATTGACGGGTTGTACTTACTGTTCGCTGGCTCTCCTGTTAAATGGTCAACACACCACTGAAGAATTAATTAGTCTTTTGGCTGATAAAGTATCAATCCCTGAAATTTACTATGCTCTACATTTATTAGAGCGAGATGGGCACATTATTGAATCCGAAGAATCGCCAACTGAAATCGCCGCATTTTGGCATACTTTAGGTATTGATACAAAGACAGTTTCCCATCGCTTGCAAAATATTAGCGTGTCAGTGAGAAGCTTTGGTGATGTTAATACTGCCCCTCTAGTAGATATTTTACAAAGTTTAAATATCCAAGTTGTTGAGGATGGAGACGTTGAAATTGTTCTGACTGATGATTATCTACAATCAGAACTCGAAGAACTAAATCAACAAGCACTCTCAACAAATCGTCCTTGGATATTAGTCAAACCAATTGGTACAAAAATTTGGCTTGGTCCTTACTTTCAACCTGGAAAAACAGCCTGCTTTAAGTGCATGTCTCAAAGGTTACAAGCTAATCGTCAAATGGAAAGCTATCTGCTTAAACAGAAAAATACTTCAAAACCCCTAATTACAAGTCGTGCGGCTTTGCCTAATACTCAACAGATAGCTTTACAGATGGTCGCGCTACAAATTGCCAAAATCTTAGTCTTAAATCAAAATGATACTCTCGAAAATAGCATAGTGGTTTTTGACACCCTCTCGCTTGATTGTGAAAAACACACACTTGTCCGGCGCCCTCAATGTTCAGCCTGTGGTAATCCCAATTATCATAATATAAGCAAACCAATTGTTTTACAGAGTCAAAAGAAAGCCTTTACTCGCGATGGGGGACATCGAATTGCTTTGCCAGAGGATACCTTAAAAACTTACCAGCATCATATTAGTCCAATTAGCGGGGTTGTAAGTTCCCTGTTTCGCACCTCGGAAGATAATGATGGGTTAGTGCATAGCTACAATGCCGGACATAATTTTGCATTGATGAACAATAGCCTGTTTTTCCTCCTCAAAAACCTACGGGGTAGGAGTGGCGGTAAGGGAATGACGGATATTCAGGCGAAAGTAAGTGGGCTATGTGAAGCTATCGAAAGATACTCTGGTGTTTTTTGGGGCGATGAGATTAGCAAAGAAGCAACATATCAGGAAATTGAAGCTATTGCTTTACATCCGAATAGCTTGATGTTATTTAGCTCAGAACAATATAAAAACCGCATTAATTGGAATCATGCCCATGACTCTGCTTATCATCGAGTTCCTGTTCGCTTTGATGAAAGTCGGAAAATTGCTTGGACACCAGTATGGTCATTAACGAATCATCAATTTCGATATGTGCCAACAGCTTACTGCTATTACGGACATCCTGATCTTAAAGAAAGTTTCTTTTGTACTTGTGATGCTAATGGAAACGCTGCAGGTAACACTATCGAAGAAGCAATTTTACAAGGGTTGATGGAACTAACCGAGCGCGATAGCGTCGCAATTTGGTGGTATAATCGAGTGCAACGGCCTGCGGTAGATTTAAGTAGCTTTAATGATACATACTTTGACAGTCTACAAAGTTTTTACCAAAGCATCCACCGTGATATTTGGGTAATAGATATAACAAGTAATCTTGGTATTCCCGCCTTTGCCGCCATTTCTAGACGCACCGATAAACCCATTGAAGATATTGTTCTCGGATTTGGCGCACACTTAGACCCAAAACTAGCCGTGATACGTGCGCTTACGGAAGTGAACCAGTTTTTACCAGCGGTAAGGCGTTCTACAGAACATGGAGAAACGCTTTACTGGTTTGACGATGCGGAAGCTGTTCAATGGTGGAAAACAGCCACCATCGCAGAACACTCCTATCTTCTGCCAAATAGTAATATTAGGAGCAAAAAACTTTCAGATTATGCCCAACTATCTAGCGATGACTTATTAAACGATGTACAAACCTGTGTTGATTTGTTATCGAAGCAAGGAATGGAAACCTTAGTACTCGACCAGACTCGTCCAGATATAGGGCTAAATGTTGTAAAAGTAATGGTTCCCGGTCTGCGGCATTTCTGGAAACGTTTTGGTAATGGTCGCTTATATGATATCCCCGTAAGTTTGGGGTGGCTACCCAAACCATTAACAGAATCACAGCTAAACCCAATTGGAATTTTCTTTTAGTTTAATAAACACAAAATTCCTATGTCAAAATCTCATACACTATCACTCAGGCAAGATATTAAATTAGTTGAACATCCTAGTAATCAAGTATCATTGCAGGGACCGCAAATTAACTTTACTTTTAAACCCTTGCCAAAGGGAGTGCGAGAAGCTCTCAAAAAACTATCAGTAGACGGAGCTACAGAAGAGGAACTGAGTGATTTAGTAATAGAAGAAGAGGGAGTATCAGTAGTACCACACCTTTATTTGTGCCTACACCATCTCAATGCACTAAATGTAATTTGTCGTACTATTTTGTATGGTAGTTTACCTATTGCCACCCTAATACCTATTTCATCACAACATTATTACCAAGAGTACTCTGTTGCACTGGATACCCCATATGTTTTATCTCGCTTTGCTTATTGTCGGCAGGATAACAACCAAATTATTTTGGAATCTCCCCTAGCGCATAAGAAAATAGTATTACATAACTGGCAAGCTTCAGCACTGTGGGCAGAATTAAAAGTTCCGCGAACCTGCAATCAACTATCTCAAATTATCTTTGGAGTTTCCAGCGAATTAGCTGAAGCATACTTAAATTTGCTTCTCAATGCTCAGATAATAATAGAAGCAACACCAAACAGTACACTTGAACATTCTGCTTTGGTTCAATGGGAATTTCACGATTTACTTTTTCATAGTCGCAGTCGGTTAGGTCGGCACGCAAATCCCTACGGAGGAACATATCGTTTTATAGATAAAATTGAACCATTACCTGTGGTAAAACCAAAATCAGGGATGGTAACAATTCCTCTGTTTCAGCCAGATATTCAACACTTACAAAAAATTGACCTGCCATTTACAGATGTTTTGGAGAAAAGACGCTCTATTCGTCAACATAGCGAATACCCGCTTACCCTAAAGCAACTAGGTGAATTTTTATTCCGGACAGCTAGGGTGAAATCACTGATTCAAACTGAACACGGAGAACTCAGTAGTCGTCCTTATCCTAGTGGTGGTGCCATCTATGAGCTAGAATCATACACCGTAATTAATCAATGTACAGGTTTAAATGCAGGTCTTTATCACTACTGTCCTCAAAAACACGAACTTGCACAAATATGTGATTTGAGCCCATCGGTACAAACTCTTTTAGAAGCTGCTTGGCATACAACAGAAAGAAAATGCCGACTACAAGTATTACTTATTATTACTGCGCGTTTTCCTAAAATAAGTTGGAAGTATCAATCAATGGCTTATGCATTAATTCTTAAACATGTTGGAGTTTTGTATCAAACAATGTATTTAGTAGCAACTTCAATGGGTTTGGCACCGTGCGCTTTGGGAGGTGGAGATTCCGATTTATTTGCAACTGCTGCAGGGTTAGATTACTACACAGAAACGTCTGTAGGAGAATTCATGCTGGGCAGCTATCCAGAGGATTAATTATTGATGGAGTATAGAAAATGAAAAATTCAATCGAATTTGTGAAGAGCGGAAATTCTAATTTAGCCGTTTATGTTAACATTCCCTTTTGTAATTCCAAATGTCATTTTTGCCATTATGTTGCGGACATTGACAGTAAAAATTTAGTGGGTCAGCACAATTGGTATAGCAAATATGTTGAGGCAATTAAGAAGCAGATTCTCTACTATCTTCCTCAACTGACAAACGAGGGGCGCCAAATAAACTCAATTTACTTTGGTGGTGGTACCCCCACTGCTCTATCTACAGAGCAACTTATAGATATTCTTCAGGTTATTAAATCCAATTCAAAACCCTCCTTAAATTTCGGTAGCATCACCTTAGAAACTACACCAGAAAATGCTCCGCATCATGACTTTCGCGCCTTGTTAAATGCTGGTTTCAACCGTATAAGCATGGGCGTGCAATCGATGAATAACAATCGCTTGAGAAAAATTGGACGCTCTCATTGTGTTGAACAGGTGCAACAAGCTATCAATATTTTTAAGGATGCTTGCTTTACAAATGTAAACATTGATATGATGTTTGGTATGCCTTCGGAGAGCAAAGAAGAAATCTCTTACAATCTAGAAAAATTAGTTGCACTTGCGAGCAATCATTACTCAATTTATTTATATGAACCCGACCCCAGAACAGTTATGGCGAAAACGTGCGAGTCTTCTTATACTGCCGAAGAGCTGTATTCAAAATTCGATCTAGTGCTTAACTACATGGAGAATTCTGGGTATAAAGGCTATAACTGTTTCTACTACGCTAACGACAATTCTCGATGCGACTGTGATGATATTTACTATAACCTTGGAAATGATTGGATAGGGTTTGGGGCAGGTGCCCATTCGCTTTTGCAACAATATCTATATAGAACTCCAAGCGATTATAAATTGTTCATTGCCAATCCTCTAACAATTGGTCTCCCTATTCTCGCACGTGAAAATGCGATTTATCTCTACATGACCTCCAGTTACCTACTTTATTCAGACAAAGGTCTTAATTTAAATCAGTTCGAGCGAATGCTAGGTATCTCGTATCAAGATGCGATGGTTATAAGTAAAGAACTACAACTTTGGCATGAGCAGTTAACGACCGATGGTAATTTAGTACTTAAAGAAGGACATTGGCGCTTTCGCAATCGAGAAGACCAAATATATTATATATGTCGTCATATGGAGCGCAGATTTCAAAACGACATTCTTAAAAGCAAACAATTTACACAACCTTACGCGCCTCTACTTTCAAAATAAATTTTGGTAAACTCATCTTGATGAACAAAAAATTATGAAAATTGGGTTAGTCGAATTACCAGAGATACAACTAATTGACCAAAACGGAGAAGATCGAAATTTAGCTAACGTAGACTATCCGTTACTAAGCAAGCAAATATTGATGTCGAACTTGGAAGCAGGTAAGTTTGAGCCGCATTTAGTCAACTTAAAAATTGGTAGCGACCAAGAAGCTTATGGGGAGGTAAAGTGGGGTAGCATAACACTTACCAAAATGCTCAAAGGCAAAAAGATATCAACGCTTAACCCACAAACTTACGATGCTTGGGGTGTTACTTGTAACTACACTCAACAGCGAGAAGTCGCGTGCATGGTCATTAAGCACTTGAGTAGTAGTGGTAAACCAGTTATAGTTGGAGGCTCAGATGCAATAGCTAAACCCCAAATTTACCTGCAAGCAGGCGCCAGTGCAGTAGTAACCGATAAATCTGGTGCTGCCAACTGGGCAATCTTTGATTACATTCTTGGTCAACCATTGCGAGAAAAGCTTACAGGTGTCATTCTTGCCTGCGGAACTCAATATCCTAACAGCCGTCCACTCAAAGCAGAAGAGTGGCCGCTACCATCTTTGAGTATAGCCAAGCAATGTTTAACAAGCCCATCTTGGATTGCGAGAAAATTCTACCCAGTAGGCGCCGTGTTTCCTGATATAGGATGTGACCGTAAGTGTGACTTTTGTCAGACTCCAACTTATAAATTGGGATATAATAGGATGTCCCCAAAACGGGTTTTGCAGTGGTTAGCTTTACAAAAAGAAGCAGGGGCGCGGGCAGTATTAAATTATTCAGATCAATTTCTTGGTCGCGTCTTATTTACAGAAGGACGGCAAGAAATTTTAGAAATTATGAAGGGGTTACGGGAAATGAAACTGCCTGTTGGCTGGGTCAACGGGTTAGAAATAAAAAAAGCCACACTTGGCCGAGGAATTCGTCCTGATAGTGATTTGAAACCAGACGAAGAACTAATTCAAGCTCTTTGGGGTTGGGATAGCAAAGACGACGTTGGTTGTTTTTTTGCGTACATTCCAGCAGAACGCCCATTAGTAGGTCGAAAATCCTACGCCAAACTTTTACCCTGGGAAGAACATGTAACCATGTTGCGTTCAATTGTGCAAGCAGGTGTACCAAGAATTTCTTATGGTGTAATCATTGGACTGCCAGAAGATAGCAACGAGAGTTTACAGTATTTAGAAGATGCATTATTAGAACTTCACCAAGAACTCAAAACTATAAATCCTGCACTAGAATTTGGTGTGGCACCGTTTGCTATTTCTCCAATACCAGGTACACCTCAAGAGCAAAACTTACAGAAATTGGGTCTAATCCGCTGTGAAGATCCTGCTATTGTAGGTGGGTGGTGGACACCTTGCGCTGATACTTTACATCTCAGCTTTGAAGAAGTTGCAGCATGGCAGTTCCGTCTCGCTAAACAATTGACTATACGATCCTATCTCGAAGAAGCGATGCTGTCACTTTATGACGTAGTTCAAAAATAGTTTTGTACGTTTAATAGACTCATCCTTAATATAAATAACATGGGATAATAAAAAGCTGGAGTAAAAATTATCTCTAGAGAAGATGACGAGTCCGTTGGTAAGAATTGAGTCACATCCCCAGTCAGCAAAAAGATTAATTGGAATTAATTACGAGCAATTTTTAGCATTGGTAGCTTTGGCAGAGAAAAAACATATAGAAAAACTCTCAGAGATTGAAAAAAATAAAATTCGGATAATCGCTCCTGGAGATGGTTTTTGTGTTCACATTGCTGCCAAACTTGCATCTCACACCTTAAGTTTATTACTTCGTCGCCGTTTTGGTATTGATGTTCTCACTTTCCATTCTTGTTCTATTTAATTCACATTAGACGTTTTTGTAGTATTTGTTAGTAAAATATGGACTCACCAAAAGTATCTCGATCGCTAGAAAAGGAGATTGAATCAGGTATTAATACCCCAGTAGCCTTTTTTATCTTCAACCGACCTAAGTTTACAAAGAAAGTATTTGAAGTGATTCGTCAAGCAAAGCCCAATAAACTTTTTGTCATCGCTGACGGTCAGCGCTCCGAACGACCAGGTGAAGACGAGAAGTGTGTCGCAGCTCGTGCTATTGTCGAGCAGATCGATTGGGACTGTGAAGTATTCAGGAATTATTCAAAGGTGAATTTAGGTTGTGGGCAGAGGGTATCTACAGGGATTACTTGGGTTTTTGAGCAAGTCGAGGAAGCTATTATCTTGGAGGACGATTGCCTACCCCACCCAACTTTTTTTTCTTTCTGCCATCAATTATTAAAGAAATATAGAAATGACCCTAAAATCATGAGCATTAGTGGCACGAACTGGTTAGAACAATGGAAACCAGAGAAGCAGAGCTATCATTTTTCCTTTTGTGGGGGAGTTTGGGGATGGGCTACTTGGAGAAGAGCTTGGCAAGGTTACGATTATCAAATGAAGTTGTGGGTGAGCAAAGAAACCAGAGAGCACATTCGAGACTTTATTGCGGATGACAAGCAATTTGAAGCATTATCCAATATTTTCTCACGAGTCTATAGAGGAGAAATTGATACCTGGGACTACCAGTTAATATTTCACTACTTTTTACATTCAGGAATAGAAGTAGTTCCCTCTGTCAACCTAATTTCCAATATTGGCTTTGGGGAAGATGCAACTCATACTAAAAATCCCTATGATCTTAGAAGCAATCTACCTCGGCACCATATGTCATTTCCGCTGAGGAATCCAGATGAAATAGGAATAGATGTTGAGTACGCCAGACAATTATCGAAAAAACTCTCAATGAATAGTTATCTCCGCAAAAGGGGACTTTTAGGGGGCGAAATGTTGGATAGGGAGAACTTCTTAAATTTAACAGGTTGAAATGGTTAGCACTTGAATACCCACGAGAGCCATATGATTGACACCGCTACTATAATTGCATTATCATCCATTGCGTATATCATAGCTGTGGGTTTACATGAGGGTGCCGGACATGGGACGAGCTGTGCTGCTCTTGGCGGGCATATCAATGAGCTAGGTGCATTTTATGTAAGTTGTAATTATACAAATATGTCCGCTATCAGCATCCGGCTTGTTGCATTGGCTGGTCCGGTCGTAAGTGTGATAACTGGCATTGTCAGTTGGGTGATTCTAAATTTCCTACCTGAATCACGGCACCACGCTAAATACTTGGCATGGCTATTGGGGAGCATTGGTCTAATGGCTGCAACGGGTTATCTATTGTTTTCTGGACTTACTGGTGGAGGCGATTTCGGTACTAGCCGAGAAGGAGCAACTTATCAGTTAGCACCTGCATGGTTATGGCGTATAGGGTTAACTGTGCTGGGTGGTCTGGGGTATTGGTTAGTTGCTCTGGTAAGCGTGAGAATGCTGGATACCATTATTGGTGGTGAGGGTATCGAACGTGTAAAACGGTCACGAAAGTTGGTTCTCACTTCCTATTTGACTGGTGGTGTAGTGTCATTCTTAATAAGTCTTCTGAATACGCATGGTTTAGCCTCTGCATTAGCATCTAGTTTTGGCGGCACTTCTGCCTTAATGTGGATGACGCGAATGATGAATCGAACAAAGCGCTCAGAGACGCTACTTTTAGAACTAAATCGACACTGGGGATGGATAGTAACGGGCATTATTATAACAGTGTTATATGCCTCAATCTTTGGTTCAACAATTCGTTTTTAAATATAGCATAAAGCTTTTTATACCACTTCGTTCATTATGTAGATAGTAATATCCTGTCGCCATTTTTTTTCTAGGTCAGTAGACCGAAAAATTTTGCGAGCGCTCTTAAAGAATACCTGCTTATGTGGATTTTTGCTAAAATTTCGTACTTTTAGATTCTCTTTTGTAGAAAACCCTTCGTTGATACTTTGCCAGAGTAACTGAGGGTAAAATCACTAAACCTTGTCAAACTCGCCCTTTACTTCGGCTGGTCAAAACTCCCGATAAATTAGAGCAAGCTGTTGCGATCGCAGCTAAAGAAAAAACTTTTCCCACTGCCGCAGACTTCGCTAAAGCAGTGCAGCAAGTCGCACCAACAGCTAAACGCGCCACAAAAAGCGAAAACCCTAAAACGCAATTGTGTAATTCTGTGACTGTTTCACAAGAGTCACACCCTCGTTATGGTGAATCAGGAGTAATTGAGGCAGACGCACCAAATCATTGGCAACAGATTGATTACCTTTGCTGATGGTGAGAGGCTGCTGATCAACAATGCTGATTTAGATGCCGCCAGCGTTCCCTTTCCCAAAGAGCAGACTTATCCACCAGAATATACTGAAGCAATTGCCCAAATTAAAGAACAGCATCAGCAAGAGTTAGAGCGACTTTCCCAGGAACTGAGGATTGGTTTACAAGCAGAAGCAGGGGCTAAAGCTGAAGCCCAGGTACAAGGGCAAATCCAATCTCTGCAACAACTCTTTAAACAACAAAAAGAAGAAAATATCCATTTACAGCAACGGCTCTTGGAGATGGAATCGCTACGGCAGTTGGAGACTGAGAACCAACAACTCCAGCAACGCATTCAGGAATTGGAAAACGCCGTACAACAACGCCCTTCTCAAGAATGGGGGAATACCATGACTCAGCAAGCGACTAAAGCGTTGAACAAGCAGGTGAAACAGGCGCTAGAGAAAACTATTGATCTGCGATCGCTGGCCCAGGAACCCCCAAAAGAAAATGCTCAGGAATGTCTACGGCTCATGGGTATGGCGTTGAAGAATCTTGCCAGTGCTATGAACAACACCCAAGCTTTGGAAGCTGCTGCGATAATTCTGGGGAGTGAACCGACACCATCTGCGATCGCTTATCGAGCCGAACAATTGGAAATGTTGCCCCAAGCGGTTAGCGATATTAGGTCAGTCCTAGCTAAACCTGGGTGTACGTGGCAGGACTATTGGGCAGTGGCGCAAGAGTATGAGGTGATTAAACAGGACTATTGGGCGGAATTGACCACCCAAGAGACTGATTTAATCACTGCTCTCCAGAACGCATCATCTCAACCCGACACTATTGGCGTTGGTTCTATCGTTGCTCACGCCGACCCATACCGCACTTTGTATGTGGAAAGGGGTGAAGTGGTGCAAGATTTAGGGGAAGAAGTGGTGGTTGCATGGGATTGCTGGAAGGAGCAATCGAAAAAGACTGACAGATACTTTCGAGATGAATTGCGATTCTGGCAGCCTCAATAAGCTTCCAGTGTATCAGTGACTTTTTAGACAACCAAATACAAGTACCAAGCCTCGTATCGCAGTGGGGGAAATTTCCGTGCGTCACATAAACAGGAGATTGTAAAATGACCGCAACTATTACTAAACCCAAGCTCAAAAAGTCTGCTACCACTAAATCACAGTCATCATATAAGCGGCTTCATGTGATTATTCCCATACAAGATATGCTTTGGGCATCGCAGCAAAAGCCCTCTGTTACGCAATTGTGGCAAGAAGTGCGATTCGTTGCTTAGTGAATCAGGGTAATCAGCCCATACATAACTAAGCCAGTGAAATCTAGATAACTAGACACTGAACTCTCAGAGTGATGTGGGTGAAAGTC
>NZ_JACJSF010000093.1 GCF_014698035.1 Desmonostoc muscorum FACHB-395
AATTGCTAAATAAACTGCTAAATAAAGGAGGTCTTATTATTAAATGGGAGCGTAGAATTAAAAATAAAGGTAATGCAGTTTATTAAATTTAACTGCGTAACAGCTTATCAGGGAAACTAAAAAAGGTCTAGCGGTATTTAACTTGGTTGATAGCTCTATCCCTGCCAAAACTTTGGAGAGCATGACCAAGAAATTCGGGGGAATTATTGAAACGGATAGTGACTATCAACAAAGAGTTAATTCCCTCGCCACACGACCGCAGTTTTTGAAACCACCAGAACAAACAGCACAATCCCCACCTAACCAATCAACTCTATTACTCTCCACTACTCCTTCTACACCAGACATTAGTAATGGTGTGAAAACCGAACCTCTAAGTGTAGAGAAGCTCCCGACAGTCACTATTGATGACTTGAGAAATTGGTACAATGCCGCAGATAAGTTAGGGAAGCCGGAGAATTACAAAAAACGCATTGTAGAAGTGGCCAATCAGTTTAAAGCTGATGAGCAATTATCAGCCGAAGCGTTGACAGTAATGAATAAAGATAAATTTGAACTTGAAGTCATCAGTCGGTTGACTCAAATTGCTCAAAGGATTGGCATGGTCTGGGGTAAGTCTGATGAAAATGGTACTCAAGTCCAAGGAAAGATTTATGACTTGGCTTTCAATACCCAGCAGAGAGATTTAATTATTTCGCAGAAAGATGGAGAGGTAATTTTAAACTTGCAATCTGGCAAAGTGCAGACTAATAAACTAACTTCACAGATATTGCAAACTTTTGAAGATGTTAATACTCAAATTGATAAAATATTAGCTAAATCTCAAACACAACAAATAGACTTACAAAGATAATATTTAGCTTCCAAATTTTTGTTAGGACACCTTTTTTATATTCTGAGTTGAGGGGGAATAAATTATGTTTCAATATCGCTACGCTATCCGCTTTTTCGGTCAGAATACCTTGCTGTAGTCTGACTCCTGAACGCCAGTTGCTCCACTTGGGAAACCCCTTGGCTCTAGCCTCTCCCTTTGGGATAAGACCGCACTGGCTCCTCCTGAATTCTGTTCGATAAGTTATCTAGATTTTGAGGATGCCAACCGGGAGCTATGGCAAAAGTTCTCCCGCAATGTAATTCTGAAAGCCAAAAATTGGAAACTTGCAAAATACGACGAATAATTTCGTGCCAAACTTGATTAATTTACAATCAGATAAGGATTCAACCCAATTATGAAAGTAAAATTGTAGAAGTATAAACACAAGGAAAATGACCGATACACCATTCCCTAATCGCCTAGACCGTATTGAGCAAATAATCTTGGGTGTCGCTGAAAGGCAAGCAAACACGCAAGCACAACTGGATGTACTCAGTCAAGAAATGAGAGAGCTTACCAGTAACGTTGACCGTGTTCTAGGTCGTAGTGCAATTTTGGATGATGTGTTACTTGAGTTACGTGATAGCCATGAACAACATCAACGTAACTTTGAGGAACACCAGCAGCAAGCAGAAGAACATTTACAAGCATTCAAAGAACATCAGCGCACTACTAACGCTGCACTACAAAGCCTTGAGTCTATATTGTTGCAGTTGATTATAAATAATTCTTGAGATGCGTAAGCAGTAGACTTCTGGTGAAATTGAACTAAGGCGAATTTAATTATGAGAGACGAGGAGGAGGAATAAACTAAATTCTCCATCAAATTGTTAAAGCAGGGAATGTTCAAGCAGAAATAGAAAAGCTGTTCTTCACCACCATCGAGACGATACCGCCATAAATGCTGTGCAAATTTTGGTTTAATCGCGGATTTTAAAAGTCATTATCCGTAAAGGGAACTATGGATGGTAAAAACTTTTGAAAAGATGGGTAAAATTGTAATCTTGCTTCATAGTCATCTGTAAGTGATACTGATAATTCAATTGTTTGCTGCTCTTTTTCATCAAAAAGCAACTGAATTTGATAATTTGTCCAGAATTGCTCGCCTAGTTGATCTTCTAAATCAAAAAGTTTTTCTTCATCACCCCATATATTTGACCAAAGTCCGATCCTATTAGCGCGAAAATGATTTTGACCATTTGCATCTCCAATTACAAAATATGCTTCGACAGTCAAATTAAATGCCAAATCATCGACCTCTGTTTCTGCAATGTTGCAATTAACGAGGATTAAAGTATCTGGGTTAACGTTTATTACCTGCTCTTGGCGTTTTAGTAGTTCTTGTAATACGAAATCAGGTAATAGTTGAGTACTTCCTTCAAGGGCTTGTTTTTGAGTTTCTGGCGAGTAACGACTTTTTAACTCTTGGGTGACTAAAATTAAAATATCTTCACTAGCTAAATTGACAACTATCTTTTTATCTGTGGGATTAAGGAAACTTCCAACATTCAGATTAATGTGTTTTTTAATTGGCATAATTCTCTAAAATCCTTTTGAACAGTTCATACTCATCGACAAATAAAGCGAAGGCAAGGAAAAATATTACCTCAGTTTCAGTTCTTCGTTTTGATCAAGACGTAGTTCCGAGTAATTGCAGGAGTGAAAATCATAATTATAAATGACTGTGATTTGATAGCCTATTATGTTCATGCGCTAATGCTAATATTTAAAAATGCCACAGTGCTTGACCAATTAACGGATTGGTTGAGTAAGTAACGAACAAATAAATTTTTAATAATATTTATTTCCTCACTTGTCAAATTTGCAGCTAGACGATCTGCATAACTTGGTCGATTAGGATTAGCAGTAAATAAACGCTTGATAAAATTATCAGAGATGTGCATTGGTGTCAAATACTGTTCAAGAACCACTTGTACACAGTGTCCATTTGAGGCAAAAGCGTGACGCAAATCATCAGCGTCCCAATTAAGCATGGGGTCAGAGACATCTGTATAAATAGCTTCTTCTGCTAAAACTAATCGCTTATACAATTGGGCATCTAAATTTTGGCTGGGCAGTAAGCGGTAAAACCTTTGGGTATGACGAGGTACTGTCTCAGCTAAAATAAGCTTGACTGAGTGGGGGAGCAATTGAGTTAAAATTTGAGCAGCAAGTCCCTTATCCGATTCTGAGGCTAGTACATTGCGCCCGATAATAGAGTCAAACTGTACATTTGGTGCAAGAGATGCCAGCATAGGAGGTATGTGTGCAACAGATGCAGTAAAAACTATTGGTCGCATTGTTTCAGGAAGTGCCGCAGCAAGTTCATTTAAAGCATTGGCATCAGAGCTATTGCGAACACAGGCATAAACCCCACCTTCAGGAACTTGCCGGATTGCTTCCCAAGTAAGTAAACCAGTGGCGGCATTTAGATCCAATACTAAGTGATGACGTTGTAATTGAGCAAAATTGAAAATGCGATCGCGCACAGATGCTAATTGTGTACTGACTTGAGAAAGTGTGCGTTGCAACCAGCGCTCATCTGCTCGGTCAACAGTTCCATAAGTCATGACTTCCATTGGCGCAACACCAATACCTTCTACTATTGCAGCAAGTTGAGCTTCTCGACGACGTGCCACTTGTGTTGCGATTTGATGTTCATAACCTTGGGTTGATGGTTGATAAAACAATTGACCTTGCAAGCTCTTGGGTAAATATTGCTGTTCTACCCAATGATCTCGGTAAGCGTGAGGATAGAGATAACCCGCCCCATGTCCAAAACCTTTTTTATCCCGATTGGCATCTTTAAGATGAGTGGGAACGGGAGCAACATTTTCAATTTCTACTGCGGCTAAAGCATCAAAAAATCCCATAATACTATTGGACTTGGGTGCAGTCGCTAAATAAAGTACTGCTTGCGCCAAATGATAACGTCCTTCCGGCATTCCCACGCGGTCAAAAGCTTCAGCACAAGCATTTGTAACGACAACTGCTTGTGGGTCAGCCAATCCGATATCTTCACTGGCAAGAATTAACATCCGACGGAAGATGAAGCGCGGGTCTTCACCGGCATAAACCATTTTGGCTAGCCAATAGAGTGCTGCATCTGGGTCAGAACCTCGTAAGCTCTTAATAAAAGCACTGATGGTATCAAAATGGGCATCCCCTTCTTTGTCGTATAAAACAGCACGTTGTTGAATTGATTCTTCTGCCACTGCTAGGGGAATATGAATAACACCTGTAGTATCGGGGGGTGTAGTTTCTACAGCTAGTTGCAAAGCATTCAATAATGAACGAGCATCACCATTGGCAATATTAATTAGATGAGCTAAAGCATCTGTGTCAATTTGTATTGTTAACTTGCCATAACCGCGTTCAGAATCAGTTAGTGTTTGCTCAACAATTTTGTATAAATCTTCATCAGTTAATTGCTGAAGTTGAAAAATCCGCGAACGGCTGACAAGTGCCTTATTGACCTCAAAAAAAGGATTTTCGGTGGTAGCACCAATGAGAATGATTGTACCATTCTCTACCCAAGGCAATAAGGCATCCTGCTGTGACTTGTTAAAACGATGGACTTCATCGACAAAAAGAATAGTTCGTTGATTATGAAACTTACGCTCTTGTTGGGCTTTTTCAATTGCCGCTCGAATTTCTTTGACTCCTGAAAGTACAGCATTGATAGCGATGAAGTGAGCGCGGGTAGTGTTAGCAATAACGCGGGCTAGAGTAGTTTTGCCAGTTCCTGGTGGTCCAGAAAAGATTAAGGAAGACAGTTGATCTAAACTAATAGCACGCCGCAGTAGTCTTCCTTGTCCGATAATATGCTCTTGACCAATAAATTGATCGAGTGTCCGGGGACGCATCCGAGCCGCCAGTGGTGCTTCTTCTTCGGTTATTTTTGTAAGATGCTGGTCAAATAAATCCATTATTAAATACGTCTTCAGAAGTGGAGTTTTTCAAGGCATAAAATATGTGCGTATGCTTTTTCAAGGTAAAAAATTATAACGGCAATTAACATCTAAAAAGAAATTACTTTACGATGTCGTTATCAGCGCTGAAATCAGAACTGATGATTTTTGGTTTTGACTCGCTGATACAGTTCTTCCATTGTTTCAATAAAGGAAGCATCATTGTGCCAGAAATCAGGAAAATCCCCTTGTTTCTTAATCAAAATTGCACAGATACTACTTGGAGTCGCCACTTCAATAGTTTGTGGTAATCGCTTTGTACCTAACCAAAATTCTCTGGTATTTGGCATTTGGTTAAGAGATTGCTTTTCTAGCTTAGTGTACAGCGAATTAGAAAGTTCTAAAGGAATTTCCTTAGTATTCAATTCCTCAGATAGAGCTTTTCCTAAAGGAGAATCAGCTAATTTGGCTTGAAGTTCTGCTTTCGATAATCCCCGTAATTCAAATAACAACCAGGGATTATTATCTAATTGAGAAGCCACTAAATAGTAAACTCCAGCAATGTGCTTACAGGGATTAGCATAATCTGGGCAAGAGCATTTAGTTTTGAAATCCTTACTACTATGAGGCAATAAATGTAGTCCCAAATTAGAGAAAGTATCTTCAATATTTTCCGGGACTTCATTTAGAAGCAATCGAGAAATGATGCTGGCTTTAGAAGAAAGTTTTTGGATAGCTTCATTCCAACGGGTTTTAGCAATAGGTGTAATCTGAATCTCTATATTATAAGTTGGTTCTTTGTAGACTCCAAAATAGGGATTAACTGAGCCTCTGACTTTGGCAGTAATTTTATTTAAGTCAATCTCAAAGCTTTTGACTTTACCACCGCTAGCATAAGACCGTCCTCTTTTGAGTCGGTTATCATCTGTAAAAGCTTCTAGTGCTTGAATAAAGCGATCGCCCCACCAAGTTCGACTAAATTTAGCCATAATATCTACTCCAAAATTGCACTCTTGTTCAATGAAATCAACCGCTTAAAGGCTTCATTATCTAATTCGGTGAGCCAAGATTCATCGCTACCAACAACAGCATCAGAGAGTTTTTTCTTATCTTCAATCATTTGGTCAATTCTCTCTTCTAGAGTTCCAATGGCAACAAATTTATGCACAAAGACATTCTTTTTTTGACCAATACGGAAAGCACGGTCAGTTGCTTGGTCTTCAACTGCTGGGTTCCACCAACGGTCAAAGTGAAAAACATGGTTGGCTTTCGTGAGGGTGATACCTACGCCCCCTGCTTTCAAGGAAAGGATAAAAACAGATGGTTCTGTATTTGGGTCTTGAAATTCGGTAATCATTTGTTCTCGACGTGGGCGACTAGTGCCACCATGCAAATAGTAAGTATTGCAATGCAGACTATGTTTGAGATGTTTTTCAATCTTTTCACCCACTTCCGTAAATTGACTAAAAATAAGTAAACTTTCTCCTTCATCAACTGCCTCCTCAACCATCTCTGCTAACCGACTGAGTTTGTGGGAACGTAGTGGTGAAAATTCGCTCCCATCTTGGAGAAATTGGGCTGGATGATTACAAATCTGCTTCAATTTCATCAGGGTTGAAAGAATCAATCCTTTGCGTTGAATTCCCTCTGCTGATTGCAATTGTTTTTCTACATCTAGTACCACCACTTCATAAAGCGATGCTTGCTCTTTGGTCAGGTTAGTGTAGAGTTTTTGTTCAACTTTGTCTGGCAAGTCATTAATAATAGATTGGTCAGTTTTTAACCTTCGCAGAATTAGAGGTTCTACCAGTTTTTTCAAAGTGGCAGATTTCACGCGGTCATTGTCTTTTTGAATCGGAATCTCGAAAATTTTCCGAAACTGGGCTTCTTTACCCAAGTAACCAGGATTGAGAAAGTTAAAAATTGACCATAAATCCAGTAAGCGGTTTTCTACAGGAGTTCCTGTTAATGCCAGCCGATGTTTAGCTCTTAATTTTAAAATAGCTTTAGTTTGGGCAGCTTTCGGATTTTTAATATTTTGTGCCTCATCCAGTACTAAACGTTGCCACTCGATGCTGCTCAATAACTTTTCATCTTTGCGGACTAAAGTAAAAGAACTAATTATCACATCGTTTTGTTGACAAGCAGCTTTGAAATCAGCTAGATTTTGCAGCCTAGTGCTACCATGATGCACCATAGTTTTTAAATGAGGTGCAAATTTGGCAATTTCTTTCTGCCAGTTGCCAACAACAGAAGTTGGAGCAATTAATAGTGTGGGCAGGGCAGATAAAGAAGTAATCTTTTCTCCTACTTTCAGAGCTGAATGTAACTCCTTCTCTTGCACTAATCGAGCAATCACCTGCACGGATTTACCTAAACCCATATCGTCTGCTAAACAGCCATTTAATCCCAAGTTTTCTAGATATTGTAGCCAGGAAACACCACGCTTTTGATATTCTCGGAGCGTGCCTTGCAGATTATCAAGTTCAGAAATTGGCTCTAGGCGACTTTTATCTTGTAGCTTTGCTATCATCTCTGACAAAGCTTCGTCATGTTCAATTTCCCATTCTGACCCCAATTCAGCACTGCGTTGTAGAAACTCCAGTAAGGTCATCTGGGGTTGTTCGTTACCGTGGGACTGCCAAAATTCGAGTAACTGCTGCATTTTATCCCGGTCTAATTCCATCCATTGACCGCGAAAATGCACTAGGGGAGTTTTAGCATTAATCAGTTGTTCCCATTCAATAGGTGTGACAGTTTGCTCCCCAATTGCCAACTCATACTGATACTCCACCAGTGAGTCTAAGCCAAAATAGCTTTTTGTTTCCCCTTTCGTTGCAGCAAGTTTGCTACCCGATGCTTTGAGGCGAATTTTGGCGCGACGACGACCTGCCGGAGTATACCAAGCAGGTACAATTACTTTGAATCCTGAGTCTTCCAGTACCCAAGCACTTTCTTGAAGGAAGTCAAATGCTTCATCTAAGGTAATTTGCATTGCGATTGGACTCGCTGTTTCCAACCCAAGCCATAGTTTGGGATACATCCGGGCTGCATACCCCAGATTCAGCAGTAAATTTGTTTCAAAATCTTTACCAAAATCTTTATGTACAGCAGTTTTAGTAAATTGATTCATTGTCCAGTAGTCTGCTAACGCTAACTTCAAGGATGGATCTTGTTTACTCGCTACTAGAAATTGAATTTGCCAATTGTCTATTTGTTCATTATCAGGAGAATGTAACTGGAAGCATAGATGAAAAGGTGAATCAGCTTGAGTACGAGTAATTTTGGTTTTCCACACCAACCATTGCCGATATTCCTCGAGGGCAGTATTTGTTGTTAGTGGGTTATGCTGACGAGGATAAAAGCAAGACTCAATTAGAGAATCAGCAATTTGTTTGTCAAAAGCGGCTGTTGATGGGGTGTGAGTCACTAAATCGTCAAGTACATATTCGGAAAAGTGACGCAATAGTGTTTCTTGATCAAAAAACTCAATATGATTGCTAGTTGTTGCTTTACCTGCCACACATATTAGTGGCATATATTCAATATATTTAAGAATATTTGCTTCATATTGTTCGGAAATAATTTCCCAGGTGGCATAAATTTCAAATGCTGCTTTAGCAGTCTTGCTTTTGCCTTTTTTCTTCGGATTTTCCGATGATAACTGTCGATATTTTAGGGCGGGAATAAATTGGTCTTTGAGGATTACTTGTTTAAAACTTTGAGTGTAATGATACCAAAATAATAAATCTGAACCAATTTGAAACTTCTCCGCATTATATATTGCTAAAAAATGGATATCTTTAAGTAGTTTAATAATATTAAGTGCGGTGACGTTTTTGGTAGACACTACTGTTTCATAACAATCAATCTGCCAATATTGGAATTCTTCATAGCTGTCAGTCAACTCAATTTCTAAATACTTGGTTAATTCTGGTGAGGGTAGGGGCTGATTATTGGTGGTTGGTAAAGCAAAGTATTTGGGAGATATCGTCAACCACAATTTAGTCTTGTCTTCTTTAATCCCTAATTCTTCTACTAAAAAGGCGATTAATTCGGATTCTACCAAGTGTCCAGGATGAATTTGTTGGCTATTGGTGTGACTTTTTTGGGATAATTGAGTTTCTACCCACAAGTAAAAAGACCCTGACTGGATAAAGTCAGTTTCCTCGTTTGGTATCCAGGTGCCATGAAGTATTCTCATTGTTGTGATGTCTCTGGATTGTTCGGAAATTCACGCGCCTTAGAATTACTTTAGCAAACAGAGGTGCTAGAATTATCTCCTTTATGCAAAAGAAAGCGATGACGCTATAGTGCTGCGATCGCTTGTTCAGAAATCAGACATAAATCCTACATTTTGGCTACAAATCAAAGTCAAGGCTGAATGTTTCTCCTGAAGAATCCTCTTCTTTCTCGTCTGCAAATGGAGTTTGAGTCCAAGACGTGAGTTGGTTTGATTCAGTATTAAAAGGTGAGTTAGGTAAAAGTTGTGCAGGTAATCCAGCCTTGATGAAAACAAAATAGCAATCAACTATAAAGTAAAGCGTGTCCAGGTAGCTTTTATCTAGTTTTTGCGATTCTGCAAATATGCGCTCTCGGTAATTATCTTTAAGGCGAACTTTTTCCGGTGCTAAGTCTTTTTTATCTGCCATAGTTATATTCACTTAATAGATGTTGCAGGATTCTTACTGCTAATGGTTTTTGCCATTTCTAAAAGCCCAGAGACATTGGCTTCTACCGGATTGTCCAAGATTTTGAAGCCGTTTTTCTCCAACAGCTTCTTAAATCCAGGTAAGAGGCAGCCTCCACCTATCGCCCAGATTTCATCCCCTTGGTGCTTGGCATCCAATGTGAGATTCACCACTTTCTTCAAGTATTTTTCATACCAGTCTTTCAAGCAAGCGCTGTATATATCTTTGATATCGATGTCACGGCTGTATCTGGTATGCCCCATTTCCAAACAAAATCGGATTTTGGATGGATCTCCGATTTTCCCGCCATTCAAATGCTTCATCTTTTGGGAGATATCATCGATGAGAACTTCTACACCTATAGGGTAAGCAGTGTGAACTTCTCGTTGACCCCGGTTGTAACGAGAATACAGGGTCGTACCATTGCCAAAGTCTAAAATGGTTAATTTTTTCGGTAGTGGATGCCCAAACAATGCACCCATACCCTCTAGTACAACTTTCAAGACTTCTACTTTTACTTCTGATTGCTTGCCAGCAAGTATTGGCTGATATTCTCCATTGAGTACTTTTTGTAATTCTTCAGCCAGACCAACATCATGTAAGCTGACGACTAATTTTAAGTGCCAAGCTTTACGGTGTGGTAGATGCGCCAATGCACCCAATAAAGTCAATAATGCGTTGTTGACTTTATTTTCATTATTGTCTGTGTTACGGTCAAAATAATTCCCTGTCCGGTAAGCAGACTCTCCAACTGTATAAGCACTACCGTTAAAAACTACACGCCCTGGAACATCTTCCATTTCGGCATTAGTTATATAGCTGGGGACACGAACTACTTCAAAGCCTTCGACTAAAAGTTTGAGACTTCCGTAACCGTTATCGAAACCCGCAGGAAAAATTTTTTGCAAGGTGTGAATGTTTGACATAAATACAAAAGTAATACACTTTGATTTGTGAAAATTATCTGTTCAAGTGATCTGCAAGGGCAAGAGAAAGAAGAATAAAATAACTTCCCCCTTCTTTCCTAATCTCAAGAGCTTATCATAACCCCTTGGGGGCTAAATGGGGTATAAAATGTTAATCAGTCAAATATACCCCATTTAGCACCTATATATACCCTATATAGGTGTCAAAATGTTCCTAAAGTCTTAATCTATAGTTGGGGTATACATAGCCCCCATGTAGCCCCTAGCAGTAATTTTTGAAATCTTTTTATCATGCAGCAGAAATTAAATTAGATCATCGTTGACTCTTTGATTTATTCTTTTTATTACCAATTTACTTTCCCGCAAGATGTAGCTCTACCCTGATCCACTTGGAATTTACTTACAATAAATTGGTCACTTTTCAAGAGATTGTAAGACTTGAGATTGTCGGGAGGACTTGTAAGTTCAACACTGGCAGTTGAAAAGCAATTCAGTCTTTCACTCTAACTTATTGCTGAATACGTAACTTAGGGTCACTACTTGCTGACAGGTTCAGCTTTCTCAACTGAATTATCATTTACACCCAAAGTCAATTCCAAAGGAATTCTTTGGGGGTAAGCTTTTACTACTTGTCGATAAACATCATAATTAGTAGGTAGTGCCTTCTGTAAATTACCCACTCCGTAGGTCAGTTTGTACTGAACATCTTTCATCAATTCAGGTTTGCCTGCCTCGGATTGAGATTTTTTGCGTTGTTCAACTTCATCAACACTTGGTCGCGGCGGTAAAGGAGGCCACCATAACCCTCTGTCATCTGGGCCAACAACGGCTCCTGCCGGTTTAAATCCATTCCGATTCAACATTGAAGTATTAGCAAAGGTTTCAATGCGTGGCTGTGGTTGACTAGTTAGGTTATTCGCATACTTAACTTGCCAGAAGTAACTGGTGAGTGCTGTAGCTTCATACTGTTCAGCAATAGTAGTGCTGCAACTAGTTAATGTCAGTGCCGTTAGTGCAGTTATTATTGAGGGTAAAATTTTCAACTTTTGCATTATCAATCTAATATCTCTTACTAATCACTCTTGAAGAGGGAGTGTGCCATCATTGCTGCCAAGGTGAAGGTATCGCCGTAATCGAAAGCACTTCCCTTGCTTGCAGCCTAATCGCTGTTTGCTCACAGTTGGGGCATTTTACCTTTGTAAAAATCACTGAAGGTCGTCCTTTGTACTCGCCCATTACGGGTTCCCCGGTGTACTCGCTGATTATCCCCTGTTTGCAGTGGTAGCACTCGAATATCACACGCCCTACCTCCGAGTTGCAATCCAGGAATTGCATGTGCTGACAGGGTTCTGGCGGTAATTCTGGTTCTTCGGGGCGGTCTTGAAAGGGTATATGAGGTTTGGCTGCTGGTGGTAAATCTATTTTTTTCTTGTTGCGCTTGCCAGTCACCTGCGGCTCAACTTTTGGCGGCTTTATGGGTTTTTCATTGACAGGGACATGGCCGGGCTGTTGGCCAGTTGTGAGTTCTTCCGGCAACTTGTCATCAGCCGGGGTAGGGCTAAATAGCTCTTGTTTCTCTGTTGGTTTAGATGCACTCTCGGTTGACTGAGCTACTGTTTTTAGGACTGCATAAATAGCAGGTGTTTCTGCTACATCTTGGTATAGTTCTACTTGAGCATCACTGTTGGTCAAATCCTGCACCTCTGGTTGTTTAGCCGCAGGGATGTGCTTGATCAGTTTTGGTTGTTGTGGCTTGGGTGGTCGCTTAGTAGATTCTATGCTCATTGGAGTCGAAGTTTTTGACAGACTATTTTTAATGTAACTATAACTATCCTTATTGCTTCTGCTTTTTAAGGCAACTTGTAGATGCCATATATAGTATTCTTTTAAAACTCAACTTCTACAGTCATTGATGACCTTGCATAAATCGGCTAATATTTAGTGCAACAT
This sequence comes from Desmonostoc muscorum FACHB-395, assembly GCF_014698035.1. GTDB lineage: Bacteria > Cyanobacteriota > Cyanobacteriia > Cyanobacteriales > Nostocaceae > Nostoc > Nostoc muscorum_A. The sequence continues at coordinate 12,353 of NZ_JACJSF010000093.1, forward strand.
TTTATAAAAATTAGATAAATTACACTAAGATCCTGCATGGAGTAGCATTACTCCATGCAGGATCTTAGAATTTTCTCAAAAAGTGGAGTAACGTTACTCCATAAGCCTTTAGTTTTTGAGCTATGAAAAAGAAAGCAGTTAAAAGAAAAATTAGATTAGATGTTAAATCCAATGCTGGTGGAACTGGAAAAACAACTTTAGTAACACATTTAGCGTACATCCTTGGCAAAAAAGGTTACTCAGTCACAGTTATTGAACTAGACCCATTAGGTTCTCTTAAAATCTTTACGGGAGCTTTTTCACAAACTGAAGATCCTCCTCCTGAAAAAACCCTAGCGTCTGTTTTCAGGGATGATTTCAAAGGCAATTACCCTTTGTTCCCTATTTGGGAAAACAAAATCCATAATGTCAATGTTATTTTAGGCGGCGCTCCGTTAGAAGAAAGTATTCATAAAATTTACTCTCATTCCAGAAAATATTACCTGCTTCATGATCGTTTAGAAGACTATCCGCTTGAATCTGACATTATTATTCTGGATAACCCAGGTGGTCTGGAACCTATGGGTCTAGTAGCTTTAGCCGCAGCGACAGACATATTGGTTGTAATGCAGTTAGAATATAAAGCTTTGTATGGTTCAGCAGGTTTGATTAATTGGTTTTATGACAAGATCAACGAGTTACGACTACGACCAGAGCCTAAAATATTAGGGTTTGTACCATCACAAGTAAATATAAAGAAAGTAGCCGCCCATCGAAACATTGGAGAAGAAATCCCTAATCAGTTACAAGAGCTTGGAATTTCATGTTTTCCGCCAATTAGAGAATCAAACCAATTTATTAATGCGAGTGGAGTAGGGCTTCCCATTCATTTATTTGCACCTGCTTGTGAAGCTATTAAAGACTTTGACCCCATCGTTACCAAAATTATAGAGCTAATGAGTCAGGACTAATGCTAAAACCAGATATTTCTAATGCGTTTGCAAATGCAGGACAATCACAAAAAATTCATCATTTAACTAAACGAGTTGAGGAACTCGAAGCTGAAATTAATCAACTTCGAGCCGTGGAAGTTGATAGTGAAGAAAAAATTGTTCTAGAAGCCCGTATTCAAGAGCTAGTTACAGAATTAGCTGACAAACAAGGAGTTTCAGAAGTTCCAATTAACTTGATTGATCGAAATCCTCGCCAACCCAGGCAAACTTTTACTAAAGCCAGTATAAAGGGAATGGCTGAACTCCTTAAAAAGCAAGGACAACATACTCCTGTAATTCTCATTCCTCTATCTAATGGTAGATACTTATTATTTGATGGAGAAAGACGATGGCGAGCAGCACCTGAAATTGGATGGAAAACACTAAAAGCTGTATATATAATTACTGAAATTGAAGCAAATGACCGCGAACTTCATCGGCAAGCTCTTTCAACAACCTTGCATAGAGAGGATCTTAATGCCCTTGACTTAGCAGAATCTTTGATTCAACAAATTATCTATGACTATCCTGAGTTGGAAGAGCAGAAAGATTCCATACCACGCTTACTTAACGCCGCAATGAGCCGATTAGAGCGTAACCGTAAAAATTTAGAACTGTCCGATATCCGATTAGCTTCTCCAGAAACTCAAAGTCAGTGGCTAGAAACTGTTGATTTCAAAAGTGCTGAAGAACAAAAAATATTTGATGTAATTTTAGCATTACAGCTTAACCCTACCTCTATTGATACTAATATTTTCCCTTTACTCAAATTATCAAAAGATTTAAAAACTGCTATTCGAGAGGAAGGGTTAGAGAGCAGCAAAGCTAAAGAATTGAATAAGCTATCTGCTATTCAACTAAAAATCAATGAAACTCAAGCTCGGAAAGTAAGAATCCAGCTAACTGAGAAGGTTATTCAAGAGAAACTTTCTTTAAGTCAAACAAAAGCTTTAGTGAAAGAGATATTAAAAAATCACAAATCCTCTGAAAACACAACTAACCAAAATAGTAAGATTATTAAAACAGTTAAAACTATAGGCGCTCTTGAGCTTGAGGGATTAGCCTATAATCAGCTTAAAGAAATTCGTCAGGCTCTAGAAGGTAAGTTAAAAGAAATTGATCAAAAAATGAAGGGCGCAAGCTCCTAAATTCTATTGATGTAGAGAAGACGGAACTCAGAATATTTCAACCAGAAGCAAAAAGTTGGGTACAAGCAATATGAGCTACTAAATGCTTGAGAGGTCAGGAGTCTTATCAGTTTGCAACTACCCGCAATACAAAGCACTTTTATCCAGCAACTACCCAGAACAAAGAATTATGTTTACCTGTAGCAATCACCACAAGCTGAAGTTTTGCTGACTCATTGGTGAGATGGGTTGCATCAGGTAAGGAGTTGTTTGAGATTCAAGGCAAGTGACAGCAAATCCATCTTCTGATTCATATCTTCTACTCTTTCCTCATGCTAGTGTCAAACAAAAGAGGAGAGTGCGATCGCTCCATTTGAGACTAGGTGATGATGTTTGATTCAAGGAAGCAGGAGGGGCAAATGTCCTGACTCTTCCAGGCTGTAATTGCTAAAAGCAAGCAATTCAATCCATAAAAGCGTTCAGTTGTTTAGTCTACTAGTGAATGTGTAAAGCTCTCAAAGGTCAATTGACTTCTACGTAAAAAACGAAAAACAACAACGGAGAAACTAACAATGGCTGGTAAGTTGATTGACAAAGTGGCAATTGTAACAGGGGCATCGTCTGGTATTGGTGAGGCTACAGCACTAGCGCTGGCATCATTTGGGGCTACGGTAGTAATTGCTGCCCGTCGGAGCGATCGCTTGCAAGACCTAGAAGCCCGGATTACTGGTACTGGTGGGAAAGCCTTATCGATTACTGCTGATGTTTCAGATGAGGCGCAGGTAGAAGCCTTGGTGAACCAAACTCATGCAAAATTTGGCAGAGTTGATATTCTCATCAATAATGCAGGGGTGATGCTGTTAGGTCTGATTGACGGTGCAGATACAGAAGACTGGCGACGTATGATCAATCTCAATGTATTGGGATTGATGTATGCTACTCACAAAGTTTTACCTTTGATGAAGACACAAGGTGCTGGGCACATCGTCAACATTTCATCGGTAGCAGGTCGAGTTGCAAACGCCGGAAGCGGTGTCTACAATGCTAGCAAATGGGCGGTTGGTGCGTTTAGTGAAGCACTTCGCAAAGAGGTCTATCAAAATAACATCCGCGTCACGATTATCGAGCCAGGGTTAGTGGCAACAGAGTTACCGCAGCACATTACGGATTCCTCTGCAAAAGAGCAGGCAAAAAACTTCTACGGTTCGGTCAAAAATCTTGAGAGTGAAGATATTGCCAATGCGATTATTTATGCCGTCACACAGCCGTTACACGTTAACGTCAACGAAATCTTGATCCGCCCAACTGAACAAGAACGGTAATTATAATTTCTGTAGTTCAACGTACTTTATAATATATTTATTGTTCATAATTTTGAGCGACTATGAGTCAATTGTCGGTTATTTCGCTAGTTATGGCTTTCAAAATATTATTGACATTTTGCGAATTTATGGAACTAATACCAATTGACTCTAAACTTTGAATAGCTTCAAGATATTCTGATTGAGATTGGTATTTATCCTCAAAATAATGTTCATCTTTATAGCCATAAAGGATAGACTCAGAACCAATCTTCTTGAAAAACTGCTCAGATGGTATCAAGAGTCTTCTACTTTGAAAACAGCCCTCAAGATAACCATAAAAATAACTGATAAAATAGTTGATTTCTTGGCGAGAAAATTCTATTTCAAAAGGCTCACGAAGTATTTGAGTATCATAACCTTCTACTTCAGATTCCAGAACCCTGTAAAAGCTAATATACAGTGTACCCCGATCATCATAGATATTAATTAAATAGAAGAATTTGCCTTGTGCTTTTTCTAAAACCAATAATACTGGAAAAGAGAAAGTACCTTTCCAATCGTCAATCCAATCGCTACTATCGCCAAATAAATGCGTTAAGCAGACATATAATTCAGCCAAATTGAGTTTATTTTGGTTCTCGCGTTCGGAAAGATAAAAGTGCATATAAAACATATAATCATCTTTAATAGGAAGGCTTTTTTGCCGAAGTTTTCTAAATTCGGCATCATCCAAACGCCAAAGCTCGTATGTAATATCTTTCCGTTTGAGCTTAACTTTATTGCGCTGTTTAATTTGTCTAACTACTTGCAACATGATAATTAATTGGCTACAGCTTTCTAGTAGAAATGTACTATATTAATATTTTAGTTCCTGCTTGACAACATGGTTAATGAAAATCCGCAGACAGAATTTGATAACCCGTGGAAAAAGACCCAGATTAAATACCTGGGCCTTTGAAGTTGGGAATTATCCCAAGATTTCAATCACAGCCGCTAGAATAGCTGGGGCTTTGTCTGAAACCGGAATGAATACCCGCTTTTGCCAGTTGATGATCTCGGTGAAACACCCAACAGCTAAGAGTCGCAAACGAGTAACACTCTTGGTACTTTCCAGTTATCTTGTGGTACTTTCCAGTTATCTTGCGTGGCTTAGTGGACTGGCGCTTAGTACTAGTTGAGGTGGGATTTCTTAGACGTGGACGATTTTGCTTTAGCCCGCTTAGGTTTGGTCGCTTGCAAAGAAAGGCAGGTGGGAGTAGTCGGAGTCTGGGCAAAGGGATTATAACTGCTGGCTTGGGAACAGAATGGTCAGGGGATTGTGGTTCTAGAGTCCAGGGGTCAAAAATCTTCTCAAATGCGATCGCCCTTGGAGTGGCTGGTTGGATTTCCTGTTGTGGAGTAGGTTGTGGGGAAGTTGCAAAAACTGTGGGCTGTTCAATAACCGATGGCTCCCATCCGATTGGCGTAGCCATGAAAATTCCCATTCACAAAACGGGTGATTATGTTTACCTAGAGCATTGAAATCTTCTTAGCAAAGGCTAAGATCCAAAAAGTCACTAATTGCAATAAGCAATGGCAAGCAAAGAAATCCAAGTCCGAGAGTACACTGTCAGAGCGCACAAGCGGGAAATTCACACTCGCGTTTTTAACTTCGTATGTAAGCAATGCGAACAGCCCACACAACGAGAAACCTTTGGAGTTAGACCTCTATATTGCGAGAAATGTCGTCCGCCTCAACCTCCCAAGCAATCGAAAGTAGTCCCTATAGGCAAGAGGAAACCCAGAGCGATGAACTACAAGAGTGGCAAAGGTATTGGTGGGTGATTTTTTGTTTTGAGGTAAGGGCAATACCTTCTCTTCTCTTTCAGAGACGCACTCGCGTTCGAGAGGCAATGCCTTTCCTGCGGAACGCACTCGCGTTCGACTAACGCCAAGGGAAAACGCGGTTACGGCAGTGCATCAAGTAACCAGCCGTGACGAAGCTGTGGATTGGCTGTTGCAGGGATTAGGGATTTTGCCAAACCTTATCTGTCATCCTTGCAGGCTTTGCTTCTGGCGGCTGTTGAAAAGGAGTACAACCTTGTGTGGAAGCAGCAGTAGTGACGATACAGTAACGCCACAATAGCTACCATTTAATAAGAATTTGCCTAAATTTAATAGCGCTCGATGAGGAAATTGTGGAGTGGCGCTCACTTATAATCAAAATATGATGATTTTGAAGTAGAGATAAAATGCGTAAACAGACCATTCAATATACATCATCCTTAGATGCTTTGGTTGCTGTTGCCAAGCGACTCAGTGTGTATGAAAACCAGCAAAAAATTGACTCAGAAGATTTTTTTATCAGTATAATCAGGGAAGATTAGCAGATGATGTTCTATTTATAGAATGGGCAAACGATTACCGCCATTATCTGGTTTTGCGTCAAGAAATAGAGCAAAGATTGAACTATGCTGCCTAACATTCTATCTGATTATTTAAATCAAGTAGAACAAGCAATTGCCTAGAAGTTAAGAGTTCCTTGGATTATGGTAATTTTAGTTTAAAGTGATTGGTCGAATTAAATTTATTTGATGAAAATGCAGTGTTATTCTTACTAATTTCTTTCCCGATAGATTGAAAACTAATAACTTGATTACCTGATGAAAGCAACAAGCGCCTACATAAGTGTTTAGGGAACTTAGTAAAATGTCTCTTGACACGGCGGCATCGGTGGAATCCGTGCGATCGCTCCGGCTCTGAGCAGTTCCGGGCGCAAGGCGTAGGGGAGCAAACCATCCGGCGATTCGTGGTACTGACTAGCACAGTCAAGTACGGCAGTTGCTGTCTTCTCTACACGTTCAGCATCAGCAGGCAGGTCGCCAAATAAGTAGGTGTGTTTGTTATGAGAGACAAAAGCAATTGCACAAGCCTGATCACAAACACCCATGCATTCAACGGGTTGAATCGAGAACTCCCAGAGCAACACCCAGTCATGATATAGGGTTTGTAATTTCTCTAGCAGCAATTCACCACTGCTTTTAGCAACAGACTGTTTTGTGTTATTACTACTTCCACATCTCGTACAGACGAATATAATGTGTTGATGATTCATAGATAAATTTCAGAGTTCAATTTGTCATGCTGTATCTATAAAAATCCATGTCGAACACTCAATGGTATCCGACATGTATGTTACGCAATCAGCCTGTCCAGTCATTGGGCAAACAAACTCAGGGCAAATGTATTACAACCGAATAACACAGCAATAACGCCCGTAGCATTGACTTATGAAACACTACGCTTCCAAGTCAAACCAGTGCGTGGAGTCTGCCGATGTCGCAACCACAGTCCCAGCAGCAAACCAATTACCACAATTCCGGTGAAGTAAGTCAGCGAAATCAACCGGACAGACATCGGTGGAGCGACACCTTCGACTGGAATATTCTTTGCAACTTGGAATGGCTGAAATTGCTCTTTTGCGTTTTCTTGCGGTGCAACCTCGACAACAACACTATGGGGGGCACCGTCAAAGAATTCCTGCTCCCACGCCAATTTTCCGTTGCTGTCTGGAGTCCCCTCATAAGCAAAGGCCACCCAATTATTTTCAAGTTGGGTGGTTGTTACCTTCAACACTACATCTGTCAAGGGTTGGCTGGTTTTAGGATCGCTGACGCTGACCTGCAATTTGGCAGGTTGACCCACTGTTGCACCCTCGTCACCCGATAGTTGCATATAAAGTCCTTGAGAGTGCAATTTAGCGGGCTTACCAGAGGACGGAACTTCTTCTCCCATGCCTGGCATCGACATCGTATGGTGTGATTCGGCAAGTTCAGCGCTGATATTGACGAGCAGGAGTGCAGCGATCGCTACTACAATCAATCCACTCAACAGCAATCGCACCTGTTGCGGGGCAATTTCTCCCGGTTGAATCGCTTGTCTGCCCCCAATCACCCAACCTCCTAGTAGCCCAACGAAGAGCAAAATCACAACCAGGATACCAAAGTAGCGGAACTTTAAGGGATTTTCAGGCAGCGTCAGCGTCAGTGTTTGCTGAATCGGCTCAAACGCATTGGCAACGAGGGGAGTAACTGCTACCAGGAGTTGATACGTTCCCCGGATCGGCAGGGTTTGTTGAACCTGCAACTGACCTGTTGGTGCATTCCCTTCAATGTCCAGCAACTTTGTCCCCTCGACGATCGGAAAATCTGTTGTGAACCAGGGGTTTTTAGGAGGGGTGAACAATTGCAAGTGGATTTTGGCATCCTTTAAAGATTGCCCTTGAGCATCGAAGGCTTGCAGCATTAACTGCACTGGCGGATTGTAGTGTCCCGAACCCAACACTGTGGTGGCTTCAGCCTCAAGGGGTCGAACCTGATTAATCGGTGGATTAGTTGTTAGCCGCACCGATGATTGAGGGGATTGGGCAAGTCCGATCCAGCCATACAGGATAATTCCGATTATGCAAATCGCACCAAGTAGCTTAGACCACTTAAGTCTCGTCATTTGATTTTTCAACTCCTCCTAATCATTGACTAAATCAACTAATGGCAACTTACCATCAGTGTGTGGTGACGCAGAGTGTGAGTTGTGTCATGGATAGCGGGGTATGTAGTGAAATAAATTGTCCACAGAATCAAAGAACACAGTGCGACATAGAGCGCTGATTGTACAGGCACTGATAGCACTTGACTGGTGACTTGTTGCTGGATCGAACTAGAAGATTGAACTCTCATTTTGTACCTCGCAGATAAAACGATATTAATGGTTGATTCGGCACGCATTCTGACTTCTAAAGTCAGCAGTGAACAGTAAATTCCTGAAAACAGATGAATAAGACTCTATATGAGCCGTAATAGCATACTGAGCCAGCTATTTCGTTTTCATTCATGAAAATTACTTATATTAACATGCACGTAAGGTTTAGTAAAACCTATCTAAATGACAGAGGTATTGCAATCTTATGTCAAAAGTGTGGCTAACTGGATGGGCACACTTTTCAAGAATTCCCAAGACAAGCCAGTTAGCGCTTGTGCTGGAAACAATAGTGACGGCATTTGAGTAGTCGGCGTTCCCGCAATTTTTGGCTCTGAAGTCTACCCCAGCAAGGTAGAAGAACAAATTGCCCGCGAAGCCAAGGTCAAAACAGCCAACACTGCTGATGACGAGTTACCAGGACAGGGATCGGCGAATGCAATGCAAAATACTAATCCTCAGCACACCTACATTGGCACGATGGCTAACAATATGTGAATTATTGCTGATGGTTTAAAGGGTAATTCCAAGCTGGTTGACAGTCTCAGTACAGCCAATGTCGTAGGCCCAATAGCAACCGCCACAAACATGATTATTGACCGTTTGGGTGGTAAAGCAAAATTAAATCAGCGGTTTGACAGTTTGGGATTGAAAAATACTGTAATTCGTCATTTACTCGGAGATTTTAAGGGAACTAATACGACCAGTCCCGCCGACTTAGTAAAATTGTCAGCATTGATTCAGTATCATAAGTTAATTTCAGATGTGAATCGCTCCAAGGCAATAGACATTTTAAATCATTGCCATAACAAAAAGTTGCTGGCAGCTGGTTTGGGTTCAGGAGCAGTAATTGCTCATAAAACAGGTGATATTGGATTTATTATTGGGGATGCAGGTATTATTGAGATGCCCAATGGCAAGCGTTACTTAGCAGGAATTTTTGTGAAAAGACCTTACAATGACACTAGAAATGGGGATTTTGTTCGTCAGGTTTCTCAGTTGGTATATACATACTTAGACCAACCAAAATTAACTCAGTTACCCTCCTAAATCTCGATTAAACAAAATGCAAAACTTCTGTTTTGTAACCTCCACAAAAATGTGTTAGGAACGTAAGACACCTGACTAAATTAAATCTACAATGTCCACAAAATCCCCTTTAATAACAGTTAAGGGATTTACCTTATGCGTGTTAACTGTAGTACAAGTATAATTCCATATCCAGTAAGTGATATAGAGAATCAAAATTGTCATTGACTGAATTTACATATACACAATAACTATGGTAATGTGACACATAACTGTCGGTTCTGATGGTGAGCAGTCATCAGACGCAAGGGGGAAAGTTCGGTGTAAATCCGGCGCTGTCCCGCAGCTGTAATGAGACGAATAGAAAGTGTCTCTTAGTCAGAATGCCCGCCGACTCACTCTAGACACAAAACATTTATCTGCGAGGTACAGATGATACATATAGTTAAAATATTTTATGGGTACAAGTATCGATTTAAGACAGTACCCTCTGCAAGTTTTACTAATTCGCTTCGCTGTTAGTAACGACACTCAATTTTGGGTTGTTCTATAGGAATTGGGGTATCCATAAGGAATACCACAAAATCTTTTTTGCTATCCAAATAGTATCTAGCATGATTTAGGTATGGCAATGTATTGCAGCAAGCTAGTTAAAGCCTAAATCTTAAAAATTCAACAGCACAAATAAATACCAATCTTTACTGAAAACGAGGAGTTTCATGTCCACTTCCCGTATAGTTACTTATTGTGAATTCTTCTCCAAAATCTTCGTTTTTACCACAATTTATGCAATGGTATGTGGAGGAAATGTAGCGATTGCTAATCAAGTTCCACAAATATCTAAGTTTCCCAAGTATGAAGGTTCTGCAAGAGACTTACAACCAGTTGCACAAGTAACACCTGAGAAGACTCCAGCATCCACGGAAGAACCAGATATTGAATTAACAGTCATCGACAAGCTATTAAATGAACCTGTTTACTCACCCTTTCGCCGCGAAGGGACAGTAAAAGATTCCACCCGTCCGGTTTACGTAATTACGGGTGAAGAGATGGAAGCGCAGGGTGCTAGAACTGTCAGAGAAGCCCTAAAATTTCTGACTAGTATATTGCCTGATGGTACAGTTGGGACGGAAGTGAATGCCTTAAGCGGTCAATTTATTCGAGGTTCTAACTCTGCACAAGTATTGATTTTGCTTGATGGTAGACCAATTAACGATTTAGGTTCTGGTGGTTTTGACCTTTCAGAATTTACCACCAATATCGTTGAAAGAGTCGAAGTATTACCAGGTGGTGGTTCTACCCTTTATGGCTCCGATGCAATTGGGGGAGTGATTAATATTATTACTCGTCGTCCCACAGAAAAAGTGACGACACAAGCGGGAGTCACCCTTGGCGCGTATGGACTAAATCAGCAGACTATCAACAATAGCGGGAAAGTCGGCGATATTGGTTGGGTTGTAGGTTACAACCGCACCCAAGCCGAAAATAATTATCCTTTTTCTATCCCAGAAGCAAACTTCAAGGGAACTAGGGAAAATAATGATGTTCTCTACAATAATTTTAATGTCAAGCTGGAGGCGGATTTAGGGAAGCGCAATACCCTAACCCTTTCAACCCTCTATTTAGGTAAAGACCAAGGAGTACCAGGAGGAGTCCCCATTCCTGAACCATTATATGGTCAAGGCTATTTTAACTCATTGACGGATAGCGATCGCAAATACACAGACCAAGTTCTCACCGATTTAACCTGGAACTCAAAATTAGGAGGTGGGGATGATTCACTGCTAACAGCCAGAGTTTACGCAGATTTCCTCAACACTCGTTATGATAGTCGCAATTCATCCCAAGCACGATATGATAACGGGCAAACTTCTTACGGATTGCAAACACAACACAGTTGGAAATTTGCTAATAATCAAACCCTAGTTTATGGCTTTGATTATCGCAATGTATCAGCTACTAACAGTACATTTGACTTTTCTGCTAATACAAAAACAGTCAGTTACGACGATAGTATTAGTCAAGGGGCATTATTTACCAGATATGAAATTAACTTTACTCCTAGTTTCACTGCCAACTTAGGTTTACGTCAAGATTTTAGTAGCTTGACAAATGGCTCTTTTACGTCACCAAGTCTAGGAGCAAAATTTGCACTTACAGACTCTACTACTCTCAGAGCTAATTATATCAAGAATTTCCGTGCGCCGAATCTTTTCAGCCTATATGCCAATGGTAGTAGTTACGTTGGAAATCCTAATCTCCGTCCAGAGAAAGGCGATAGTTATGATATCGGAATTGACCAAAAGTTAGGCGATTTTGGTTTATTGCGCTTGACCTATTTCAACAACACAATATCAGATTTAATCGCCTATAACTTTGCTGTTCCGGTAGCTACTTATGAAAATATTGGTAAGGTTCGCACTACGGGAATCGAAGCAGTTTTAAATTTGCAGTTAGCGAATAATATCTACGCTTTTGTTAGTTATACAGCAAATGACCCACGGATTCTGAAAAGTACAAATTCTGCCGAAGTTGATAAAGAATTACGGTTTGCTGGTGTAGAGAGTTTGAATGCAGGACTTTCTTATGAAACTTCTCAAGGTTTATATGCTGGAATACTGATGCATTCTTTGGGTGCATATCCCACAAACAATACTAATACAGAATTTTTGTCTGGTTATACTACTTTTGATTTCAAAATGCGGGTTTCTCTCAGTGATACCTTGGTATTAACAGGCAGTGTAGATAATATCTTTAACCAGAGATACCAATTATTTCCTGGTTATCCTGATGGAGGGAGGGTTTTTCAAGTTGGGTTGAGTTCTACGTTTTGAAGTCAAGAGTTTTTTCAGCCACAGAGGAGTTTTGAATGACTGAATTTAATTGTTGGGTAACTCCAGTAAATGATGTTGTGACTAAGGCTTTATCTACCGAGGGGTCTATCGAATATGAATATTTTGATTCTAGTACCGATGTTTTGTCGTCGCTACTTTACACTTTATTTCAGCAAAATTGGCAGCAGGTAGGAGTAGGGCATATTGTCCAAGGAGGTGTATTAGAATTAGAATTTAATGCTCCACCCAAAATTTGTATTCTCTATGATGGATATCTCACAGTAGTTACAGAAGGATGGCATTTGCACCTATGTATAGAGGCTAATTTAGGTGGCCCCCATTGTAAGACTCCTTTGGAATTAAGGCAACAACGTCAAGTAAGTCGTGCTGCATTTTATCGACGCTTTAATGCAGAAGGTATCCCTAGAAGTTGGGGAATCGATTTTTGGAATGGTGCAGATGAAAACCTCATGACTATTTTCTTGCCAAATCCGTATGTAGAAGGCGAGAATTTATTACCAGAAGGGAAGCCTAATTTATCAAAGTTAGCTCTTTATGAGGAACTACGAGATATTTATGTATTGGGAAACCAGGCTATACCGTTTACTAAAAACCCCCTAAAACATTCTTATATATCAGTTTGCACTTCTACTCGCTGTCTTCCTTCACGCAAATGGCAACCCACATTTGATGCTTTAAAATCAGCAGTTGAAAATGCAGGTTTAGACATAGAAGTGAGAACATCTGGCTGTTTGGAAGTTTGTAAAAAAGGTCCAGTTGTATTTTATGCTGATGATAGGACTTGGTACACTCGTGTAAACTCAAATATAGCTGAAACTATTGTCAATGAACATTTGGTAAAAGGTAACAAAGTTATTGAACATTGCTATCCGCCAGAGTCTGTGTAATTTATCCTTGTAAAAATTTCACGCAAAGATATAAAGCAGTACTCTTGGTATTCCTATCTGCACAACGAAGACGCTGCGCCTAGCTTGCTTCTCCGTAGGGGTACAAGTCGGAAAACCCGCCCAAGTGCCCACCTCCGTGTCTCTGCGTGATAAAAATCATATTTATCTCAAACCCCATGAAATTGGTAAAACTGACTCATTCAAAACCCATTATTTTTTTATGCCAATTCTTCTTAATTGCCACTTTAATTATTGCTTGCCATAGTACAGCAATTAATACATCTACAAATACCAATAATAACGGCTGTATTCAAAAATATGACTCCAATACTGATTACTTCTTGAATAAAATCAAGATTACTCATGCAACAGGCTTCGCGGTAGAGTATCAAAAACACTACAAAATTGTGACTATAAAAAATCCTTGGCAGAATACTAACACAGGTTTTCAATATGTTTTAGTACAATGTGGAACTCCTACACCAAAGGGATTTAATCAAGCACAGGTAATTACAGTTCCCATTAATTCTATAGTTTCTCTATCTACTACTCATTTACCTCACCTAGCCAAGTTAGGTGTAGTTGATAAACTGATTGGTATTAGTAGTAAACAAGTCAATACTCCTGATGTAGTCGAGAGAATCAAAGCCGGAAAAATAACACAGGTAGGTGATAATTCAAATGTGGATATAGAGAAAGTACTAGAATTAAATCCTGACTTAGTAACAATTTTTGGTACTGGAAATTCCCAAACTGATAGTTATGCCAAACTCACAGAGGCAGGTTTGAAAGTGGGGATAAATTCTGAATATATGGAAGACACGCCACTGGGAAGAAGCGAATGGTTAAAATTTACGGCTCTGTTTTTTAATAAAGACGAGCAAGCAGAAACAATATTTAGTGAAATTGCCAATAAATATGAACGAGTAGCTCAAAAAGCTAAATCTGTAGAAAATCGTCCAATTGTATTTGTGGGATTCAATTTTAAAGGAACTTGGTATATGCCTGGAGGTAAAAGTTATGTAGCTAAATATCTGGCTGACGCAGGAGCAAACTATCTCTGGAGTGATGATAAATCCTCTGGTAGTTTACCTTTATCTTTTGAAGTTGTTTTGGAACGTGCAGCCAATGCTGATTACTGGTTGAATTTTAGTCAATCTTGGAAGAAATTAAAGGATTTAGTCGTAGAAGATAATCGCTATGCTGATTTTAAAGCTGTGAAAACAGGCAATCTTTACAATAATAATGCCCGTGTCAATGAAAGTGGAGGTAATGATTACTGGGAAGGCGGAATTAGTAATCCAGATATAGTTTTATCTGACTTGATTAAAATAATACATCCAGAGATATTACCTAATCATAAGCTATTTTATTACCACAAACTTAATTAATAATGTTCAGCGATAAATATAAATTTAAAATTCCACTAATAACCCAAAAAGCTCCGGGTTTCAAAACTATTCTTTTCTTAATTATACTTATAAGTTTAATCTTGGCTTTTTTATTAGACTTAGCTTTGGGTTCAGTTGATATTCCTGTTACTGAAGTAATAAAAATTCTGCTCGGACAAGAAGCAGAAAAAGTAACATGGACTCATATTATTCTCAAATTTCGCCTACCTAAAGCTTTAACTGCAACTTTAGCGGGTGCGGCTTTAGGTGTGAGTGGCTTACAAATGCAAACCCTATTTAAAAATCCATTAGCGGGGCCATTTGTATTGGGTATTAGTTCTGGTGCAAGTTTAGGTGTAGCGTTAGTTGTACTGACAGCAAGTGCTACGACATCAACATTATTAGCAGATTTGGGGATAATTAGTGATTTTGCTTTAGTCATAGCAGCAAGTTTAGGTGCAGCATCAGTGTTAGGGATGATGTTAGTTGTTTCTCGCCGAGTGCAAGATACGATGACACTACTAATTTTAGGTTTATTATTTGGTTATGCTACTAGTGCAATAGTAAGTATTTTGTTGCAGTTTAGCTCAAAAGAACGCATTCAAAGTTATATTATGTGGACTTTTGGTAGTTTTGCTGGGGTGACTTGGAAACAGTTAGTTGTTTTAATTCCTGTGATACTTTTGAGTTTATTTCTAGCAGTGCTGCAATCAAAATCTTTGAATGCACTTTTACTAGGTGAATCTTATGCACGTAGTTTAGGTTTAACGGTGCAGAAAACTAGATTTTCTATTATTACTAGTGCATCTATATTAGCAGGCGCAATTACTGCTTTTTGCGGCCCCATAGCATTTTTAGGTGTGGCAATTCCCCATTTGTGTCGTAGTCTGTTCAATACTTCCGATCATCGGATATTAATCCCTAGTGTGACAATGATGGGTGCAATCTTAGCATTGTTTGCAGATTTGTTTTCCCAACTTGCGGTAAGTCAAATGGTTTTACCTTTAAATGCTGTTACTGCTTTAATTGGAACTCCTGTAGTGACTTGGGTAATTCTGCGGCGTAATTCCCAAAAATCTTTTCCGTCATGAATGATGTGATTTTAACAACTCACAATTTAACTATTGGTTATAAAACATCCCGAAAAACTTTTCGGTGTGTTGCATCAGATATTTCGGTATCTCTGCAAGCTGGGGAACTAGTTTGTTTACTCGGCCCTAATGGTGCGGGTAAATCTACATTAGTGCGATCGCTTGCCGGGATGCAACCCCCAATCGATGGTGAAGTGCGACTTTTGGGAGAAAATATTTACAAGCTAGCACCACAAGAATTAGCCAAACGTCTGAGTTTGGTACTCACCGAGAAAGTTGATGTGGGAATGCTATCAGCCTACACCTTGGTAACTCTGGGGCGATATCCTTACACTGATTGGTGGGGAAATTTGACACCCGAAGATGAAACCATAGCACATTGGGCAATAAAATCTGTAGGAGCAGTACACTTAGCACAACGCCAAGTTAGCGAATTAAGTGATGGTGAACGCCAAAAAATCATGATTGCTCGTGCTTTGGCACAATCGCCTATTGTGATGTTACTTGATGAGCCAACAGCATTTCTCGATTTACCACGACGGGTAGAGATTATGCAATTGTTGCGTCAGTTAGCACGAGAAACTAATCAGGCGATTCTCCTTTCTACCCACGATTTAGATTTAGCTTTGCGTCTGGCTGATAAGGTTTGGCTATTATCAACTAATGGTATTTTACACGTTGGCGCACCAGAAGATTTGGTTTTGAGTGGTGCATTTGCTGATACTTTTGAGAGTGAAGGTGTAGAGTTTGATGTTGCTTCTGGGGAATTTCATCTCCATATATCCCATAAAGGAGAAATTAATGTAATAGGTGAGGGTATCGCGTCTGTTTGGACTATTCGGGCTTTAGAAAGAGTGGGATTCTTGGTTAATCGAAGTGCAAAGTCTTTTACTGTAGAAGATACGACGCAAACACAAATCTCAGTAGAAGTTATATCAAACTCTGCACAGGTTTTGTGGCGAATCACAAACAATAAGACTGTGTACACTCATCATTCATTGTATACACTGATTAAATTTTTGGATTGTTTATATCAGGGTCAGGGTTTTGGTTAACATAGAAATTCAACTTCCCAAGAAATAAAGTATGCCCAAGACTTGGAATCTAAAAATAGATAACTATTTTCAAGCCAACCCCAATTGCATCATCGCTACTGCTCATGTAGATTCGTTTCCTATAGACCTGCCGCTAGAACCGAACATCCGCGAACCAAACCGCAAAAGCGCGACCTACAGACAAGTTTTCGACTCACTGACAACCGAACCTGAAAAATTCTTCTCTCGTCATAGCGGAATCGTTCTGTCAGCCAATAAAGTTAAGCCTATCAAGAACAAAACTGAACTGGAGCTAGAAGTCTTAGAAGCTAACGAGGGAGGTAGTGATGGCATTATCAACGGTGGGCATACAGTTTTAGCTTTTGAGCAAGCGAAAAATTACAAATATGACCTAACCGAAGCCAGAGTAAAAGTTACCATCCACATCGGACTCTCGGAAGACGAGGCTAAGGATATAGCCCTGGCCTCCAACACGACAACACCAGTAGATTCTCGCTCCAAAGTCAACGCCAGGGGTGATTACAAATTCATCAAGCAGTATTTAGCCCAGTTAGAACAGAAAGAAGATAGAAAATTCCGCATTGCCTATTACCAGAATCAAAGCGGCGCTCCCAGAAATGCCCAGTGTAATGTCACCCACTTGCTCAAGCTGCTTTATTGCCTCGACAGAAATAAATACAACCCCGACGGCAATAAACGAACCAAACACCCAGCAGGGATGAGTCTTCCAAGTAACATCACAGACGCAGAAAGAGAAAGATTAACCGCTTTACTGCCTCTCTTGACTCATGCTTTGTGGATAGAGCAAAGACTCTACGAAATAATCCAAGAATATATCAGCAACCCCAGAAGAAAGGGTGCTAACGATTTAGCATCAATAGATATACGTAAAACTACGTTACTGCCTGACAGCAAGTATTCTTTTGGGTTTGGTGCGCCAACTGACTTGGCACTACCGATAATCGCATCATATCGGGTATTTCTAGACAAGGAATATAAATGGATTATTCCTTTTGACGAATTCGCCGAAGATTTCCTGCAACACTTGTGGAATAACTACTTCCGCAAATACTTGGTGTCTGAGAAAACAGCAGGTAATACAGTCGGTACAAAAATCAGCCGCAATCAAGAGATTTGGGAAAGCTTGTATATCTCAGCGCAGAGTTATCTAAATCAGCACTTGGTGAAAATGGTTAATTCTAGTAAGTCAGAGTCAGAAGCGAAGGTGACACAAGGTAGAAAAAGGGGTGTGCAAGCAGATAAGAAATAATAGTATAAGTTTACTATAAAAGATTCATTTTAGATAGGCGATGGCTTTTAACAGTAAACAGTTATCAGTCAAGTTGTAAAGTCCTTGGGTTTTAACTGATAACTGATAACTGTTTTTATTGATAGCTTAATAAAGTGCTATTGCTCACAGATTATTTTCCATTTTCATATACAATAACAACTGCTCATTCAAGAGTAGCAAGAGAGGAAAAATAATGGCTGAACTCAAACTCCGGTCAAAAGATCCAGATTCCCTCAAACGCATT
>NZ_JACJSF010000094.1 GCF_014698035.1 Desmonostoc muscorum FACHB-395
TTATATGAAGGACTGAAAGCGGGGAAGTTTTGTTACGTACTGAATTCCAGACAGAGTGGAAAATCCAGCTTGCGTGTGCGAACCATGCAGCGATTGAGAGATGATGGTGTACAATGTGCCGCAGTTGACCTTTCTGCTGGAGGTATTCAGAATGTCCCCCCCGAACAATGGTATGCAGATTTAATTGACACGCTTATTGATAGTTTTAGTTTAGATGTAGATTTTGCTGATTGGTGGTCAGAGAATCAGTTAAATACATTGGTGACGCGATTTCGTAAGTTTTTGGAAGAAGTGTTACTGGTTGAAGTTAAAGAAAATATTGTTATTTTTATTGATGAAATTGACAGTGTACTCAGTCTAAATTTTCCTACAGATGACTTTTTTGCGTTGATTCGTGCCTGTTATAACAAGCGTGTAGATAACCCTGAATACAATCGTCTCACGTTCTGTTTACTTGGGGTAGCAGCGCCTAGTAATTTGATTGAAGATAAGCAACGCACCCCGTTTAATATTGGCCAGGCTATCTCTCTCAAAGGTTTTCAATTGCATGAAGCTGAACCTTTAGAAAAGGGTTTGCATGGTAAATTCAGCAATCCTCAAGCAATAATGCAAAAGATTTTACAGTGGACGGAGGGACAACCATTTCTCACGCAAAAGCTGTGTCAGTTCATGGTGGAAGAATCAGAGCAAGAACATTCTCGGTCAGTAGAGCAAGTTGTCAAGTCCCGGATTATTGAAAACTGGGAATCACAGGATGAACCGGAACATCTACGAACGATTCAAGCGAGAATTTTGCGAGATGAGCAACGAGCAGGATACTTACTAGAACTGTATCAGCAAGTTAGATTGAGTGAAGAACAATCTCAGGTTATAGCAGATGAAACATTAGAGCAAAGTGAGTTACAACTTTCAGGATTGGTTGTTAGACAACAAAGTAAACTGACAATTTATAACCAAATCTATCGGGAAATATTTGACTTCAATTGGATTGAAACTCAATTAAATAATCTGCGACCCTATTCTGAAAATTTTCGCTTCTGGGTGGCTGCTGGAGGTGCTGATGAATCACGGCTGTTGCGGGGAAAGGCATTACAAGAAGCAGAAGAATGGGCAAGGGATAAGAGCTTAGGTTATCAGGATAAACAGTATTTAGCAGCTAGTAAAGAGAAAGAAATTCAAGAAGAGATTGTTGCTAAGGAACAAGAAGCCGCGCTAGAACGAGAGAGAAAGGATAGGGAGGCAGCCGAAGCGAGAAATCAATTGCTCAGTCAGGCGAATAAGAAAGCTCAACGGCGAATTAGTGTTGGAGTTGTTATTTTGATTGTGGCAGTTCTAGGGGCAGCAATCGTCGGGGTTAGGTCTAAAATACAGGCTGATGAAACTAAAAAGGAAGTTGAAGCTGTTCAGAAATTAAATAAATTAGCTGGAGAATTACAAAGTAAAGCTAACTCCAGCCCTGAAAAAATTACCTTTGATTCAAATGAAGCTTTAAGACTGTCTGCCTTATCTTTTAACATTGATAATCACCAACTGAAACAAGTATTAGTGCTTGCTACTAGTTCACAAGTATATCAACAGCTTGAAAAGCTGAAAGACGCAGAACACGAAATTAACCAAAGTCAGAAACTTTTAGCTGAAACTGATAAGAAAAATTTAGATTCAATTCAGGGTTTGCAAGTTCAAGTATTATTCTACAAAAGTCAAGGTGATTTACAAGTTCAAAATCAACAAACCCAAGAAGCCATAAAATCTTACACTAGAGCATTTGGAATTTTAAAAGATCATCCAAAAGACATTGATTTTACCAAAGATAATCAGTTACTCACAGGTGAAAATATTGAATCTGCTTATCGAAGTTTAGTTAAGCTAAATCCTCAAAATAAAGAGGTTAAGTTAGCACTAACACAACATTTATATGCTCAACTTAGATACTATTTAAATCCTCAAATAAAAAATTGGGAATTGGCTGATGAACTAACATACCGACTCATGCTCAATATTGCTCAAAGGGAAGAAAAAAGATATTTAGATTATGAGCAGATTAATAGTTTCTCTTGTCCAAACCTGCAACAAATAGACAAGCTTTGGATCAATGCAGACAAGCGTTTTGGCTTTAGTGTGCAGAAGGAAATATGGATTAAGGCTGGGAATAGGTTGGGTATAAAACCACAAGACTGGAATGACAAAGATTCTGAAAATTATTTACAGTTTGCAAGGGCAGTTCAATGGTATAATAATGAACAAGAAGACACTACAGGTGACTCAATAGGTGGTTTCGTGAGCCGTGACTTGCTGATAAAAGGTATAAAAAAGAACTCAGAGTACGGCAGGGGAGGGCTACCGTATACCATGTACGTACCACTTGGAAAGTATACGCTTGTGCTAAATTCGCCGAAACTAAGAAGGCATTTCCTTTCTCGGACTGCGACTTGCAAAGTGTAACACATAAGGCTTTTTAAAGTTTATAAATATTTATCACAGCCTCATTTCCCACGCAATAATCAGCATTAGGCAAATCCGATACCTGCAACTGTCAGCTTATAGCAATTCGCGGACATAAATTTTTCCTTCCGATACATTCTTTACTTCCGTACTCTCCGTCACTTTCTGCTTATCCCAAGGTAAACTCATCTGTCCCGGTGAAGATTTTTTCGCTTTCGCCCCCTTCACAATCGATGGCAAAATTCAAACGTTGAACAGGTAGGTTTTATGACAAACAATCCCGGTGGCTTTTCAGTTAATGGTTCAGTTGATGGCGATATTAATAATGTTCAAGGAGAAAATAACCAACAAAGGGTAAGTAATAAAAGTTCTAGTTTTAACTTACAAGGCGCTCAATTTGCAGGTGGTCTAGTAAACGCTGACACCGTAAACGCGCACCAAATCGGCGGCAACATCACCAACTATAACCCAGAACAAAAGCAAAACCTCGCCCAAGCCGCAGCAGACATTCAGCAGCTTCTCAACCAACTGAGCCAAACATACCCCACTGTAACTACCTCACAGAAAATGAGTGTTGTGGCTAAGGCTGTAGATGAGATTGAGAATAACCCAACTTTGAAAGCACGGGTAATAGGTGCGTTAAAGGCTGGAGGAACTGAAGCATTTAAAGAGCTAATCGACCATCCTTTAGTTAATATTTTGTTGGCATCAATTGATGGATGGCAGGATGCGGAGTAGTTTGCGAACGAGAGAGAAAGGAGAGAGGTTAACTGGTGATGGCGAATGAGGAGCATCTAGCGATACTGAAGCAGGGGGTTAAGGTTTGGAATGAGTGGAGAAAAGAAAATCCCCATATAAAACCAGACCTGACAAAGGTTAGATTTAAAATTTTCTCTAATTACAGTAAAGCTAATTTCAGTGAAAGTAATCTTAGTGAAGCTAATTTTTCTGGAAACTCTCTTGCTGAGACTAACTTTATTGCAGCTGATCTGACTAAAGTTAACTTAGCTCAGACGAATCTGATAAATGTAGAATTTAATCAAGCTAACCTCAGTGAAGCCCAGATTTTTAATTCTTACATTGAAAAAAGTAATTTTAGTACAGCTAATCTTACCAAAGCTAACTTAGGCTTAACACGCTTTATTAATACAAAATTTAACCTAGCTAATCTTTGTGGTGTCAATTTAATTGGAAGTTTCTTCGGTAATTGTAATTTTGGTAAAGCTGATTTAAGAGAGGCAAACCTTGGTGGAAGTCAAGCAATAGAAACAATTTTTAGTGAAGCTATCTTGACAGGAGCTTGCATAGAAGCTTGGTATCCTAATAATACTATAAAGTTAGATAACATAATCTGTGATTATGTTTATTTACAAGATGAGCAACAAGAACGCCGCCCCAGCATTGGTAATTTTGCCCCTGGAGAGTTCGCCCAGCTATTCCAGAATTTCCTAGAAACAGTTGACCTAATCTTTCGTAACGGTATTGACTGGGATGCTTTTGCTTACTCGTTCAAAAAAGTAGAAGTCGAAAACCAAGGGGCACAACTAGATGTCCAAAGCATTGAGAAGAAAGGCGACGGTATTCTTGTAGTCCGAGTAGCTGTTTCCCTTGATGCAGACAAAGCGAAAATCCACAATCAGTTCATCCAGGGCTATGAATTTGCAGCTAAGGCATTAAAGGCGCAGCACCAAGTAAGACTTGAGGATAAGGATACCCTAATTTCCAAACAGGAAGCACAAATTAACCGCCTATTTGACATACTGGAACAGCAAGGGTCAGTTCAAAAAGCACTGGCAGAAAATCCGAGGAAAGTTTCTAACTACAATATGCAGAATCCGCAGTTTGCAAGTGGCATAGTAGATGCTAATACTGTTGATGCAGACCAAATAGGTGGTAACATTCACAACAACGACGCTTAAAAATGCTCAAGCCAAACCATGCCCGATTCAGAAGACCCAAAGCAAGTCTCCAGTAATGACTTACGCAATTCCCAGTTTGGCGGCGGGTTGGTTAATGCTGACACAGTGAATGCTGGGCAGATTGGCGGCGATATCTACAACATTCACCTTGGGCAGCAGACTGCGGCATCAGGTAATTCAGTCCAATCGCAGAACCAACGCCAGCGATCGCAACAAGAAAGAGACTCACTTGAAAAAGCTTACACCCTTCAAAGCCAGAAAGTTGCAAATTTACGAACAGCGTTGGTTATTGAAACAGATGTATCCCGCAAGTTTCAATACGAACACCAGCTTGAGTCAGAGGAGCGCACACTTAAGGAGCTTGGTGACAAGTTAGATGCAGTTGAACAACAGTTGCAAGCAGCTGATAATTCTGGACTAAGGGCAGACACAATTATATATATTGAAAGACCACCAATTGAGGACAAATCCTATAAAGCAATCATGCAACCAGGGGCATTGATTCGTCTCAAAGCCCCGCAGAGAATGGGTAAAACATTACTGCTGGAGAAAACCCTAGACTATGCAAGACACCAGGGTTATCAAACTGCGAAAATAGATTTACAACTGGCTGATATTGATATTTTGGCTAACTTAAAAGCATTTCTACAATGGTTGTGTGTTGATGTGGCTGACAGTCTGGAACTAGAACCCCAACTAGATAAACAATGGCAAGAGGTTTTTGGGCTGAATAAAAACTGTACCCGTTATTTTCAAAAATATTTATTATCACTTACTGATACTCCCTTAGTTTTAGCTATAGATAACTTTGAGAGACTGTTTGAATATCCAGAGATTTTCCCTCAATTCTGCTTGTTACTACGGGGATGGTATGAGGCAGCAAAACAAGGAGACAAGATTGGTAATATCTGGAAGAAGCTGCGGTTAGTAGTAGTTCATTCAACTGAATCTTATCCTTCATTGGACAGTAATCATTCCCCGTTTAATGTGGGATTGGCGATTGACTTACCCGAATTTAACTTGCAACAAGTAACAGAACTCGCCAAACAGCAAGATTTAGGATTACTGAAAGAACAAGACTTGGCTCAGTTGATGGAGTTAGTTGGGGGGCATCCTTACTTGGTACAATCTGCGATTGCCCATCTCAAAAGCCAGCAAGTGACCTTAGAAGAACTCTTGAGACTTGCGCCAACAGAGCAAGGAATCTTCAGCGATCACTTGCGACAACAACTGTGGCATTTACAACATAATCCTCTGATTGAAATAGGGTATAAAAAAGTAGTAGTGACGAATGCACCCGTGAGGTTAGATACTGAAGTTGCCTTTAAGTTGCATAGCTTGGGGTTAGTAAAACTTGTTAGTAATGATTGCATTCCTGGTTGTGATTTGTATCGTCAGTATTTCTCAACTCGTTTGGAGTAGGTAAATTGTGGTTGACCAATACATTTTTTCTGGAAGTTTACCTGAAAATGCCAGCACTTATGTTACACGGGAAGCTGATGCACAGTTATATGAAGGATTAAAAGCAGGAAAATTTTGTTATGTACTCAACTCTAGGCAGAGTGGAAAGTCTAGCTTGCGTGTACGAACTATGCAGCGATTGAGAGAAGATTGTATAAAGTGTGCAGCAGTTGACCTTTCTGCTGGAGGTATTCAGAATATACCACCAGAACAATGGTATGCAGATTTAATTGATACATTAATTGACAGTTTTGGGTTAAGTGTGGATTTCGTAGACTGGTGGCAAGCTAATCATTTAAATTCATTGGTAACAAGACTTCGCAAGTTTTTAGAAGAGATATTGCTTGTTGAGATTAGAGAAAATATTGTTATTTTTATTGATGAAATTGATAGTGTACTCAGCCTAAATTTTCCTACAGATGACTTTTTTGCATTAATCCGTGCTTGTTATAACAAGCGAGTTGATAACCCTAAATATGAGCGCCTAACTTTTTGTTTACTGGGAGTAGCATCACCTAGTGATTTAATACAAGATAAACAGCGTACTCCCTTTAATATTGGGAAATCTATCTCTCTCAAAGGTTTCCAGCTACATGAGGTGGAGCCTTTAAAGAAAGGATTGCGTAGGAAATTTAACAACTCTGAAGTATTAATGCAACAGATATTGGAGTGGACAGGAGGGCAACCATTTCTCACTCAAAAACTTTGTCAGTTTATGCTTGAGGAATCAGAAACAGAAAATCCTCGTTCTGTCGAAAAGATAGTGTATTCAAATATTGTTGATAGTTGGGAATCTCAAGATGAACCTGAGCATTTACGCACAATTAGAGATAGGATGCTTAGAAATGAACAAAAAGCTGGATATTTACTAGGATTGTATCATCACATTTGGCTAGATACAAAACAATCTCAAACAATAGTAAATAACACTTTAGAAAAAAGTGAGTTACAGCTTTCAGGTTTGATAATTAGGTATCAGAACAAATTTACAATTTACAATCCAATATATAAGTCTATTTTTAATCTAACGTGGATTGAAGAAGCACTAGCTAATTTAAGACCATACTCTGAGGCAATAACAGCTTGGTTGAGTTCTAACCGTAGCGATCAGTCCCGATTATTACAAGGGCAGGCTTTACAGAATGCTCAAGAATGGGCAGCAGGAAAGCATCTAAGCAAAGAGGATTATGAATTTTTAACTGCTAGTTCAAAGCTGGATAGATTGGTACTGTTAGCACAACTTAGTACAACTTCACAGAAAGTAGAGCAACTAAAATCAGAATTCCTAGCAAATGTATCTTATGAACTCCGCACCCCTCTCAACGGAATGATTGGCTTTTTGAAGCTGATTTTGGAAGGGATGGCAGATGATCCAGAAGAAGAAAAACAATTTTTAGCAGAAGCTCACGACTTATCAATACACCTACTAAATATCATTAATGACATATTGGATATAGCCAAAATTGAAGCTAGCGAAATGAAGCTAGTTTACGCTCCAGTCAAGCTAGACGAGCTATTCAGTGATGTAGAAAGTTTCATGCGTCCCCAAGCAAAAATGAGAAACCTCAGCTTTCGGATGCAAATGCCTGCTACCTCCGATGAAATCATTGTTCAAAGCAACTACCAACGCTTGCTACAAGTTATGCTCAACTTGGTAGGTAATGCCATCAAATTTACCCATGAAGGCGGTGTCACTGTCAGCGCTGATTTAGTAATTAAAGAATCGAACCCTCAAGGTCAGCAATTTCCTGGCATGGTAAGAATCCGTGTGGCAGACACAGGCATTGGTGTTTCTTTAGACAAACAAGATAAACTGTTTCAATTATTTTCTCAAGTGGACGGCTCCCATACTCGCCAGTATGGTGGCACTGGTTTAGGATTGGCAATATCCCAGAAGCTAATAGAGGCAATGGGCGGTGAAATAAATTTTTATAGTCTGGGTGAAGGTCTAGGTTCAACAGTCACATTTACCATCCCCCTTTATGAACAACCTTTACTAATCCGTTCAGAATTTATAGATTAATTGACAGAATAATATTGCAATTTTGATGATTTTATCCATTACTATCTTCTCCTATTGAAAGCTGCTATTTTTTTCATTTATTTAGGCTATAAATTAGTCATCCTTTGGTTAAATTAATACTTGCTGATAGTAAAAATATACAAAAATTACACACATTTTATATTCATTTAATTCAGTTTTTATTTATATCTTGCTTGAATAAATTCCATCCGAATATTTACTACATACTAAAAAAGTAGACATTACCAAGAAAATCCTCAAACGAAGAAATAATACAACTTTTACATTAGTTAAAAACTAATGATAATAAACTAATGTGAAAAGTAGGATTCAAGGAAAATTTTGTAAAATACTCGCTCTCCAATCATTCTTCTTCATCTGTCACATCGCTAAATGCTGAATCATCCACAGCCAATACAGGCTTGCCCATAGCAGCTTCAATTTTGGCAAGTATCATCCGTTGACGTGATACCATAAATCCCTCAAAATCGTCTTTTCGCAATGTTACGGGGTCAATTTGGTGTGTCGTCAGAATTGCATCCATAGCTGCATCATTAAGCTGAACATTTTTATGCTGCTGAAGCTGAATCAAATACTCACTCGGAGCTTTACCGCCAATCATCCGGTTTGCTTTATACGATATGGGGGTTTTGTTGAGAATAGAGTTATAGCGAGATGCGGGAATGCCCTGCTTGTCACACCAACTCTTCGGGAAAATATGATGAATATCGAGCCTGCATTCTTCCCAGTCATTTTCGCCTAGATCCCGAATAGTGGACTTCCAGAAAAAGTCTTTAGCACCCTCTCGCTGAATTAAGGCATTAACACCTTTATATGCAGCACTGGTTCGAGAACGCAAACTGCCTAAACGCGCAGGTTGAAAGTTAGCATCCCGAACAGTTGCAGGTTCTTCCTTACCATCCTCAATCCAGTCGATAAGCTGTTGAATATCCAAAGCCATACGAGTTTCAACTGCCCCGCCGTACAATTCGCCAAGGATACCGCACCAGAACCAACGAGCGATTTTTTCGTAAACTTTCGGTTCCAGCCAGCGATCGCCCAGTAATGCCATGACTGCGGCAAGAGGGATAAGTTGAGTGCGATAAGGCAAATCGCCAGTTGAGAAAAACGATTCTTGACGTAGAAATTTCGCAGCTTTCCAGTAACCTTGCACAAGAGGTTGTTTCCATTTTTGGAAAGCATCTACAGATAAAGATAGAACGGCTTCGCGCTTGGCAGTCACACCTGTTATTTGCTTGCCTGTTTTACCTGCTTTTAAGTCTTCTCGTCGTTTTTCCAAAGTGTACAGTAGCGTTAATCCCTGGAAAAACTCTGTCGGTTCAACTTCATTTAATAAACGTTGTTTTCTGAGGTACGGTTGAATCCCCTCAATTCCTTCTTGAATGTTACTAAACCATTCATCCCGCAAGTTGATATTATTAGCAGCATAGATGGCAGTTAAAAGTTCAAAGACCGAGAGGTTAACGCCACCAGTATTTACTTTTTCAAAGACAAGACAAACAGCTTCCTTTTTATTGTTGCGATTGAGTTCGATGATTGGCAAATCATAAGAACGAAATTCATTAAGCACTTGGAGGCGAAATTCCATATAACGCCCAAATTTATTTGGGTGGAATTTATTTAGCCCTTGTTCCCAAGTGTCTGAATTAAGAATTTGATTACAAGGGAAATAAAAGTGTTCGTATTCTTTCTCAGGTGTGCTGAGGTCAAGTTTAACATCACGCCCAAAGTTTTCTTTTTGAATGCGATTTGCATCAATGCTAATAATCGCACTTTCGTAATATTCTGGCCCTAATAAGGCCGTTTCAATATCAATATAATAATAACGCTGTACTAATTTTTTCTTAAAGTCACGAGTTTGAACAGGTTGCTTAAATATCAATACTTGCGTTAATGAAGTCAGCCGTTGTTGCCCGTCAAGAAGCAGCTTTTTCAATTTATCAAGTGTTGCCTGTGTTGGATCGACTCCTTCTACAGGTCTAGCTTTAAACTTAGCATCACCACCAGCCTCAAGCAGCATAATTGCTCCCACAGGGAAAGAACGCGCAATACTGACTAACAGTGAACGAATGTGTTCATCATCCCAAACCCACCCCCGTTGGAAATCGGGTAGTTGAATTTCACCTGTGATGATATCTTTCAGTAAAGTCTCTAGCCTTGTTTTAGTAGAATCAAATGTAGACATATAGATATTTCTTCTGATAACTTGTTTGAATGCTTCGTGAAAAGTGTCGAATATCAATAACCAGTTCAAAATTACTTAGTGAGAATAAGCCACGGCATCTGCTCAAAATCGCGGATGCCGTCTATGATGAGGTAATACTTAGGGTTGCCTTGAAATAGCCAGTAGGCCATTAGAATTAGATGATAAATTTATAACGAAGCATTAACACAAACAAGAAGACGTTCCCTTGCCCGTGTTGCAGCAACATATCGCTCACATCGTTGAAGTAATTCTGCTTCTGCAAGTTTATTCATTGCGTCAGATTCATTGCTACAGCCCATTGCGATCGCTCGAAATTCCAATCCCTTAATTCGCTTCATTGTCCCCAAGCGAACCCCTGGCTCCTCTGGCCCTGGATCTTCTTCTCTGGGCTTGAGTTCAAAAGTTGGAACACCTTCTGCTTCCAGTGCTGTGCGAATTGCTGGTTTATAAGGTGTTACGCAGATTTCGTGGGAAGCAAACCCATCTTGAATCAACTCTTTTGCCCAGCTAGCAATACGCTTTGCCTCTTCTTTTTCATCCGCACACTGCACAATTTCTGGTTTTGGGCCTGTAAACACGGAACGATCGCCTACAATTGTGGTTTGTCCTCGATCCAAATCGTCAATTACAGTGCCTTCAAGGATTGATTGAGCAAAAAGCCGGATTTGTTCACTGGTACGATAATTTACTTTTAATTGTCTGGAACGTCCTTTGACATATATACCTGCCAAATTTAAAGGCACTTTACCCCGATAAATACGTTGATGTCCGTCTCCAGCAACGCATAGAGGATCTGAAAGGCCCTGATTTACTTGACTTAGAGCAGCAATTAATTTTAATGCTTCCAGACTGAAATCCTGCACTTCGTCTGCTAAGACGTGCCTAAAAGGGGGAAAGTTACCTTGCTCAACTGCAAATCGTGCCTGATGAATTGCACCTTCAAAAGTTAAAAGGTTTTGCTTGAGCAGTAAACGCTTGAAAGCCTGAAATATTGGCCATGCCTCACGTCGTTCTTTTCTCCCCATCCGAGGCCGCCCTGTACGAACGGTGGTTAAATAACCTTCTTCAGAATCAACTCCATTAGCATCAATTACAAGCTCAAACTCTTTTTGGAGTTCTGCTTTTGACATTGGTAAATTAACTATAGTTGGATCTGCCCAAACCTCGTCCCAAAGGTCGTTGAGTTCTTCAGGTGAAGCAATCCGCCCTTTCCAACCACTACGAGAACAAATAGTGCGGGCAAGCTGATTTAAGTTAGTGACTTCAATGTGTTCTGCTGCTATTGGGTCGAGACGGCGTAAGTAGCTTTTGATAGTTACAGACAGGTTTGTTGTGAAAGTAGTAAGCAGTATCCGCTCCTTCGGATTGTTTAGGTGCTTGGCAAGGTAAACAGCACGGTGCATCAAGGCAACAGTCTTACCAGTTCCTGCTGTACCTGTGATACTCATAGATCCATTAGTTTGCCACTCAACAATCTTCCTTTGTTGGGGATGGAGAAAAATTCGCCACTCTTCTAAGGAACCACCTTCCAGCATTGCCTTGAGGGTTTCTTCCCCTTCAACTACTACTAAATCTCGGTTTGGTCGCTGGGTAAGCTGTGAGAAATCTCCGGGGCCGACAATAGTGACAGGTTGCTCATCTTCTACATCGGTTCCAAGTGCTTGGGCTAGAGCTTCGTCTAGTGATAAACCAGCTACAAGCCCCACGAGAACCTCATAGCATTCTGGTGGTAGATATTCGCTAAGTACTTCCAACTCTTGGTCACTTTTAACCTGTCGAACTGCTGGGATAAGCAGCTGCGGTACTCCAGCATGGAATAGATAATCATCGGCAAGATTTTGCAGAGGATAATCATCAACTGTTGGTTTGGGAGTGACAGCATCTTGCAATGCTTCTGTTGTTTCTTGAACGTCAAAGATTTGGAATGCCCCAGTACTTTTATGTACTTCAAAACGCTTGTTTTTTGCCCAGGCATAAGAACGGTCATGGGAATCAATATGAACCAGTAGAAAAGTATCACCTTGCTCCGGTGCAATTACAATAGCCCGATAGCCATCTGGTAAGTCTGCTCCGCGAACTTTGTGATCAAGCATGGATTCTTTCAGCCCATGCAATCCAATTGCTGTGTCCCAAGGATTAATTTGAAATTTCTCAATCAGTTCTGGAACCTTTTTTTGTACTTTTTTGGGCAGTTTGTGAAAATGCTTCAGCACTTGGGCGTGCATCATTAGGTGAGCCATCAATTATTCCTCCTGATTTCAATTAGTTCAATCAAAAAAGCAGTACCCTTTGCTTGTATTTCATTAGCAGTGACAACAGTCCAACCATTTACTTGCCAAGCAGAAACTAACAAGGCTTGGTCTCCCCCTAACACTGCAATTCGAGCCTCTAACCATGCCAACTCTGCTACGGCATTTTCATCAACTGCCTCATCTTCATAAGCAGCTTGAGGTACTGGCACTCCTGATGCTGCCAGTTTGTCAACTACAAATCGCAGCGACGGAATTACCTCAGATCGGACTTGTACCCATTCGCCATTTGCTTCTACAAAGCTCGTATCAGGAAGTACATCGGGTGCAGTACCAGTTTCTACCTCTGAGGTAGTGAAGAAACTAAACGCCCCACAAAACTGCAACAGGTTGAGACAGGATAGAAACTTGCGCCAGCGAGGACGATAGGTTTGAGTTGCTAATCGCTCAGTTTCACTGTCATCTAAGCGGGCAGTTACTCGGACGCGATCGCGTCGAGTTGTTAAGCAATCAGCAATAGTTGCAAGGGCAATGACATCTGTCCCACCACTAATTTTGTCGTAGCAGATCCATTCGCCGTTATCGATGCTGGCGGGAACAATGAAACCCTGACCATTACGCCAATCATTGAGGGAAATACGCAAAGCAGATTCAGCATAAGCATATTTTTCGGCTAGTATTTCTAAAGGAAATGCGGCTGTAAACTCCGCCAAACGTCGCCAACCACTAGCTTGAGGACATTGGATAAAACCTGTAATTTGTTGCCAAGCATTACCAACTGCCAATCTTCCTGAAGGTATGCCTTGGTTAATGCCTGCATTAGCAAAAATTTCTACTTTTGTTGCTATTGCTTGAGGAACAACCAAAAAGTCTTCCAATTTTGTTGCTGTCAAATCATTCCAGGTCAAGTTCCAAATGTGATAACGACCAGAAGCGAGAATAGCTCGTCGCTTCGCCATGTCATCGGCTAGTCGATTGATTTCCACATGAAACTCAAAACCATCGGTGAAGATGGCGACCGGTTTAATCGACTCGTCATCAGCACATCGGAGTAGAAAGTCTGGTTGACAGGCGATCGCAACACCTTGGGCTAATCCCAACTGCGGCTGTAGCTCAAGTTCCCAAGTACGGCTGGCGTTGGGTAAGTTAAAGCGAAAACCAGCCTTACCATATACTAAGGTTTTCTCCCAAATGCCATTATGTTCATTCACCCATTCTTCTAGCTTACAGACAAACTTGCGCTCTAAAACACTGCCAAGTAAGGAATTGTCAGGAATTTCGGTGAGAGCTTTATGTTCCACTCGGCGATCGCCTGCGGCAATTAGTTGCTTTAACAATTTGATGCCCCGTTCTCGGCTGATGGATGTAGCACTGTATTGTTGAGCATAAGTGCGAATGCAACGATAGCAACCATCCGTATCGCGATCACTTTCTTTTTCACTTAGCCGTCCACAACGGCAGGTTTCTAAGGCATCTAAGGCACGTTGCATCACTGTCATGATGCCTTCCCCAGCCCTTCCAGTCGTATCGGTTTCTTGAAATAGGGTTTTGAGGTAGCCTGTACCACCAGGAACCCGATCCAGAATAATTAAATAATCGCGTTGTACATTCTTGGCTCCATCTGGTAGTCGTTGCGGAAAGATAGTTAGGTGACTGGGGTCGCCCTCAAATCGCAGTCGCAACCCGAGCAATATACAAGCTTCCAAAGTTGGGATGTCGTCATCAATCCAAGATGGGACAAGTATCCGAATTGCCTCTGAACGAATCTCTCGATACAGATACACGGATTCTGCTTTAAAAGGATTGCTAGAACGACCTTCGGCTTTGGCTTTTTCCTGTCGCCGACGAGCAGAACAACTGCGGCGGTGTGTCACCTGCTCGATGAATTTTCCTGGTGTGGCAACTACGCCGCAATCTGCACAAACTTGAAAGCCACGCTCAGGGGCGTTTCCCTCTGGGCCGAAGGCAACAGTGCCAGCTTCGTCAAAATAGCCGACGTTAACCTCACGCAAAACTACAGCAGCACGATATTCAATACCAAAGGGTAGGGTTTCCTCGCCTACTGCTCCTGTTGGCTCGTCAACTGTGAGGTCAAAACTCCGTCGCCTTTGGTAAATAGTGTGTTCTCGTTCATCAGCGCGATCGCTGGAAAGACTATCATATTCTTCCATCACCGAGATAGCTTCGGAACGAGAAAAGTCGATGAAAGAACGGTGTTGACCAATATCTGCTTGACTATCATCACCACTGTCATGACCGCACTGTGGACAGGCTGGTTCTTGGTTAATGTTGCTAGTCAGGCGCATGTGTCCACATTGTCCGCAAATTGCCCAGGTTTCCGTAAGTGGTTCCTCTTTACTACCAATGGAAATCTGCTGAATCTCAAACTGGCGTTTATGAGTGTAAAAGTGATTGTGGGGAGCTAATTCTCGTAGTGCAGTGGCAGCAGGTCTGACAACTTCAATTGGGGGAACGGGATTTTCTCTAACTCGGTGGCGATTATAAACCGAACCATAAAAGCGCACACCGGATTCAGGAAAGGCATAATTTGGTAATAGTCCGTGATCAGTTAGTAACTCTAGGGTTGTGATGCGAGACAGGCTATTTTGTCGCCCTTTCAGAACACGTAGTTCGTCCTCAATTTCTCGCAGTGCATCTTCCTCATGTTCCTCAATCTGAGACTTTTGATTCTGCAATCTTCTCCGGGCATTGTCTATTTCCCGTCGCTGACGGTCAAACTCATTAACAACTTTGCGAATCCGTTGCTGGAGTAGTTCAGTTATAGTCTCGCTACAAAATCTTGTTCTGGTATCGTCTCGAATCACATCTAGAAAGCGTGCTAAGAAAGATTCCTGCAATTGCGTCTCATTTTGGGCAATCCATTGCAACATTCGCGGAATATGACCTTTGAGATTCTCGATATCCCGGATCAGTTGTGTGCCAGTCCGGGGTAGTTCCGATAAATTTCCAGTTTTTACCGCAGAGTCAAAACAGTAGGCAAGATACTGACGCACTAATACAGCCGAAGCATCCACCCAACACCCAGGTGCATCAACTTTACCGCGTAGCATTTCCACAGGTCGGGCATAAAAGAAAAGGTCATGGGGTTGATGTTTGATTACAGAGACGATTAATGCTGTACCTGTTGCTCGTCCTGCCCGACCAATACGCTGAAGATAACTAGCTGTGGTAGGCGGTATCGAACATAACATGGTGCTGGATAAATCGCCAATATCAATCCCCATTTCTAGAGTGCTGGTACAGGTAAGCACATTTGGATCGTCAGTGTGTTCATTCTTGGCAAAGGTACGCTCTAGGGTTTCTCTTTCTTCCGTCGCTAAAAGTCCTGTGTGTTCGCTAGCGACAACTCGACGTAAAGCCCCTTTACGGTAGCGGTCTTGGTAGTATACTTGTCGTTTAGTAAAGTCTTCAGGGCGATACGCACCTGCCCTAGCACTGTATTCTAAGCTAGGAGCGCCATTCCAGAAAATTGCTTCCTGTTCTGGGCGGACTATTTGTCGCCCTGTTTCCGAGCAAATTAGCCGGACTCCGTTTGGTACTAAATTTACGGCTGTGGGATTAATCGCGTAGTAAGCTTTATTACCATCTGTATGCAACCGGATTAAAAGTTTTGTTGCCTCTGCTGCTTGATATAACAGTTTTAGCAAGTCAACTGTCTCTGCTTCACTCATGGGAGAGTTCAGCACCCGATGTGTCCAACGAATATGCCAAGGCTGAGTATTGCCGGAGGTGTTACCAAAGATAAAATCGTGGTTGCGATCGCTATGATTAACCATCAATCTTGGTCGATAACGGCTCATCGGCGGATGAACTTCTCTACTCAAAATTGAACGTCCAAAGGGAGCTTTCCCCCAGTAGTTTTTGCGGGCTAAGTCTTCTAAGTAAGAATGCCCCAATGCGCCGCGCAATCGATAACGGTAAAGGATTCCCAGTAGCCAGCGACGCAGGTTGTCTTCGCTAATCTTTTTCAGTTGCGTATCTACAGACTCGATGCGATCGCTAATTTGCTTCACAGTTTCATCTATCTTCTGCCAATCCCAGGCTATACAGGCTGAACCACTCGCTTCCATTGTGCGTCCGCGCAGCAGCATGACTCCAAACTCGCTGGTAGCTTGCCAAGTTAAACGTGTTTCGATATCAAATGCTAGGGCTGTTGGGGGATTTGTCAGTTTAGGATTGTTGCGATAATTGAGGTAATCTTGGTAATCATGTAAATCTGGTGGCAACAAAGCAGCGATCGCTTTTTTCATCGTTCCTGGTTTACCAACTCCAGGCTGACTCCACCACTCTAATAAGCGTTTTCCAACTTCTGTTAAGGGCAAACCTGCTGTACCAGCATCATTAATTACCCCTTGTAGGGCAGTGCGAAAGGTGAAATTATAAGTCCGGGCTGAGAGAAACCCGGCACGATGGGAAGCATCCTGAACGCTATCGGTGAAAGCTAGAAGTTTTGGATCGTTGTTGAGCATAGATCCAAATAACTCATCCACCATAACGCTAGAAAGGGTAGCTGAACGCGAACCAATAATGAAAATGCTCTCCCGTGAACCGCAGCATGGGCAAGCCTGAACTCCATGCAGGGAACCATTTGCTAGTTTTTCCACATCTTGGTTGAAGGCAACCCGCAAGCGGCGAGTATCATTAGTTAAAGGACAAGCTCCCTGTCCTTGGCGTAGGACTAGACTGGAGGGATGAAGATACCAAGCTCCAAACAAGTCTCCTGAATTGATTGAGCCATCGCTATCTGGGACAATTAGCACAATGCGTTGGTCGTGGCTGCCATTGCGACCAAACCAGCCTCGGTAAATAGCACTGATATCATTAGTCAGCTTAAAACCTTGAACGCCTCTGGCATTAACGGCGGTATCGGACTGGCGATTTTGCAGACCAATCCAACCAGAAGCACCGCACTCGTTACACTGGAATGCAGGAAGTAGAGTCTGTTCTGGCGAAGGTTCATCTAGCCAACCAAAAATCGGTTGTTCTTCCACAACTCGACCAATCCGCGCTAATTCTCGCACCCAAAGCTGCACTTGAGTCGGGACTAAGGGAAATGCGCCTTTGCTCCGAATTTCTTTGGCGTGGGCAACAAGGGCAAAGAAGGCGGTAATAATCCGCTTCCGGTCTTCTAAGTTGGGGACGGCAATGAAGCAAAAATCTTTGGCTGCTAGTCTTTCTACTAACTTTGTCCAAGTGAGGGGGCCTTCCAAAGAACGTTCAGCAGCATCGAAAAGTTCCAGCAAGTGCTTGAATAGTTGCGTACCTTTTAACCAATCTCCCAAAGCAACTGACCAATGCTCAACAGCAGTAGCGCGTAGGCGTAGCCCGTCGCAGACATCGCCTGTGGTTGATATGGCTAATGCCACGCTATCGGCAAATTCTGGCCCACCCCAAACCCTGGCTTGGCGAATAGCGTAGGCTGTAGCATCTTCGTCTGCTTGGGGTTCGCAGTCTTCAGAAGTTGGTAAATCTAGGGAAATCAGGTCTTCTTCTGGTTTGACAATTTCCTCAACTGTCAGTCGATCCTCGATGATTACAGCTTCAGTGGGAATTTCTTCTTCAAACAAAGTACTGGCAAACCGAGCTAGGCGATCCCCTCCTGTCTCGACTGCATCCACTGATATTGTTAAACCAAGAGCGCGATCGCTGCGGTCGCGATCGTCCATTGTGGCACTAGTACCAACAACGCAGAGTTTACCTTTGGGAATACTGAGTCTTTCCTTGAGCCGGCGAATCAAACAGGCGACATCTGCACCTTGAGCCCCATCGTAAGTATGCAGTTCATCAAGGACAAGATATTGCAGGGTGTCGGATTCATTGAAACGCCAAAGATGCTGGTCTTGCGGTCGTAGTAGCAAGAAATCCAACATTTTGTAGTTAGTCAGCAGGATGTCTGGCGGGTTTTCTAGTTGGGCTTCGTGGTTGGTAATGCCGTGGTCTTTGCCCATGCTGGTTGTGCCAGAGTCTTGGGAGGTGGGATCGCCTGGGTCGTAGCGTCCGGTGTAAGTACCGACGCGGACACCTGCTTTTTTCAGTGCTGGGTCGTCCCAAATAGATTTGGCGAAACGCCGTTCTTGGTCGGCAGCCAGGGCATTCATCGGGTAGAGGACAATGGCTTTAATTCCAGGCTTTCTGGCTTGTTTGGCTCGGAGACAGTGGTCGAGTAAGGGGTAGAGGAAGCACTCAGTTTTACCGGAACCAGTGCCAGTAGTTACGAGGGTGGGTTCTGGCTTGTGGTTTTTGCTACTCAAACGTCTCCAGGCAACAGCTTGATGGCGAAACGGAAGGAAGGGAACGTTGAGGTCAAAAGGAGGGGTATAAGGTTGAGGTGCTAACCGAAAAGGGCGGCGCAACTGTACCCACGGGCCTTTAAACAGTCCTCGTTCTGGGTCTTGAAGGAATTGTTCAAAGGCGCGGCTGACAGAGCGATCGCGAAAATCAAAGGTAGATTGCAGGTAATAAAGCACCTGGCGGCGGATGTTTTCGGCAATATGGGCTGGTAGCATGATTAAACTCCGCCTCCATAGCGTTTCTGCAAGACTTCGTAAGCTTGGGCATAGTCGCCTTCGCGGTCAACTTTGGTAAAAGGCGGATAGAAAGTTTTGGTGACTGTTTCTAAACCATCGTTGATTTGCCAACTTACGGTGAGGGCTGAAGTGCCGTTCCAGTCTTTGAGGGCTTCGCGGACTTCTTTGCCTCCAGGGGCTTTACGGTTAGTGCTAGGGAGGCGTTGACCTTTAGCGTCATATTCGTCACCGAGTTCGTATTGCCGCATGACGGGGAACTGTACGCGGTAGATGGTGGTGAGTTCGTCGAGGGATAAACCGAGGGCGAGGGCTACCAATACATCAATTTCGAGGAGGGCTTGGCGGCGGGAGTAGTCACTGCGGAGGGGAGAATGCCATGACCACTGTTGGGGGTCGAGTTCGTGCCAGGGAGACTCGAAGGAGTCTAGCATTGGGTTTTCTACTGCCCAATTGTCTTGGGTGATTTCGGTGAGGGCTACAGATGCCCAGAGGTCGGCGTAGGCACAGGTAAGGGCATTGAGGCGTAAGCCTCGGTGCATGATGGGGGCGATCAAGATCCCATCAATTTTAGGGAAAATATTGAGGATAGGGGGTAAGATATCAACCCTTCCTGAGATTCTGATTAAAAAATCAAAAATGATTGACATAGTACAGGTAGCAAATGCTACCATTTCTCTTTGATCAACAAAAGCTAGTGAAACAACTGAACTAATATGAGTCACTTCTTTTGCAAGAATGGCGCTTACTAAAGTCCTTTCATTATTTAAAACTCCTCTTCTTCTATTTACATAACGATAGAATGAGGTTATTTTCTGCTCGCCGAAGCATACGGGAATCATCGATAAAAAATTAGTTAATTCGCCTTTTTGATTACCAGGCTTATAAACCGTTCTCGGTAAGTAATCTTGTGAAATTTGTGTTAAGTCTATTTCTTCATATGCATTTTGTGATTTACACAATAAACGAGGTGTTTTATTAAAAGGATTACCTACATAAAAGTTTGGACCATTTACAATAAATTGGGAATTAGAGTTAGGCTGATAGCTAGGTTTGTCTGCACGTGTTATTACTCCTACTTCTTCTTTCTGTTTTTTTGATTCATCAAACATAAATGAAGGAAAATATTTTCCAGATAATAATTCGAGCCATTTCCCTTTTCTATTAACTTTTTCTAAAACTTTAATAAGAGATTGAGA
The DNA here is from genome assembly GCF_014698035.1 of Desmonostoc muscorum FACHB-395. GTDB lineage: Bacteria > Cyanobacteriota > Cyanobacteriia > Cyanobacteriales > Nostocaceae > Nostoc > Nostoc muscorum_A. Next base: position 20,066 of record NZ_JACJSF010000094.1, read on the forward strand.
ATGTAAACTTAGTAATGATGTTTCTAAAAAATTTTCAGTATCACCATTGAAAATAGAAAATATTTTTAATTCTTTTTCGCTAGTATTAATAATTCTTTTTGGGTGTCCGGAAATATCCCATGCTCCAATATCATTCTTTATGCCAGGAATAATTTCACTGATAGTATGGTTTTGGCGGCTATTCTTAATAGTTATTGGATGAAATAAATTGCAAATATATTCAAAATAAATTTCCTTTTTAGGATAACTGTAATAAATACTTAAACAAAATCTCATTCGACCATGATCATTAGTTCCTTTAAACAAAGACAGTTCATTTTCAAATTGAAAGTGAGCAATCAATCTTGGATAGTATTGTCTTCGCAAATCGCCTCCACCTAAATCATCAAATAAGCCTTGTGGGTGTAGCAGTCCACCAAAGCCTTTCATACCCAGTAACGACCAACTTCTTACAATAAAGTTTTTATAAAGGTTAGTCTTTGTTCCTTGAAGGGCAGCATATAAACGATGACAGTTTAGAAAAGTAATCCATCCTACGCTTTGTAGTTGTTTTTCTAAATAATCTTGTTTGTACGTAACATTCTGAAGTAAATGAGGACGTTGCTCATCAAAAGTCGCACTTTTAACTTCTCTCACACCTAATAAAGGCTCGAAGTCACTCAATAAGGAACTATCAGACCAAGTAACTTTAACCCAAGGCGGGTTTCCTAAAATCACATCAAACCCTTTCGACTGACTCGGATGACACCCCAAAACCTCAGAAAACGCCAACTCCCAATGCTGAAACCTCTCCTGTTCTGCAACATCCCGACTCACGCGATACCAAGACACCGCCGCACACAGCAAATCTGTATCTAAATCAGTCTGTGCAGTAGCTTTGAGCAAATTCGCTCCATCAAAATTGCAGCGAAAGGCTTTAATACTTAAATCTCCTTCCTGCGCTAACAATATCTGCGCTGCTTCTAAATAGTCTTCTCGCCTTGGCAATCCCTCCACTTCATCCATCGACCAGAAAAATAACGCACACCAAGAGTCCATTAACAATTTCAACCGTTGAAAACTGCCAGAGGTAGATTCTAGTTTTGCCTTTACCTCTTCCTGTAACGCCAAACTGGGTCCGGGTTCTGTTGCTGGGAGTTGAGGCCACACACTACCAGGACAAGCTGTTTTCTCTAATGCTGCTAACCGTTCCTTGGCATATTGCTGTTCGTGTCGGTCAATTAAATCGCTAACAGCCAAGGCTAAGTTTATCTCTACTTCTGTCCATTTGCTTTTAACCTCTTTTTTCAGCCATTCCTTAGCTTGCTGCACTTCTTGGGGATGAAACTGCTTGACTAAAGCATCCCCAGCAGTCGGAACCATATCAGGGTCAAAAACTAGGTAGTGATAAACTTCGTTTTTGCCTCGCTGTTCACCTGGCTGGAGTTGACGGGGTTCCACCGCTTCATTACCGCTTTTGAGATGCACTCCTGCCAACAATTGCGCCTTTGTCCAGACTGCGCGGCGTGCGCCAATTAAACTGTTACCTGCTCGCAGTCGTAAGCCAAACCAAGGCGTTGCTCCCCTTACCCATTCTTCCCTACCATCTTCATGAATCAACTTCACCCGGTGCATGGAGTTAAGCCACAGGGACAGCGCCCCCAATTCTACCGCCGTGGGGTTGAGGTCTACGCCGTAAAGATTGCGGGTTGTGATGTAGTGTCTAACGCGACGCAATTCATCAGGAAAATCCGCAGGTTCAATTGATTGGTTCAGTTGTTTTTGCTTCAATTCCAGATATTTTTGAGCCAGTTGGTTAGCTGCTTCATTCAAGAAAGCGCCGCTACCCATAGCTGGTTCACAGACTGTTAATTGCAGAATTGTGTCGGCATCTTCTGGGGTATAGTCTTGCAACAATGGTCGCAAAGTTTCTTCAACTAGGCATTTGGTTAACACTTCCGGCGTGTAATAAGAAGCACTCTGCTCTCTATCCAATCCCGACAGGTGCAAAATAAATGAGCCTTTAGCATAAATCCGGGGTTTGCCATCATTGAGGCGTTCTACCTCATCTTTCTTAAATTCCTCTAATCGGTCTTTTGGGACAAACCAAGTTTGGGTTTTGGACTTGCTAAATTCATCTTGAGCGCGTTTTACTTGGAGAAAATCTTGCTCGGCAAACATCCCCTTGTAAGAAAGCAATCCTTCGTAGACTGCACCTAGCTGATTTATACCCAGGTATGCGTAGTTTACCCGTCCGGTAGTTTTGGTTTTTTCGTCGTAGCTGAGAGACAAAAGACGGATAACCTTTTGCAAACAACGGTTAGAAAGTTGCGCCCGACTCAACAATGGGGTAGCTTTCGGGTCAAAAAGTGTGGCGGTTAAAGGTGGTAATTCAAAAGTCCGTTGTTGTTGGGCAAGTTGCAATTGCAACTGGCCGGGGTTGTCTTCCTGTTGCAGAGGGTGAAATCCTTCGTGGACTAAGGTAAAAAGTCTATTTAAATGTGTCTGAAAGTAAGTTCCTTCGCCAGACTGTTCAGAAAGTGGGACTAACTCTAAATCGCGCAATGCTTCCAAGCTATAGCCCAAACGGTAAGCATCATCATTGATTGGTAAAACACCCAATTCCGCTCCATGCGCCTCGGCGTAGAAGCAGAATATCAGACGATACACAAAGGTCAAAGCTTCATGACGCAGTTGCTCGGCGGTGACAGTAGTTGAACCATCAGGTAAAGCTTCCTCTGGGCGCAGGTTAATCATACCTAAACTGCGACGACGGCGATCGCTCACCCATTCATTTGCTAGTAACTCAATTGCTTCTCGTACTGCCACCTGGAGGTTTTCTGTCACCCCATGAGCCAGCTTGTGGCTTTGTTCTCCCAAGGTATCATGCAACAATTCCACAGACTCACTATCTGGAGCCAGCGTCTCCCGTGATAAGAAAGTAGCGATTTGCTCAAAGGTCGCTTTCTCGTTCCGACCAAAAGCTTCATCTAAATCAAATGCCAACCAGCGTCCGTTAGCATAAGTTTTGCGGTCAATTAACAGTATCCGGCTTCCTGCCAGAATCATCACCCAACGCGGTGCTTCTTCAGTTTTAAAAATCTCACCAACTGCCCGACCCCAATCACCTTGTACCAGTTTGTGGTTAGAATCAACCAATTGCTCTAATAATGGCTTTCCTTCTAGGGGGTCTTCACTGGCTGCGCCATCTGGCAAACTGCCATCGGGAATGCAAAACACGCTCTCGCAGACAACCAACCAAGGTTGTCCAAATCGCTGTAAAAGTCCCAAAATCGGAATGTAGACATCGCCACTTTCCACAGGCAAATCCATCGCTTCCAAGTCACTGTAGCCAATTGCCTGTAATAAGTAAGAATGCCAACCTTGGATTTCTACACCAGCATTGCGTCGCTGATTCCAGTCAAATTCTTCAATAGCTTGGGCTTTGGCTTTAAAGTATCGCTGTGCTAACTTCTGCAATTGCCTGGGTGATGCTGCTGCGCCTGCTTCCTTCCACGAAGAAGTAAACTTCTGTGCGTCTTTGGAAAACGTGGTATCGAGGTAGTGAGATGAATAGTATTCACCAACATTGTGAATCGCAAAATCTAAAACCATTATTTCACTCCTTCGATAACCAAAACTAACCGAGTAATGGGCGATTCCCCTGGTAGTAAGTGCATATCGCGCCAATGTTGCTGACGGTCTTTGAGATATTTGTCCATTTCGTCGCGCTCTCGTTGCAAGCGTTTAGCCGAGGCACTGTTGGGGTCAATTTCTGCAAGGTGCTGGTCAATAATTTCTCGCCGTTTCTGACTCCACTGTTGCAGCCGTTGTTCTTCTTGTTGCAGTAAAGGTTTCACCTTTTCCTGACGCTGTTTTTCGAGCGATCGCAAATGTTCTAAACTAGCTTCTACTGCCGCAGGAATTAACAGTTCAGCCGCAGCAACTCGCGCTGGGGTTTGTGTATTTGCCAGTCTTTCAAATCCTGCGGCAGCCAAAGTATTCTGTAGAGGAGCCATTTCACAGCGACCACCAGGGCGGATGCGGATAGAATGGGAATCCACAACCAACGGTGTACCTGCTTTTGATGGTACTTGTCCAATAAAACAAAATGCTAATTCCCCTTCTTCCAGTTCTCTGGAAGTGATAATAGGGGCTTCTCCCCGTGCAAACTGCATTAGCAAGCGTTCTACTAGCCACTGCATAATCGGGTGAGTTTCACTACACAGCAGTTCTTTAGACCAGTAACCGGAAGTATTACGGGCAGCTGTAATTGCCAGTTTCACCCGTTCCACATCGTCTGTCAGCCGAAACTGGTCGCCTTCCTGCCATGCCTCTTGAGGAATTGCCGTTCCACCAAAAATGATCTCATTTTTCTGTGAAGGCGCACCCAAGCGACGCTTCAAATCGGGAGGGGCTGTAAGTGTCAGCATCCGTCCCTCAATTTCCAAGGGTAAATAATCTTGATTGGATTCCTGTAATAGTCGGTAAGCTGCCAGTAAGAAATCAAAATCTTTGTAAAAACGAATACGGCTGTTATTGTTAGCCACTACAGAGTCCACTTTTTTAGAGGAAACATCACTCCCCCTGCCCCCTGCTTCTTCCCCGCCCAGCAACAACGCCACCAAATCATCATCATCCTTGAGATTACCTGCGGAAATGATTAATTCTAAGTCGTTGGCTTCTGTGGATGTAGTTGCACTCTGCCCCACTCGCTTGTCTAATACAGTACTATCTGCTTTCAACAAGCCCTGTTGGGCAATGTACTCTTCTTCCTTTTGCGGATCATAAAGCTGAAGCAAACTTTCTCCAGACCTAGTACTGCGGTTAATTTCTTCTACCTTGCCTATCAGCCGTTCAAAAATAGCTGAATCTCCCTTTAGCAATCCGTTTTTTGTCTCAACCATCAAATACCGAAGAATTGACGTTTCGGTTTGCCCAATCCGGTCAACTCGCCCGTTGCGTTGAATCAGCGTAATAATCGACCAAGGTAAGTCATAGTGAATAACGTGATGGCATTGGTGATGCAAGTTAATCCCTTCGGATGCTACATCGGTGGCAATCATCATCCGCACAGGTGAAGATTTTGTCCCAAAAGCTTCTACTGCTGCCATTAAATGCACATCGGGAAAAGCGCCACTAATGGAAGCGATCGCCTGATGCGGTTGGTCTTCAAATTTTTCGCTGTGTTGAAGATTAAATGCTTGAGCGATCGCAGCAGTTAATGCCTTCTGAGTTTCTACATACTCGGTAAAAATCAGAATACGCGGACAACGCTCTTGTCCATTCCAGCCAATTTCTTGCAGTTGTTTAAGCAACAGTTGAAAACGGGAGGAATCAGTTAATACAAGTTTTCTCAGGGCAGTTTCTAGCCCTTTTAAATAAGGTATTTCTGGACTTTGAGGGTTTTCAGCTTGCAGTTTTTTCAGTCGTTTGGAAACAGTACTAGCGCAAGATTCTGGGCTAGAAAGAAACTGTTTGTAGAGTCCATATTGAATTAAACGTTGATTTCTCCACTCTGAATACTCCTCCTTTTGGCTCTGGATTGCCTGTCGCAGTTCGCCCAAAATCCTGTACCCAGTTTCTTCTGCACTTGTCGCCTCCGCCGTGGTTTCCTGAAGGGGTACAACAAATCGTTCAGTAAGTTGCAGCCCAGCTTGATGACGCACATCTTCTTTAAAGCGCATCAAGTAGAAGCCACGAATATCATCTGCATCATACTCTCGATAACAAGGGTCAGGGATTGCTGATGGATCTAGTAAGGAAATTAATCGCCCAAAAGTTTCCCTTTTGCCATTATGAGGCGTTGCTGTCGTCAACAACATACTATCTGTGCGCCTTGACAGCAACCGCGCTAACCTATGGGCTTGATGATTCTCAGGAACACTAGCTCCAGCAACGTTGTGCGCTTCATCAATCACCACCACATCCCAGCGAGTATCTTCCAAGAAATGGCGATAGCGTCCAACATCCTTGAGTGTGTCAATGCTGATGATGACTCGATGATAAACCTCAAAGGGGTTCTTATTAGTGGGAATCTGTAACCTTAATTTAGCAATGCCTTGAGAGTCTAATCTCACCAGAGGAATGCTGAAACGGTTCCAAAGTTCTGCTTGAAACTGTGTCAGCATGGATTTTTTAGTTAACACTAAAATCCGATTTGCCCGTCCCCGACGGATTAACTCTGTCAAGATCATGCCAACCTGTATGGTCTTTCCCAGCCCAACAGCGTCCGCCAGTAGCAATCTGGGTCGCAGTTGTTCTAGCGATCGCTTGACTGCGATGATCTGAAATGGCATTGGGTCAAATGCACCTAACCCCTCCAGATCGGCTTCTTCCCCCGCCGCAGGCATCTGCCGCAATTGCGCTTCCAGGAACAGTTTGGAGCGACGGAAACCATTTGAATTATCAGCAATTAATCTAGTTTTGCGTGGATCTACTGACTCGATTTGGTCAAGCTGAGTCAAGAAAATTGCCTGATATCCTCGAACCAGTTCATCAACTCCAACTACTTGCACTGCATGTTGTGTACCTGCATCGTTAGAGGCATTTATACGCTGTACAAGCCATTCAGCATCACGACATAAAACCCGCATTCCAGGAGCCAACGGCAGAATATTGGGCATTAATAATAAATAATATAAGTAATAGGTTGTATCTGTAATAACCTACTACTAACTGACGGTCAATGCTGGATTTACTGAGAACCTAATGGATAAAGCAGCAAACTACACCAAAAATTTGGCTGCAATCACATTAAGTAAACTGTCTAACCGCACTATGTAATTTAAATTGAGCTTATGCAATTGTAAAATTTCTATTCACTTATGCAGGTGATCGCCCATGACTGTCTAATTAGTACATATAAGTTGCTCGACTAAAGATTTTAGTAAAATTCAAGTATTTTAGTAAAATTCAAATTTTCAAATTAGTGGTTATATACCAATAAGATAGTCATGACATGATACCCATCGAAGCTAAAACGCTCACTAAAGTATTTTTAAAATTTTCTGTATGTACAAAATTAATGTTTAACTAAGTGCTTTATGAACCTCGCATTTAAAGCAATCTTGAAACATAATTCCTCAAATGGAGACTCTGGTTCCCATACAATAAATTGATCTATATCATCTGTTATCCCTAGTATCGGTTTAGGTAACTTAAATATTTCTTTAAACTCATATCCAAAAACAGGTTCATCTCCCCATTGATTTTGAGCCTTGAAGTTAGATAAGTCTGTACCTTGATTGTGCTTATTAACATCTGCCTTAAATCTCTCTTCATCATATTCAATTATTTCGGCTTTTGCTGTACCAATAATAGAATTTACTGGAACAATATTTTTACATAATCCCTCAGCAACAAGTGCATTTTCACATTCTTCTTTATCTGACTCATCTAAATATGAAGCGGAATGAATTAAAAAATAATCAGCATCACTATAGCATTCACTAAAAAATACTATCGGTATTTCTCCAATCAAAACTTAATAAGCCATGCTTGGAGATAGAGCGACCCCATAATTTTTTTTTGGCATTTTAAGTTAAACCTTATGATTATAAAATTTTTAATTAAATTAGTAATTCATTTTAATCCTTGAATTATCGCTCTATTTGATTCCAAGCTTGAGTAAATGCAGCTTTTTCGACGGGATTGCTTGCACCCCACAAAGGACATTGTTTTCCTTGTATCGGTATAAAATTTTTAAAACCTGTAGGGTTAATAAATGTGTATACATAACAAGGTTCACTATATCGGCAATCAATTAATTCAGCTGCGCCAATAATACATCCTCTTTGTACATTAGGAGAAATATTATATTCTTTAAAAGCTTCATCACTGTCCATTGACAATCCAGCTTGAATTAATGTCCATCCACGATGATTCGTGTTTTTTCGTCGAATCTCCATCTCTTCTTTACCCATGATAATTGCATAAGCAAAAGGAGCATGAGTAGTTAGACATTTTAGATTATCTGGTGCATTCTCAATCGGTGGACGATAATTTTCTGTTATTATCCTTTTTTGCTTTATTTCTTTAATCTGCTCGTCTGATAGTTCTACAATAAAGTTATGGGATTTTGTATAGTTAGCCATACAAGCTATCTCTAGCCAAGCTTTTTCAGGAATATCTAGCACTTTTTCTTGAGGAATAATAATCCTTTGAAAAGGTTCGTCTGGATCTACCTGCCCTATACGAATCCCCTGAGAGAGAATGCTAACTTGATATTCTTTTACATTCATTTGTGTATAACAAAAGTATTAGCTCTTATTTTTATTCTTAAGCGCAAAAGCCATAAGCTTTTATATTTAGCTATATATCCCTTATTATTGTAATATATACAACTATTTTATTCACAGTAATAATACGGGAATAAAAGAGTTCTAATTAACGAGGCTCTTTACATTCCATCTCTAACACTCCTAACAATTTCTCTTCCAGTCCAGTCAAATAAGCCCTGTTCAGCTTCCCCAACGACTCCAAAAACTTCTGCACCGATTCTTCCAACCCACTCGAATACACCCGATTGATGCGATCGCAAATCACCTGCATCTGCTCACACTCGGCAGGCAGGTAATTGTAAGATTTGAGGTGCTGCAAAGCAACCGTGTACTCGCTATCCCAGAGTTTTACAGTGCAGCTGAATTCGCCCACATGGTTAACGATACCCCAACAGCCACCTTTGCCTCTCAGTTCGGGATTGTCCTTAGCAAGAATTTGGCAGACTTCGCCAATTTGGTATGTGTTTGGTACTTTCGTCCTTTCCACGATGCGCTGCACCACATCTTTGACAATTCTGGCTGGCGGCACTTTTCCCCCTGCCTGCTCCACCGCCTGCCGCCATACTTCTTGCTGTTGCGATGGTTCTAGCTTAGTCAGTGGTCGAACTTGGCGTTCGGTTGTAGGCAAAATTTGGGAACCATTGGTTCCCATTTCATCCGATATCTCGTTTTGGGAACCAATGGTTCCCATTTCATCCGGTATCTCATTTTGGGAACCATTGGTTCCCATTATTATGTTGTTAACTACATTTGAAGCAGCTATTAAATAATTTACATGGCGGTGAGTATACGCAAACCGAGAACGGCAATATTCCTCAAACGTTTTGTGGGTCGAGCGGTACAATCTGCGATCGCGCAATTCTGCCAGTGCCTTACCCGCCTCAAAAAACGCTCTTTCCACACGACGCTCTAGGTGAAGGCGATCACGTTGTTCCGTTTCGGACAACTCCTCTACTTCAGCAGCAGTAACTGTAATTGTTGCTGTAGCAGGATTTTCTGGATCAAAGGTGTCTTCGGCAGAACTAGCGGTTGCTTGTAAATTGTTGGAGACAGCAGAGGTGGCTTTTTTGCGGTTCGAGGATGGTTTAGTCATGATTCCACCCTTTCAAATGGTATTTCTCAGACTAGATAACAATTTTATGGTTGTAGTCAGGAGCTACAATCGCTCGTAAAAAAACTAAGGGCAAGGCGAGAGGAGTGGTTAATCATCGAATTTCACTCCTAAGTCAATACCAAGTACTCGCTCAATTTTCCTTAATGTGTCTTCAGGCAAAGCATCTCGTATTCGTTCTGCCTCAATATCGTGCCAGTAAGATCGGCTAATATCAGCTTCTCCTGCCAAAACCTCGACTGAACGCCCATCAGCTTTTCTAGCTTGTTTAATTTTTCCTCCTAAACCTGAAATTTCAATGTCTGTGTAGCGTCTGATTTTCACTATATCCACCTAAACCACCTCCTTTAATGTAAAACGTCGTCCTACACTTACTATATAGTGTCGTGCATCAGTTGACAACTGTAGACCATCAGTCTACAATATTTGTATAGAGAAAGCGCCCCCGACCGGAAATCTGAAGCGCTTCTCTATGTCCATTAAGACTTTATCAATTATGACTCACGCCATTTACACTTATCAACAGCTGCAACTGAAATCTATTGCCCAACTCAAGCAGTGCGATTCGTTACTCAGTAAAACGTCGGTAGCCAGTCCGTAAATAGCTGAGTCAGTAATCACCCGACAATGGGGAAAAGCTGAACTCTCGGTCAGATGTAGGTGA
>NZ_JACJSF010000095.1 GCF_014698035.1 Desmonostoc muscorum FACHB-395
TATCTTCTCAAACTTTACTAGCAACCTGAGCTTTGATTTTTTCAGTACTCAAGTTGCTAGTTCTTTTTTGAAAGCATATTTAAACTTCTTAAGTTAGATACGAGTTCCATTTTTCAAAAAGCACACTAGTAGTCTGCCAACCCAAAAATGCGCTTGTGAGGGCTGGGTAAAGGGAAAAGGGGAAAGGTTAAGGGATTTAAACCCTTTCCCCCTTCCCCCTTGCCCTTTACCCCGCTTTCGTCACGAAAGCGAACTACTAGGGTGTAATTGAATTATCGATTACACCTGTTCCCTCAACTAACTCCTAAATCAAGTGAGGACATAATTATGACTATATTAGGTATTAATAGACCTTTAGATACAACCCAGGCAAAACTGTGGGACGAGCGCGATTTGTCTACAAGCGATCGCCGCCGGGAGCATCTAGAAATTCTCCTGTGCCAAAAAGTACAGATAGGTGAAGACCCTACCTTGTGTGAGAAAGTATTAGATTATCTATATTTGTCAGCATTTCAGCAGAATATCAATCGCATTACTGTCCAAAAGGAAAAAGAAAGGTCAGTGTTTACCTCCCTACAGCAAGTGATTATTACGTCTTTTGCTATTTTAGGGATGTTTGCGTTCCTTGCCGCCGCTTCCAACAAGTCAGTTGTGCGATCGCCTGGGGTAATCCCTCCAGCTATAGAACGGCAGTCCAATTAACCAAACAATCCGCTTTTTCGCCCAGTCGCAATACAACTCTTGGAGAGGCTACGCTCAGTACAAGGGGAGCAATTGCAGATGTAAAAGGATGCCATTAAAAAGCTGAGAGCCTTGTTTGATAATGCTTTCAGCTTATATTATTACTCGCTCTCCATAGCTCCCGCCTAAAATGCTGTGTCCTTGTCGAAAGGCAAAGTGTCAACATCCTCAAAGTTACGCAAGTCTTGTTCCATCTGCTGCCGACGTTGAACGTAAGTTCTGCTGTCTTCAATCCTTCCTCTCATCTGCCATGCACCAAAATTAATACCCTTTTCTGCGTATTTAGCAGACACTTTGTTGTAATCATCAACCTCGATTTTCTTGCGCCACTCAAGCTGTTCCAGGGCACTTTCACTGATACCAATTTTCTGAGCATATTCTATATATTCAGGTCTGAGAGAACCATCTGGGTTAAATTCCCTTTTCTCTTGTTCGCTGAATAAATCGTAGGCTGTGTAGATTGGCCACGGTTCTGGATCAGTCTCGTCCAAGTGCTTCCACTCATCGTATCTCGCTTTTACTCTACGAGCGTAGTCATCGACTGCTTCTGGATGTGCGCCAAGAGATAATTTTTGTTGTCTTACTTCATCTTTTAAAGTTCCATCTGCATTGAATTCTTCCTCATGCATATTTATCCAACGCTTAATTCTCGACATACAAACCTCTCAAGATATTAAACAAATTGTATTAACTTCTTAAAACCATGACTCTGGAAATTAAACATTTTGATCCCAGGCTCAATCAATGGATTTATACAGACGATAGCAAAACTGACTCTCAATCAATTTTAACTGAAAAACTCAGTAATACTTTACTAGAATTTTACTTTCCTGACAAAGAATTTTCATTTGGACACTCAGATGAATACAGCACTGATGAAGAATTAAAAAATCATCCAGATGGACAGATTTTATTACTGTCTTCTAAGACTCGCTTACTTTATGGAGATAAAGAATGTTTAGAAACGATTCAAAAAATTTGTCCAGATAGTAAAGACCGAGGTGCTTATGGTTCCATCTTTCTTGGGGCTTGTAAAAATGCAATTCACGAAAAGCTAAACATTCTGGTAGTAGATGATTCTACTGAAAAGGCTGGTGAAAATGGAGGGATATTATCGAATGATTTGGCATATAAATTAGTTGGTGACTGTTATGGGCAGATTTCAACACAACTTTATGACAAAGTAACCTTAAGAGAATCCCAAGCAGATAAAAGCTATCGTGTAATCCAGCATCGATTTGGTTGGGTGGATGGAGTAGGAGAAGATACTACCAAATATCGTTTTGGCAAAGGAACACTCCGACCATACAACTTAGATGAAATAGAATATGCAGATCCTAAGAGCAAACCAAAAATAGACATAATTCTCCCCATAAGTAGTTTTAAGGGAACAGACAAGGATAGACCCAAAGGCGCTACTAAACCGCAGATTCAACCAGGATTATATCAGCAAAATATTTGGTTAGCCGAAAAAGGGCAATCTCAACGAGGACAAATGTCTATCTCCCAACTGCTGGCATCTTTCCCCCAAGGAATTAAAGATTTTGCCGAAGAACTAGAGGTACAAGCTGAAAAACTGGCCTCGATTCAAGATGATCCTAGAATTGTTGCTGCTTACTATTGTGAAAGATATGAAAAACGTAAAGAATCATTGAGCCAAAATAAATTAAAAACAGGAGAAGTCACAAATCTTGAAACAGATGTTAAAAACTTAGAGAGAAATGATGGCTTAGATGCAGATGAGGAGTTGGATGACGAGAGTACTAAAGATGACTTATTCATGTACAAGCTCATTAAAGCCGATTTACTAGGGCATAAGCAGTTATTAGAAACTGAGAAGGTCAAACAGGAATTAAATCGGTTTGTACAAAGTGAGTGGCGAGATATTGCTGTTGGGAAAACGCTTACTTTTGACCGAGGAATGATTATTCCCTCCAAGGGACTCAAAAATGGTGAAATTTGTATCTCTTGGCTTGATGAGCAAGAAAAAATTCTTAACTTCCGTTCTCCTTTCCTCAACTCTAATGGTTTGTGTGTTTCTAATAATAAATATGTTAAGGATCAGTTAGGGCCAGACGGTAAACCCTTAGAAGGCATAATTGTAGTCAATGACGAAGACCATAAGCGCATACAGCAAAGAATTACAGATTTAGAAGCGCGAGGGGTTGATGTTGATTTTATCGACCCAGCAGAAACCGAATCAGAACGCCAAGCACGAGACTACGATGGTGACTGCATTGGTGTAGCAAGAGCTAGCTTATATCCCAATTTAACAGCAGAGGCAGAGCGAAGAAATCTTCCCCAAAACGCCTATTCACCCACGGTTAAGCTCAAAAAACAATCATTTTATGATCCCACCGATGGAAGCCAGCCCCCATTTGAAAAAATCGCTATCCACATGAGTGATAGCATCAGCGTGGGCATAATCAACAATCAAGTGACAGCACTAGAGGCATTAGAATCGGAAATTGAGGTACTTAAAACTTACGGAACTATCGAACAACAATCAACTTATTTAGACCAAGTTTCTAGCCATTATCAAAGTTTATTTGAACAGGAACATGGCGAGAAGCCCAAACCAATTAGAGCAGAGTACAAACCTTTCATGCAATCTGTTGTAGCTCTAGCAGAGAATCCTAACAGAACGCCAGAAATTATTCAGCAGGCAATGGATATTAACCGCCTGATGTACCGAGAAATGATTGGTGAGGGGTGTTATCAAAACCAAATAGCGGTTGATTTATTCAAAAGTGCTAAAAAACCTGAGATGGATAAAATCCGGGAAAACAGCCGCTACTTGTATCGTGATGTTAATTATATTAAAGATAAAAAGTCGCCTTCAGTTTATTTAAATACGGGGATAACACCAAAGGGCTACTCACCAGTAGAATTATTAATTAGCCAAACCAATAAATATTTCCAAGAATCACAGTTAGAATCGCGCCCCATCGTTCAGTTTAAAGACTTGTTCCAAGGAGTAAAATTTACACCACAGCAAAAATTTGCAGCGATCGCCGCCAAGTACGAGTTTGATCGGAAATTCAACACTGCGGTTCGTGCCTCAAGGCGGCGAGAAACAGAGTCTGGCCCTAGCGCAATTGTTCAAACGGATTCAGGAACGCAACTCGAAATTACCAACCTCACCCGCTACGGGCATCCCCTAATCTGGAAAGCCCAGACACTTAATATTCGCCTAGATGAGATTAAATTCACAAACAGTGAACGCCCCCATAAATTATTAGCGGTTGCACAGATAGATGGTGAGAAAGGTTCGGATGGAAAACCCGCATACCGTAACCTGGGGACAGTTAGCCAACAATCGCAAGTTCCTTACAATCTCAAGGCGGGGATGACCATGCAGGGAGCTAAACTCCTAGAACTAAAACCAGAACTTACTAGAAGCCAAACTAAACTACTCTTTGCCTTGGCGCAGGAGACGGCAGAAGCATTCTCCGCGAAGATCCCAGAGTCAGAAAAACTTGCATCTGCCGCCGCCGCTTGGAACATCTGTGCATCCCGCCAGGATGAACTCGAAGTTGCAAGAAAAGAAAACGCAAACCCCCAGGCGATGTCTAGCGACAAGCCGCTCCGCGTCTACGCTAAAAAAGTTTCCAATTTCGCCTTCGTTGCTTTCCCCAATGAGATTATCTCTCGCTTAGATGAATTGCAATTTACTGAACCCAAGTTAGTCACACTCAATAATGAAGCGAATCAATTTTTGGGTCGAGACTGGAATCCAACCGAAAAACACCCGATAGAAATTAGAGCCAGCCACCACCCACCGGCGCATGAACGCCACGTTTCCAGACTAATGTTTGTCCAGGATAGTGATGGCGAATATAAAGAATTCGCCATGCTCGAAACCAGAACTGCACAGCTTCCCATTGGAACGAAAGCGCTCTCTTGTATGGTTGGGGTAGAACCTGCCACTGCCAAAGCAACTATTGGACTACCAGGAAACGAGCCGGTTGAAATTACTATCCGTGAACTCAAGAACTTCTCTTATGCAGGACTTGTTTTTAACGCCGAACCGGTCAACTTAGAATTTGGCACTGTGCCGGTGACTGACAAAACAGTAAAAATCAAAATTGATGCTTTGACTTTGGGTGAGTTAGACAGCGATTCTGCCCAACAGTTAAAAGAAATTAATTATCTCAAAAATGGTAATCCTTTAAAGTTAAAGCTCACGTCAATTTCTGAAACTGGAGATCAAGCTTTTGTGCTGGGTGAGTCTCCTAATGGGAATCTCCTGAAAATTAATAAAATTAACTTTTATGATTTTTCTGGTCAGACATTCAATGACCAAGATTACCGAAAACTGACTATCGAAACCTCAGCTTCTAAAACTAGAGATGCTGTATTTTTGAATGGTGAACCCCTGGGAGTATTACATTTTAAAAAAGACAAAGACGCGCTCAGGCAGCTTGGACTACTCAAAACCGGACAACTTACACACGCCGACGCGATCCTTGAAAGTAATTTCTCTGTTATTTGCGCTCAAATTGATCCTAAGACCGTTGAATATCCCCAGAAATGGACGAAGGAATTTCAGGCTTTTGGGACTCAATCGGTTAATTCTGAACAACAAGAGATGATTGAGAGTAGTGCGAAAATTCTACATCATATTAAAGAGCGCCCTACTTTCTTATTTTCGACAGAATCAAACAAAAAGCTTGGAGTCATGGGCTTGGCTGTTGACAACCAGAAAGCTGATACTGTGACAAAATGGTTAACTGCTCAAAAAGTTGAATGGCAGCAAGTACCAATAGAAGATGTCATCAGGGAAACCAAAAAAGGTCTAGCAGTATTTCACTTGGTTGATAGCTCCATCGCTGCCAAAACTTTGTCGAACATGACCAAGAAATTCGGGGCAATTATTGAAACGGATAGTGACTATCAACAATTTGTTAGCTCCCTCGCTACACGACCGCAATTTTTGAAACCACCAGAACAAACAGCGCAATCCCCACCTAACCAATCTATAACTCCATTACTCTCCACTACTCTTTCTACACCAGACATTAGTAATAGTACAAAAACCGAACCTTTAGGTGTAGAGAAGTCTGCGACAGTCACTATTGATGACTTGAGAAATTGGTACAATGCCGCAGATAAGTTAGGGAAGTCGGAGAATTACAAAAAACGCATTGTAGAAGTAGCTAATAAATTTAAAGCTGGTGAGCAATTATCAGCCGAAGCGTTGACAGTAATGAATCAAGATACATTTGAGCTTGAAGCCATCAGTCGGTTGACTCAAATTGTTCAAAGGATTGGCATGGTCTGGGGTAAGCCTGATGAAAATAGTACTCAAGTTCTAGGAAAGATTTATGATATAACCTTTAATACCCAGCAGAGAGATTTAACTATTTCACAGAAAAATGGAGAGGTAATTTTAAACTTGCAATCTGGTCAGGTACAGACTAATAAACTAACTCCACAGATATTGCAAACTTTTGAGGACGCGAATAGTCAAATTGATAAAATATTAGCTAAATCTCAAATGCAACAAATAGAGTTACAAAGATAGCATTTAGCTTCCAAAGTTTTGTCAGAACACATTTTTTGTATTCTGAGTTGAGGAGGGATGAATTCTGTTTCAATACTAATTCACATTAAATTTAATTCTTGTAAAAAAGATTGAATATCGATTTATTGAGATTGAGAAATACCTTTGAAGAAGAATTCAGCTATTTTGAATTCAGG
Organism: Desmonostoc muscorum FACHB-395; assembly: GCF_014698035.1. Classification (GTDB taxonomy): domain Bacteria; phylum Cyanobacteriota; class Cyanobacteriia; order Cyanobacteriales; family Nostocaceae; genus Nostoc; species Nostoc muscorum_A. The sequence goes on from NZ_JACJSF010000095.1 coordinate 6,445, forward strand.
AGTCAGCAATCTTGACGCTCGTTCCTTGCTAACGCTATGCTATCGTCGCTACACTATCCGCCAGTCGTACAGAATACCTTTCCTGTATTCTGACTTCTGAACGCCAGTTGCTCCACTTAGGCGTTACCCCTACAGCCCTTCTCCTAAAGGAGACGCTACGCGTAGCTTGCTTCCCCGTAGGGGTACTGGCATCCTACGGCAGGCGCTAGCCTCTCACGGATGGGAGAAGACCGCACTGGCTCCTCCTTTATGTTCGATAAGTCATCTAGATTTTGAGGATGCCGACCTATGCTAGGGCAAAAATCTCTCCCCCAATGTAATTCTGAAAGCCAAAAATTGGAGACTTGCATTAGAGGACGAAGAATTTCGTGCCAAACTTGATTAAGTTACCATCAGATAAGGATTCAACCCAATTATGAAAGTAAAATTGTAGAAGTTAAACACAAGGAAAATGACCGATACACCATTCCCTAATCGCCTAGACCGTATTGAGCAAATAATCTTGGGTGTTGCTGAAAGGCAAGCAAACACGCAAGCACAACTGGATGTACTCAGTCAAGAAATGAGAGAGCTTACCAGTAACGTTGACCGTGTTTTGGGTCGTAGTGCAATTTTGGATGATGTGTTACTTGAGTTACGTGATAGCCATGAACAACATCAACGTAACTTTGAGTCACACCAGCAGCAAGCAGAAGAACATTTACAAGCATTCAAGGAACATCAGCGCACTACTAACGCTGCACTACAAAGCCTTGAGTCAATCTTGTTGCAGTTGATTAGAAATAATTCTTGAGATGCGTAAGCAGGGGAGCTGTGCGGTTTTGTCAGATTCGGTAAACAAGATGCGATGCCTTCGGCGGGCTACGCCTACGCAAAAATCAAATCTAAGTAAGAAGCAACTTTATTTACTAAATAAATACTGATAGACACGAGAATTCATCTTGATGAGATATCTCAAAAAGATTAATAGCAAGTCATTTGACTATTGTTACCAAAAATATCTACAATCAGTCTTTTATACTTAGTATTAATTAAACCAAATAATAAGTTGAGAGGAGAACTAAAGTATAAAATTTATCAAGCAGTTTCTGGTTTGATAAAGGAATTAAAGATGGAAGCACAAAAATTATCCCAACTTTTAGCTATCCATTGGCAACGCAGATGTAACATAATTTCTGCATTTTCTTTCAACCAGAATTTACTGTTTCCTTTGATTCTTAAATTTACAACTTGGCGGATTAAACTCTCAATTGCACCACTGCCAATAGGTAGTTTTTTATTTATTGCTTTATCGTAATTTAAACGCCCTTTACGATAAGCATCTAAAATATAATTCCGCTTAACAACCATAATCTTACACCGCTCTCCAGTAGCTACAGCAATCAACTCATCCATCTGGCTGATTAAGGATTTAGCTTTACCTTTTTTTAAAATCTTTCTAACTTTTACAAACCATTCCTTAGACTGTGCCTCTTCATTAAAAGCCGCGTCCGCAAATACTTTTAAATTTTCCGTAACATGATAAAAATCGAATAGCTGATAAGTTTCAACTGGGCATCCTAGTCTTGCCAAAAGTGGGGGAATATGTATCCAGATCCACTCCGCTCCATCCCCGATTAATAAGACTTGTTTTGCTTGACTAATTCCCAAGTCAACTAAATACGCTTCTAAAATATCCAAAAGCGCTTTATATCCTTCATAAGTGCCATCATTCGTAATAGGAATCTCAGAACTATTTATTTTTTTACCTTGCTCGTCAACGACATAAATTGTAAATAATTTTGGCTCAACCCATTTGCCGATAAACCCGTGTCGCTTAGTTTTGGAATTTTTTCTCCCCTTTTTATTAATTCGGATTCTACTCCGACCACCATCTACAGTGATGACAACTCTTTGACCTTTAAGAATATTACCTTCCGCTAAATTCCCTAATTGGCGATTTAAGATTTTAGATTGACGTAAGTTGATCCCAATTTGACCAAATTTATATGTTAAACGTTCAATTCGTTTTAAACTAAGGTTAATTCCCCAACCCGTCAAAGTTGTACAGGCGGCTTCAAATGAGCTAGTGATTGCACCGTATTGGGCAACTGTTGACCATACCAATGGGGTTAAGCCGGATGACATTCCCAACCACTTTAATAACGGGTATAATCCCTGAGTGGAGATTTTATTTTTGGTCGTAGCTGTTGAAGGTTTTTTTACCATATATGGTAATTTTAAAGTAACTAAAACATTTCCGACTGTTAATATTTCTCGCTTTCGATAACCATGTTTTTGCATATTGCCATCCCACCAGCCTTTTGTCTGATTCATCGCTGTTTGATTGGCTGACTGAGATTGTGAAAGGTTATACAATAAAATTGCAATACATTGACCAGCTAAAATAAGTGCAAGTTCTCTAATTTTTCTTTCTCTTTCTTCAAGAATTTTCCCATTCCACTCCGTGATATTCGTCAATTCTAAACATTTTGTCACCTCGGAAGAAAAGTTTGATAATGATTTGCTCAAATCTAGAGTTGCACATATACTTTTTTCCATTAAGGTAGATAATCCCTGTCTCAAAATTATTGCTCAAAGGGAATCCTAGCTTTTTTAGGGTCAAAAAAGAGAGTCTTGCAACTTGTGGCTCAAACTCACCTTTGCTTTTTAAGTGTTAATACGCCTTAGCAAGTATAATTCTGTTTTATTACGGAGAAAATAATTTAGCGATCGCACCTTGTTTACTGGATCTGACAAAACCGCATTGCTCCCCGTAAGCAGTAGGCCCTTGGTGAAATTGAACTAAGGCGAATTTAATTATGAGAATCGATTTCGTCATTAAGATAAACCTCCCTCAACCTTATACCTGCACTAGATTTTGAGGCAATGGAACGGGTTTGTAAAACCCTATAATGATCGCCAGATTGGAAGAATCAAGTTTTTTGGCTCATCCGAGATTCGTTGAGCCAAGAACATTTAGCTTGGTCAGTGCAAAGTGCGATTAGCTTATTACTAAAAGCTCAATAACCTTAGTAGAAAGGTCTAAATAGGACATTTGTAAATTTATCAGAGTCGTTTTTTGTGATTGTTAAGAAAAACATACTGCCACCAGATTATTCCAGCCTTTATCTAGAATTACGTTTAATCAGCTTTTTTCTCTTCAACGCTAACTGCTGAAGCCGCTCAATTTCAATTAATACATCTTCCGGCTTGGTTTCCATTTCTAAATCAGCAAGCTCACTGTCTTCATCATTGTCAATCCCCATTTTGTCTTGAATCGCATCAAGCATTTGTAATACTCGTGTGACTTCATGCTCTGTCAGTAGCGCAATTTGTAAATTTAAGTTTGTTCGATATTCACTTTCTTCACTGAGGCGGTTTTGACTAATTAACACAAATGTTGACAGAAAAATTGCTTCCAGCGATACTACCATTGTTAATAGTCCGTAGGGAAATGGATCAAAGGGATGCACACCAATTCTTCCAGTGTTCAAAATAATCCAAGCTCCAAACCAGACTATATGTACGTAAACAAAAACTATATGTCCTGAGAAAGAGGTAATCCCATCTGCAATTCGGTCTTGCAAGTTTCTTTTGTTAGCAGTCTGAAGCCGAAGACGGATGATAGTACGAATGTTACGTTCTATAATTTTAGACAGTGCTGGATTATCGTCTTCATAGTCGAAGTATTCTTTTTCCTCTTCGTTCATGCTGCCTTGCTGCATAATTCTAATGTCATGTTGTTAATAGCATTTTGAGAAAATCAGATGAACTCACATACTTGGCAAAGGGTTAAACTCAAAATGTAAGAAGTTGCATTGAATTATACAATAAAACTTTAGAGCTACGGTGTCAAAACTATTGCATCCTTGTGCCAATAGCTCCTCGTTACAAATCAAAATCGAGGCTGAAGGTTTCCGGTTCCGAATCTTCTTCTTTCTCTTGTGCAAATGGAGTTGAAGTCATAGAAGGAAGTTTGTTCTCGTCAGTAGTAATGGGCGTGAAAGCTACTTGTTTTGTGGCTAATCCAGCCTTGATGAAAACAAAATAGCAATCAATAATGAAGTAAAGCGTCTCCAGGTAACTTTTACCTAGTTGTTGGGACTCTGCAAATATGCGTTTTTGATAGTTTTCTTTAAGCCGAATTTTGATCGGAGCTAAGTCTTGTTTATCTGTCATTGTCATCACTTAAGAGATGTAGTAGGCGAATTCTTGCTGCTGATGGCTTTTGCCATTTCTAGAAGCCCAAAGACATTAGCTTCTACCGGGTTGTCCAGTATTTTGAACCCGTTCTTCTCTAAAAGCTTCTTAAATCCAGGTAAGAGGCAGCCTCCACCAATCGCCCAGATTTCATCCCCTTGGTGTTTAGCATCAAGCGTCAGATTTACCACTTTCTTCAAGTATTTTTCATACCAATCTTTTAAGCAAGCGCTGTAAACATCTTTGATATCAATGTCCCGGCTGTACCGAGTATGCCCCATTTCCAGACAAAACCGGATCTTGGAGGCATCCCCGATTTTTCCGCCATTTAAATGCTTCATGTTTTGGGAAATATCATTGATGAGAACTTCTACGCCAGTGGGGTAGGCAGTGTGAACTTCTCGTTTCCCTTGGTTGTAACGAGAATGCAGAGTTGTGCCATTGCCAAAATCTAAAATGGTTAATTTTTTTGGTAGTTGATGCCCAAACAATGCACCCATACCCGAATGGCACTAAGAAAAGCTCTAAGATATGCGGGATAAGCACTACAGCTATTGAAGAGTGAAGGTATTGGTATGGGGCAGACAATTATCTTTGATGCAGTATTGCGATCGCTGCGCCTGACAGAAGCAGTGCAAAAATGTACGAGTTGTTCAAAAATCTTTTAGAGATAGGAAAAGCTTACTCGTTCATGAAATACTTTCATTGATACGAATAAGCCAACAACATAAATCTACTGTGACACGACGAGTACAAATCCTCAAGGATAAATTTGGTCAAAGCTTGGGATTACCTTTTAAAGAGCTATTACCATCTTCTGTAATTGAGCAAGCAATGAAAGAGTTAAAAATTAGATATTATCAGCGATTATTTGACCCAGTAGTAACGCTTTGGGCATTTTTATCTCAAGTTTTAGATGCCGATAAAAGTTGTCATAATGCAGTAAGTAAAGTCATTGCTTATTTGGCTGGACTTGAAGTAGAAATCCCTTCAACAGATACAAGCGGTTATTGTCAAGCGCGGTCAAGATTACCAGAAATATTATTACAAAAGCTTTTTCAACAGAGTGGTCAAAACTTAGAACAAAAAGTGACACCAGAATATTTATGGTGTGGAAGAAATGTGAAAGTAATAGATGGGTCTACGGTATCGATGCCAGACACTCTAGAAAACCAAAAAGCATACCCTCAACCCTCTACTCAAGCATCTGGATGTGGATTTCCAATTGCAAAAATCGGTGTGGTATTCAGTTTAGCTACTGGAGCTGCTATTGCACTATGCATAGATATTCTGAACACGCATGATATTAAATTAGCTAGAAATTTATATAAGTTTCTTAATCCATTGGATATCCTTTTGGGAGATAGAGCATTTTGCGCTTATGCCGATTTGATTTCTATTAAAAATCTAAATTGTGATGCAGTTTTTAGGAAACACCAAGCCCGAAAAACCACAATGCGAAAAGGTAAAATAATTGGGTCAAGTGATAAGTTAGTAACTTGGTATAAACCTAAGAGATGCCCACAGGGATTGAGTAAAGATGAATTTGATGTTCTACCTTCAACCATAACTGTGCGAGAGATTTATTATTACATTGTTATTCCTGGCTTTCGTACTGAACGAGTTAGCTTAATTACTACTCTTTTAGATACAATAACTTATTCGACTCTGGAAATTGTTGGTCTTTACGGTAAACGTTGGGATGTCGAACTAGATTTGAGACATCTAAAAACTACCCTGGGGATGGATGTTTTGCGTTGTAAAACTCCTTCTATGGTACGTAAAGAAATTTACGTTTATTTGTTGGCTTACAATCTACTTCGTAGTTTGATGTGGTCAGCAGGAACTAGTTATGGCACTCCTCCCTTACGCTTATCGTTACAAGGTACTCGCCATCATTTAGATAACTTTATTCCCGAATTATTAGCTGCTGCATCTTATAAACGTCTTCAAATTTATCGTACTTTACTTAAAGTTATTGCTCACAAGGCTGTTCCTGACCGTCCTGCTAGAAACGAACCACGAGTTCGTAAACGTCGTCCGAAAGCCTACCCCTTAATGACCAAACCTCGGCATGAATTACGCAAACAATTGCAAACTGTTTAAACCGCAAGTGTTTCAGCTTTTCTTAGTGCCATTCCACCCATACCCTCTAGCACAACTTTCAGGACTTCGATCTTCACCTCTGATTGTTTGCCAGCAAGTATTGGCTGATATTCTCCGTTTAGTACTTTTTGCAATTCGTCAGCCAGAGCGACATCATGTAAGCTGACGACTAATTTTAAATGCCAAGCCTTACGGTGTGGTAGATGTGCTAATGCACCGAATAAAGTCAATAATGCGTTGTTGACTTTGTTTTCATTGTTATCAGTGTTTCGGTCAAAATAATTTCCTGTACGGAAAGCTGATTCTCCAACTGTGTAAGCACTACCGTTAAAAACGACCCTCCCAGGTACGTCTTCCATCTCGGCATTGGTTATATAGCTGGGCACACGAACAACTTCAAAGCCATCGACTAAAAGTTTTAGGCTTCCATAGCCGTTATCAAAGCCAGCAGGAAAAATTTTTTGCAAGGTGTGAATGTTAGACATAAAGAGAAAGGTAATAGATTTTGATTTGTGAAAGTTATCTGTTCAGGTGAAGTGGGGAGCAGAGAAGAGATGAATAAAATAACTACTCTTTTTTTCTTCAGCGTCAAAAAATTATCATAACCTCTTGGGGGCTAAGTGGGGTAAAACCTCACTCAATCTGATATACCCCATATAGCCCCCATATAGCCCCCATGTGGGAGTCAAATTTTGCTCAAGCCTCTAAACTGCTTTGGGGTACATATAGCCCCCATATAGCCCCCATGATTTTTTTTGAAATCTTTTCTATCAACGCAGCAAAAATTAATTTAGATCATCGTTGACAGCTTGATTTATACTTTAGTGCCAATCTTTTGTTAGCAATTTATTTCCCTGCAAGATATCTAGCTAAAGCTCTGATCCACTTGGAAATTACCTACGAGAAATTGGTCGCTTCGAGAGGCTATTGCTTTTTGAGATTTTCTACGCAAGAAAAGTAAGGTCTATGCTGGCACTTGAGCAGTAAAAAAATCTTCTTGTGCAACGGCTAAAGCGTTCTCCAAATGGGTCTGAACTCTCTGCCGAGGTGAATAAGACAGAAGCAGAATTAACCCAAATCCTTGAACAAGGCCAACTGGCTAAACGTTTAATGATTACTGCCAACCTCCGATTAGTGGTTGCAGTCGCTAAAAAGTATCGTTTGAGTAATCTAGAATTTTTTGATCTGATTCAAGAGGGAGCAATAGGCTTACTTTCATGCGGTAGAAAAGTTTGAGCCAAATCGAGCCAAATTGGGGCTATAAATTTTCTGCTTATGCAAAAGGCGTGGATTCGGCAGGCAATTACCAATTACCAGAGCAGCTGCAGAACAATCCCACACTATTCGCCTACCCCATGATTTGACCAAAAGATTAATGCAAATCAAAAAAGCACACGTTGAACTTTTTTAAACCTTGGGAAGAACACCCACTGTTATAGAAATCGCTGAAGCTGTTGATGCATCACCTAAACAAGTTTCCGAATGCTTAAACGCATTTTGTCCGCTAGTTTCTTTAGAATTAGAAATTGGAGAGGAGCAAGAAAACCAACTGCAAAAAATATTACCCGATGAAACAATCTCCGCACAAGAGTATGTTGCTCTAGAATCTCTCCAGTCAGATTTACAGGATTTATTAGCTACCTTGAAACCAAATCAATGCCAAGTCTTAATGTTACAGTTTGGGTTGTCGGGCGAGAACAAGTTGACTGCAAAACAGGTTGCACAAAGACTTAATCTCAGTCATTCCAAGGTACGCTCTGCTTATGGGCAGGGTATCAAAGCTTTACGACGTGAGCAAGACAAAATTAAAGATTATTTGGCTAGTTGAAAACTGTTTATGTCCAAGGTGAAGGTATCGCTGTTGTTGAAAGTACTTCCCTTGCTTGCAGTCTAATCGCTGTTTGCTTACAGTTGGGGTACTTAACCTTAATCTAGATGATTGAAGGTCGCCCATTATTTTCTCCAACTACAGGTTCACTCATAAATTTGCAAAGTATTCCTGTTGCAGTTATTGTACTCAAAATATAATCCGCCTCACTGGTTTGTTGCAGTTTAGAAATCTCACATACTGAAACCGCTTGAAATATTCTGAGCTTTCAACACGGTGTTTAGAAGCTTGCTGTGCTTTGGGCGACTGTGCTGACTCATGAGCAGCACTGCGCTCGCTGCGAAGAATAATGTTAATCGCCTCCTGTACATTTCGGGTCAACTCTATTGACCATCAGTTACATTTAGAAACTCTGCCTCAACTGATTAGCATCAGGGGTTTGTTTTAGTTTTGAACTTGGGTGTTTGAGCTTTGATTGTTGTTTGGGTGGAGTTTGCTAGATTTAATGATGTCTGCCGTAAAACCTTCTTTAATAAACTATCTTGAATGGAAAACACAATAAAAGAGACAAGTAATTAGTTGGATCATATATTGATATATGATCTCAGCGTCACAATATATGATTCGGAAATAGCACTTAAAGCGAAGCCATGCAAATTCGACTAGCTGTAATTAGCAATGCTGGAGGCAGTGGTAAGACTACACTTTCAGTTCATTTAGCTTATGACTTAGCAAAACGCAAGTACAATGTAGCCCTACTAGACCTTGATCCACAAGGCTCATTAACGTTATTTTGTGGTTTGAATCCACCAGAACCAGAACAGACTTTAGCAGGAGTTCTCAAAGATCAATTTGATGGTGTTTGGCCATTAACTCCTTGCTGGAGCCAGTACACCAATAATGTTGTCGTATGTCAAGGGGGAATGGTATTAACCCAAACAGCAGATGAACTTGTTCTACACAAAAGAGGAGCCTACCTTTTAGCCGACTGTTTAACAGATTATCCACTAGCACAGGACGTAGTTATTTTTGATTGCCCAGCAACTCTTGGCCCTTTACCTTTAATGGCTCTAGCTGCTTGCACACATATTATTATCCCTGTACAGCTAGAGCCAAAATCAATTCAAGGAGCAGCACATTTATTGGAATGGTATTACTATCATTGCAAACACTTACGTTTAAATCCAACTCCAGAAATTCTAGGATTTGTTCCCAATCAATATGATGTTCGCAGAAGTACTCATAGACAGATGCTTGCGGGATTACCTGAACAGTTGCAACAGATGAAAATTCGAGCATTTCCAGCAATCCGGGATAGCGCAGAATTTGTCAATGCCAGTGGTCAAGGTTTACCATTGCATATTTACCGTCCTAGCCATCCTGCTAAGGATGATTTTAAAGAAACCACTTCTTATCTTGTGACTTTAATTGGAAAACCTAAGACAACTAAAAAGATAAAATAATTATGTGCGCTCGTAACACTCCTAATCTTACAAATTATTTTTCAGGTGCGAAGCAATCTCAGCAATTATCTGAAGCAGAGGAAGAAATACAGCAATTAAGAGCAGAGATTGAAGAACTTCGTGACAAAAATTCTGGCGAGTTGGAAAGACAATTGGAAGAGTTGCGAACACAACTTCAGTCACAATTAGGTATTTTGTCAATTCCTATCGAGCAAATAGAGCCAAATATAGAACAACCTAGACAAACATTTTTAACTGAAAGTCTTGAATCTATGTCTCGCTCTTTAACTAGTGATGGACAGTTACAACCAGTTATTCTGATTCAAAGGGAGAATCATCTATTAATATTTGACGGAGAGCGACGCTGGCGCAGTGCTAAAGCTTTAGGTTGGCAAACCTTGTCAGCAGTTATTATTCCAGAACCAACTGGTTTACATCGTAAAGCATTACTAACTTCTCTACATCGAGAAGACCTTAATCCTTTGGATAAAGCCGAGGCGATCGCGCGCGAATTGTCTACGATTACTGGATTAGAACTTCAAGATATTCCGCGTATTCTTTCAACAGTAGTTCGACGTTTGAATAGTCAAAAGCGTATAACATCGCTGGTGGATTTAATAACAGCAGATGCAAAGAAACAAGAAAAAGAATTAGAGTCTTTAGATTTAAGCGACTCAGAACGAGCAATCTTGAGTCTACTGTTAGATTTACAGCTAAATCCTGCTTCTATCGATGCCAATATTTTTCCGATGCTATCTTTAGCAGAAGACCTAAAACTTGCCATAAGAGCAGGACTTAAAGGTGTTCATGCAATGGCTCTACAAAAACTTTCTGCAAAAAATTTGGGATTAAATGAACAAAAAGCTCAATTAATCAGAGAGAAGACTACACAAAAAGTAGTAGCAGAGAAATTATCTGTTATTGCTACACGGAAATTAGTAGCAGAGGTAATAACATCTCATTCTCAGTCAGAGGTAACAAATACTACTAGGGAGAAAGTAGTGTTACAAGTATCTCGTCGTTTAGAACAACTTTCTTTAGAGACGCTTAAGCGAGCTAACCCTACTGAACTAATAGATTTACAGGAAGTCTTACGCAAAAAATTAGTAGAAATAGAACAAGTACTGAAACAAAATTAAAACAATTGAAAAGAGAATCTAATCAAGATACGGAGTCAAAGGAGATATGCGTAATGGCAATTCAACCTACCCAAGCATTCCCGAACTCATATAAGCTTTTAAGTATTCTGCAATACAAGCAGTTTAATTGCTACACAACCATTCAAAAGTGGCTTTTAACTGACAAACAGGAGGCTTGATAGAAATAATTGGAGCTGACTGAGACATTTAAGAAAATTATTATTACTATTTTCTGTTCATTGAGTGGAAACTCTTATTTGTCGTAAAAATAAAATACTTATCTCATTAAATCTGATAACATCTGCTCCAAAATATCTTCTATAGTTTCTTCATCTAAGGAGTGCAGAGATGTTGGGCCAGCAAGAAATTCTTTAATAGTAATTTTCTGTTCTCTAAAATTCTTAACAAAATCCCGAATCCCAGAAACGACGTTAATTTGAGATTCCATTGTTTCTACTATCGCAGTCATAGCGTCAATGCCTTTTTTAGCAGCTTTTCGAGAATCACAAACCATCGTCCCTTCTGGAGTATTTTTTGTCAAACGCAGTTCCTGTTTCAATTTTTCATATTGAGCCAGGAGAATTTGATTGTGCTGTTCTAGAGTTCGGCATCTACGGGTTAAATCATCCTCGTTATTATTGTCAATAATTTCTAAGGGGTGTTGACTTCGTTCAATTTCAAGAAGTCTTGCTAAATCCCCCTCTTGGTAGGCTTTATTGATTTCTTTCATGATTTCTGTGTGAGACTTTTGTGTTTCACTGTCTCTGGCTTTGTCAGGGTGAAAGATTTCAGCTAATTTCAGAAATGTTTGACGAATTTTTCTTTGGTCATCTGTTCTGACTACAGAGGCAGAGTCTACAGACTGTTGTCCTTGCCAATATTGATGCTGGTCTTCACTAGTTTCCTTTGAAAAATCTGATTGGGAATCTTCATTGTCAAACGATTCGTCTAATGTATCTAACTGTTGACTGTTGGGTTTTAGACTGATGGCTCCAGTTACCTGTAGGTCACGGTAAACTGCTTGTATATTTTTGAGGGTTTGTTTACCGAACTTTCTAGTAGTAAAAATCTCCTCAAACAGAGCATGGATTTCCTGGTCTAACTCAGCCATTTTTCGGAAACCGGGAGTAGCTTTATTGAGAAATTCTGTGCCAAAAGAACGCATCTGTTCAACAAAGTTCTTCAGTTCTGTGCGCTTTCTCTTGATCTGTTTGAGTAGTGATTGATGTTCTTTTTCTAGAAACTCTAAGCGGATATGTAATTGAGACAGAGCCAGCGGAGTTACTTTAATTGATTGCGATGGAACTGTAGTTTTTCGAGGCATGAAGCACGTATGTAAGTTTAAAGTTTAAAATATAACTTTCGCATTATTTAGGGAATGCGAAAAAAGACACCTCAAGGATTATACACTGCGGGCTTAAATGAAGTTTTTAATAGTTTTTTTCATCAAAGCGCCTGAGTGTGATTCATAAGTAAGTGAAGCAGTGATAAACCTGCCCCTTGTTAAAGTCTGGTTTACAAATTGAATTCTCAAGAGCCTCAACCATTGGCGAGAGGTCGTTTAACATCACGATTAGCAAAATGCCCTCGCCCCAGCCTCAGATAATAGCATCTGTAGTTGAGGATAGCAGCCGTCATCATTCTTATATAGGATAGAAAACCAGCGTCCGCAATTCAATACTTTCTCTAGCTGGGGCATCTGGTGGGCTTGTTGGGTCATCAAACCCAGTATGAGCAGCAAACCTCGCCCGTCCGTCAAGAGCCGAGTCAAAGCACTTAAACAATAGTGCTTCCGAGGGTTGCATTTGGGGGAAGTAGAACCATTGATGTATTGGGTTATAGGTTATTAAGTAGGTTTCACCAACGTAATCGCGGTACACTATATCAGTAGCTACTAGGTCTGTTGGTGCGATACTAAAAGCGTTGCACACTGCTAATGGTGACTTATAAACTGGGGCGATCGCTCGCCAAATGTTAATCAAAGCAAACCTTTGCTGTAGTAATTGATCAATGTTATCTACCCCCCGTGCTGTTAACTCTTTGCGTGCGCGAGTATAGCCAGAAATGGCAGTAAAGTCGTTATGTACATACTTAATAGGCTCACTGATCCCGCTTTCACCGTTCTGTAAGCGTTGAGCGTTACGGAGAGTGTGATCGAATATCACCACCTTTTGGGCACCTGTTACCTCTTTCAAAAGTTGCTCGGCTTCAGGATAATAGACACGAAGAATCTCATCTTCGTCATAAAAATTGCGGACATTGCTTTGTTGTACAACTTGTTTAAAGCCTTCTCGATCTAAGGATATGTCTTGTGAAACCGCCCGTATGTTATGGACTGGCATCAAGTGTGTCTCGAACTTTCGGTTGGATGGTGGAATCCCTGGTGGTCGTTGATAGGCATAGATGACAGGTTTTTCTGTCATTGGCGTAAAGTAAGTCAGTTCTGCCTCAACGTGCGGCAGGTCGAGCAAAAAACTACTGTTTAGGCTCATAAAACATCCTTTTTCAATATAGTTAAATACTTAAATTTGAGTAATTATAAGCTGTTTGTCCCGTTTGAGTGAGCGGACTGGTCGTATTTTAACAGTGAATTCTGCTGTTTTGAATGCTTGGAATCCCCCATTAATTTGGAGAAGGAGAGATAATTTCAAAGTCTCTTTCCCAGATAGGGAGACGTTAAAAAACCCGGCTTCAACAAAATAAGCCGGGATAAGCACTTATAAAAAATGACAGTTAAACCTTAGCCGTGGATAGCAGGGGCATTAAAAGCTACTGGCGCTGCTTCACCCACAGCCAAATCTAGAGGGAAGTTGTGAGCATTACGTTCATGCATTACTTCCATACCCAAGTTGGCACGGTTAATCACATCTGCCCAAGTGTTAATTACGCGCCCTTGGGAGTCGATGACAGACTGGTTGAAGTTGAATCCGTTCAAGTTAAATGCCATCGTGCTGATACCCAAAGCAGTAAACCAGATACCAATCACAGGTAAAGCTGCTAAGACAAAGTGCAGCCATCGGGAGTTTTGGAAGCTGACATATTGCCAAAATAGCCGTCCCAGATAGCCATGAGCCGCAACGATGTTGTAGGTTTCTTGTTCTTGACCGAACTTATAGCCGTAGTTTGCAGATTCGGTTTCGCTAGTTTCACGAACTAAGGTAGAAGTCACCAAAGAACCGTGCATCGCAGAAATTAAAGCACCACCAAACACACCAATGACACCTAACTGATGGAATGGATGCATTAGGATATTGTGTTCAGCTTGGAACACCAACATAAAGTTGAAGGTTCCAGAAATACCCAAAGGCATACCATCAGAGAAAGAGCCTTGACCAATGGGATAAATTAAGAAGACAGCAGTCGCAGAAGCCAGAGGAGCGCTATAAGCTACACAGATCCAGGGACGCATTCCCAAGCGGTAGCTCAACTCCCATTGTCGTCCCATGTAGCAAGCGCAACCAATTAAGAAGTGGAAGATTATTAGCTGGTAGGGCCCACCGTTGTAAAGCCACTCATCTAAAGAAGCTGCTTCCCAAATGGGGTAGAAGTGTAAGCCGATCGCATTTGAAGAAGGAACAACCGCACCAGAGATAATATTGTTGCCATAAATCAAAGAACCAGCAACAGGCTCACGGATACCATCGATATCTACGGGGGGTGCAGCAATAAAGGCGATGATGAAGCAAGTGGTAGCTGTTAGCAGGGTGGGAATCATCAGGACACCGAACCAACCGATGTATAGACGATTATCAGTGCTGGTGAGCGACTCACAGAAGCGCTCCCAGACATTGGCGCTAGAGCGTCTTTGTAAGGTAGTAGTCATAGTTTAGAATAATTTCAAGGATTTTGTTGATGATTTAAAGTTGTTGTTCGTTGGGAATCAACAACTGATAGCATCTTAAAAAAGTTGCTAAATCTTTGCAGTAACTAATAGTTATTCAAAGTTACAAGTTGAAGTTAACTTTAGTAAGCAACCTCTGGGTAAATGACTGTCGAAGAAGCCTTAGCCATTGTTGAAATAATTCTGGGAAAAACACCTTTAAATGACTTGCAGGAAATTATTTTTCGACAGTCATGGGAACAGAAAACGTATCCAGAGATTGCTGAAAAGTTTGGTTATGATGCCGACTACATCAAAATTGTTGGCTTTCGACTCTGGAAAATGCTCTCCAAGGCGATGGGTGAGAAAGTTACTAAAGATAACCTCCATTCGTCTTTGAGAAGATGGTGTTATCGTCAGAAGAATACTGGAGAAATCAAACCTGATAATTCCATAAAAACTTATCAAGACTGGGGTGAAGCTCTCGACGTTTCGATTTTTTACGGACGTTTCCAAGAAATTGCCACCTTAGAGCAGTGGATTAATCAAGACCGTTGTCGGTTAGTGGCACTATTGGGCATTGGAGGAATTGGTAAAACTTCTTTATCTGTGAAGTTGAGTGAGAAACTTCAGGAAAACTTTGAGTATGTTATTTGGCGATCGCTTTATAATGCCCCCACTATTGAAGCATTACTCACTAGCTTGATTCAAGTTCTCTCTCACCAACAGCAGGGAGATTTACCCGAATCTGTCAGCGATCGCATTTCTCGACTGCTTACCTATCTCCAAAAACATCGCTGTCTGCTAATTCTCGATAATGCAGAGACAATCTTAACCAGCAATGAGGGTCGAACAGGTCAATATCGCTCTGGTTACGAGGGGTATGGTGAGCTTTTTAAGCGAATTGGTGAGTTTCGCCATCAAAGTTGTTTGGTGCTGACGAGTCGAGAAAAGCCTAAAGAGGTGGCGGTAATTGAAGGCGAAAAGTTGCCTGTTAGAACTATGCAATTATCTGGTTTATCAATCGCTGATGGGCAAGCAATTTTTAGCTGCAAAGGTAGCTTTATTGGATCGGTTAATGAATGGCAAACTCTAATTCAATCCTATGCAGGTAATCCACTAGCACTAAAGATTGTAGCAACCACCATCCGGGATTTATTTGATAGTAATATTTCTAATTTTCTTGCTCAAGGCACTGTTGTCTTCGGCGATATTCAAGATTTGCTTGAACAACAGTTTCAACGTTTATCAGCTTTAGAAAAATCAGTCATGTATTGGTTGGCAATCAACCGGGAACCTGTAAATTTTTCAGAAATACAATCTGATTTATTATCCTTGGTTGCGTCTTATCAACTTCTAGAAGCGTTGTCAGCTTTAGAAAGGCGAAGCCTGATTGAGAAAGGTAGTGCTTTATTCACACTACAGCCTGTGTTGATGGAGTACATTACTAGTCGTTTGATTCAAGAGGTTTGTGTTGAAGTCGAAACTCAAAATATTTCTCTTTTCAAAAGCCATGCACTGATGAAAGCGACAGCGAAAGACTATATCAAAGAAATTCAACTTTACTTAATCCTCAACCCTGTAATTAAAAAGTTGCTTTCTTTGTTCGGAAGTGCAAATCGGATTGAAGCTCAACTGATGACAATTCTGGCATCACTTCGCGGCAAAAAACCAATGGATGCTGGTTATGTGGGCGGAAACACGATTAATTTACTTCATCAGCTGCAAGTGGATTTAAGCGATCACAACTTTTCTAGTTTGACGATTTGGCAAGCTGATTTAAAAGGTGTGAATTTACACCAAACCAATTTTGCCTATTCAGATTTAACTAAATCTACTTTTACGGCAAATCTCAGCTATACCTTTACACTAGCAGTTAGTCCAAATGGCAATCTTCTGGCAATCGGGGATACCCTTGGTCAAATTTCCCTATGGCAAACAACAGATGGACAGCAATGCTTAACCTGGGAAGCACACACAGGTTGGGTGCGTTCTATTGTATTTAGTGCTGATGGACAAACCTTATTTAGTGGCAGTGATGACCAAACTGTTAAACAATGGGATCTCACAGGTCGATGCCTACAAGTATTCAGGATGCACACAGGCTTTGTTTGGTCTGTAGCACAGGCTCGGCAAGAAAACTATTCAGTCCTTGCCAGTGGTGGTATGGATCAAACGGTTAAATTATGGGATATTCAGACAGGGGAATGTCTGAAAAGTCTTGAAGGACACACAGATTGGATCTGGGCGATCGCTCTGAGTAAAGATGGTAAAACTTTAGCAAGTGGTAGCGCCGACCATACTATCAAACTTTGGCATCTCAATACAGGTGAGTGCCAGAAAACACTGCAAGCACACACGGGTATTGTGTGGTCTGTAGCATTTAATGCCGATGAAAAAATGCTGGTAAGTGGTAGCGCTGATGGCACTGTAAGGATTTGGGATTTAGAAGCAATGCAGTGTTTGCAAACTCTCCACGGTCATACAGGCCATGTCTGGTGTGTAGCTTGTAGTGCTGATGGTCAAATGCTAGCAAGTGGCAGTGGTGATACAACAATTCGCTTGTGGGACATTCACACTGGGGAATGTGTGAAAACTTTGTCAGGGCACACCCACACAGTGCGATCGCTGACATTTACTCCAGATGGAAAAACCTTGATTGCCAGTGATGACAACCAAACTGTTAAGTTCTGGAATATTCATACAGGACAGTGTTTCCGAACTTTTCGCGGACATGGTAGTGGTGTGTGGGCATTAGCGACCTCTCCAGTTGATGAAAATGACCGCAGCCAAGTCTTAGCCAGTGGTGAAGACCAAACAGTTAAATTATGGGATATTAATACTGGTAAGTGTATCAAAACCTTTACTGGTCATACTAATTGGGTACGAACCGTAGCTTTTCATCCCCAAGGTAATACCATTGCCAGTGGCGGTGCAGATGAAACAGTGAGAATTTGGGATATAGAGACAGGAGAATGCCTGCAAGTCTTGCGAGGTCATAGAAACTGGCTACTTTCAGTTACCTACAGTCCCGATGGACAAACCTTAGCCAGTAGTGGTAGTGACAAGCAGGTACGGATTTGGGATGCCAATACTGGGAAATGCCTCGGTGTGTTATGTAATCACACTAATATTGTCTCATCACTTGTTTATAGTCCTGATGGCAAAATGCTAATTAGTTGCTGTGCAGATTCCCTAATTCGAGCTTGGGATGTTGCTACAGGGGAATGCTTGAAAATTTTTCGTGGGCACACAAACGGTGTGTGGTCAGCTAAATTTAGTCCAGATGGGCAAACCTTGCACAGTAGCAGTCAAGATTCAACCATCAAAATTTGGGATTTCAAGACTTGCCAATGTCTAAAAACTTTGGAAGGACATACTGATGCTGTGATCAGTGCTGCCAGTCCTGATGGTTGTCTGCTGGCAAGCGGAGGAACCGACCAAACCGTGAGAATTTGGGATATGAAAACTGGGAAGTGTTTGAGAGTATTGATTGGACACACACGATGGATTTTTGCGATCGCATTTATCCATTCTCCGGTTAAAAGTCCAATTATTGCTAGCAGCAGTGAAGACCAGACCATCCGCTTATGGAATGTCGAAACAGGTGAATGTCTGAAAATTCTCAGAACTCCTAGACCTTATGAAGGCATGAATATTACAGGGGTCGTCGGTTTGACGGAATCTGTGCGATCGTCACTTTTGGCACTAGGAGCTATAACAGAAGGTTCTTAAATAAATGTCGGGCGAGGTTGTGTATGTGCCAGATGGTTAGGCTGTGGCATCGCAGAGGATGATGCGACGGGCATTAGTTTCGGCGTAACTAAAGGGAGGACGTGGGGGCACCCAAACATACATGGGGACATCGGGACGATACCGCCATAATTGTTGAGCACATTCTGTAGCCGACTGCGAGACAGCGTGAAACACACCAAACACGGCATCAAAATGATAGCTGGAAATGTCAACCCCTGTACTGAGACTGGGAGTAATTAAAAAAGCATCGATATCCTTAATAGCAATGTTAATCTCCCTGATAAAAATCACATTCTCTTCAGAACCGCTATTTTCCGTATGAATAGCCTACACTCGTAATTTGCGGTCTTCGGCTGATTCCGGTGTTTCGTCGCTATCATCAATTGCTGAACCATGATTGAGCGCTCTCTCCAGCTTTTTGATGAACCGCTTGCTGTCACTGACCATCATCAACTTTTTACCCAGCATCAACTGAGCATGAAACTCGGCAACGATTGCACTACTGTTTTTACCTTCGTACCAATAAACCTGACGACCACCAGAGCGATATTCATTTTTGATGATGTAGGGTTTTTCACCAGCCGGACGCATTCGCATGAAGAATTCAATTGTCAAGCACAGGTAACGATGCCTACGGTTCAAGAAGCCTACGCACTCCCAATTTTTCCTCTCTACGAGACGCAATCATGCGAACGCTTGTATTTTTTAAGGGCGATTTTTTCTCAAGTTAAGCCTTAACAGTATTTAACCGTATTTTTCATTAAATGGCTGTATATTTTTTAATTTATGGCACAGCCATAAAATCACACCTTTGACTGAATATCAATATATCAATTCAAGTTAAGTAAACACTAAAAACTAACAGTGTCTTTACTTGAGAAAGCAACGATTCGTACTACCAAGTAAAAAATTATGGGACAAAACACTTCACGTCGCTCAGTTTTACAAGGTTTGATTACCAGTGCAATTGTTATCGGATTTGATTTAACTACTCGTTCTTGGGTAACATCTGCCAGTGCCACATCTGTTTTTGAAAGTTTACCTTCCTTAGATGGAGTACTTTACACTGATAATGCGACACTTAATGATGCCAGTATTGACTTTGGTAATATCGTCCATCGTCAACCGATAGCAGTACTTAAACCAGGCTCAATTGAGGATATTGTTCGAGTTATTCAATTCGCTCGGACGAGAAAGCTCAAGGTTGCCCCACGCGGTCAGGGTCACTCTACCTATGGTCAGTCACAAGTAGAAGCAGGCATTGTCATTGATTTAAGTACGCTCAACAAGATTCATTTCATTGGTACAGACCGAGCAATTGTTGATGCGGGAGTGCTATGGAGTCAGTTATTGCAACAAACGCTTGCTATGGGATTAACACCGCCCGTTCTTACCGATTACATCGAACTTTCTGTAGGCGGCACTTTGTCAGTAGGGGGTATTGGTGGTGCAACTCATCGCTATGGTGTTCAAGTTGATAATGTTTTAGAACTGAAGGTAGTTACTGGTATTGGTCATCTCGAAACTTGTTCATCCTCGTACAATCGCAATTTATGGCTTGCAGTACTAGCAGGGCTAGGTCAATGTGGAATTATTGTACAGGCAACTGTTAAGCTAATTCCCGCCACTACCAATGCCCGTGTGTTTCAGTTATATTATGACGATTTAGCTACCTTTACTCGTGACCAACGCCAAATCATTTATGATGAGCGCTTTAACTATGTAGAAGGTCAGTTAGTTTCTAATAATGCTGGTGGATGGCGTTATCTGCTAGAAGCGGCTAGCTTTTACAGCCCTCCCTCTGTACCTAATAATAAGCGATTGCTTCGGGGATTAAACTATACTCGCGGTACACAACAAATAGAAGATAAAACTTATTTTGATTTCCTCAACCGTTTAGCTCCTACAGTTGCCTTTCTCAAATCTATTGGTGTTTGGTCAAATCCTCATCCTTGGTTAGATTTGTTTGTACCTAGTAGCGCAGTTAACAGTTTTGTTGGTGAAGTCGCTACTAATTTAACGCTAGCTGACACAGGTCAAGGGCCAATTCTGCTGTATCCAGTTAAAACTAAACGCTTCGGGCTACCTAATTTCCGGGTTCCGAGCGAGAAGGTTGTGTTTCTGTTTGCCATATTGCGAACAGCAGTGCCACCGGATGATTCTGTAATTATAAAAATGCTCAATGATAATCGTAGGCTCTTTGAGCAAAATCGTGATTTGGGTGGTTACAAATATTCCGTAGATGCTATTCCCTTTGACAAAAAGGATTGGCAGCAGCATTTTGGTCGAGTTTGGGGAAATTTGGTAAGTGCAAAGCGACGTTACGATCCAGATAATTTACTAACGCCAGGTCAGGGTATTTTCACAAACTGTTAGCCCAAACAAATCTGTTTAAATAATCAAAATTCTCAATAATGATGGAACAGATGTAGAGGGTGGCTAGGCAAGCATTTACTGCTGTCCCATCGCATGGAGCCGCCCTTTACAGCGATCGCACTCCCAATTTGTTCCTCTAAGAATTTCTAGGGGCGATCGCTTTATGATTAACTGATGCGAAGGCAATCCGCAGTAACTATTGACTATGAACTGTTGGCTATGGACTAATGACTAATAACTAATGACTAATTACGATTGACCAATGACTAACCAAACCATTCATGTTGTAGCTCGTTTTGTGGCAATACCTAATAAAGTATAGGACTCATATTTGATTTCTGAAAACCAAATTGGCTAGAAGCTTGCCATACAAAGGTTTGTTTATCAGTATACTTAGCAAGATTCAAGTACGATTCCTATAGAAGAACTCAAAGCTTTATTATTGGGACTGATTGAATCAATAAGACTTGAAGCAGGTGTCATTAAATATGAACTTTTACAAAATCAATCAGATCCAACAGATTTTACCTTTGTAGAAGAGTGGGAATCTGCGGTAGCACTGGATACTCATTTAGCGTCACCCCATCTGCTCTTCAGCAATAGCCAAGCTAGAAGGATTAATAGCTGCGCCACTAGAAGATATCCGCCGTTATTCTATTTTGGCTGCGATACCTATTATCCAAGGAGTGGAATCTTGAAATGGTTACACATAGTGCGTTGGTTCTTTAACTCTTCTCGCCAGGGCTTGAGGGCGATGCCCCCGGCGGGTGGGTACACCATAGCAAGGAGTGGATTTTCGGTACATAGCAAGTGTACTGCTTTGTCACAAGCGATCGCTATACTTCAGGGTGATTTATGAACAAAGGCGAACTAGTGGATGCTGTAGCAGCCAAAGCCAACGTCACAAAAAAGCAAGCCGATGAAATCATCAGTGCTTTTTTAGAAGTTGTTACCGAGGCTGTAGCTGACGGGGAGAAGGTAACGCTGATTAGGTTTGGGTCATTCGAGCGACGCGTAGCTTGCCGCCGTAGGCATCGCTCAGAACGCGAAGGGCGTAATCCGAAAACCAATGAGCCAATGACTATTCCAGCAACCATTGTGCCTGCGTTTTCTGCTTGTTACAGTTAAAAAAAAAGTAGCGCCATAGATGAATTGCTTTACCACTAGCAGTCCAATCACTGCAAAGGCTTTGCCCTCGATGTTCTTAAGACAGCATGGGCAACGGCAAGGGGAATGTGAGTGTTGAATTAAAGAGGCTCCACTTTCAAATTAAACTTAAAGGGTGACTATAGGATGAGTAAATGCCAAAGTACACAATAAATTATTCAGAGAGGGCAATAGAATTTTGTGGTCAAGTTATATAAAGCCCCGAAATTATCATTACCACCGTCACTGTTTGGTTCAGAAGTTGGTTCTTTTAGTGAGTTGACGGTCACTCAAAGAATGCCTGCAATTGCCCGTCGAGTTATCGTTGAAAATAATTTTTCTTCAGAAATTAATACAAGATTAGAAAGGCTAGCTACAGAACTGCCGACAGGATATTTACAACCTCTGACGAATGATACTGGTGTAGATTTTCCAGCTTGGGATACATATCTAAAAGCTTACAAGGATCAGCGTTGGATAGACGTTCCCTGGTTTTTTGCAGAAACTTATTTTTATCGATTAATTTTAGAAATTACTGATTACTTTCGCCCTGGTATATGGCAGGGAGTTGATCCATTCCAATTGCAAAAATCTCATGGTTTAGAAGGGTCTATTGACTCGGCTACTCTTCTATCTAATCAGGTGAATAAATGGCTGGAAGATTCTGAAATTGATGTCCAACTAAACCAAAAAGCTTTAATAGCACTCTTATATTTCGCTTTGTGGGGAAATCGAGTTGACTTGAGTTTGTGGTCAGCATTCGAGGACGACCGGAGCCGTTTTGATATTCAAAATCAACTAGCTCACATTTTAGTAAATGATGCCTCCCAAATTAGCGAATTGTTAACTATTTCTGAAGCAGATCGCGTTGATTTTGTCTTAGACAATGCTGGTTTTGAACTTGTCTGCGACTTATGCTTAGTAGATTTCTTATTAAGTAGTAACTTAGTTAATCAAGTTTACCTGCACCTGAAACCGCATCCTACTTTTGTTTCTGATGCCATGATTAAAGATGTACATGAAACAACAAG
>NZ_JACJSF010000096.1 GCF_014698035.1 Desmonostoc muscorum FACHB-395
CTGTTGATATTCGTCACATCACGACAAGAAACTTAAACTTTTTCTGACCACGACTTTTTTACAATGGAGTAATTTCTTACTAATGCTGAATATGTCGCGCAAACCGAAAGCTGTCCCTTTATCAAAAATAGAAGATATTCAAACCAGTCTCAAACAGAAAGCCGCGACTCCTAAAACTATCAGCCTGTCAGATTTAGTTCTCAGTTTGGCTAAACCTATTCAAGATATGTTAGACGCTGGCTACTCTTATGACGATGTTTCTGATGTGTTTAAAGGTCATGGGGTAGAACTGGCGGCTAGTGGTCTGAAGAGTTTTCATAAAAAGGCAACAACAACAAATGATAATAATTCAAGTAATGAATCATCAGATAAAGCGGTTGATGAATCAGTTAATTCTGACTCCGAGCCAGAATCAACTGATTCATCAACCACAACTAATAATGATGTTCCAGCAGTAGAGCCGGACAGTTCACCAATTGATAGTAGTGAACCATCCGAGTCACCATCAACTAAAACTAGTAAACGGAAGAAAACAACTCCTAATACCTCTTCCCAATTTAATATCACTGATAGGAGTGAATTATGAAACGCATCGTGATGATACTGGGGGGCAAGGGTGGTACAGGTAAGACTGCCTTTACTCGCTTGCTGCTGGATGTAATGCACAATAAAGGAATTAATTATCTAGCTTATGACGCTGATACAGAGAATCCAGAGTTGTACGAGTATTATCAAAACTTTGGCTCAGGGGTAAGGCTGTTGAATTTCCTAGAGGTGGCAGAGGCGAAACGCTTCTTTACGGAAATCAAAGCGGAATCACCCGACTCAATAATAGTAGATATGCCGGGGGCATCAAGCAATAAAACCAGGGAAATTATCAGTAAGTTTGGGCTATTCAAGATTGCAGGCGATTTAGGTTATCGAGTAACGCTGGTGACTGTGCTTAACCTTGGGTACTCGGTCATCACTAGCTTAAAAACTATGGCGGAATTCTGCGGCGCTCAAGCTGATTATGTGATTGTGAAAAATCTCTGCTGGGATAAAGGTTCAGGTTTTCAGCGTTGGGAGAATAGCAAAACATCGGCAGCAATATCTGAATTGAAAGGCATAGAAATAGAAATGCCAGAGCTAGACTACTCGACCTTTGACACGTTGACAGAAAAAGGTCTACCTTATACGGCTGCTACTGAAGAGAACGGTTTTCCTTTTGGGGATTACCTACTGGTCAGTGGGTTTTTAGATCAGGCGAAACCAGAACTTGAAAAAGCTGGGGCTTATTTGGGGTTGCAGCAACCAGAGGTAAGTCTTGCTGCTGAATCGTCTAAGGCTTCAACACCAAAACAAACATCTATCACTGCATCTACTTCTGGTCGAGGTAAAAAGAAAACTAATGAGCAACAACAATAATGGCAACGGCAATCACAGCAATCCTTACTCCTCAACTGCCGATTCAATAGAGAGCAGTGAACAGGGTGAGGTCAAGATAGCACTAGGCAGATTATATAGAGAGTTTGAAAGTTTTAAGCAGTCACAGAAAACTGAACGCGAAAGGGATAGGGCAGAGTTACAAGCATGGGCGCAAACGAATTTAATTCAGAATCAACTCCTCAGCAAAGCGATGGTGACAATCGAGATGCTGACGACCGAATTGAAGAATCAGAATCTCTCCTCTCACGAGTACGAGCAGAACAACGAGAATTTGAGACAAGAATTAACTCCCTTGCTGACACAGTTAAAGAATATGCCCAAGTCATCAGCGACATTAGAGAGCTTAGAGTTCAAAGGGCTTCATTGCGAGATAACAGAATTAAAGCAGAACTGGAATCAACTGTTGAATCACACGCAGAAGTTGACTACGGTTATTCAGGAGTTGAAGAACAGCCCTCCCCCCAAACCCATCACCATAGAGAAAGAGGTTTATCGCGCTGAACCCATAAGTAAATATGGGACGATGGGGTTGTTTACTGCATTATTTAGTTTGTCAATTTTCTTTCTACTCAATCAATTTATTCCGGTAAAAATCTCGGATGATTTCAATAATTATCTACAAGCTATTTGGTCACGCACAGGTTTTACTAATACCAAATTACAGCGTGTTGAACGGTATCTTGGTACTGACCCTAACCGCAAAAGATAAGTGGATTTTAGCGACGATTATTTCATTTGTTTGCCCTTCTATTCAACTTGATAAGTTGTTTTAGCACCGCAGCTTATTCTAGTAGTGCGGTTCTTTTTTTTCAGAAATCAGTAGATTTAACTCAGTTTTGGGCTGAAAGTTTTCCCAGATTCTTCATCTACTATCTGTTGAACATCTGGATGGAGGTAGTATCCTCCATCCCGAAAAATTAAAGTTTTCTGGTCAATCAAAGATTGCAAAACTCTATCAAACTGCTCTGTGGTAAACAGGTACTTAGCTGGATTAAAACCCCTGTTGATGAAATGCACACTGCCCATAAACAATTCTTTGTAATCGTGGATATTTCCAAGCTGCACACCCCAAACTATGGCAGGCGGTAAAGCCTCATCTTTGGGTTGTACTGCTCCTGCCATCAGTATTGTTTCTTCAGTAATACCGTTACCACTCCTGGCAACTTTTTTACGCCGTTGTGCTTTCCCCATGTCTAATCCTCACTGCAAAACAATAAGCCTACTCTTGTTACATGACACTTGTAATAGATGTGGTTTAAGGCTAATGCCATCGAGTCAAACGACAAATCAAGTAAAAATTTTACCTTTATAATGCTCAGTTTTAACGCTCCTGACAACGCCCTTTTTACCGTCAATAGCCAACCCGAAAGTATGGGAACGATCTAACTCGTGTCCAATATTTAATACTAAATACTGGATCTGTTTTCTAATCAAATGTCCAACCAAGGGCGCAGATGAGCGCGTCTAACCCTCGCCCCTGGCTTTTGTTTAGTACCGATGCGGATATCGTTTGATTGTCCGCACTCCCAGATGTAAACTAGTTCGCCGTTGTAATCAGCTAATGAATCTGCTCCGAGTCGCCACACGCTATTAGCTGCGTCTTTAATATGTTGCAGTTGTTCTTCTTTAAATCCTGCAACAGCTTGGCGTAGTTCCTCAACTTTTAGTGACAGTACAAGCTGACCAAGTGACGACTTATCATCCCAGTTATTAATCATCTGTTGGGTGAGAGATGGAGTAGTGACGACCTCATCGGGCTGTGAAGTCGTCACAGTGACGACCTCGTGACGACCTGAAACACTGAGGAGTGAATGATTTGATGCAAGTGACGACGTATCCCCCTCATTCTGCTCTCTAGGAAATGGCATCAAGTAGCATTGGTTGTTGCCCTGATCTTCTGTTTTTTTGATAAAAAGGTCGTCACTTTGTAAAAGTCCGTCACTATCAAGGGTTTGAGTCGTCACTAAGGTCGTCACTAGGTCGTCACTCTTTTTATTGAGGTCGTCACTAGTAGAAATTAAAAGAGGGAAATCATGTCCCGGCTTGCGGATTGCTACGCAGGTGATAAACCGTCCCCTGTTGGTTTTGCGTTTTTCTGCGTCAATTAAGAGTTGAGCTTTCAGCAAGTTCAGCAACGTGCTAGAAAAACGTTGCTTGTTCATTGTTCCTTGCCCGTTGTTGTTGGCCCATTGAGCGTAATTGGCATAGAGAAATTCATCGGCGCTTTGGCTGATGTCTCCAATACCCGTTACTGCATTGGGGTCATAGTACAAACATTCGTCAGCCCAGTTAGCCAGTGGATTAGTCTCCATGAGGATTTCTTTGCTGAATGCAGCCAGTGACGATACTTTGTTGTTTGTATCGACAAAATAATCCTTAATTTCTGCTTCTGGCATGGACAACACCCAGGACAGGAAACCAGGAAGATAGGGCGCAAACTCTTCCATCAAGTCACGGCGCTGATGGGGAGGAATAACACGATTAAACGGCATGGACAGACGACGGCGGGCGGTGGCGTTCGTGTAATCGGTGCTTTGCATTGCTTCGTTTGCTGCTACCATCACCACACCATCAAATTTAAAACTGCCTGTTTGCTGTACCCCTTTTTTCTCGTGTCGCAGGTCGTCATAGCCTGTGATGGCTTTAAATACGCTGACATCTCCTGTGTAGCGTTCTGAATCAGTGATACAAATTAGCTTCTTACCGTAGAACGAGGCAGTCTCAAAGCGATTCTGTTCTAGTTGCTTAAGTGTGGTGATGGCGTAGTTATCTTTACCTACTAGGTCTTGCACAAGTCTCAGTAATGTACCTTTGCCAGTGCCGCCAGCGCCGATTAACTCTAGATATCGTTGCATCTTGCCGCCCCGCTCGGTAATGGTAGCGTTGATTGCAGCGCGAATTACTTGCACCCAGCTTTCTTGTCCTTCGCAAATTTCTAGTAGCCATTGCTGAATCGGGTCACAGCCGATACTACGGTCAGACCACTTAAAGGGCAACTGAGTCAGCATTCTATAACCTGGAGCGTGGGGGTATTCTTTCAGGGTATTAACATCTAGTACACAATCTTGTAAACAGATGTAGCCGGGGCACACCTCCCAGTGATTAATCCTTAAATCACCCTTGAGGAGATTCAACGTATTAGCGACAAAACGATAACTAAAATGTGGTTTCAGCGATCGCAATTCTGTAACTACGATGTCTTGGGCTTCCTCATGGGGAATTTCACCCCAAACACCGAGCTTATTTTGTGCCTCATACCAGTACCATGCTTTATTAGCTACGTGCCAAGCAAGACGAGCGCGGTAATTGTCTGCTATTTGTGCCGCAAAAGCCGACTCTGACAAGGTTTTGCTGTCGCTCTCTTCTTCTTGAAACTGACGTTCCCAAGTTTCTAAGTTAACAGCCTTAGCTAGCACTTTGTCCCTAAAAGCGTCGCTACCGTTGGCCTGAATATAATCGTCCATCCCTTTCCCCTCTGCTGCACTCCATAAGCCCGTGGCAATGTACACAGGCACTTTAAACTTAGCTAATTGACAAGCCAGTTTTCTCTGTGCTGCAATCACATTTTTGTTAGCCTTGCTGGATTCGTCAGCATCAAATGCAATAATCCATCCAAACTTAGCACGGGCTAACAATTCTAGGGTATCGACTAGGTAACGTTTGCTTTGTGGGTCATTTTTGGCGGATGTTAATCCCTGTTCAACACCAGCGAGGGCAACTGTGGGGAATCCGTTAGAACAGCCGGCGATCGCTTTAAATAGCCCCTCAGAGAGAAGTAAGCATGGATGGCCGTTTATGTGATAGCAAAGTGCTTTGAGCGCCTCTAAATCCTTCCAGTAGCCTGGATTATGAGGATGACGGGGTAGCATTGCATCGTATTCTTCCCTAGTGGCTGTCCGATATTTGGCCGCTTTCTTCTCGTCTGGGCTTTTCCAGGGCTTGTTAGGGCGGTACTGCCCAAAACCGTTGCTTCCTTCTAGCCAGATACCAGCAGAAAGCGCTGTGTATCCTAAGCGCTGGGTCGCTTCTTTGATTTCCATTGAGCGACAGTTAACAGCTATCCACTCAGGACACAAGCCCCGGTTTGTTACGCACTCTTTATAATGTCTGTCTGTAAGTCTATTAGCGGTCAGGATTGCAGTTGTCTGTATTGTTTTCACTTTTTTTACTCCGAATTTTTCAAAATCCGGGTAACTTCTTATTGCAACACGACCGCAGAACTGGTTAACATAGAGTCAGCGATCGCGGTTCCGAAAAGTCTTGCAGGACATTTTCAGTTCGGAGTTACCCACCCGCGTTATGAATAGTCAAATGACAGAACCCGCTTAGATTCCCGTCCGAGCGGGTTTTGTTGTTAAGTTACGTCTTCTCCTTTCTTGGGTTAACCCATTCCAGAAATGCACTTGGCTGCACTTCGTAAAAATCACAAATTTTATCCAAAACACTAGGGCTTGGTCGCTGTTCTGGGTTGTTATAGAGGGCATAGGCCGTTCCCTGAGCAATTCCTGTTTCCTTACCAAATTGATAAGGAGTTATACCCCTTGCATCAATAAAAGCTTTTACTGTGTTACGCACTGGCATTACTAATAACTACTTGCTATATCAGCAACCAATTATCCTATGAGTCCGTGCGATCGCACCACCTCCTTAATTTTCATCAACTACTTGATAATATAGCAAGTAGTTGCTAGTATATTAATGTCAAAGTTATCAATACGTCAATAACTTTGGCACTGCAAGCAAGTTTCAAGCGCAAAACGTTAAGGCGATTTCCTTTTGAGGGTTGCAAGGCTTGCAAGCGCTAACTTTGACGACTAATTTTCGCTATTTATCAGCACATCTGCATAGCGGTCGCTTTACATCTGCGGTCGCAGTAATTGTGCGTGTCTGCATCAGGATGGAGGATTCATGCATATCAATTTGTGCAACTTAGAAGCAATCAACGAACTACCTCTTGAGAGAACAATGCTTAATCAAAATCAATTACGAAGGTTAGAAGCAATAGATCGCTGGCTCAGAGAAATCCGAGATTCAGAAGAATTCAGGCAACTGGAATACTCTCCAGATGTGATGATTGGCGATGCAATTCAAGCAGTGGGCGAACTACTTGACTTTCACGTTCCCTATGATTACAAGCCCACGAATTTTACTAATTCAGAGTGGCACAAGTATCTAGAACAGAAGCCAGTAATGCACATTCGCCGTGTGAAGACTGTGCGTGAAAAGATTAGCTCATTAATCAAAAATGCAGCGTCATCAGTAGCAATTGTGAGCTTGGTAACTACTAGCTTTATGGTTGTTGGTTCTATCTTTTGTCACGGCTTTGACCGCATCGAGTTAAGCAGAGGTGAGGAATATCAACCCACATGGATTTACAACGCCAAGATTTTTGAAGGAACTGCTATCACATCAATTGCGGTCTTCCTGGGTGCAAGTCTGACAGGTGCGTGTGTTGCAGGAGATGGGAAAGATGATTGATAAGGAGCTTGTTGGATGTGTAACCCTCCTAAGCAAGTCCAAAACCTACAGTATCGATGGCGCTCTCTATCGCTATCTCTATAGCAGCGACAGTATCAGACACACACAATATTATTTCCGTCCTTTACCGCGTCAGTCTAAGACTTCTGACTTAAAGCTCAATCGTGACAAAGTGCTAAGGCGTTGTTATGAAATTCCGAGCTTATATAAACAGCACACAGCAGAGATAACTAAGAACTCAATACAGTTGAGTTTGTTCTAACCCTTGGTAACATCTATTACCGCGCGTCGCGGACAAAGGCTTTGGTACAAGCGTGTCAACTAGTCCAAAAGGGGCGCTTTTACGGGGGTAAAAGGAGAAATGTCAATATATCAGAAACTCTGGCAACCCTTGTTATTGCGTGATTATAGCCGACGAAAAAACATACTTTGAAATTGAAGAGAGTTATTTTTCAGAGTTATTGATAGGTTTCAGCTAGCGGGTCGTACCAAATACCCCTTTTCAGCTAATTGCATACATCAAATACCTTGGACGCATTCGGAATACGAATCAATTTTATACACACCTAAGTAATAGTTAGGGGGTAAAGTGGCAACGAAACAGTATATCGCTAAGTATCATCAGCTAAAACAAATTTACGAGCGTGAGTTAGGAAAAGAGATTGCTGATATCACTTGGTATCGAGTGGTAGCTACTTTGAAACAGCATTTTAATTTCAACGTACTGGGTAGTGACGCTCAAAAGATAGTTGAGACATTCGCCGGATTTAAACGGCGCTACGGCAGCTTTACAGGTCGGGGTGAGGGGTTTAGTGAACGCTGGCAAGCATTCAGACATTTCTATGAAATAGATGCTCAATATCAGGGGGGAGAGTTCTTAAAGCTTCTTGCAGAGCATCTAAAAATCAATCTTGACGATGTACCACGCAGCACTCCTTACTACTGGTTTGAACGTGCTGAACTATCTTTCAGCGCTGAAAATATTTACCACTGCAAAGATTTAGCCCTTGTTGCGTTTGTTGCTGCTAAATGGGCAATCAACAAGCGCTCACAACCTCGGAAATCCACAAACACAAAAGTTTTAACACTAGCCCTTTAAGGAGCAATCATCATGTCTGACAAGTTTACTAATAACGTTCGCGCTCGTTTGTACAAACAGGGTTATCAAGGATTCACTAAGGACGATTACACAACGGCTGCCCTTGCTGTGGAGTGCGATGACCTTGACAATCCAACCAAAGAGCAATTGAGTCAAGCCGTTGACTATCTCAAAGTCAAATCGACAAGCCAATTATCTGTAGTTGATGAACCCGTTGAAGAAACGTTTCTAGTAGGGTCAGAAAATGCACAACCTGACCCAGAACTTGATAACAGTCAGCTTACGGTCGCCGAACCAGAGATTAACAGCATCACTGTAACTAGTGAAGATAAGCGTCAAATTGTAACAGCCCAATCATCGGCGCTGGGGTTTGAATTAACTGAACAAGAAACATTAAGTATCGCTCTTAACGTTGACGACACTTTTACCGACTACAGCCAATTCATCAGTACTGTAACGGCTGCAATCAAGAACTACGTTGATCAGAAATTTGATGTCATTGAGCAATCATTTGAAACTAACGCCCAAGACTTGCGAGAACACGTAAGCAACAGAGCTTCTAGATTGAACCAAAAGGTTAACAACTTCTCAGGAGACATCAAAGCGGATATGGGAGTCATCCGCCAAAATATTAAAAGCACCCAATTCTCAATTCTCGCAAGGCTCAACGCGGCTCAATAGTGATGAATTGACGCTGCTTGAGTGCTTGGTGATTCGCTCTTGTAGAATGAGCTACTTCTCAAGAATTGCTGTTAGTTTAACTGCACTCGCTGCTGTGATTTTACCCTTGTATAGCTACTTGTATCTGCCAATGCTAGAGCAATCAAACTATCAGCAATATCTCAAACGAAAGTCAGCTATTGAGCAATATGTAAGGCGAATGGAGTATCACTGCAATCAAATATTTACCCCAGAGAAGGAATATCGCTGTGAAAAGTTCAATGAAGCTAAAGAATCTGGTAACTTCCAAATCACGCCACCTAGAGCGCCAATTAAAAACTAAATTTAACGCATCTACTAACTTAGTAGTTAGAGCGCTAACAGGTGATAAATCAGCCCTGAAGCTAATAGGGCAAATGGGTAATGACGGGGCGAAGATTAGTGAATTTTCCCCACAGGTTAGAGAGCAAATGTTAGCTGCTATCAAAGGGACTGAGGACTTAAACGTAGTCCTGGGCGATATCTACAAACAAGCTGGTGTTAGCGGCGAGAAGATTGAAAGAGCAGTACAGTCAGCAATTTTAGCTGACACTCATCTAGCTAACATCCTAGAAGAGATGAAGCTTGATTTCGCTTCATCCAAGGAGAAAGAAGCGCTGCGCCATCAACAAGCAACAGACCATCTATTGCTGAAGGCATGGGTGGATAAACACATGATGCAAGTTGATGGCGAATATAAGATGTTGCAGACAGAATTGCAGACAGATATTAGACAACAAACAATTGACCTGCAACATGATAGAGAACTGGGCAAGTATTACTTAGAAATGGGTGATAATGCTCGTGATGATTTCAAGCCGAAAAAGCAATATGCTGGGCGCTCAATTGTCCAAAAAATCAAGGATGCCCTAATAGGTTTCTAATAACTAAACCCGTCAGTAACTTTAGCCGAGCGCTGACGGGTTCGAGAAATACTCTGATGCTAATATGACATACGACATTGAAGAGTCACAAGACGAAGTAGTAAGCGAAATCGCCCCAGATACGCCGTTACCAAAAGACTTAATAGAACATTTGGAGTCCCGCAAGCAGCACCGCAAAGATGTTATCAATACAACTGAAAAATTGACTAGATTCTTTGTTGGTTGGTCGCTAAATTCTACGGGATTCTTTATAGCTAAATATCTCTTAATAACTGGCGGCGGCGTTAATCTCTGGTTGGCAATTTCGCTCTCATTTTCTATATGCAGCGTTGGCTCTCTGGCGGGGCTAACAGGCTTGAGAGTTAATTACAACAGTGATGGATTAGAGGTAGATAATATGCAAAATCTTATAAAAACTGCTGGGGGCTTGGTGTTTGCAGGTATCACAACTTGGTTAGCAGTCAAAGACCATCAATATTTTGAGAATTTGACTAAAGAAACAGTGTCCCAGATTAGCCAAGACATCCAAACCATTGAAAAACAGAATCCGCAATCAGACCCTTGGGTAAGTATTGCAGTCGCGTTGGCTTTATTCATTGGCTCTATTGCAATTATTTTTAAGGGGCGCTCATGAAACAGGGTGTTTTCGAGTTAGCCCTGGCTGGTGTATGTGGTGTAGCCGCAATCATCGGGCTGGCAACATCGCAAACACGTCAGCCCTACGATTTGACACAGATTCAGTTCTGCCCAAGGTCAGCGAATGGTATAGAGAGTCAAGCAACTCTAGATAAGCGTTTTTGCAACCAGCCGCGTTTTGTCCTGACTGAAGAATGGCAGCGCTACGGATTGTATGGCAGCATCATTCCGTACAAGGGCGATGCAATTCAATGGGTGCGTGATTTGCCCACAGATAACCCTAATCAGTTGTTAGGATATGGGATTGCGGTTATTGGGCTATGGGGTGTCGTGGGTTGCTTGCTCGTGCGTTGCTCCCGCCTCAAGCGCACGGATTATGAATTGGGCGAACTCGAAAAGACTGGCGACTATGCAACTTGGCAGCATAATAAGTACAAACGTGAAATTAAGCAGCATTCGACCCAGCTTTACACTGAGCGCCTGAAAGATGGGCTGTCAGGACTGGACACAGAAGAACGCAAAACGCTAGGACTGACAGATGAGGAAAACGAACGCGCTAAGGCTCGAATTCAGCTAGAGGACTTTATGAAAGCCCGTGCTGTTAATCATTCTGTGATGGATAAAACCATTGCGGAGAACCTGCGGGATAAAGCCAAGGCGGAACTTGAACGCGGCAAGATTGAGGGTAAAAGCAAGAGCGCGATCGCAGACAGCGACAATCATCATTTGACTGACCAACGCCTCATCAGTGATTTAATCGAAGCACTCAAGAATCATGAGGACGGGTGGCTGTGGAAGATTATCGATAATCAAAAGCCCATTTGGGTATTAGGAGAAGCGGGAAGCGGTAAATCAACCCTAGCAGCGTCAATTGTGATGCTCAGAGAATATCTGTTTGATATGCCCTTGTATCAGCTTATAGACGCGCACTCCGGGGAAAATCTCAGAAACGCATGGAAATACTTAAGCCCTCAGTTGATAGCGCAAACAGAAGAAGAGATTGGACTTGCTTTTGATGATGCTCGTTCACGCTGGCTAGACAGAATCAATAATCAACCTGAAAAGCGACCGCAACAGTTACTAGTTGATGAATTCACTAATTATTCTGAGTCTGATATCACCAAGGAACCTGCTAAAAAGTTTGTTAAAGCATCTCTTAGTGACCCAAGAAAGGCTGAAGAAAGATTAGTTTGTATTGCCCATTTCTTCACTAATACCGCCGTTGGTGGCAGTGATGGAACAGCCAAAGGTAGAGCCAGAGGAACTATTCAAATTGACCGCAAAACTGCCGATGGTAAGACACCTTTAAAAGTTGCAACAGTTAACGGTTTAAACAATGAAGAAGGGGATGCAGAAGTAGATAAAAAGGTTACAATTCCTGGTTGGCTGACTCCCCTTAGTATTCACAAGCATTTTAACGGTCAGCCAATTGATTTTGATGATTAATCCGCTTGGGTTAGCGCTCTGGACTACTGGCTAGTTGGGAGCAGCTTGCTTTTGGTCGTTCTCCAACACGGGAAAATATCGCCGAGCCTGAAGGGGTTTCTTCCACCCAGTCAATTCAAACAGGTATTCATCAGGGTCTAGGTTGAGCATCGTAGCCCATTGATTGATTTGACTGCCGTTGATGTTTATCCGCTCACATAGGTCAGTCTTGGTTAGCCCCTGTTTAGCATCATGATCAGAATATGAGAATTTGATTTTGCCTCTGGGTATGTCCTCAACCCTCTCTCTGAGAGATGATAATCCCGCGTTTATTAACGCTTGCCGTAGCCCGTCGATTTCTGTTCTAAGCGAGTTAATCTCATCATTGAACTCCTTTTGTTGCTCGGCTACGGCTGCCTCTAGACCATCGATTTCGGTAGTTTTTACCTTAAGCTGCTTTACCTCAAGTTCTAGGTTCTCTGGCATCACTTCAATCGGAATATTGCCCTCTAAATAATGCTCAAGTATAATTGTGAGAGCTTGAGACGCTTTTTTTATTTTGTGTGTTTTCATCCACTTTTCTAAACTAGCGTAGAGGGTGAAATCAAGGTATGCTGTGACTTTAGCGTGATTGTCTAACCAGTCTTTAGTAGCCATATACTGCTTGTTCCATATTGGTAATTTAAAGTCAGTTACGTTAAATTTAAAATAAATGAAAGTAATATACTAGTGTGTTAATAGTAATTTACTTTTTGACTTTGGCAGCTTACTGCATCAGGTTAAGAAAATTAAAGTAATATACTAATTTTTAAAAGTGTCTGACTCTAAACGTCTAAACCGTAATTAGTGTTTGACCTAGATTAAATAAGGCAAGCAGTTTTGAGCTATACGTAATTAAGTAAATTACAGTAGTAGATAAATTAAGGTACAGTCAGATAATTATTTAAATAAGTCACTTGCTTTAATATACTTGTAGATTATTAGTAAACTAAAGCAGCTTACTAAAGTAAGTTACTCTCGCCTAAACCCAGACAACTAGCGGGTGTTATCTACTCGGTGGTTGGTGGTAGCACAACAAGCGCACTGCCTTAGCAGCGATCGCTTTTGGCGCACCGCAGGCGAAGGCCACCTGTTATTTGTTATTTCTCTACCTGCTCACACCCCTATATTTTGTTTTATTTTTGACTTGCCCTTATCTAGAATTAATATTGTGATTATTTGAGTAAATACTCAAATGAGTGTTTACTCAAAATGCTAAAGTCTTTAGATGCCAGGATTTATCGCTGTTTTGCTTCAAAACAGAAGCTTAGAGATAACACTCATTGCTACAGATGTTGCTCGTACCTTGAAACAAGATAGTTACATAGTCTTACTGATAAATTACGATGCTTGAGGCGGTGCTAGGAAAATGATTTAAGGAGGAGAAATCAGGGATGCTGTAGCAACATCTTCCTTGATGAGTGGCTGATACTCTTCACCAGAAAAAGGGCGAAAGTCCTGATTGCATGAAGTAGTTATCCTACACAATAGACGGAACTGTAACGGTGTGGGCGGTAAATTTACACGCTCTACACGCAGGTCTACTGAACTAGGCTCTTTCAAAAGAAGCTCAAAAACTTCACTCCGTAAGTACCGTGGGCAATAACCTACGATATAGTGATTCTCAGTATGGAGAGTTAATGCCTGGGAATCGTGAGGGTTTTGAAATTCGTGAGCTAACCATAACTTCTCTTCTGGCTCCAAGTGATTAATCCGCTCAATTGCCGATTCAGGCAGATGTCTCAGCCCGTGGGCGAAAAAGTGTAACTGATACTGCCCTGCTGCATCTGCCTCTGGGCGAGGGAAGACGGCGAGACTGTCTGTTTCCCGTTGTCCACCACTACGGGCTAAAATTGCCAGTGGTGAATCTTCATGATCTGAAATATTCAGCCATTGAAGAAAACTTGCGTAATCAGGGCGTGAACGAGGCAGCAACCGATTAGAAAAGACAGGGAATAATTGGGTTGATGTATATACTTGATTTAAGTGCGGGAAGGAATATAAAGGTTCAAAATCGCACTGATGTTGTGCCTCTTTCACGCCTTGGGTGTAGACAAACTTGTACTCAGTACCATCAAAGGTCAACCGACCAATAGGAAACCAGAAGCGACTATTAGGGTCTTGCCAAGCTAAAAATAGTGTTTGAGGTGTCTTCACTGTAGTGATTCTCTTAAATTAAGCAGCTTGTTTTGGTTGAATTCAAGAATCTTCTGTGCAAACTCAACCGCAATAGTTGAGATGCGCTCTCTATTAATTCGACTAAAAATTTCTAGCGTATTCGCCCTGGAGATCCGTTCAAGACGCTCCAGCCATATATGGGCTGCTTGGGGATAAAGTTGACCAACTCGGTGAAATACTTCAATTGTTTTCAGGGGCTTTTTGTCTTCAACACTGCCATAAAAAGCAGAATAACATTTATTTGCGTATGCCTCTATTGAGCGCTTCTGCCTCTGTTCATCAGGGAGGTCACGTCCTAAAGATGAGGCGTGGTCATAGGTTGGTGCTAAGTGTACCGTTTCTGCTGTAGTAGATACCGTCTTATTGCGGACAAAGCCCCAGTTTTCATGGTGGCGATCGCCGTTGCCAATCCAAGCATCTAACAGGAGGTAGCCAACAAACACTTCTACTGCTTTTTGGATACCGCTCGGTGGTGTCCAAGCTATTGGCAAGCCCACATGATCTGCTTCTATTACTTGCAGAACAATACCTATTGTATGTTGTGATACGCCGTAGGTGGCAGAAGTAGGATAATTTGGCACAACTGGCGTGAGAATTTCATTGCCATGAACAAGTGTCCCTCCTGGTGGTAAAAAGTTGGGTGAAACTACACCCCGATTATCTTCCCATTCTGCTAGATGATAAGTGGCGTGAGGTAATTCTAGAAGCTCAGACAACTCTGATGCTACTTTCTCTGCCCAATCTTCTCCTAAATTTTGTCGCGCTTGTTTATATAGGCAGCGACCAAGTTGTTCATCAGTAAACCAAAATTTATATTTGCTACCCATCGCTTCGTTACTGGAAAGCTCATAATTGGCTTTGGTAACAAAAATAACGGGAAATTCAGGAATAGGATTCATTTAGGTCATTGACAGTAGCCATTTTTCGCTCTCATTAAGCATAGCCCGCTTAGTCTGTCACAAGCTTTCTACTAGATAATTTTGAGTATTTACTCAAATGAATATTTACTCAAATGAATATTTACTCAAATGAGTTTTTACTCAAAATACTGGAGTCTATCTCATCAACTAAAACTCGCTTCTAGTGATTCGGAATTTTGTTTTATTTTTAACTTGCCATTACTCAGAATTAATGCTTTGATTGTTTGAGTATTTACTCAAATGAGTGTTTACTCAAAACATTGGAGTCTTTAAATGCCAACAGTTATAGCCATTCTGAACCAAAAGGGAGGCTCAGGTAAAACAACCATTGCTACTAATCTTGCTCATGCACTGAAGCGAGATAATTACACAGTGTTACTGATAGATTCAGATCCGCAAGGCAGTGCAAGGGATTGGAACGAAGCAAGCGGGGGGAACATCATCCCGGTTGTTGGACTAGACCGAGAAACACTGGCTAAGGACTTGCAAGCTATCTCGCAAGGGTACGACTGGATTGTAATCGACGGTGCGCCGCAAATTGCCAAACTCAGTGCAGCTGCGGTCAAGGCTGCTGACTTGGTTCTCATCCCCGTACAGCCTAGCCCCTACGACATTTGGGCGTGTGCCGATCTAGTTGACATCATCGCCGCACGTCGAGAAGTGACCAACGGTAAACCAAAAGCCGCTTTTGTTATTAGCAGAGCAATTAAAAATACCAAGCTCAGTGGGGAAATTAATCAAGCACTCTCAGATTATGGTTTACCTGTGCTTAAGGCAGGCACAACTCAACGGGTAGTCTACCCAACAACGGCAGCAGAGGGATTAACTGTTTTCAGTGACCCCAACAGCGATGCGGCTAGAGAAATTAATACACTCAAAAAGGAAGTGCTGGAGGTACTCAAGCATGGTGCTTAAAGCAAAGAAAACACGACGCGACCATGAGCAGAAAAACTTGGCGATTGAAGAAGCAAGTAAGGAAGAAACTACTCGCTTGAATGCAGAAATCCCAGTCAGCTTACACAACAAAGTTAAGATGCGGGCCATAGAGGAAGGCAAGGGCAGCAGCATCACCAACATTGTGATCAAGGCACTAGAGGCATATCTAAATACTCCAGTCCCCAAAGATTGAGTAAAACTTCATTTGAGTAAATACTCAAATACTCATTACAAGCGGGTATTCTGCATGAAGCAGAATTGTATACGGTTTTGAGTGGGCGTTGTTGCGTCTGGGTCAATTGGCTCTAAATGGCAGTTACTCAAGTGGATGGGTTAAAAGCGTTGCTACATCCGACCAGAAGAGTGTTGACGTAGCAACGCTTATAGCCGAAATAGGTGAAGAGAAGTTGTCTTCTCGCAATCGGTAGGGGCTGGAAGGGTTGTGGTTGTAGCACATTTAGAGGAGGATTGATCCTAAAGCTTCTTTTCACTGCCCGTGAACATCCACGCGATCGCTGACAATTTTAGCCCTGAATCTCTCGCACTGACAGAGCCACTGCCAATCACGTTGCACCCGGCAGAGGTGTATCTTGCTTCTCTGGGTGAAGGTTCGCGGCGGACGATGCGGGAAGCACTCAATGCAATCGCCCAACTGCTGACTAATGGCAGTTGTGATGCAAGCACCTTGGATTGGTCAAAGTTACGTTACCAGCATACAGCTGCGGTTAGGTCAGTGCTGATGGAAAAATACAGCCCAGCAATGGCTAATAAAATGTTGTGTGCATTGCGGCGAACGCTTAAGGAAGCATGGCGTTTGGGGTTGATGTCCACAGATGAGTATGGACGAGCAGCTGATATTGAGTCCGTGCGGGGTCAGAGTTTATTGAAGGGGCGCGAACTGGATGCTGAAGAAATTGCTGCGCTGTGGTCAAATTGTATTCAAGATGACTCAACATTGGGTCGCAGAGATGCGGCACTGCTGGCAGTTTTGACGGTAGGGTTGCGTCGCAGTGAAGTGACTTACCTTGATTTGAGCGATTTTAAACCGCGCACTCGGTCATTAACAATACGTGAAGCTAAGGGGCGAAAGGAACGAATTGTATATTTACCTGAAGCTGGTGTGCAAGCGGTTACTGATTGGTTGTTGATTCGGGGTAAGGCACATGGGCCGCTTTTTTATCCTTTAAATAAGGCAAAGAAAATTATACCGAGACGGATGAGTGAGCAGGGGGTGTTACGAGCATTGCAACGACGCGGGGAAAAAGCTGATGTGGATGCGTTTACACCTCATGATTTTAGAAGAACTTTTATTGGCAATCTATTGGATGCGGGGGCAGATATCGTCACGATAGCGAAACTTGCAGGTCATGCGTCGCCAAGTACTACAAGTAAGTATGACAGGCGTGGGGAAGCGGCAAAGAAACGGGCGATTGATTTGCTGAATGTACCGTATAGCAGGCGGGATAGGTGAAGTTTTCAGTTGAGCCGAGGGAGAGTACGGTATCAGAATGCTGTCAATAAATTTATTTTAAAAGTGCGGAATTTGTTTTGATTTTTTTGTAGTTAGATAGTTTCTATACTAATAAATAATCTAAAAATCGTCTATCAAAAGATAGATTTTAAAAAAAATCCTCTCTTTTGAGAAACTTTAATCATTTTTCATGCAACAATGTTTTTGTATTTACATAAAAATCATCTGAGTGGGGTCAAATGAGCATCCGTGCAGAAAATTACGTTAAGGCTGTAACCCATACTGGATAAGCATTCTGTTAATCGATATTTTTGGCAATTCTCAATGTACCAATTAACCTATAGGTTATTTAGTACAGCTTTTTTGTACGGCACAGCAAGGATTTGAGGCTTTGAAATTTCAGAGGCTTCAATTGGTACAGGTTTATAAGAGGCGATCGCAGTATTGAAAACGGCTCATCAATTCCTTAGAGTAACTTTCTGCACCGTTGCTTATTTCACCCCTGAGTTTTATCCTAGCGTGGCAAAACTAGCTAGAGCAAAAACTTAAACGTAGTAAATTCGTTATTATTGAAAATTTTGGTTTACCTATTTACGCCTATTTCAATCATGAAAAATCTACTCTAGCGAGTTTTACCACTCTAGGTTTTATCTTGCTTATATTTAGCAGTTTGAGCCAAGTTTCAAAAATATGTAATTCTTGATAAATTATGTCTAAAAGTTTTATAGATATTTAGATAAGATTCATGAACAGAAACGACATAATTACCAACATTATTGAAAAGTGCATTAGAAACGTTATCAAAGGTTTTAAATGGGTACTCAATAATTTGAACCTGGTATGGACATTGGTGTGGGATATGACTCTTTATCTGGTTTAGTGCGCGGGGATTGTGTTATCCGTACTGAGCCACAACGTAGAGTGCTTACTTTATATTCACAATATTCACAACTAAATCATATCCTTTCAAAGAATTTTCAATCAGAATAGATAGGGAACTAAGATTATGCCAACAGAAACCTCCTCTGAAAAGAAATGGTACGCTCAAATTAAAGAATTTGGGACTGACTTTTTTGAACCTTTCCTTAAGGTACTTGTAAATCTGTGGGTTCCTGCTTTTACAGCAGTGCTATCATTCATTTTCTTTTTTTTAATTCCTCAAACTCTAGAAATTTATCGCGTCTTTGCGTTAAATCCCTGCCAAGAAGTAATCCGTATTATCTGTTCTTTCATCTCCATTTTTATTCTTTCACTTTTGATTTGGTACTCTGGTCGGAACCTCTTACTGAAGCCGGATGACAGCAATCCCTTTTTAAATAGAGCTAAAAAATGGTTGCCTCGTCTTTTGGGATGTTTACCACTAGTTGCTCTACTTCTTGGATTGCTTCAGGTTAAGAATGGAATTCCACCCGAAGCACCCGAAGGATCTGCGTTGAATAATCAAGCGTGGATTGCCTTTTTCTTGCTTATTATTTATGGGAGTTTTGTCTGCTTTCGTCACAAATTACCCTCCAAAAAATACCCTATATTATTTAGTCCACGGTTTCTTCTATTTTTAAATTTCTTATCAATTCTCATTGTTACTATATTTACTTTTCCTCTGATAATTGATGATAAGCTAACGAGGCTTCTTGTAATAATTTTTATGCTGTTTCTACAGTACCTGCTCTCGTGGTTTCTTGCAAGGGAGTCAACCATCTCACAGAAAGATAATATTTTTCTGAATTTTTTTCTATCTCTCATTAGCTTATGCGGCGTTAGCAAAAAAGAGAAAAAAATAATTTACAGTTTTCTTTGTCTCTCAACTTTAATTTTACTTTTAGTAGCTTACTTGCCATGTTTTGTATCAAATCCTTTGGCATCTCAAATCGGCTCAGTTAGTATCGTTGCTTTCTTTCTGATGGTATGTGTGTTCTGGGGTAGCTTGCTCTTTAACTACGGGAAAACGACAGGAATTCCATTCATCGTAATTATGCTAATTTTCGCTATTGGATTCAGTGGGCTTGACTGGAATGACAATCATCACTTTAGAGAATTATCATCTTCTAAGCAGCCTGTAGTAGAAGATCGAGAAACTAGCTTTAACGATTACGATTGGATTAATTCTCGGTCTCGAAAAGCAGAAATCGAAAAATTTAACAATAATGGAAAGGCATATCCCATATACATTGTCTCGGCGCAGGGAGGTGGAATTTATGCGGCTTATCATGCTGCATTAACACTGTCACGATTACAAGATTTATTCCCTGCCTTTGCCAGCCACGTTTTTGCCATTAGCGGTGTCTCCGGCGGGAGCCTAGGTAGTGCGGTGTTTTCTAGCTTGGTTAAAGAAGCTCCCTCATCAGAAACAAATGATAATAAGCAGAATAATGGCTTAGGACCGTTAGCACAAAAAGCGCATTATGTGCTGGATAATGACTTTTTGTCTCCGCTACTTTCAGCAGGTTTATTTCCTGATTTTGTTCAACGCTTTCTTCCTGTTATTCCTATTTACCCCTTAAGTAATATAAGTGAGGGTGTAGACAGAGCTAGAGGTATAGAGTATGCGTTTGAACAGGGATGGGATCGTGCGCAGGGTAAATGGAATAAGGGTCGGGAAAAGAAACCCTATGATCCTCAGAATGACAATCCCTTGAGAAATTCATACTACGAACATTGGAAACCCGAAGGAACCGCTCCTGCTCTTGTCTTAAATACAACCGTGGTGGAGACTGGAGAAAGATTAGTGCTAAGTCCATTCAAAATCGATCTGCCAGATATAAAAGACATTAGAACCGTTGCTTGCAAAAAGAAGAATAATAAAAAAATTGATTTTCCTCTCAGCACGGCTGCTATTCTTAGCGCCAGGTTCGCCATTGTTACGCCTGTCGGTTGGTTTGACAGATGTGATAGTGAGAAAGATGGAAAAGTTGAAGCAAAAAATCCTCAACAGAAAGCTCGCTTGGCAGATGGCGGCTACTTTGAAAATTCTGGGATTTCAACTGCGTATGAGATTGGTAAAGGATTGGAGGAAACCTTAGAAAAAGACATAAAGGGCAAAAAAATCAAAGTTATCTATTTAGCCATTACCGATCAACCTTCCTCAGAAATTCCGAAAGCTGGAAGATTTAATGAAGTGATGTCTCCGATAGTTGCTAAAAACAATTCGGAAAAAGCCCGGGGTCTTAGTGCGATTGCTCAAATTGAATACTTAGTGGATGTCGCCAACGCTGATCCTAATTCAACGAAGGATTCAGATTTTCAGAAAAAATATGCAAATCATCACTTTCGACAATTTTATCTGCATGATGTTGATCTAGCTAAGGAAAAGCCTTTCAGTACTTTTGATCTTCCGTTAGGATGGTTCTTGTCAAAATACTCTCAAGACTTCATCCAAGAACAAATTGGCTATATAAAGCCGATAGATAACAGCAAGGATTGCCCAAATAACCTGGCTGAGGGGTCACATAACAATTGTGTTTTTAGATCGATCAAGGAAGAGCTAGCCCTGTAACATCATTAAGCAAATAGAGGATCGCATCAACTTTAACCCGCAAACAAAGGGTTTCCTGTAGTTGTAGCGACCTGCAATACTAATCGCTCAAACCTGCAATCAAGACATTTCTGAGCCAGGATTAAGGGTCTTGTCCACTTTTGGTGATCCTGTTTGGGGATAATCTCAATTGAGCGATCGCAAAAAATGAATTTTTTTAGTCAATAGGGTATTGAGCCGAGATACAAGTAAAAAGCAGCAAGATGGTCTGGAAACTCTTACTATGTATAGGGTTCAGGCATTTTTAAGTAAAATTGGCTCTATAGCGTAAATCTTGGGTATGTATCGCTACAAGAACTAGAGTTTTTATTAATTTTATTTACAGGCTTTACAGGTTGAACGATGAATATCTTTCGCAGTAAAACCTCTGAAACTCTTACAGGTAATGGATTACAGCCCCAAGCATTAGCCTTCTACCACAGAGTATTTATAATTCTCTTTGGTAGGCGAAAAGCAATTATTGACCCTCAGACTGCAAGTATCTTCAGGCAAAATCCTATTTTCGCTTCAAAAAAGCTCAAACTTATATATAGCAAGGCTTTTCAGACCATCTTGCTGCTTTTTACTTGTATCTCGGCTCAATACCCTTTACTAACACCATTTTTGCCGCTATGGGGTTAAATCTTAAGGGAAACTTTGTAGCACATGGCGATTCTAATATAAGGAACTCGCAAACCTCTGGCTTAGTATTCGCGTCTATATATTTAGCCCCACTCAAGTCAGCCCCTTCCAGTTTAGCCCCACTCAAGTCAGCCCCACTCAGGTTAGCCCCTTCCAGTTTAGCCCCACTCAAGTCAGCCCCACTCAGGTTAGCCCCACTCAGGTTAGCCTGCTTCAGGTTAGCCCGCTTCAGGTTAGCCCGCTTCAGGTTAGCCCGCTTCAGGTTAGCCCGCTCCAGGTTATCCCAAGACAGGTTAGCCCCATTCAGGTAAGCCCAAGACAGGTTAGCCCCATTCAGGTAAGCCCCATTCAGGTTAGCCCGCTCCAGGTTATCCCCATTCAGGTTAGTCCCATTCAGGTAAGCCCCCTCCAGTTTAGCCCCATTCAGGTAAGCCCCATTCAGGTTAGCCCCATTCAGGTAAGCCCCCTTCAGGTTAGCCCAAGACAGGTTAGCCCCCTTCAGGTTAGCCCGCTCCAGTTTAGCCCCCTCCAGTTTAGCCCCCTCCAGTTTAGCCCCCTTCAAGTTAGATTGACTGAGAGAAATA
This sequence comes from Desmonostoc muscorum FACHB-395, assembly GCF_014698035.1. Lineage (GTDB taxonomy): Bacteria > Cyanobacteriota > Cyanobacteriia > Cyanobacteriales > Nostocaceae > Nostoc > Nostoc muscorum_A. Next base: position 21,931 of record NZ_JACJSF010000096.1, read on the forward strand.
ATAGGAGGATTTGATTTATCCTTTAATGATTGAATTAATTCTGTTTCTGATAAGTAACTAATAACCTGTCCTTTGCGATCTTCCTCCAAACTCTGCCGTTCTTTTAAATCATTTTGCAAATCTGGATTTTGAAATAATGCTAGTGTACTAGCGCGTGTAATGTTTCGTAATCTATAATCGTTTTCTAACTTCTTTCCCCCCCCTTGGAGCAAAATATTTGAAAGTTGGTTAAGGTAAGTTTGCACTGCTTGCTGTCCCCGTGTAGCCTTCTCTTGGCGCTCTTTTACTTCTTGATTAGTCTCTGTAAACCACCAAATTGCAAGCGGAATCAGAAGAACGCCAGTTGCTTCAATAATAGGACTAAGTTTCTCAAGAATCTGAAAAATTGCCGCCCGTTCAAACCAATCTGCACAAGGTTCAAGAACACGCTTTTCAACTAATATCAATGGCTGATTGAGAAGAGAAGCTATTTTCTGTAAGCCTTTCAACCTTTGAGCTTGTTCTTGTTCTAGCTGGCGCTTGGCTTCATTCCAGTTATCCTGACTATTACTACTTTCGCCTTGCGCTTTCCACAACTCATAAGCCCTTTGGCGAATTGCTTCTTCTGGAATTGGCTGAGAAACTTTTGTGGATTTAGTAAATAACCCAAATTTGACTGCTACATTAGAAAGCAATTTTTTTAAACGCAAACGACTAATTTTCTTTGAAGACCGAGAAGTAGACATTGTTCAATTCTCGTATATACAAATCATGATTATTCAATCATTAATTCAAGAACGCTCAATTGAGATTATCACGATATCGAGGTGAAAACTGAATACACAGAGATTTGAGCTATTTAGGTATTGAGCCGAGATACAAGTAAAAAGCAGCAAGATGGTCTGGAAACTCTTACTATATATAGAGTTCAGGCATTTTTAAGTAAAATTGACTCTATAGCGTAAATATAGGGTATATATTGCTATTAAACCTGGAGTATTTATTAATTTTGTTTAGAGGTTTTATAGCAAGGACTTTGAGTATCTTTCGCAGTCAATTGTCTGAAACTATTATAAGTTAAGGATTGTAGCCCAAAGCATTCGCCTCCTACCACAGAGTATTTATTATTCTCTTTGGTAGGCGAAAAGCAATTATTGACCCTCAGACTGCAAGTATCTTCTCTCAAAATCCTACTTTTGCCTCAAAAACGCTCAAATATATACAGCAAGGCTTTCCAGACCATCTTGCTGCTTTTTACTTGTATCTCGGCTCAATACCTAGAGGGCTTACCCTCTCTCAAGAGAAAACCAAAATATCGCATCTCACAGAAGGGTTTGATTTTTTGGGTTTCAATATCAGGCACTACAAAGACCAAACTACTAAAACTGGATGGAAGCTGTTAATCAAACCTAGTAAAAAGTCTGTGCTAAATATTCGGAGTAAACTGCGTTATGAATGGCTTAATTGTAAAAGTAAGTCAGCAAATGCAGTTATTAAAAAGCTCAATCCGATTATTCGGGGACAAGCGAATTACTTCCGAGTTGGGGTAGCCTCAAAAATTTTCAATTCTCTTGACTATTGGTTATATGAGAAACAGAAAAAGTATGCCAAACGCACTCATCGAAATAAATCTGATAGCTGGCGTAAGGCTAAATACTGGGGAAATCTAAATCTTGATAGACCATTTGACCGATGGGTTTTTGGTAATAAACAAACCGGAGCCTAGATGTTAAAATTTGCCTGGTTCAAGATTGAAAGGCACATTCTTGTTAAAGGTAAATCATCACCTGATGACCCCAAATTAAGGGACTACTGGATTAAGCGGCAAGAAGCTAAAACTAAATCCGAATTAATCAAAAGTAGGCAGAAGATAGCCCAAAGGCAACAATATGTCTGTCCTGTATGCGGGGAATCCCTATTAAATGATGAGGAGTTACATCTTCATCATCAAAAGCCAAAATCTCAGGGTGGTGGTGATAATTACACCAACCTACAACTCGTACATCTGTACTGCCATCAGCAAATACATTCTGGAACAATTTGTAGTTTATGACTTGCTTGAGCCGGATGCGTTGCAAGGCGCAAGTCCGGTTCTGATGGGGCGGGATTATAGCGATATAGTCCTGCTACCCGACCACGGTGATGCCTAACTCAATACACATCGGAAATTTCGAATGTGTAAACTGAGTTGGGATAGAAGTTAGACTCAAAATGCTTATCTTGTAAGTTAGTGTCGGTAAATAACTGGTACTTTTCATCAGGAATTTTATTGCCAGGGCTTGTGGTGGTCTCCCATCGCTCGATTGGTCCACCTACGCGACCAAACTCCGATAGATTATAGTTAATCCTTTGTCCTTCGTTGAAGTTTACGGTCACAATAGCTAGTTTGCGATCTCGTTCGCTGTAAGCAACGACAGTATTGCGATCGTCACTGCTAATAATGCGGTAACTCTGTTTAATATGTCGGCTGAAGTGGGACAAAACATAGTATTTGCGATTGGTCGAACCAATCCAGTTGTCACCAGCGTTGGCTTGGATTAGACCCCATCCACCCCCATCAAATGGCTGCCAGTAAATCCAGGCATCGGGTTGCAAGTCGGTCATATCGCGGATAATAGTGTCTGCCATTGATATGCCTGATGCATCTGCATCACCATACTCGGACATCCAAAGTTTTTTGCGACCAACTGTCTGACGCAACGGGGTACGGCCGTTTCCTCGGTAGGGTTCAAGACCATAGTACCCATGAACGTCGATCTTAGTGATTTTGTTCTGAGTGTCCTGGTCAAAGGCATTCCAAGTACTGAGAGCGCTATCCATGTCGTTCTCATCAGATGCAGTGATGCCAACATTTTGTAGCGCAATTTTATCAAGTTCTTCGCGTAGATAACTAATTACTTTCTTTTGGGAGTCATGGTCAAAGCTACAACCTTCTTGCTCTAAGGGATACTTCCACCACCAAGCAGAAGGTTCATTAAATGCTTCAATATAATTGACATTAATCCCCCAATTGTCGCGAGCATATTTGACAACAGTGGCGAGATACTTGGCAAACTGATTATAGTTCCACTCTTGTAGGTTGTTACCACCTGAGCCTCCAGCCGTGCTGTGGTTATTGCACATCCACCACATGGGGGAGCCTGAGAAAAACTCGAAAAGATTAACACCGCGATCTCTGGCACGTTGCATTATATGGCGCTGATTGGCATCTAACTGCCAGTTCCAACTGTTTGAAGCAGGATCATTGCTGTCCCAGTTTAGCCAGTAGCCTTTGATGTTTTTGAAGTCAGGCATTTTGGGGGAGACCTGCTCAATAGTATTGTCGTTTATGCGCGCGCCGCCGCCACCACCACCAATGTTATAGCGGATGACGTTTATTCCCAGCCCCGGTAGATTCTCTCCCTGCCAAGGCACAGTCTTCGTACTGAAACAGATATCTGCTAGCGTATCAGCATTTTCCGCATTACCGAATTGATTTGCCCACCAGGATAGCGAGCAGCCCCATCCATCGAAAGACTTTGTACGAACCTCGCGTGGGTTAATGCTGACTGTATAGTTAGCCATAATGTTCTCCAATCTTTGCTGAAACTGCTCTGGTAAGGATTGCATGAAACTATTTCAAACTCTCAATAAAGGCTAAAGCACAACCTCTACAGCGATCACATCAGCAGCAGCGGCTTCAGTAGCGTCAGCTTGAACAGCAATAACTTCAGCAGCTGGTATGTTGACCGGTTAGGACAAAGGGACTCAAATCGGAGTAACAGAGGGATTTTTTCGGATGCATTGCAAACTTGGAAGTACTAAGAGAAAATGATGCTGAGATGAGATCCCTGATTTCTAGCAGTTTCAGCGATGAACAGCATTACATGTTAAGCACTAACAGAGAAAAAAGCGATCGCAAATCCCTCAATCGCCCATTTTCAATGACATTTTATACTTGGAAAGAACAAGATTAAGTCAGTCAATTCAGCGTTATGTTCTTTCAACCCTGATCGAGGAGGTTATGTCGTTGAAGTCATCACCTACGTAAAAATAATCACCCGCAGGGAAGGTCTTGCTCCGACCTTGAAAATGAGTGTTTTCAAAGAGGGTAACTCTTAACCCTTCCGGCACTTTTAGTGAACTTATTGCATCATTTGGAATACTACCCCAATCATATTGTCCAGGGTGAAGTGCCACACTACCTCCATTGAAGTAGCTGTCTACATAACATATAGCCTCTTGATATTCCATCTCATATTGACCACCGGATATAGGAAAGTAGAGCGGACACCAGTTATGGTCTATCTCTTTTACCTCTACCTCACAATAGTTTGGCCCTTGTGAACTTGAACCACATTCACCGCCCCATTGACCTTTCTTTTCCCATATGGTTATCCACCCATTAAAATGATGCATCATCGGAATGTAAACCATTCGCCCTGTTCGTCCGGGTTCAATATAACCCGTATACTGGTTTGTTTCTGTGTAAGACTGACTATAAGTAATGCCTAGACTAGCTTTTACGCTTTCAAATATGTCGAAGCCGATTTGCGCCTGTACACTCCATTCAACAGTTACTCCTGTCGTGTGCGCTATCGGCTCCGCTGTTGATGAACTGTTGTGTAGCCATTCTGTAAGAACGACTTTCATATCTCTACGAAGTTCTTTCGTTTGCCACTGTACTTCGTAGCTATCTTTTCCAGGAATCGACATTTGACATTCTCCAAAATTTAAGCTGATCGTGATATATTCCAAAATTGAAACTGATAGCCATCAATGTTGATGACATTGGCTCCCTGCACAACGGCTTGAGTAATCGCCCGTGCGAGGTCTATCTGGGAACAGGGGGCAAGCTCTCCTTCTCTACCATCAGTAAATACAGGTACGATTAAGCCCCGACAATTTGGTGCAATACCACGAACAGGGCTGTCGTGTTCACCGAAATTGCGACTTGATAATTACAAAAAACATATTTGCATGAAAATTCAAAGAAGTCTCTTTTTTACCCAATAAAAAATTAAAAATATATCTAAAGATAGAGGTCAAAGCTATTTTTTTATGTTTTTAAACTTTATAGCTACAAGAAGAGAAAAACAACTTCCGCATTTGTCTATTAAGTTTGTTCAAATATTAACATTTGCTATTCCACAGTGTGCGTCCATCGTGATTAGTCGTACCACACGCCAAGCAACTCTTAACAAATAGGCGGCGCAGCGGAGTGTCTGCCGCTGCCTGCGACAAACTAGGTGACTCAACGAGTTGATTTGTGGCAGTGGCAGACACCGCCTATTTGAGCGAAGCGGTTAAGAGTTGCGCCATCGCTAGAGAGATATTCCTTTATTTTGTCTTCTTGATTGTTGCTGTTTTTCTGATATTATTTGTTGCAATATGCGGTCTGCTTCTTGCCAAAAGTTCAGGTCTTCGTTTTTAACCTCACCCACATTAATTGGTGAATACTCAAGCTCACCTGACTGGTTTCGGTTGACTGCCACTCGAAAAATCTCACCTCGTTCATCATGGGTAAATACCAGTTCTCTATCCTGTTTCTCCAGAGTGGCACGTTTGAATCTCAGGCTATTCTCACCATTTTCTCTTAACTGCCAGTTGATTAAATTAACAGCAATAGGCACAGCTATAGCTAAAAAATCCGACTGTAATGACTGCTTTTGGTCGAGTTTTTTTTCTGGTTGTGATTCTTGATTTGCCAGTTGATTTTTAGCGATTATCACTAATGCCTTAGCTTCATCAGTAGTCCATCCGGCTGGACTGGCAAAGATAATTTCTTCAACATCTTGGGGTAGTTTATTATCTTTGAGCGCCCGTATAGCAATTTCTTTATCTCGGTCAGTCACTAATAAGTTTTGCAAGTCGGCGCTGTAATACTGATATAACTCAGCTGTTTGTTCTTTTTTTAGCTTTGGTTCATCTGTGGTTATAGTTGGAGTTTTATTAAGAGCAATTGCATCTACTGTTCTTTGCGATCTATGCAGTTGCTCCAAATAAACAATCGCTGCTTCCAGGTCGTCGAATATGGTTCTTCCGGCTGATAGCTGCTGCTGATTTTGAGAAAGTTGTTGTGTTAATTCTAATACTGTTTCAGTTAAGGCTGATTCAACAGTCGATTGCTCAATATGATCAGAAATTGATAAGATAGCTCTCTTCTCTAGATATGATTGTAACTCAGTCGCAAGAACTGCATCCAGGTCTTTAAATGTAGCTTTAGTTGTAACAAGCTGCTCTTTGTATTGAGAAAGTTGTTGCGTTAATTCTAATACTGCTTCAGTTAATGCTGACTCGACAGTTGATTGCTCAATATAATCAGAAATTGATGAAATAGCTCTTTTCTCTAGATATGATTGTAACTCAGTCGCAAGAACTGCATCCAGGTCTTTAAATGTAGCTTTAGTTGTAACAAGCTGCTCTTTGTATTGAGAAAGTTGTTGCGTTAATTCTAATACTGCTTCAGTTAATGCTGACTCGACAGTTGATTGCTCAATATAATCAGAAATTGATGAAATAGCTCTTT
>NZ_JACJSF010000097.1 GCF_014698035.1 Desmonostoc muscorum FACHB-395
CATCAACAATTTTCTGGCGCAAGTCGAGAGAGTAAGCTTTCATCGCCACCAATTATCAGTAGAATTGCTCTCTTCTAGTGTACTGAACTAGACTAATAACCGCTATACAAATGTTTTACATTTGAAAATTCGTGGTGAGGCTTTGACCTTAAATACTCAGTCACTCCAACGAAATCATAATTTTGGTTTCGATCTCCTCGTTCACCTACTACCTGAGTACCGCACTAAAATGTTAGCGACTGAAAATGAGCTACAGTTAATTGTGTCGAATGATTTATTACAAGTTGTCCAACTAGACAATTGGCATCATCCAGATGTTTTCGGATGGAACTATCAAGCTGATAGGCATTTTCAACCGAGCGATGCTAAGTCAATGCAAATGATTGCTAAAGTTCTTGTTACGGGCGATCCAAACTTCTACAAGCCGTGTGAAGAGCCAAATGTGGATTGTCGAGAATGGATAACATCTTAACAAATAGCTACATGGTTTACATATTCCAACATCTTTTACCTTTAATGTTTACTGGATTAAAAATATTAAGGTGGTCAGTAAATCACACTAACCACCCTTTTGAGATTTTATTTAATTATTCCTGAATGACCGGGGATATCTGCCAAAGGTTCAAATCTACCGCCTAAGTATTTGGCGAGAAACTCTTCTGCGATCGCAAAAAAGTGCAACCGATTTTCTGGTCTGGCAAAACCATGTCCTTCATCTGTGTAAAGTACATATTGCACTGGTAAACCAGCCTGCTGCATTGCGTTAACAATTTGATCGCTTTCTGATTGTTTCACCCGTGGATCGTTTGCACCTTGACCGATAAGTAAAGGTTTTTGAATCCGGTCTGCAAAGAATAAAGGCGATCGCGATTTCAGAAATTCCTCTTCTGTCTCCAAGTTACCGACACGATGAGAAAGCATTGCCTTCAATGGTTCCCAATAAGGCGGTATAGTTTCTATCAGAGTAATCAGGCTACTCGGCCCGACAATATCCACACCAGCCGCAAATACTTCTGGTGTAAAAGTTAATCCTACTAGAGTGGCGTAACCTCCATAAGAACCGCCCATAATCGCAATCTTTTGCGGATCGGAAATGCCTTTTTCTACCAGCCAGTTCACGCTGTCAATCAAGTCATCGTGCATTTTGCCAGCCCATTCCCGATTCCCAGCATTCAAAAATGCTTTACCGTAGCCAGTGGAACCGCGAAAGTTCACTTGCAGAACGGCATAACCCCGGTTAGCTAGCCATTGCGCTGTGGGAGAGAAACCCCAAACATCCCGCGCCCAAGGGCCGCCATGAACCAGCAGTACTGTTGGGAGATTCTGCGTAGGTATTCCCACAGGGGTTGTCAAGTAACTGTGGATAGTTAAGCCATCCCGCGCTTCGTAAGAAATTGGTTGCATTGAAGCTAACTGCAACGCTTCGAGTTTGGGTTGGTTGCTAAAAAGGAAAGTGCTAGTTTTGGACTCTCGGTTGTAGGCATAGTAATAAACTGGCCCATTGTCAGTTCTATAAGCTACTAGCCAGGTTTTATCTTCCAAGTCGCGGCTAATTATGGAGAATTCTCCGGGACGCACCTTAGCGATTTCTTCAAAATCTGTGGCGATGCTGCGATCGATTACCTGCCATTCCTGTTTATCTTTGTAGAAAGAAACTGCTTGAATAACTCGCGTCAATGGGTGAATAATTATCCCCACGACATCATACTGTTCATCTTCAGCAATAACGGTTTCTTGACGTGTTTCTAAATCAACAGCTAGCAGACGTTTTGCGTTAGCATCGTGATTGCCTTGAATGTAAAGGGTTTTGCCATCATCTGAGAAGCTAACAGAATTCCCTTCTTCTTCTGCTCCCCAGTGGCGGAGAATTTCCCACTGTTTATCTGATTTCTGCAATAAGAGGTCATAACCACCATCGCGTGTACTAGCTGTCGCTGCACGTATTTGAAAATCAGCGTCAGATGTCCAACTGATAATGTTACCGGGGTTATCGGTGTCGAACTCAACCGCACCATTTTTAAGGTTGATGCGGTAAACGTCAAACTTTTGGGGATTGTTTAAGTTCAAAGCTACCAGCACTTGATCTGGAAATTTTGGCTCCAGTTCCACAAGTTCTGCTTTCACACCCTGGAATGGCGTTAAGTCACGCACAATCTTGGAGTGAATATTAACCAAGTGGAGATGAAAGTTCTCGTCGCCATCCGAGTCTTGCATATAAATCAACTGGTCGGCGTTATAAGTCCAGAAGAAAATGCGGATACCGCGCTTTTTGTCGGCAGTTAGTATCTGGTCGTCTTCTTGTCCTATAGTTCGCAACCATACCTGCAAGACATTTTTCTCATCAGGGGCGATATATGCCAAGTACTTGCCATCAGGCGAGAGTTGTGGGCTGGTTTTTTCGGGATTCCCAAACAGGATTTCGCGCGGAATCAACGGTGGTAGCGAGGGCGCTTGAGCAGATGACATATTTTTATCCTCTACTTGACTACCTTATTGTCACTTGGTGGTGAAAATGACAATTCATCCAATAGGATGAACCTATTACCGCAAGGCGGAAGTCAAAAGTCAAAGTCTTTTATACTCGTGAACGAGTCTTTTATACTCGGCGATGAGTCTTTGATACTCGTGAACGAGTCTTTGATACTTGTGAACGAGCCTTTGATACTCGGCGACGAGTCTTTGATACTCGTGAACGAGTCTTTGATACTCATTGACGGCAATTGTCGCAATGTCCGCAACGCAGGTTAGCTGCTTCTTTGTCAAAACCAAAGGCATTTAACAAAAACTGCCAACGACACTGCTTAGTTGTTAGGTATTGCTGCATCTGTTTCGCAGCGTGTAATTGCATCAGTGGCTGATTTCCCGCTTTTTGCCCAATGGTGTAATGGAAAGGGTCAAGCCAGTTTAGCTGACCGTTGCTATGGAGTAAAGCTAGCGCCGTTGCACCTTCGGGAAATTGTCGAGTTACTGCACTCACTTCTCCCTGTTTTGGTAATTTTTTCACAAGTTGCTGCGCTATTTGTTGTTGCGATCGCATTTGTTCTTGAAAAAACTCCTGTCTTTGCTTATCTCCTGAATCTAACCACCCCGTAGGTTCACTCACTAATGTCAACGCCTCTGCCGGTTTTCCATCCCTTCCAGCACGGCCAATTTCTTGCACATATTCAGATAGCAGATGCGGCGCGTGAAAATGTGCCACCCAGCGAACATCACTTTTATTTATCCCCATACCAAACGCACAGGTACACACAACAAAGGGGATTTTGCCACTTAACCAGCTTGCTTCTACTTCACGGCGTTCTGTTGCACCCAATCCCGCATGATAGCTAGCTGTGGCGTAACCCATCTCTGCTAACCATTGGGCTAAATCTTCGCTATCTCTCCGAGTGCGAACATAAACTAATCCCGATTGTTGCGGTCTATTTTGAATAAACTTTAATAATTGTTGTTTCCTACCTCTTGGTGTCCAAGCGATGCGAACGCTGGGATGCAAGTTCGGACGGTAAGGATTCAAGCGGAAAATCTCTGGTTGCTGTAATTGTAAAACTGTTTGAATAATTTTTTGGGCTGAGGGGTCAGCAGTCGCAGTAAAAGCGGCAATGCTAATTTTTGTTCCTGGTGGTTTTGATTTGAGCAATGCCGGACGCACCGCCCCTAATCTGCGATAAGCTGGGCGAAAAGTATCACCCCACTGCACTAAACAATGAGCTTCATCTAAAATCAAGCCATTAATTTGCAATTGCGGGTGACATAATCTTTCCCACACTGGCGCACTGAGCAAAGTTTCGGGCGATAAATAAAGTAATCTTAGCTGTTGGCGTTCTAAAGCTTGCAGAGTTGCACGGCGTTGAGATGAAGATAATTCACTATGCAAAAGTGCTGCTTTTTGGTGGCTTTGTAGTAATTCCTGAACTTGGTTTTCCATCAACGCCACCAAGGGCGAAACTACCAAAGTTAATCCTGTTTGTAGCAGTGCAGGAAGTTGAAAACAAATCGACTTCCCGCCACCTGTGGGCATAATAATCAGCGCATCTTTTTGTGATAATAAACTGCTGACAATTTCTCCCTGTGGTGGACGGAAATCTTCATAACCCCAAATTTGTTTGAAAGCAGCGAGGACTTCTTGCCAAGATTTTGTTGTAGGCTGATTCATAATCAGTAACTATATGCACCCATATCATTGAATGCTGAATATAGCTTCTGTTATCCAGCTAATGGTTCAGTAATTTCATCATTTGACACTACAAACCATTGACCCCAAGAATGAATTATAATTTTTCAACCTATTAAATAAAAGATGTAGCCAGATGAATGAAGAATTAAAACATCGATTTTACATCAACACCGATAAATCTAAATTAGATATTCAAATGATTCATGATTTTTTACAAACTTCCTATTGGGCTGAAAACATCCCGTTAGCCACTGTGGAAAAGTCAATAAACAATTCTTTATGTTTTGGACTTTATGAAGATAATCAACAAGTTGGCTTTGCGAGAGTCATCACTGATTATGCAACTTCTGCGTTGTTAAAAGATGTTTTTATTTTAGAGCCTTATCGAGGACAGGGTTTAGGAAAATGGTTTGTAGAATATATTTTAGAATATCCAGAATTGCAAGACGTTCAAAGGTGGTTGTTAGGCACAAAAGATGCTCATGGACTTTATCGCCGTTATGGATTTAAAAATTTGACAGAGCCAGAGAAAATCATGATGCGTCTAAATCCCAATGCTAACTAAGCTTGAGCAAAGCGGTGGCAAAGCAGTGCGTAGGCGTAGCCCGTCGTAGACATCGCTAACCCACATTGACAGTTAGATTACAATCTTAGGTATAGTTTCTCTGACTGGAGTTGTTCATCGGGTGATTCAATCCGATTCAATGACAAAGTATACCAGACAAGTATTACTTAGTGCGCTCAAGGTAGTTGTCTTATGCCTGACACTGTTCCTACTATGCACAAGCAATAGTTGGGCGCAAATTACTACTGACAGCAAAATTGCTCCTCTGATTGAGAAGCTGATAGATAACGATGCCCACATCAGAAGCCTTGCAGCAGATGCATTAGTTAATATCGGTTCGGCAGCAGTGCCGTCTCTGATTGAAGCTTTGAAAAATCAGGATATTAATCTTCGCTGGCACGCCGCTTCGGTTTTAGGAGATTTGGGTGCAGAAGCAGCACCAGCAGTTCCAGCCTTAAGTGCGGCATTGCAAGATGAAGATGGACAAGTCCGCCTGTACGCCACCTTAGCTTTAGGAAATATTGGGACAGCAGCCAAAGCAGCAGTTCCATCGTTGATGGCGGCGTTACAAGACAAGGAGCAATTCGTTCGCATTTATGTTCCTTCTGCACTCAGAAAAATTGGTGTAGAAGCGAAAGTAGCTGTCCCAGTATTAACTGCTGCCTTAAAAGATAAAAACCCCACTGTACGTTACAATTCTGCTTACGCTCTGGGTGCAATGGGTACAGAAGCAGTATCTTCTGTCCCGAATTTAATTGCCTTGTTGAATGATAGCCAGTTCTACGTGCGTTTAGGTGCTATCAAAGGTTTAGGAGGAATAGCGGCAGGCTTTCAGGACAAGGCAAATGCTTTACCTACCTCCAAGTTGCAGAAAGTCATCTCAGACTTTGAGCAGGTATTGGCAACTATACAAAAATACAAAGATAAATTCACAGAGACGGACATTAGGCTGATACGTCGCCCTCTTAATGCCCTGAAAGCAGAAAAAGAAACTCGCCTCTTTGATAGAGTTCTGGAATCGCTATTTGAGCATAAATTACTCTTGGGAATTGCCGCTTACCTTATCTTATTGCCTTCTATTTGGTTAATTCTCTTGCGGGTAGCCCCTTTATGGTTGTTGAAAATTAACAACGCCCTCAAACCCTACACAGATTTTTCTCTCCCATTTATCAGCGTTAATGTACCTCTGCGATATGTGCTATTTGTTGGCTGGTTTCATTACCATCCCAGAGTATTAGATGCGTGGGTAGCTAAATATATCAAAGCAGCCCACGAACAATTTCCCAAAAAGGATACAGTTAACAGTCGCGCCTGTTACATTCCCATTCCCGTTGTTCTGGATGGTACAACAGTTCCCCAACTGATGAATGAGAATTTGCGCTCAACTTTCGAGAAACAACGTAGCTGCCTAGTAATTGGCGGCGAAGGGGGTGTAGGTAAAACCAGTTTAGCGTGTCGAATCGCTGGATGGGCAATGGCTGAGGATGAAGACCAACAACTCTGCAAACATTTGATGTTACCTGTGCTTTTGGAAGAAGAATTCCGGGTAACTGAAGGTAAGTCGCCGCTTTTAGAAGCCATTAGAGGACAGTTGCAAGCTTTAATTGATGAACCAGAGCCGATTTGTCAAGAATTACTGTTACGTTTGTTAAGAAAGAAACGCATTCTAGTGATTGTAGACCGGTTCTCAGAAATGAATGCGACTACACGAGAAGCAATTGAGCCGGAGTCGCCAGAGTTTCCGGTGAATGCGTTGGTGATTACTTCCCGAATTGAGGAAAAACTGGGGCGGGTTAATAAAACGATAATTAAACCCTTGCGGATTGAGGCTAATAAACTATCGTCCTTTATGGAAGCTTATCTCATGCAGCGAGGTAAACGCGATCGCTTTACTGACCAGGAATTTTTTGACGCTTGTAACCGTCTTTCTCTGATGGTCGGTCAAAATAATATCACTGTCTTGCTGGCTAAACTTTATGCTGAACAGTTAATCGCCAGTAAAGACGTTACATCTAATATTTCTGCGTTACCAGAGAATATTCCTAATTTAATGCTGGGTTATATCAATGAACTCAATCGTGATGTTACAGACGAGCAATTTGATGACCGCACTGTTCATCAAATTGCCAAAACCATCGCCTGGGAATGCTTGCAGCAAAGTTATCAACCAGGAACCGCCAAGCGTGCAGATGCCATTGCTGCATTAGCAGCTTTGGGTATTGATGACCCCGAAGCACACCTCAATTATCTGGAAAAGCGCCTGCACCTGATTCAAACTATCGGTTCTGCTAAAGACAGAATCCGTTTCTGTCTCGATCCTTTAGCTGAGTATCTTGCAGGTTGGTATTTAATAGAATTGTATGGCAATAACGATGGCAAATGGCGATCGCATTTTTTCAAAAAGGCGGACGATTTAGTTAAAACAGGCGCACCAGATGCCATCAAAGGCTTGTTGTTAGCAGTGCGAGATTGCTACTTATCTGAGGTTCAAGGTAGCAAAGAAACGGATTTTGTACCCCAAAAGTCGGATAAACTGGCTGGGTTTACACCTTCAGTCAATACACCAGCTACTACTGTGCAAACACGAATACCATAAACCAATACAGTTCAGTTAAGGCTAAAACTCTTTGCAAAAGTCAATTTTTTAACGAACTGCATAGACGCGGAGCGGCTTCCCGCAGGGTAGGACGCATTCGCGCAGCTCTCGTCAGAGAAGGACACAAAGAGAAGAAAGAAATGCTTAACCCAAGCGTATTGGACTATAACTAAATCAAAATTAGTTGTTTTGTTAAATCAAATCCAATTGCATTGTATTCCCTTCAGAGAAACCGAGGCTGGAGTAAACTGGTTTACCCAATGGCGAGGCGTTAAGAACCACACGCGTGCAAGCGATCGCTTTTAAATATTCAATTGCTCTATTAGTTAAGGATTTGGCAATTCCTTGTCTGCGGTAAGATTGTTCGACATAAACGCCCCAAATATATCCAAATTTGCGGTATTCATCTTTGAAAACATTTGGGTATAAACCTGCAAACAGTTGACAACTAACAGAACCCACAACTGTATTATCAATCTCTGCAATAAAAGCCTTATAAAACAAATCTCGACGCGCTTCTTCTATAAATTTGAGGGTAATATTCTGCCAATCCAGAATAATATTACTCTCATCAACACCAATATCTAGCCACATTTGGTAAAAGTGTTTTGCAATCAGTGAGTCTTCTTTGGTAGTAGCTTCTCTGATAGTTATATGTTTTTCTGTCAGCATAATTTCTAACAAATTTTTGGAACTCACAAATAACTCCTCCCCAAAGTTGGAGAGGAGTTTGTTAGCATCAGCTAAAAACTAGCAGTTTCACAGATTCCGATCTCAGACTTTCTGTGCAGTTACTTCCTCTGGCTTTTCTTGTCTTTGCAACGCAGAATACAACCTATTCAGCGCATTTACATAAGCTTGTGCAGATGCCACTATGATATCTGTGTTCGCTGCATGACCAGAAAACACTTTAGATTCATAACGTAAACGAATTGTTACTTCGCCAATGGCATCAATACCGGCTGTTACTGACTGCACAGAAAACTCAATCAATTCGTTGGGCACATTCACCACCCGATTGATGGCTTTGTAAACTGCATCCACTGGCCCAGTACCGATCGCTGCATCGGTTAATTCTTCACCTTCTGGGGTACGCAGGGTAACTGTAGCAGTAGGACGGGCGTTGCTACCGCAGGAAACTTGCACCAACTCTACCCGGAACAAATCGGGTGCTTGTTGAATTTCATCGTTAACGATTGCTTCCAAATCCCAATCAGAAATATCTTTCTTTTTATCTGCTACTTCTTTGAATCTAACGAAGGCTTTATTTAGCTCACTATCCGACAGTTCAAAACCCAATTCTTTCAACCGAGTCCGGAAAGCATTTCTCCCTGAATGTTTGCCCAAAACTATTTGATTGTCTGTTAAGCCAATCAATTGGGCATCCATAATTTCGTAAGTGAGCTTGTTTTTTAGGACACCATCTTGGTGAATTCCAGACTCATGAGCAAAGGCATTCGCCCCGACGATCGCTTTATTTGGTTGTACCAACATTCCCGTCAAATTAGAAACTAAGCGTGAGGTTTTATAAATTTGTCGGGTGTCGATATTTGTCAGGGATTCTTGAGATTCTTCTGGTCTTCCCAAAAAGGGATTAAAATATTGCCGCCGCACGTGCAACGCCATTACTAATTCTTCTAGTGAGGCATTGCCGGCACGTTCACCAATACCATTGATCGTACATTCTAGTTGCCGTGCGCCATTTTTTACGGCTTCTAAGAAGTTAGCAACTGCCAAGCCTAAATCATTGTGGCCGTGAACGGAAATAATCGCTTGGTCGATGTTGGGGACATTTTCGATAATGCCCTTAATTATGGCTCCAAATTCACTTGGGGTGGTGTAACCCACGGTATCGGGAATGTTAACTGTTGTTGCACCAGCTGCGATCGTTCGCTCTAACACTTGGTACAAAAATTCTGGATCGGAACGAGCCGCATCCATCGGCGAAAATTCGACATCTGTCATGAAGGATTTAGCATAAGCTACCATTTCTTCGGCGATCGCTAACACCTCTGCCCGTGACTTCCGTAACTGATACTCTAAATGAATATCAGAAGTCGAAATAAATGTGTGAATTCTGCCCTTTACGGCTGGTTTTAATGCTTCTGCGGCCGCTTCAATATCTGCTTTAATCGCTCTTGCCAAACTGCAAATTACCGGACCATTTTCTGTCCCCACAATTTGGGCAATCTTGCTGACTGCTTCAAAATCTCCGGGACTGGCAAAGGCAAAGCCTGCCTCAATTATATCCACACCCAGACGCGCTAGTTGCTTGGCAATAACTAGCTTTTCGTCTATATTCAGAGTCGCTCCCGGACACTGCTCTCCATCTCGCAGTGTAGTATCAAAAATGATAATTCGATCTGTTTTGTTTGTCATTTGCGGTTTGTTGTTTAATTTTTACTTGTGGCTCAATATATCTTCAACCTTAGTTTTTCTTTTACTCTTACCTTTGTAAATAATTGCTAAGGCTATTAACCTTCAGTTTTTTCTATTTGATCTCTGATATCATTTAAATCTATATATCTATCAGTAGCGTTCCGTAGTTCTCTAGCGATCATTCCTTCTGTTGATACTACCGTAATATGTGTATTTTTTGAGCGTAATAGTTCGATTGCTCGTTCAAAATCTCCATCACCACTGAATAATACTACTCGGTCATACTGGTCTACTGTATTAAACATATCTACAACAATTTCAATATCTAAATTCGCTTTTTGCGAGTAACGACCAGAAGTATCATCATAATATTCTTTAAGGATTTTAGTTCGGACTGTATATCCTAGACTAATTAGAGCATCTCTAAAACCTCGTTGATCTTGTGGGTCTTTTAAGCCAGTGTACCAGAATGCATTAATTAATGTTGTTTCTGATTGCTCATGTTTAAAGTATTCTAAGACTCGCCGTGGGTCAAAAAACCACCCATTTTTTTGTTGAGCATAGAACATATTGTTTCCGTCTACAAAAATAGACAGACGATTCATTGGAGAACCCATACAAATTTACACCTAATAATATATATGAATTTAGATGGAACAATAGATTATAGCAATTTTCAAATAGCAAGTTTGCTAATATCTATAAAGTAGCTCTTCATCTATAGCTTTTATCCTACCTCTTTCAAGGCATAACAACGGATGCAACATTGGAGTTGAGATGCTGGGTGCTAAACCTTATTCACCTCCAGCACTGCAAGAGCTACCTTCTGATCAAAATCTACCAATAAAATTGAACCAGTAACAGCATTTATCGCTGTATAACATTAAAGTTTACTCCTAAAGAGGTATAGCATAAGCTTAGGGTAGGATATAAGTTTATGCCTATCTATAGGTAGAGCTTTCAGTATCAGGACATGCTTTCTGGGAGTACCAATATTGCGCCAAAGACAGAAGACGGCCTTGGGACAGCTTCTGGTAAAACACCCAGTTAGGAGCGTACCTGTTGGTTAGGTTAGGATCAAATCTCGCCGCAACCAATTAGCAGAGGCGAAATAGATCCGGCTCTGATCTGTGAGACAATCACTAGTTGTAACTCACTTAACAGAAAAACAATAATTTAGGCAGTACCTGAGTAGGAATCTCTTGGGGGCTAGCTCTGCCAATAAAGGTTTGTTGATGAATAGAAGATACTTTACAAATGTATAAGATTATCATTTAAGTCTTATTTCAATGTGCTTGCACTAAAACGTGGTCTGAATAAATAAAAGTGTTGGACTTAAATCAATCAGTAACACGATATGGCAGAAGAACCTACATCTACCTTAACTAAAAACTATGTCTCTGCTGCCAATAGACTGTCAAGTAAACCGACAAAAGTAACGTCAACAGCATCAGCTCGCCAGTCTAGATGGATGATTCACTTAGGTCATCTCCTCGCTGGAGCTTGCGTAATGGGTGCAGCATTGCTGAGTGCTTCTGGTGGCGAATCGGTTAAATTGATGGAAAATAAGGCGCTTTCTGGCTTTTTTCAACTGCGTGGGCCGATTGTGCCTCCAGAAGACATCGTAATTTTAGCAATAGACGATCAGTCAATATCAGTTCCCGAACAGTACTATAAAACAAATCCAAAACAGTATGCCTACCTAGAAACACTGAAATCTTATCCTTATAAACGTGCTGCATACTCCCAGATAATTAAAAAGTTAATTAAAGCAGGTGTCCGCTCTGTAGCGATAGATGTAGTTTTTGACACGCCGAGTAGTTATGGAGTTACTGACGATCGCCAATTCCAGGCAGTATTGCAAAAATATGGCAGTAAAGTTACCTTAGCGGCCGTCTACGAAAATTCTCAGACGCACCAAGGGACTTTTACACAACTGACAGACCCACAACAGATGTTTCGTACAGGGTCAGTTTCCATTGGCTCAGTTAATTTCCCCGTAGAGGTGGATGGGAAAGTTCATCGATTGGCGAGTGAGTTTTCTAAGTCGTTGGGTGAAGACAATTTGATCGAGAAGCTACCCTCTTTTGATGAAGCAGTACTCAGGACAGCACGAGTAAATTATCCGCGACCAAAAGGCGATCGCATTTATTTTTGGGGTTCTGCGGGTACATTTGAGCAAATACCCTTTTGGCACGTACTCGACCCGGAAAATTGGAATACCTATTTGCAGCAGGGAAAGGTCTTCAAAGACAAGATAGTGCTGATTGGTGCGACAGATAAGTTAAATAACGATTATTATCCAGTCGCTGCTAGCAACAGCGCTAAACCGATGTCGGGCGTGGAAATTCATGCCAATGCGATCGCAACTTTGATGTTAGGGAAAGCGATCGCTCCAGGAATTAACACTCCACCATTGCAGGGTTTGTTTGTGCTAGTTCTAGTTGGCAGTGCAGCCTTGATGATTAGCAGACACAAGCGTAGCATCAATAGATTTTTATATAGCCTCGCCCTATGTGGCGCTTGGTTAGGAATTAGCTATGGGTTATTTGTCTATGGTCAATTAATTTTTCCTACGATTGTACCAATGATTGCGATCGCCATGACCGGACTTTCCTACCTGGGAACCTCAGTCATGAGGGAAAGCATCAGAAAACGTCAATTAGTAAACATTTTTCAGAAGTATCAAACATCTCCCGTTGTTCAAGAGATTATCAGTCAACAATATGACTTGCAATACTTAATCCAGCAACGAGATTTAGCCTTATCAGGAAAAGTCTTGGCTCGACGCTACAAAATTGTCAAAGTTCTCGGTTCCGGTGGATTCAGCGAAACCTATATTGCCGAAGATACCCAACGTCCTGGGAGTCCGCGATGTGTTGTCAAGCAACTAAAACCAGCCAGCACTAAACCAGAAGCCTTGCAACTTGCCAGACGTTTATTTCACTCAGAGGCGCAAACCCTAGAAAAATTAGGAACACACGATCAGATCCCTCAACTTTTGGCGTATTTTGAAGAAGATGAAGAATTTTATCTAGTGCAAGAACAGATAATTGGTCATACTTTAAATCAGGAATTGCCACCAGGTAGAGCAATTGATGAAATTGCCGCGATCAAAATTGTCAGAGACTTATTGCAAACATTAACATTTGTTCATCAAAATAATGTGATTCATCGGGATATTAAGCCCAGTAATATTATCCGGCGACACTCAGATGGAAAACTGGTATTGATTGACTTTGGAGCCGTCAAAGAAGTCAGCACAAAACAGCTTGATACTGAAGAGCAAACCCCCTTTACCATTGGCATTGGAACTCAGGGTTACGCACCCAGCGAACAATGTTTTGGCCGTCCCCAATACAGTAGTGACATCTATGCAGTGGGTATGGTTGGGATTAGAGCCTTGACTGGTGTAGCACCCCGTGAGCTAGATAGAGATGCTGATGGAGAGATAAAATGGAGTGATGCCTACGGCGGTAAACTACGCTCTCAAGTAAGCCGCTCCGTTGCTAATATTCTCAGTAAAATGGTGCTGGATGACTTCAAACACCGATATCAGTCTGCATCAGAGGCTCTTGAGGATCTAAAAGCTTTTGACGATGTGGTAAATTCCCACAGCAGATACCCGATGCTAGGTGATGACTCATTAACAAATACTTTAGACCAATTAAACGCTCCCACAAAATCTTGCTCAGAGGTATCCTCAGAAACTTCTTGAGAAGCACACGGGGACACGGGAAGAAAAATCTATAAAGAAGGCAGTTTTCTTCCTGCCTCCTGCCCCCTTCACTCATTCCTGCACCTGATTTAACGAAAAAAATTCTTCTCCTACCGTAGGGTGAATACCTATTATTTCATCCAAGTCTTCCTTGATAATGCCCTTGCGAATTGCCACACCTAGACTTTGAATGATATCTGCTGCGTGTTCACCTACCAGATGAGCGCCCAAAACTTGCCCAGAATCGCCATTTACAACTAACTTCATAGTGGTTGGCTCATTCTGTTCGGTTAGCTGATACAAAAGTGGTTGGAATTGGGTGCAGTAGCATTGTACAGATTCACCAAATTTTTCCCGTGCCTTCGCCTCCGTCATCCCCACACCAGCCGCTTCTGGACGGCAAAAAACAGCAGAGGGCACATAATCATAATCCAGTTTTTGCACCTTGTTGCCAAAAATTGTATTGGCAAAAGCAATACCTTCTGCCTTCGCCACGGGAGACAATTGCACTCGGCTGGTGCAGTCACCCACAGCAAAAATATTTTCTTGGGTGGTGCGGCTGTATTCATCTACTTTGATTGCACCATGTTCGCCAAGTTCAACATGGGCATTTTCTAAACCAAGATTCTTGGTATTTGGAGCGTAACCTGTGGCAACCAAGATCGTATCTGCTGTAATTATTTCTCGCTTCTTACCAGTAATAGTTAATAACAAACTCTCATCAGAGTATTTGATTTCTTGAACAGTACTACTAGTCAATAACTTAATTCCGCGTTTGCTCAAACCTTGTTGTACCGTAGAGCGAATGTCATCATCAAACCCTGATAAAATCATCTCGTCTTTTTCAATCACCGTCACCTGGCAACCGAAAGCGTGCATCATGCTGGAAAATTCTACGCCAATGTAGCCACCGCCAATAATTGCTAAACGTTTCGGTAGATAAGGTAACTGAAACATCTCGCGGGATGTAATGGCATATTCTATACCTGGGATTTTGGGCTTGAGGGGTTGCCCTCCCACAGCAATTAAAATTTTGTCGGCTGTAACTTTAAGTCCATTGATATCGACAGTATGAGCATCGATGAAAGTGGCACGATCGCAAATTAGTTCAATTCCAGCTTTCTGTAATTGCTGAAAGTAAGTCTGGTTGAGGGTGTCAAGATGCTGATGTACTGACTTAATGAATAATGTCCAGTCAAAATATGTTTGACACTCACTCCATCCATAACTGGGCGCTATTTGCTTTTGTAGGGCGAAGTCAGCAGCGTAGACAATCAGTTTTTTGGGAATGCAACCGCGATTTACACAGGTTCCACCGATGGATTCTTGTTCGGCAATAGCGACACGAACACCGTAACTAGCTGCTTTTTTAGCTGCTGCCAATCCACCAGGCCCAGCACCAATGACAAACAGGTTGTAATCAAATGCCATAAAAATCTGTTCCTTTTTTACTTTTTGGAAAGCAGAGCTATTTCATTCCTTATAGTTATTCAGACAAAACTTAATCTACTGTCTTTAGGTGGACAAGTTTGGATGGAACCATTCTGATATGTAGCAAATTGCTGCTTTGCTTGCAATTAGATTGAAAAGGAATAGCGTAGGCGCAGCCCAACCTAGGCATCGCTAGAATACTGCTAAGTTATATTACATTATCTTGTAAAAAAATATCTTGCCTAGTTTTGGTGGATATGCGATCGCGCTTTTAGGGATTTCC
Organism: Desmonostoc muscorum FACHB-395; assembly: GCF_014698035.1. Taxonomy (GTDB): domain Bacteria; phylum Cyanobacteriota; class Cyanobacteriia; order Cyanobacteriales; family Nostocaceae; genus Nostoc; species Nostoc muscorum_A. The sequence goes on from NZ_JACJSF010000097.1 coordinate 15,147, forward strand.
AAGAAATAAATAAATTATTCCATCTTGTCGGGTGGGCAACATAAGCGCCTATGATTACAGTGAATCAAGGAAAATTTGCATCTCCTGTGCATCCCCTGTCATTCCCAAGAGCTTAAAACCATCAATAGCCTTAATTGACAATTTGTAGGCTTTCTCTGCACTTCCCCACTTTTTCTCCCAACGGGCAAGAGAACGCCGATAGCGGGCTAAACGTCGCTTGTTGTGAGTCGTTTCAGCAACAGTCAAGCCTTGAATTAATAGTTTTTCAGCTTGATCGCGATCGCCTTGTTCAATTGCAATATCAGCCAGCCAATTTTGAGCAGAATTGATCACCCGATGCCAACTAATTTTTTCTGCACTTTTCATCACCTCTTGAAAGAGCTTCTTTGCTAAAAGATATTCACCTTCTAAATAATGGATTTCAGCCTGATGATAAAGAACGGGAATAAAATAGCGGATGTGCTGTCGCTCCTCTAGATTCGCCTCGATCACCAATTTTTCTTCTACAGTTAGCCAGTGGCGTGCATCTTGATAATCCTTCTGTCTAATTTGCAGCCTAGCCATACTTTCGGCTAAGTCAGCCTGAACACATAAATCTGCATGGTCACGCAAAATCCACGTCCGGCGCAAAATTTTATCTGCTTCTTTCAGACTCACAGAGGAACACTCTCGAATTAGTAGCCAGCTTTTGCGGACGATGATTTTTACAAAACAAGACCATTCACCACGCCGTTCTGATTGTTCTATGAGCCATTGCAGCCAATCTAAGCGATCGTCCCAATAGGCGTAGAGATTTGCATAGTGGCTTAAGAGAAGCCATAAATCTCTAACTGCTTCATAGTGTTCTTTGTCTTCACACCAATGAAGTACTGCTCGCAGATTTCCTTCTTCTGGTTCTAATTTATTGTAGTGTATCCATTTTTCCCAATCTTCTCCGGCATAATTGTGGGCAAAATCAAGATACCATCTCACCCAACGCCTTCGTGCTTCTCTCTCAAAATCTGGGTAAGCGGCTAATTCTGCTAAGGCATATTCACGAGTCAGAGATAGCATATCAAACCGCTTAGTCTCTGGGTTGAGATTCACCAAGGAAAGTTGCTGCAAACGCGCCAAGCCATTATTTACAACATCAGGAGCGGCTGTTAGCCCAGCAACCTCAGCCACAGCTGCGAGTATGGCAGAGTCAGGAAAAATCGCCAGTGACATGAGTAACTTGTGGGGTGGTTGTCCCTTGATTCCTTGTACTGATTGCTCAAAGCAAAAACGAGCCACATCACCTGTAGCCGAGGTTAATCGATTCAATACCGAGTTTAGGGAGTAGCCACCGGATAATTGACCAAGCGAATATACGATCGCCAGAGGGATGCCGCCAGTGCGATCGTAGAGTTGCTTAGAGTCTTCATCGTTGATGCTTATACCTTTTTCTTCAGCTTGTTGTCGAATCAACTGCAAACCATCATCTGGAGGTAAGTTTCGCAGACGGATTGGCAACAAGGCAATTTGTTCGCGGCTAGTAATTATTACTTTGATGCAAATGGGTAGATTATATAAAAACTCAATAACCTCATTCCTGTCTTCTATAGTCTCCATATTGTCCACAATCAACAGTGTTCTCCGTTTTGAGAGAATTTGGCGAACACGATCAAATTGGTCATTGGGAGGAGATTGAAGAATTGTCGGGTCGTCTAAAGCATTAGCAATTTCTCGAAAGATATCGCGTAGATTACGCTGTCCCTGTTGCCGCCACAAGATACTATTAGTGGGAATAAGTTCTTGCTGTTTAGCTGAAGTGAAAATAATCGCATCAAATTTGGGTGCGTCAGAAGAGTTTTCGTTACTAGCTTTTAAGCATAGGTAAGCAGCTGCTAATACCAGCGCCGTTTTACCTACTCCTCCAATGCCATGTACTGTGATCATGTGAGCGCCATGCACTGACGAAAGGCGTTCTAATAGCTTTTTCATATCTGCCTCCCGACCAATAAATTGGGTGTAAGTCGGTGCTGGCAAATTGTGGGGGATGTCACGGCGTTGGATAGCAGCTACAACAGACCCTCTACGATAACCATGTCTTTCCAAAACGTAGACAAGATTGCTGGACTTAACACTTTTATTTGCTTCTCCTGTCAAAACTTCAATATCCCGATAGATATTGCTTAACCCTGCTCTGACAGCAGCGTTTTCTTTGTGCAAATCTTGACCAATCTTTTTCAAGCTGTACCCACAGAGTAGCCCAAGTAACAGGTCTTTCCTAGTACTTTGTCTGTAACGCTTTTGAAGTGTAACCTCCAAATTAGTCAGTAGTCGGTCTATCTCCCAGTCCTGCAAAATCTTGCGATTCCAACTTTTAGGTAAATTCCAATCTTCTGACTGACCTGGCATAAATATTACCCAATAAATTCGTTATCAATGTGGCGTTAGCAACATTTTAACGAACAAAAGTTTGACAAATTAGTAACATTTTTTTAACAGTGTTAACTCCTGTCTTAAATTTAACCAGTAAGCTAATTTGTAAGTTTATTTCTGTCTCTAGTACGTAGAGGCTGCCGACCATATCGATTTCTAGGCTCTAAAACTTTGCCAGATGATTTTTTCACAAATTACTCAATAAAACTATGACAAATAAAACACTTAACTTTCTAAACCTCTTGTTTGGACTAAAACAATCCCGACGTTATTTTCCCGAAGAAAAACAAGTCTGTGTATTCAATAAACGTCCCATATTATACCGAGGCTTTTCGCCAAACTCTGCACAAGAATCAATCAATGAACTCCAAGAGCGACTGCAAGCTCAGGGTTTTCTCTCAACTATTAGTGGTAAATTTGACTTAGAAACAGAAGAGGCTGTAATTAAATTTCAGAAAGCTAATAATCTTCAGGTAGATGGGATAGTTGGGCCACTGAGTTGGGCTTGTCTTTTCTACCCAAAGCTTTACCGCAATCAAAAAAGTATGTCTCCAAAGTTACGGGATGCAGTTAAAGAACTGCAAATTATTCTCAATGAAGAAGGATTTTTTAAAAAAGAACCTGACGGGTATTTTAGTCGTGAAACTGAGAGAGGCGTTAAACGCTTTCAAAGAATTTATGGACTGAAAGATGATGGTATTGTTGGAGCTGCAACTTGGGCTGTACTTTTGGGGATGCGACAAAAAATAGACAACAACAGCTTTCTCCAGTTAGTTTATTTTCTACCACCTCAATCCTGGTTTTTATGGGAGCAGTTTTTAATGATCTCGTTCATTATGCTGGGTATTTATTATAGCCCCATACCAGGAGATGAACCTAAATGGAATACAGCCTTAGCAACTGCTTATGGGCTTACCTGTATAGTGCCTTTTCTCTTGGAGTGTTTACCGATAAAGTCGTCGAAGCAGTCAAGCTTACCGCTTTTACAATACGCTCCTTATGTGTTGACTGGTATCTTTTGGAAACCAATTATCAATTTCTTAGGGACATTGTTTAATTAAGCATTCGGTAGTTGAATAAATGATGAGCGATGTCTACGACGGGCTACGCCTACGCTATTTTATTTTGTGTCTAATTTTCGGGTTGTGCTTGTAAAAAATTGCGATCGCTTCGGGCTGGTATGCGATCGCACATCAAAAATCAAACAAAGGCGGGTGCGGGGTTTGAACCCGCTAATCCCCACAATGGTGGAGACATAACCGATAACCTTAATTCTTCGGCCCCGAGAGGCAAGTTGCGAACAAGGATAACCCGCCATGAAGCATGAAGGATAAAGTGTTTCATCCTTTAGCCTTCAGCAATATCTACAACTCACCCGTAGCTAGCATCTGGATAATCCGAGGCGTACCTGGATCGAACCCTGCTAAATCCCAAGACAGTGAATCTTGAGGATCTACCAAAGTAATTTGGTAAGGTGTCAAGGTGACATACACCGCCTTGATGTTTGGATTTACCTTTTGGCGGTACTCCTTCAGTGCTTGACTTGGATGCTTATACCCGGCCCAGCTTTCCGAGTCAGTCCAGAAGCAGACTACATCAGCTTTGAACTTATTCTTAATCATCCAGTCGTAAGCTACAGACGCATCTGTTCCACCGAAGTTTTGGTTGCTAGCTTTGCGAACCGCAGAACTAAAACTATCTTTGGCACTGATACCTAATTCACGGAATTCTGTAGAAAAGCCGCGAATCATATAGTTTTTCTCTGCTTTTGCTGTCACTAGTGCCATTGTGGTGGCAATTTCACAGCAACTCAGCCCCATATCTGCAACCAAGCTACCCATAGAACTAGAAACATCCACGGCGTGCATAAAAACTTTACCTGTGGGTTGCACAACATCAAAAGACAGTTCAACTGCCTTTTCTAAAATGTCCACAATCCGAGGAACTGGATTCCAAGTTTTCTTACTGCGTCCTAATGTTCCACCAGATTTATAAGTCTTAAGTGCTTTCAAAACATCAATCGGATGGATGCGACCTTTACGCAGATGTTCCTTGTTGTTGAGAACTGCTTCCACTCGTAGCAAATTGGCGCTTTCATCGGCTCGCAACACACCTAGTTCAGTTAAAGAACCCAGGTTACGTAACATTGCACTTATTGGCATTTCCTGAAATAGCAACTGCCAAGCTTGCTGATCCATTTTGCCCACAGGTGCAGCCATTTCGTGGGTTAAGCGTCCTTGGGAAATAGCTTCATGGGTTTGGGTGGGATTCCGCTTAAGCCACTCGTACCACCAAATCTGCGCTAACGCCTCTGAGGGAATGTCTGTTGGCAATTCTTCCCAGCCTCTAACTACCCACTCAAATAGTTGACGGTGATTTTCTGTAGGCGGTTTGACATGGAACAACCGCAAAGCATCTCGGTGGGAGAAGCCTTGACGCTGTTGATATTTCAACAGTTGATAAGCTAAACCCTTGACATCTTCCCTTGAGAGCCAAGTTCTACCAGCTTCCCGCACGACTTTACCAAATCCCCGCAGAGATTTTGTGTAGTTGAGCCATTCGTAGAAGTGGCTACCAGTGCGGACAACTTGCGAGAAGATTTCACCAAATGCCTGTTTTGCTTCTGGTGTTTCACCCATCGACAGCAGCACCAAAGCTAAGATAGGCGCACTGTTATTAATGGCGCGTCCATCGCTAGCATACAAAATTTCTTCCGCTACACGACCGGGATTTTCGGCAACAGCTTGTCTGACAACTGTCACAAAATCCTCAGTTAATTCCTGTTTACCAGCGTAGTAAGTGCTTTTTGCTGTACCAACCAAAAGACAGCGACGCAGCATTTTCCAAATGCCAGCATCAAACATCCAGCCGCCGGAGCATCCCTGAACCATTTCTGCTTCTCGTCCGGGGATAGGCTGATTTTGGGGTGTTTTAGTCTTATTTTTAGTGAAAAAATTGTAATTCATCGCTTCATCTCCCGGCCCTCGCGGGCAAAAATGAAAGGTGGCGGAGCAGGACTTGAACCTGCGACCTCTCGAACCCTATTCGATAACCCTAATTCGTCGGCCTTTGCAGAAAAAGGATGTTTAGCGCTCTACCTCTGAGCTACCCGCCACATAAAAATTAAAAGTTTCAGCACTAGATTTGGTCTAGTGGAGCGGGAATTGAACCCGCGACCTCCCGCTTGGCAGGCGATAACCCTCGATTCGTCGGCCTTTTCAGGCAAGGGGTGAATAAGGATATTTAGGCGCTCTATCCACTGAGCTACCCACCACATATAAAGTTATTAGTTAAACATTTAAAATTCGTGACTCAGTACTGAATTTGGTGTAGCGAAGTAGGATTTTTACCTACACCTCCAGAAGTTTGATCAAGGGTGTTTAAGTTATATACGATAACCCTTGATACTTCGGCCCTTCCGGGCAAGGTGGGCACTCTGTCATTTGAGCTATCCGCTACTGGCACAAGTTAACTCTCTGGTGAAAGTTGACTTGTATTATTAATGTAGTATATGTATTATCTGTTGTCAAGGGACTGACGATTTAAATTTATAGATTTGTTGGTTGAGTTAAAAGCCTTCTTTTTTCTCTGGGTAAAAACTTTTGTGCGTAGTTTACCGCCGTAGGCATCGCAGACCAATAAGAGAAGTTCCAGTTTCAATAGGCTATAACACCTACAAGGTAAAGGTTTTGCCGGCAAGTTTGCCGCAACTTTGCCAAAAGATACAAAAAAGTGTCACAATTTTTGCCAATATATATAATATTATTTCCACAAATTCACTTGGCAAAAATCGGCATGAGTGAAAAACCCATAGAAGACAACGGCAAGGCTTTTCTCGTTCTACTTTTGCCCATCTCGTTTTTGATTATTTTCCTGGTTGCTACCTGGAGGATTTTGCTAGCGCTAATTGTGCTGGGAATTGGCTTCAAGATTTGGCAGGAATATCAATGGCAACAGTGGACTATACGAGTTAACCCAATTTTTCATCAGTTGGTTCGAGAAAATCAGGGCAGACTTACGCCTATGGATTTGGCAATCAAGGGCAATTTTCCCGGAACAACGGCAAAACGCTACTTGGATGGTAAAGCCTCGGAATTTGGTGCCAGTATAGTGAATTCCGAAGAAGCGGGCCAGTCTTATTACTTTATAACTGCCAGCATTCTCGGCAATATTCTTGACAGTAGTGAGCCTGTCAAAGAACTTCCGGCTCAACCAGTTACTAAAACTGCGCGATCGCTCCTAGCACCACCACCAACAACACTTAAGGAGGAAGAAACAGAAACCGAATCAATACCACAGCCAACCCTAACCCATGAGGAAGCTAAACGATCGCTGGAAAAACAGTTAATTTTTGGCTCTCTGATCCAATCTGAACTTGCCAAACGACTAAATGTCTATTCCAGCACAGTTTATAAACGACGAAACGATCCAGAGTTTCCTGAATGGAGTCGCAGTAAAGACCCTGATGGTATTGCCTGGTCATACTCAGAAAAAACTAAAGAGTTTTTCCCAGTAGAAGAGGAATAAGAAGGCAAAAGTTAAAAGGCAAAAGGCAAAAGGCAAAAGGCAAAAGTAAGAACTTTAAAGGTTTACTTTTTATTTTTTACTTCTAAGCCCACAGCTTCTTTGATGGAATTGAATCCGCTTTGTTCTAGCTTGGAAAGTAAACCTTCTAGAATCCGGCGTACCATCAGTGGGCCTTCGTAAATCCAGCCGGTATAAACCTGGATCAAGCTAGCACCAGCAGTAATTTTTTCCCAAGCATCCTCTGGGGAAAAAATGCCACCAACGCCAATAATTGGGATTTCTCCTTGGGTTTGCTGCCAAATAAAACGAATTACCTCAGTGGAGCGATCGCGCAATGGTTCACCGCTAATTCCGCCAGCTTCTTCTTGAGGTGATTTGCCTGTTTGGTTAATTACCTGGGTTTTGAGTCCATCACGGCGGATGGTGGTATTGGTGGCGATAATTCCCGCCAAATTGTAGGTTTTAGCCAAAGAAATAATGTCAGCGATCGCTTCCCATTCTAAATCTGGCGCTATCTTGACAAAAATTGGTTTATATGTAGTGTTTTCTTGTTGCAACAAATTCAAGATGGCACTGAGCATAGAAGCATCTTGGAGCGATCGCAACCCCGGCGTATTCGGGGAAGAGACATTAACAACAAAATAATCTCCCAAATCCTTGAGTAGGCGAAAACTATCGAGATAATCTTGTGCGGCTTCTTCTAGGGGAGTTACCTTAGATTTACCCAAATTTATCCCTATGGGTATTAAGTGGGTTGACTCCTGTTTTTCCTTTGTCAAACGGGCCGCCATTGCTGCTGCACCGAGATTATTAAAGCCCATACGATTGAGAGCGGCTTTATCCAACGGTAAGCGAAACAAACGGGGACGCGGATTTCCTGGTTGTGCGTGAAAAGTTACAGTTCCTAGTTCTGCAAAACCAAAACCCAGATTAGACCAAATACCAGCAGCGACTCCATCCTTATCAAACCCAGCTGCTAATCCTACTGGATTTGGGAAGTTTAGCCCAAATAAATTTTGTTCTAGGCGTGAATCGTACAGACATAAAGATTTTTGTAAGCGTTGGTTTGCCCAACTAGCAGGGGTTTGTGAAAGCCAGCTAAAACTGCGAATCGTCTGCTGGTGTAACCACTCCGGGTCTGCTTTTACCACATTGAACAAAAGCGGACTAATTGCAAATTTATAAATATCCATTAGCTTTGATTTTTGGAAGTAGCGCAGATCATTCCTTTTGAGATTGTCTAATTCTCTCGCGGACTAGCTGCTCAAATTGATCCATTGAAGTTATTTCAATACCAGGTTCATTTTGTAGTCTGTCCATGTACGTTTGGAAAGCGGCCTGGTCTTGTGGATATTTTTTCACGTAGTCTCTTAATTGTTCTCTGCTCATTGCAGCAAGATTTCTATCGATCATAAAAACCTCACTTTCCCGTTCAGAAGGCTGTCGTCAACTCACGCGCAATTCATCTCAAAACTGAATCCGTAGGGTTCAGTGTGAGCCTTCTTGCTGTTTAAGGTAAATTACTTAATCTGACGCAAACTAAGAAAAATTCAACGGTTTGTTTTGCTATAGGTACTTGTGGGTACATAACCGCCTATTAAGCTGTTCCGGTTCAATATTAAACACTTATGGCGATATTACTCAGGGTGGTTTTCTGGGCATCTTATATATTACAAGTTATGTTAACCAATAAATCAGATGGGGCAGCCGCAAAAACCTATAGCCGCCGAACAGCAGATCCTCTCTTTGGGGCGCGTCCTCCAGAGCCTCAGAGAAGAAGATGATGTTGACGTTCTGATTGAAACTACTATTTCTTATCTTAAAGAACAGTTTGACTACAAACTGATTTGGATTGCTCTTTACGATCGCCTGAATCACATATTATTCGGCAAAGGCGGTATTTCACCGGATCGTGACACAAGCTTTTTATACCAAAAGGTTGTTCTCAGTCCTGGGGATTTATTAGAGCAAGTGGTGATTGAACAGCATCCCTTGGGCATAGCTGATTTACAAACTGAAATTCGCGCCGCCGAATGGCGCAAAATCGCTGAAAAATTGCAGATCCAAGGAACGATTCTTTTACCAATTCGCTATAAAGACCGTTGCTTAGGTTTGCTGTTACTGGGTTCCGAACGTTGGGGCTATTTACTGACAGGGGAAGCAAAAGCACGTTTGATGATGGTTTTAGGTGAATTGGGGGCATTGCTTTATCAACAGGAGATACATAAGCAGCAAAAACAAACCAAGCGAACCGATGAGCCATTATTAGAATTGCTTGAAAATTTACGCACCCTGAATAACCTTAATCAAAGGCTGGAAGCAGGGGTGCAAGCAACTCATAAATTTATTTCTCCTAGCCGGACAAATGTTTACTGGTTTGAGCGGGAAGGACGCTACTTTTGGTGTCGGATGAGCAATCAGCTTGTCAAAATCGATCGCAATTCCAGCACTCAGCAAGCTGCGGGAATGACTGTACAAGACTTGAGTGACTTTTATTATGCTTTAGCAGTGAACCAAATTGTTTCAATTGGTGATGCCCGCAGTTCTTTGAAAAGCCATTTTACGGCAAAATTACTGCAAAAGCTGAAAGTGCGATCGCTCCTGGCTGCTCCAATAATCTGGCAAAAGAACTTACTCGGTTTTCTGGCGGTGGAAAGCAATGAACCTCGAATCTGGACAGAGGCAGACAAAAATTTTGTTCAGGGTGTGGCTGGTTTAATCTCCCTGATTGCACCTAACGAAAGTATGGAAAGCACTATTAAACAGATTCAAGAAGATGCCCAACTGACTAGTCAAGTTGCCCAAGGTATCTATAGCGAACATGATCTTCAGGAAACCTTACACAGCTGTGCTAAAAAAGTTTTAGCTCGACTAACAGCCACCCGTTTTTTGCTGTTGCAGTACGATCCTGAACAGAATAATTATCAATTTATTTACCAAAGTCAGCCCCATAATCGCCGACCATTGACATTTAGCCTGAATATTCTCAAAGAATTAGATGGACAGCTTTTGCAACGTTCAACGGAAGCCGTCGAGATTGAGAATTTAGATGAAGATTTACGCTTTTTTAACTGGCGGCCCTCTTTACTAGAAAGTGGAGTGCGATCGCTACTTATTTGTAAATGCACTAACGGTACTACCCCAGCAGCACTTTTGGTCATCACTCACGAAACCTATCGTTCTTGGACAACTCTCGAAAAAGAGTTACTGTGGGCTGTTAGTCAACAGATAGGCGTGATTGTTCGTCAGTGGCAATTACACAACCGCACTACCCAGCAGCAAAAAACTTCCCAGGCCTTTGAGCAATGCTTAAATATCTTGACGCAAACCCAGAACAGCAAAGTCGAGGTCAATAAAAAGCATTTAGAACATACAGCACTCGAACAAATAGCATCAATTCTGGGTTGTCCCCTGGCGTTACTGCTATCTTGGTCGCCCGGTGAAAATTTTGCAGAAATTATTCCTGGAGTGATTGAAAATAGTCAATTTGGGATTTTTTCCGATGCCTCTATTCCTATCCAGTCTGAAGCCTTAATTCAGTGGGCACTGGTTACGGAGAACTACCTGACTTTGAAGGTGGATAATTTACCCTCGGAAACTCGAAAATGGTTGAATACTCCAGATAAAGGTCAAATTTTGGTGATGGCATTACGCACCAATGCCGATTATGAAATCACAGGTGTAGTTTTATTAGCAGACTATCAAGAGCGTCGCTGGTCACAACAAAACCTGAATGCGATCGCAACTCTGATTTCTCAATTAGCTTGGTGGCGTCGTCAAAAACAAATTAACCGACTTTTAGAATCCACAACAGAGGAATTACGACAACTCAACTGGTACAAACATCGTCGTCTAGAGGAAATCCAAAGAATAACGGCACTATCCCTGAAACAAATACATGATTTGGGTACTCCTGCGAATGAACTGACTCAGATGCGCTACCAGCTATTGCTAAGACAATTAGACCACACAGCCACCTCCATGAGTGGAATGCTAAAACTTGAGAACTGGCAGCTACATATCAGTTGGGAAACTATGCCCATAGCTAGTTTACTGAAGCGATCGCTCGAACGCATCGACAATTTACTCAAACAACAAAAGCTGTGGATTGGTGTACATGGCTTGGGACAAACAATTGAGGAGCAAGAATCAGCAAAGAATTCTCCATTAGCCAGAGGCGTTCCTTCTTCTAGCTCTCAATCTGCAATGGCGATCGCTGGTGATATTGTCAAAATTGAATTAGTTATCCATGAATTATTGGTTACTGCCTGTAACCGTTCTCCAATTGGCGGCAGAATTGACATTTGGTGTCGTCGTTTAGATGCGTCAAAACCCTCGGAGGCAAAGTATTCTTCTACAAGTGGAGGGGGTCAACAGACATCGCTGGAACTATCGATTACATACAACGGTGCGATCGAACCACAGCTACTAACAGAACTACATGACAATACACTCAAAGATGTGCTTGCTCCCACCAACCTCGACCAACCCCCAGCTTTACATCTGCTAATCTGCCAAAACCTCATGCAGGAACTAGGGGGAGAGTTGAATTTTTATCAATTACCAGATAATCGGGTAGTTAGCCGCTTGCTGTTACCGTTAATTGGTCATGATTCTTAGTATTTTTTTCAAAATCTCTCTTTACTTAAAAAAGTTACTCGGAAGCCGAAGCAAATTACCTACAGTAGCATATACCCAAAAAATAAGTCTCACGATAGATTGACATAACATTTGTTCTCCGAAAGTATTCTCCCTTCATAGCAAACTGGTTATAATTATCTTCCATCTCTCTCAGAAATCAAATTCTCATATACACAGCATTTATATGGGGCGTGTTCGTTCTAAATCTGACCTACCTACAAAAATTTGTCCGGTATGTCAACGTCCTTTTACATGGCGTAAAAAGTGGCAAGATTGCTGGGACGATGTGAAATACTGCTCAGAACGTTGTCGTCGTCGCCGTTCTGAAGCTCAAAATGAAACTAATCGCAACACAGACGCAAATAGCGCAGGGGATTAATGGAGTTACAGGTGCAACCTAAATTAATTATTCATGGGGGAGCTGGTAGTTCTCTCCACGGTAAAGGTGGATTAGAGACCGTGCGCCGATCGCTCCATACAGTAATAGAAGAAGTCTATTCTCTGCTATTGTCAGGAGCAACTGCTTCTGAGGCGGTGGTGCAGGGTTGCCAAATGCTCGAAGATAACCCCCGATTTAATGCTGGTACTGGTTCAGTATTGCAATCTGATGGTCAAATCCGTATGAGTGCTTCCCTAATGGATGGCGCATTAGGGCGGTTTAGTGGTGTAATTAATATTTCGCGGGTGAAAAATCCCATTGAGTTAGCACAATTTTTACAAAACTCGCCAGACCGAGTGCTATCAGATTTCGGATCGGCTGAGTTGGCGCGAGAAATGCAACTTCCCAGCTATAACGCTTTAACTGATTTGCGATTACAAGAGTGGATGCAAGAGCGCCAGGATAATTTTAAAAGCACAATGGCTGGCGTGATAGCAGAACCCGAACTGCTAGAAACCAGCAATGCTGGACGCGGAACCATTGGCGTAGTAGCTTTAGATGTCTCTGGTAGGCTAGCTGCTGGCACTTCTACTGGTGGTAAGGGATTTGAGCGGATTGGAAGAGTAAGTGATTCTGCGATGCCAGCAGGTAATTATGCCACTAATAATGCTGGTGTTAGCTGTACTGGCATTGGGGAAGATATCATCGATGAATGTTTAGCTCCCCGGATTGTAGTACGTGTCACTGATGGGATGTCCCTGAAGGAGGCTATGCAGCGTTCCTTTGGAGAAGCACACCAGAACAAACGAGATTTAGGAGCGATTGCTTTAGATGCTAGTGGAGCGATCGCTTGGGGAAAAACTAGCGAAATTTTACTCGCCGCCTATCACGACGGCGAAAAAATTGGCGATACTTTGGAATGGAATGATAGTGAATTGATTGGCTATTGTTGAATAAATTCTAGCGCCTGAGTTAAGATTTCTTCCTGGTCAACCATTGCAGCCAATTCTTGGGCTTCATAACGCCCCTCAAAAGCTTCTAGCGCCGCTCTTTTCAGTGCCACTTGATATCCTTGTTGCAGAATATCCATTAATTCTGTCTGATTCAAGTAGTGCGATTCGTTACTCAGTAAAACGTCGGTAGCCAGTCCGTAAATAGCTGAGTCAGTAATCACCCGACAATGGGGAAAAGCTGAACTCTCGGTCAGATGTAGGTGA
>NZ_JACJSF010000098.1 GCF_014698035.1 Desmonostoc muscorum FACHB-395
AAACCTTATTATACACAAGGTTTTGCAGCATCTCCATCACATGGTCTATCTTTGTTTTTCTTTTCTCGTTCTGGGTCATAAATGCGATAGTCAACTACCCAAAACTTTCCGAGTTCATGATTTACATATACACAATTTACTAGCCCAATCCCTTGAATTACACCATGCTCATTGCCACTATATTGGCGTTTACTTGGCTCTATTTCAATAGCATATCGTTTATCAATTACTGTGTCATCAAAAACCAAGTAGGCGTTATCATTTATTTCTATTAAATCTTTCACGTTATCCCAAAGAATCCGAGGTGTTAATTTTTCGTTCTTTAAATAACGGTTGATTTTATCATGACTGATCTGCTCTAAATGCTCTGCCAAATTTGTCAGCGTATAATTAATCTGACTACTTAACAAGTACTGGCAATAGTTAAGTTTAGTAAATCTCATAAAGCTACAGGATTTATTTTATGCCTCCTCAGCTAATCTTCTCATGATTTGATGAATACTTAATACAGCCGATTACTGTTACTAATTTCAGCAATGTTCTCTGAGTACACCACCACCTTCTAGTACATAACTACTATAAAAATGCGATCGCACTGTGCCAGTTGCGTAAGTCCTGGTTAATGCCAAAAATATATATACTGGATACTTTTTTGTCTTTCTATCGGTTGATGCACAGAAAATTTCTGAATAGTTTCCTTAAAGAAGAACAAGACAATCTGTCGGAGAACTATTAGTTACAAGTTGAGCTTTTAATACTACTGAAGTTTCTTATAACTACAATCAGCAGCTCAAAATCTGATGAGAGGAATCGAAAGTTATGGCAAAAGTTGTTGGAATTGATTTAGGGACAACTAACTCTTGTATTGCAGTCATCGAAGGCGGACAACCACTCGTGATTGCGAATGCAGAAGGACAACGCATCACTCCCTCTGTAGTTGCATATACAAAAACAGGCGAACGTTTGGTTGGTCAAATTGCTCGACGACAGGCGGTAATGAATCCAGAGAACACGTTCTACTCGGTCAAACGGTTTATCGGACGCAAACACGATGAAATCACCCACGAAGCGAGTGAGGTTTCTTACAAAGTCGTTCGCGATCGCAACGGTAACGTCAAACTCGATTGTCCGGCGCTCAAAAAACAATTCGCACCTGAAGAAATTTCCGCTCAAGTTTTGCGAAAACTTACAGATGATGCCAGCAAATATTTAGGAGAACCCGTTACGCAAGCAGTGATTACTGTGCCTGCTTACTTTAACGATTCGCAACGACAAGCGACCAAAGATGCAGGCAAAATTGCAGGGTTAGAAGTACTCCGCATTATTAACGAACCTACGGCGGCAGCACTTGCTTATGGTTTAGACAAAAAGGGCAACGAAACAATCTTAGTCTTTGACTTAGGGGGTGGCACGTTCGACGTTTCAATTCTAGAAGTTGGAGAAGGTGTGTTTGAAGTCAAAGCCACGAGTGGGGATACCCATTTAGGCGGCGATGACTTTGATAAAAAGATTGTCGATTATGTTGCAAATGATTTTCAGCACCACGAAGGTATTGATTTACGCAAAGATAAGCAAGCCCTGCAACGGTTAACTGAAGCCGCAGAGAAAGCCAAAATTGAACTCTCTAGCGCCACTCAAACAACGATTAATCTCCCCTTCATCACGGCAACTCAAGAGGGACCAAAACACCTCGATATAACTTTAACTAGGGCGGAGTTTGAGAAACTCTGCGCTGACTTGCTCGATCGCTGCCGCATTCCAGTTGAGCAAGCTCTCAACGATGCCAATCTGAACAATGCCAATCTCGATGAAGTTGTTCTAGTAGGCGGTTCCACCCGAATTCCCGCCGTGCAACAACTCGTCAGACGCATCACAGGCAAAGATCCAAATCAGGGAGTGAACCCGGATGAAGTAGTTGCTGTGGGTGCAGCAATTCAGGGTGGAGTACTGGCGGGAGAAGTGAAAGATGTGCTGCTGCTAGATGTAACACCACTTTCTTTAGGGGTGGAAACAATGGGCGGGGTAATGACAAAAATTATTCCCCGCAACACGACGATTCCGGTGAAGAAATCCGAGACGTTTTCAACCGCCGCTGATGGCCAGTCGAATGTCGAAATTCATGTTCTGCAAGGAGAACGGGAACTTGTGGCAGACAATAAGAGTTTAGGTACGTTTCGGCTCGATGGCATTCCTCCGGCTCCGCGTGGAGTACCTCAAATTGAAGTGACGTTCGACCTTGATGCAAATGGGTTACTATCGGTAACTGCTAAAGATCGCGCCACTGGTAAAGAACAATCGATTACAATATCAGGCGCTTCGACGCTGGATAAACGCGATGTGGAACGCATGGTAAGAGATGCAGAAACTCATGCCCAAGAAGATCGCCAACGCCGCGAGCAAATCGACACCAAAAATAATGCGGACTCGCTGGTTTATCAGGCAGAAAAACAACTGCAAGACTTGAATGGTCGAGTATCACAAGCAGATAAAAGTCGGGCGCAACAATTGATTGACGAGTTGCGATCGGCAATTGAGCGAGAAGACTACAATCAAATGCGATCGCTCACAACAAATCTTCAACAAGCACTCATGCAAATCGGTAGCGCCGTTTACGCCCAAGCTAACGCAGCAACTAGCAATCCTAATCCCACAAATCAGCCAACCGGACAAAACAATGACGATGTGATTGATGCCGATTTTGTTAGCTAAAGCCTGCATTACAACTACTGGAGACTACCGACTTTCAACAACTCAACAATGACACTGACAAAAGACGTTCCGAGTGCAGAATAGTCGGATTATAAGTATCGAATCATGCCAACTGCAACTGATTTCAAAGATTATTACAACATTTTGGGAGTTAGCAAAACTGCAACTTCCGACGAAATTAAGCGAGCTTACCGCAAACTTGCCCGCAAATATCATCCTGACGTGAATCCCGGCAATCCAGAAGCCGAGGAAAAATTCAAAGACATCAATGAAGCCAACGAAGTTTTATCAAACCCAGAAAAGCGCGAAAAGTATGACTCTTTTGGGCAGTACTGGAAGCAAGCGGAGGTTAGCGGTACTCCTCCTAGAGGAACTAGCACGTATGCAGATAATTTTGACCAATATAGCAACTTTGATGACTTTATCAATGATTTGCTAGGTGGTTTAGGGGGCAGGACAAGAGCAGGACGGACTTATTACCGTACCTCGACTGAGCAGCCTGATGACTTTGGCTCATTTCGCAGCCAAGCACCAGCACCCGATAGTGAAGCTGCGATCGCTCTCTCCTTCTCGGAAGCGTTTCATGGCATTCAAAAGCGGTTGCAGTTGGATGATGAAACCATTAACGTTCGGATTCCCGCAGGTGCTAAACCGGGTAGTCGAATTCGCATTAAAGGTAAAGGTCGCTCTAGCCCTTTTTCTCAACAGCGAGGTGATTTGTATCTCACAATCGAGGTGCTTCCCCATCCGTTTTTTCAGTTTTCGGGTGACAACTTAACCTGCGAAGTTCCTATTCGTCCAGATGAAGCGGTCTTAGGCGCTCAAATTCAAGTACCAACACCAGAGGGTAGCGTCACATTGAGCGTTCCGAAAGGCGTGCGTTCCGGTCAATCGCTGCGGCTGCG
The DNA here is from genome assembly GCF_014698035.1 of Desmonostoc muscorum FACHB-395. Lineage (GTDB taxonomy): Bacteria > Cyanobacteriota > Cyanobacteriia > Cyanobacteriales > Nostocaceae > Nostoc > Nostoc muscorum_A. Next base: position 3,615 of record NZ_JACJSF010000098.1, read on the forward strand.
AGGAAAAGGCTGGACACAACCAAAAGGCGGGCGAACTGACCTAATTGTGAAACTTCAGATCGTGTCTCCGAAAGAGTTAAGCGAAATTGAGCGGGATTGCTATGAAAAGATTCAGGCGAATAGCAGCTTTAACCCACGTACTGCATTAGAAGGATTAACGTTATGAGCGAGTTTAGCCTCTCCAGTACAGTTGTTTCCCATGAAGGCGATCGCCTTTATACGTTTGAGTATGCAGCCTCTGTTACCCAAACTTCAACGATTGTAATTGAGCAATTTGTGCAACTCGGATTGATCGAACCGAAAGGCTCAATGCTACACTCACGAGAAATTGCGCGAATTGCTCAAATCCAACGCTTGCGTCAAGATTTGGGGCTAAATCTCGTAGGCGCAGCAATGGTCATGGATATGGCTCAAGAAATTGCCCAGTTACGGGCACAGCTAAAAGCGTTGCAGCCTTCTTGAAAAACATCACCCAATACTCAGAGGTGAAAAAGTTGGCGCGATCAAAATCTTAACAAGTTACTCAAGATTGGCTCATTTTTGAGAGCTACGGTGTACACACATCTTTCTAGAAAACTAAAATCGTCGTAGATCCCCCTAAATCCCCCTTAAAAAGGGGGACTTTGAGAGCTTTTTGCTCTGCCTTAAAAAGGGGGGTGGGCAGGGTGGATTAATTGTCTAGAGAGAAAAATTAAAACCCTCATTCTTGCGTTCATAAATCCAGTTCCCCTGTTAGCAGGCTGATGAGGTTACGGGGATTACAAATTTTCTCTCCGCACAATTAATCCACCCTGCCTTAAAAAGGGGGGTGGGGGGATCAAAAGCCTGTGGCGCAACACTTAAAGACTTGTGTGTACACCGTAGTTTTTAAGAGAAAGGAGCGCGATCTGGCAGGATGAGTGCTGAATCTTACTTGATGACAAAGTTAGACGGGTCTTGATCTCGTCGATGCTTAGTGGGAATGGGGTCTGGCTGCCCATCACCTGCAAGGGCTGCGGTTTTTTCCAGGGATTCCCTCAATCGCTTGGCTGCGTAGATGGACATATCTCGCGGTACATTAATGCGATCGCGCAAATATCGGAGAGCAACATCAGCTCCCGATGGAGGTACACAGTCTTCACCTGTCATCATGTGTGTTAAAGCACAACGTAGCGCTTGATCAAACAATTTATCATCTAACGGGTTGACTCGGATAATATTGATGCGATGCTCAATGGTTCGCTTAAGAGCTTCCATGCGGGAGTTTTCGGGTTCTGGATAAGCAACATCTGGTAGCCCAAACCAGGGGCCATTATCCACCCGCGCTTTATTGAGAAGCATCTGGGTTTCGCCGTTTTCCCAACAGCCCCCCATCTGGGGCGGCAAATCATGTGCGTGGGTGTGAAAGTCACTCTGGGTACCGCAGTAGGTCGGTCGGGTTTCCATTGCCGCAAACCATGCGCTCAAGCGGGGGTTTTGCGATCGCAGGGAGTAGCCCTTGTAGTAGTAAAGGCTCGCATTCATCCGTTCGAGATATGGCGTAAAAATGACATCGACGATGCCAAAGCTATCTAGAAAGTAAGGACTTGGGGTGCGGCCCAGAGCCTCCTCAACCTTAGCCACCACTGCGATAAATTGTTCTCGGTTGCGTTGTTCTTGTTGAGAGGAACCGACTCTAGAGCATAGCCAAGCGCACCAGGCTCTAAATAATAGTCGTTCTAATTGACGTAGAGGAAGCACCGTGGGGTCTTCCATCCCTTGGTTCAATGGAGCAAAAACCTTTTCCAAAGCGATCAAAATGTCATCGCTTTCCTTAATAATCCGTCCATCTAGCTCGATCGCAGGGAGCATTCCTGACGGTACCTTACGTTTGTACCAACTTTCTTTCTCCCCATAGCAGAACATTGTCACTTTTTCGATGCGGTAGGGTATCTGTTTTTCCTCTAACCATAACCAAACTTTTTGACAGTAAGGACACCAGGCATGATTATCGCGGTACAGCGTTACCTGCACATCAGATTCTGGCTTCCCAAACAAGCGCAACCGGGCTTTAGCATTGGTGAGACCATTAACGGTATCTATTTGATAGTCCGTTAGGGCTTCTAGTTCTTCCCAGCTTAAGGGTGCGATAGTCATAGGGTGAGTTACGTAGGACAATACTTAGGGCAATTATATACTTTACAATATCAATTACATCAAGGCTCAATTGCACCGATAGGTTCGCCCATCAATTCTTTCCACTTCTACTTGAAGAAAAAGTTGAAGTGAAGATGCCACGTTCAAAAGTTCTGGCAATTTGGCATAACTTTTCTCTGAATTGCCGTTTAAATGAGATATCAACAGAACAGACAAATCGCCAGTTGTTGACCCAAAGCTGTAGAAGAACTCAGCAGCCAACCCACAGCGCTCGGTCATCGCTTCACCACAACTGGCTAGTAATGTACTAGAAAATACATAGGAAATGTTCAAGGGCGATACCCGAACACTTGTGTACGATGCCTGCAACGCCGGATAATTTTATGGCGATCGCTACTCCATCGTTTCTGATGCCCCCATATACTAAAGAATTAGAACTTTTGTAGATTTTGTCTTGGATGGCAATACCAGGTAGAGCAACCATAGAGCTTTTCTGGAGAGTATGATCTGGTATATCTCAAACTCTACAGCAATTCTCATTATGAGAATTGTTGCCCCACTCCTCCACTACTTGACTTTCAGTGCCGACTTCCCTAATGACTGACAAATAACATCGTTTTGTGGTGTATGGATGCGGCTGCACAGAACGTCACGGTAGTGTCGCTCTAAAGGATTTCTTTTTAACATACCAGGATTACCAGTTAGTTCCAAGGCAATCTCCACAGCACGAATTGAGTTAGTTGTAGTAAGGTATTTAACAGCTTGTGCCTGTAATCCGACGTTAGGATCGTAATCGCCCCGATCAATATCTTGAGCCAAACTATAAATTAATCTATTGTTAGCAAATAGCAGTGCTTCTATTTCACCTACGGCAGTTTGGAAGCGTGGTAGAGTTGCTAGCGGTTCTTTGAGATTAGAAGGCGATCGCTCCCAAAGATATTTAACCAGCCAGTCTCGCGCACTGGTAGCCACACCGAGATATAAAGCGCTCACTGTCAAACTGCCCCAAGTGGAAATCAGTGGATCAAGTGATGGCGCAGCAGATATGGGACTGATATTCAGGGCGTACTCTAAGGGAATTAATACATTCTCCAAAATCAGATCGTGGCTGCCTGTAGCTCTCATCCCCAAGTGATCCCAGGTTTCGACAATTTGTAAACCGGGCAAATCGCGCGGAACCAAAAAATTACCAACTTGTGGTTCATCTTCAGTTGTCCGCGCCCAAACCACAAAGTAACTGAGGATGGGACTACCCGTAGTGTATTGCTTGTGGCCTGTTAAACGCCAACCCTCTGTTGTCCGTTCGGCAATTGTGGCAGGTAATCCGCCTCTAGCTGGCGTTCCTAACTCTGGTTCAACACGGGCGGCATTGATCAGGGCAATGCCTTCAATGGATTCACGACACAACCTTTTATATACTTCTGGATGCCAGCGACGGCTACGGGCTGCATTGGCATGTTGGAGATAGTGCATCGTCAGTACTAGCGCAGTTGAAGCATCGCCACGTGCTATCCCTTCAATGACTCGGCAGATAGTTGATAGCCCTAAACCCTCACCACCTAATTCACGGGGAATGGTAAGGCTGAGTAATTTTGCCTCAGACAAAGCTGTAAAATTCTCGAAGGGAAAGGAACCCTCTTTATCGTGTGAGCCTGCACGGGTGGCAAAGTCTTTAGCTAGAGCCTCAACCTGGTCGAAAATATTGGGGATTTCTAAGCTTTTGGTTACAAAGGTGTCTGGCAGTGCTTGCTCCAACTGTGACATAAATACTCCTTAAAGCTCACTTTACTCTCATCCCACAAAAAATTGATGTTCCTGCAAACTTAACATAGGACCTATTTTAACCCTCTCTCTGAGTTACCAAGAATTGGAAGCGATGTCTGCGACGGGCTTTGCCTACGCATCTGTGATAAAATAGATGCTGGCTAGCTCAAATGCTTCCACTTGCTGGGATGGCAATACACCATGAACCAATTTGGTTTTGTTGTAAATTCAACAATTCGTGAATGTACAAGAAAAATGGACGTAACTGGATTCGAACCAGTGACCTCTACGATGTCAACGTAGCGCTCTAACCAACTGAGCTATACGTCCTTAACCACACGAGTATTGATAGTAGCATATACCTTTACGATCGCACAAGATAAAGACCCAAGCTTTTTTAAGGGGGTTTTAGATTTTGAGTGCGTAATACCAATTCTCTATGAAGATGCATAGAATAAAGCTTCATGGAATAGAGCTTCAAGTATGAAATCATAACTTGTCAAAGAGGAGATTAACTCGCAAGACATTTGAGCTAACTCATTTTGAACCCGTAAATTGATATCTTTTTTCGCCGATTTACTCACCCTCAATTGTTTAATTCCAAATTTTAGAGATACTTGCACCATCTCTGAAACTAGCTTTTTCTCTCATTTTTTTCTCGTAATAAACACGCGAACAGTTTCTTCTTTACCTCACCCCCTATTTTCTCTTAATCGAGCAGTATTGGAACGAGTCTCACCTCAATTTATGATCAAAGTCACAATTGCGTAACATAACTGTTTTTATTGGCAATAGACTCTTCATGAGAAGAGCGGTTGGTTAATTCATCTGGCTAATCCATTCAGCAACAGCGTCACAAATGTGGATACTACCTCTTGTGCTGAATTTTTTTCTGGAAGTATAATCTTTGATTCATAAGCAATAGAAATCGCTGCTACACCATGTACCAATGCCCAAATTGTTTTGGTTATTTCGTGAGGATTGCCCGCAATCAGCGTTCCGTCTTTCTGTCCTGCTTGGACAATTTTAAATAATTGATCTAGGGATGTCTGTGAAACCTCGATCAAACTCGGATATTTCTCTGGATTGTAGTAACAGAACATTACTTGTAAATGATTTGAATGCTCTAAGGCGAAGTTAACGTATGCACTGCTAGCAGCAATCAACTGTTGCTTGGTATCTTTATTAACTTCCTTTATTGCTGTTTCTACTTGCGCTGACAGCAACCGAAAACCTTCTTCTGCGATCGCTGCTAAAACCGCCTCTTTATCTGCAAAGTGCATATACGGAGCGTTATGGCTGACTCCTGCTCTTTGAGAAATCTTCCGCAAACTCAAACTATGAGCGCCTTCTTCTGACAGAAGTTCTGTTGCAATTGCAATTAATTTGTTACGTAAATTACCGTGATGATATTTATCTTTTGGTTTCATAGGTCATATTGACAGTGACAATATTTAATGTCATATTGGCAATGTCAATATAGTACTTTTTCACGACAGTTTTGTCCTTCGTGTCTCAAATGTTGCCAAATCTCGATCAAAAGGCAAAAAATATGCTAGGGAGATTGCTTCGCTTGATGTTTGTGGTTGGTACAGTTGGGCTAGCAGGATCTTTTGCTGGTGCGACGAGTGTCACTTCGCAAAATTTATTGGCTGAAAATCAGACAAATCCATCAACTTCTAGTCGTATCCTTCAGATTAATTTCAAATACAACAACTCCACGTCTGACTTTAGAAAGCAGATGAAGGATGTTGCGCCTCGTATCGCCAAAGCACCAGGACTACGCTGGAAAATTTGGTCAATTGATGAAGGTAACAAAGAAGCTAGTGGGTTTTATCTGTTTGAAGATGAAAAATCTCTGAACAACTATATCGAAAATATTTTCAATGTTGGAATGAGAAATAACTCAGCAATTAGTAATATCGTAGTCAAAAAGTTCAATATTCTTGAAGATCCTACGATCGTTACACGAGGACCTATCAGTCAGCTTAAATAATCTCAAAAACTTGCATACTGCATTGTATCTAACCAGATGAGAGAGTCATATGAAGTTTAGCAATACTGTCACAACGTTTGCCACACCTGAAAAAATTTGGGCGATTTGGACTGATGTAGATAATTGGTCAGTATGGGATACCGAACTGTGTGATTCATATCTTGAGAGTCCTTTTAAGCTTGGTGCGATAGGTAAATTAACACCGAAAACAGGTACAACTTCTAAATTTACAATTTCGCAGTTTAGCCCAGGTAAGAGTTATACATTCACAATTCAGTTACCATTTTGCAAGTTAAATGTACATCGCTACTTGAGTATCTATGCAGATAGTACATCATTTACTCATGAAGTGTCATTTAAAGGAGCCTTGGCATTTTTATTTGGTTGGCTTCTCGGCAAAAAGTTTAAAAAAGTTTTACCGAGAGTGATGGAGAATATCAGGGAAATAGCTGAAGCTAAAAGTATTGGACAAGGTTACTTAGAAAAAACAGTAGACTAATCTATTTCACATTAATCACAATGCGTATAAATCCTGTAGAGATGTTGCATTGCAACATCTCTACTAACTAAAAAATATCAGCCGGATCTGCTTGTTTGAGTTTTCTCACAGCTGTTGCACCCGAAACAAAACACATAATAACAGTTGCTATCAGCACAAAACCAGCTCTATCTATTGTCATTACAATAGGTAGAAGTGTTGCCTTTTTAGCAAATTCATACTGAATTATAGAAATTAAAAACCCCGGTATGTAGCCTAAAATTGCAATTAATAATGCTTGCTGTAAAACTATAGATAAAAGGTATCTTTGTTGATAACCAATTGCTTTTAAAGTGGCATACTGGGGTAAATGTTCAGAAACATTGGTATAGAGAATTTGATATACGACTACAATACCGACAACAATTCCCAATCCTACCCCTAAGTTAAAAATAAATCCAATAGCTGTACTAGTTTGCCAGTAATTTTTTTCAAAAGCAATCAATTGTTCTTTTGATAATACTTTTACATCTTTAGGTAAAAAGGTTTTTAACTTTTCTGTAAACTCTTGGGCATCATATCCTGGTTTTAATTTGATTAAACCAATATCAATTAATCCTTTATAACGAGAGCTAAAAATCCTTAAGAAGTTAAGATGACTGGTGACTAAATTTCCATCAGAACCAAAAGATGTACCTAGATTAAATAGTCCAGCTACTTTAACCCGGCGATTTGAAGAACGATTACCAATTTCTGTTTCTACATTACCTTTTTGCTCAAAATCTGTAACCACAGGCCCGAATTCAGCGCGAGAACTGCGGTCAAATAAAACCACATTTGGAATTTTTAGTTTGTTGATATTTTCCTCAACTCCAGGAAAATCTACGACCTGATAGCGAATATCAAAACCAATCACAAATATATTCCGCCAATAATCTTTAGTTTCGGGATTTTTCCATTGACCAAAGCCTAAATATATCGGTGCAACATAATTAACTTCTGGAAATGCTAAAGACTGAGATAAACGTCGTTCTGGAAAACTTTCCATAGCAATTAAAGCTGTAGAACGAGGACTAATCAAAAAACAATCCCCTTGTAAGCCTTGGTGCAAACGAACAGCACTGTCAAATAAAGCATCTCGAATGCCTAGTTGGACGAAGACAATTACTACAGCAAAAACCACTCCTAATAAAGCAATAATTAATCTGGCTTTCTGATATCTAAGTTGCAACCAAGCTACTGGTATTTTTTTGCGAAGTATCATATTTATATTTCCAATTTAGAACAGGGTAAAAAATAGCTAATAATGAGATTTTTATTAGTTGGATATTGAGAGATAAAAGTTTTGTCAATTTTATGGTGATTCAGTATTAATCATGACGTTGACTTCTAAATTAGTTAGGTTAGCAACTTTTTGGCTATCTTGTGGAGACAGACGAATTTTTACTTCGACAACTCTAGTATCTGCATCCGCAACAGGATCGGTTCCTAAAGCATTTAAAACGCCAACTTTTAAACCAACTTCATCGACATTGCCTTTCAGTTCTTCGATTAATCCACCACTGGTAACAGTTGCTTGTTGACCAAGACGAACTTTACTAATATCGGTTTCATACACTTCTGCGATCGCGTACATTTGTTCTGTCTGTCCTAACTCGATAATTCCATCTTTGCTAATAACCTCACCAGCCCATGTGTGAATTTTTAAAACTTGCCCATTTTTAGGCGATCGCACATAAGCCAAATTTAAATCTGCTTGAGATTTTTTCACAGCAGCCTGGGCATTTCCTAGCTCTGATTCTGCCACACTGACATCTACAGGGCGGACTTCTGCGGTGGCATTTAGAGTTGCTTTGGCTTCTTCAACTTCGTTTTTTAAGGTTGCTAATGTGCGATTGAAATTAGCTTGTGCTTCTTTGACTTGTTCTGTTCTAGTACTAATAATTTTCTGTAAATTAGATTCGGCTTCTGCAAGTTGTTCTTGAGTAGTATTGTTTTGTAGACAAGTGCTATCTCTTTGAGAAGCTGAAACTACTCCTTTTTGATACAAAGAATTATAGCGATCGCATTCAGTTTGAGCATATCGCAATTCAGCTTGAATTCTCTTAATGGTTGCGGCTTGAGAATTCTTTTCTCCTTGTAACTGAGCTGCTAAATTAGCAATAGTTGCCCTTTGAATTGTGAGTTGACCTTCTAGTTCTGCTCTTGTTTGTTGATATTTTGCCGTTTGAGCGTTAATATCTCCTGTTTTCGCGCCTGCTTTAGTTTGCTCTAGTTTGGCTTGAGCAACATTAACTTCAGTTTTTGCCTGTTCCAAAGCTGCTTGCAGACGTTCTTGGTTATCCAGAATTGCCACTACTTGACCTGTTTTTACCTTGTCTCCTTGTTTGACAAGTAGCTTTGCAACTCGTACACCTTCACCTTGTATAGAAGTAGGAGCAGATAGCTTAATTACTTCTCCTTTAGGCTCTAGATATCCTCTAGCAGCAACCGCACTGGGATTTGCTTGAATTTTATTATTAGCTGCAATAGCCTGTTGCGATCGCTTTTGATTTTCTAGTTGATTATTTAAAACTAAATAAAACGAAGTAGCACAAGTAGCTAAAGCAGCAGCGCCTAAAATTACAACAAATCTCCAGTCTACAGGTTTGGCAAAAAACTGATATTTCATAATTTAAGTTAAATCTCTAACATCTACTTTTAGAAAAGTGGCAATTTAGGTAAAAAGTATATTTGTAAAAAATAGCTTTTTACAAATATACCTCTATATTTTTATGCTCGATTAATACACCCAAGGCAATAGACGACGAGTGCGTTTTTTATATGCCTCGTATGTATTATTAAAAGCTTGCAGCAAGATTTTTTCTTCAACTCGGCAGCGAAAATCATGAGCTAAAAAGTTAGCAATTACTTGCAGTAAAAATCCCAGTCTTGGAACAATTAGAAACGAGCCAAAAAACAGAAGTTGAAAAGCGAAGTAAAGTGGATGTCTGACAAAACTATAAGGCCCTTTGGTCACAAGTTGATGACCGGGATCGATGTGGGGAAATAACCGCCAACTGCGAAAAACCCAAAAAGACCATACTTTCACAATTAATGCCAAACCAAGAATAGCAATTCCTAGAGCTTGAATCGCAAAAGTAGGTTGAAATACAAAAAATCCTAGTGCATCGGGATTTGCCCACCAAATTGCTAGCAAAATGTAAAAAATACCGTAGGTAGCACTGGTGAGAAATAGTGCTGGCGGGCCTTGAGGAGTGATGGATGACTCACTAGCAACTGGTTCTTTTGTGGAGTTGTCAACAAATGACTCTGGGTTATTGAGTTTGCGCCGTCTAATGATGGACGCATTGACAATTAGTAGCCAATACAGTGAATGAACCAAGCAGAGAATGGCTTTGACATCTACTTGTGGTAGTTGTTCTGGGAAAGCCACTGCAAACTGAAATTGTGTCATTAGTTCCACAAGTTAACTCCTAAAGTAACGTGAGTTCTGTCAAATAACTTTCTAGTCTCTGGGTTCTCCGTGCCTCTGTGGTTAAAAAAAGAGTTTTTAAACCACAGAGACGCAGAGGAGAATGGCACTAAGTTAATCGCAAAGCCCTGATATAACTTGCTTTTTGAGTGTGGGGAGTGTGGGGGGTAAGACTTCCTCCCCATCCTCCCACACCTCCCACGCCTCCCCATCCTTCCACACCATGCCCTGACGAGGTTTCAGCTTTTCTTAGTGCCATTCGACGCAGAGGACACAGAGAAATTGATAGGGTTAGTTGTATCTTCCTGCCTGCCAGTTGTTCATAATTGCCAGACAAGCCCTCAATTGGGTTGCCAATGTTTGCACATCTGGTTCTCTGACCATCGTGTAGTGGTTGCCTGGAATCCAACGCACTTCCAGATTGGTGAGTAATTTGTGCCAATCTAAAGCTGGGTCAGTGGGATTTTCTGGTGGTTGGTTTTCTGCCCGCAGCAGTGTTGCTAGCCCCTCGTAGGGATGCGGTGTGTAGGATTCGATCGCTCGCATATTGCATTTGAACACCTCGAACAAGTAGTTGACTTGTTCAACTCCGGCATCTGGCGGAACTAAGTGCAGTAGTCTGGCTTGTTCTAGAATGTAGTTCAATTGTTGTGCGGTATCTAGCTGCTGCAACTGCTGCAATCTAGTAGCATCAACATCAAATCGACCTTCTAAATCTTGGATAAACCAAGCTGCTAAGGTGGCTTCGTCCAAATCTTCGCCAGATAAGGGCGCGGGACAGTCGATAAGTACCAGCATATTGACTTCTTCACCTTGCTGGCGCAATTGCTGGGCAATTTCTAAGGCTGCAATTCCCCCAAAAGACCAGCCACCGATAGAGTATGGCCCTTGTGGTTGAACGGTGCGGATGGCTGCAATATAATAAGCCGCCATATCTTCGATAGTCGTAAATGGTGGTTGTTCTCCATCCATCCCCACAGCCTGGAGACCGTAGAACGGCTGATCTGCACCCAAGCGACGGGAGAGATCCATATAGCAAAGCACATTACCGCCAGCCGGATGAACGCAGAAGAAAGGCGGCTGAGAGCCAGAGGGCTGGATACTGACTAAAGGCGACCAAGGTACAGAACTATCTGACGATTCCCGCAGAGTCCGGGCTAAATGCTCAACAGTCCCGCCTTGGAACAACGTAGACAAGGGCAAATTCTGAGCAAAGAGTTTGTGAATTTGCGTCATCAAGCGCACAGCTTGAATAGAAGTTCCACCCAGCTCAAAGAAATTATTAGTAATACCTACCTCCGGCAATTTCAAGATTTCTTGCCAAATTTGTACAAGTTGTAACTCTAAGCTGTCTCTGGGTGCGACAATTGCCCCTAAATCTGCTTGACTTTGTTCTGGGTCAGGTAAAGCACGGCGATCGACTTTACCGTTGGATGATAAGGGCAAGCTGTCCATAAACATGAACATTGAGGGAATCATGTATTCTGGTAACTTCTGCTGGAGGTAGCTACGCAATTCTGATGAAGTAATTGATTGTTCCTGCTCAAAAACGATATAAGCTACCAATTGCTTCTCATCCCGTTGTTTGCCAACGGCTGAAACAGCAACAGAACGTATGGCTGGGTTTTGCTGCAAGACAGTTTCAACTTCGCCTATTTCTATCCGATAACCGCGAATTTTAACCTGAAAATCAATTCTTCCTAAAAACTCGATGTTACCATCCGGCAGATAGCGCCCCAAGTCCCCCGTGCGGTAAAGACGCTCTCCCGTGCGGGGATGCTGAATAAAGCTGGCTTGGGTTTTGGCTGCATCTCGCCAATATCCCTGAGCTAAACCGATACCACCGATGTAAATTTGTCCTGGAACCCAATCAGGACGGGGTTGCAAGGCTTCATCAAGGATGTGGAAGCTTTGGTTACTCAGGGGTTTACCGTAGGGGATGCTAGTCCAGCTAGGGTCAATTGTTTCGATAGGATAGAAAATTGACCAGATGGAAGCTTCCGTAGCTCCTCCCAAACTGATTACTTGGACATCGTTACCCAAGGAGTGAATTTGCTCCGGTAGAGTTACCGGAATCCAATCGCCACTCATCATCACCAACCGTAGGGAAGATGGTAAGCGATCGCTGCGATCGCCTGCATATTCGACTAACAATTTCATTAACGCTGGTGCAGAGTTCCAGACTGTTACCTGCTCCCGTTGGAGAACATCCAGCCAATGCGCCGGATCGCGGCTGCCTTGAGCATCGGGCATGATAATTGTACCACCAGCTGCGAGCGTTCCGAAGATGTCATATACTGACAAGTCAAAACTCAAGGAAGAAATGGCAAATACCCGATCCTCTGCTGTCACGCCAAACCGTTGATTGATATCGAGGATGGTGTTGGCTGCACCTCGATGGTCGATCATGACACCCTTGGGTGTGCCGGTTGAGCCGGAGGTGTAGATGACGTAGGCTAAATCTTCTGGGGTTTGGATTGATGGTAAAGGTTGACTGGTAGAGGCTTGTACCAGGGTTGAGTCATCAATTGTTAGCCATTTGACTTGAGTGGCGAAGCTGAGATTTGCTTCTAGCCGAGGTTGGGTAAAGGCGATCGCTACTTCAGCGTTATCCAGCAGCCAGTTAAGACGTTCTTGGGGTAGGCTGGGGTCGATTGGTAGGTAAGCTGCACCTGATTTGAGAATTCCCAAAACAGCGACTAACTGCTCCCAACCTTTTTCCATCACCACGGCTACCAACTGATTGGGACGTGCGCCTAAGTCTCGCAGTTGTCTACCGATGTAGTTAGATAGGCGATCGAGTTCGGCGTAAGTCAAAGTCAATTGAGAAGCAGCGATCGCTAATTTTTGTGGGTGTTGAGTCGCCTGTTCAACAAACAACTCATGCAACAACTGGGTGGGAATAGTAGTGTTGGTAGCATTGACGGCTGCTCGTTGTTGTAGCTGTGCTTTGGGTATCAACCATTCTGTGGTAGTTTGCCAAGTATTGTCTGACTCAGCCAAACGATGCAGTAGCAGTTGGTAAGCATCAAACATTTGGGCCATTAAATTAGGGGGAAAGGCTTCTTCTACAGCATCCCAATTCAGGAGCAAAGCGCCGTTTTCTTCTACAATTTGGTGGTCGAGGAGGACGAAAGGCGTTTGCAACAAGCCATTACAAATTACCTGCCAATCCTGCTCACCCGCAGCATTAGTTTGAGTATCGCGGTTTCCCAAACCCAAAGCACTGGCAAAGGTACAAGGCATTGCAGCTCTAGCAGTTCCTCCTTGCATCCGATTGAGTTCGCCCAATACTTCCACACCAGTCACCGCCGTATGTTCCAAATCACTCCACAACTGCTCTTGTAAGCGTTTGGCTTGGGCGGCGAAGCTTTCGCTTTGGGTGTGGTCAACTGTCAATAATAGGGTAGAACTACAGTTACCTAAAACCTGATACACCTGTGGATGCAGTGGTTCGCGGTTAAAGTAGAGGATGTTAACTGTGAGTTTTTGGTTTTTGCTCCAAGTGGTGAGGATGGTGGCATAAGCAGCACAAATCGCCGCCGCCGGTGTTAGTCCCAGCTGACTGACTCGTGTTTTGAATTGCTGCCAAACTGCTGGTGCTAGTTGTCCTTGCCAACGAGTGAAAGTGGGTTTCTCAATAGCACTCGGATTTTTGGCTAGGGGCAATTCCGGGGCTGGGGGAATTTCAGATAACCTTGGCCACCAGTAATCACGGGCTTTTTGGTAGGCTGCTGTTTGACGGCGTTGATTCAGCGTCAGGATGTAATCTCGGAAAGAGAGATTCAGGGCTGGTAACTGTACTTGGGGGTTGAGGTAAAACTGATACAAATCTTGGAAGACAAATCCACCACTTAAAGCGTCGCAGATTAATAAACTAATGCTGATGTGGAGTTGCGATCGCTCCTCATTCAATAACTGTACCCGCACCTCAAATAAAGGATATTTATCGAGTGACGGGCCATTATCCTTCATTTGCTGGCGCATCGCTGCTATTTGCTGCTCCGCCTCTTTTTGACCCCGTAAGTCGATGACTTCCACAGCAAAGGGAGGCACAGTTTCGAGAATCTGCTGTTGGGCATCCGGTAAAATTACTGCTCGTAGCATCTCATGACGCTCAATTAAACGTTGCCAAGCTAAATTCAATCGCTCAATGTCGAGATTAGTGACGGCAAATTCTACGTAGAAATGAGCAGATACATTACCCAAATCGAAAAAATTGCTACCACCTAAAGCATAAGCTTGTTGTAAGTCAGTGAGCGGGAATGGCTGATAACGTTCCTCTGGGGCATGAACTAGGGTGAATTCTGCCCTTGAAATAGGCGTTTGCAAAATTGCCAGCAATTCTAGCTTGTGAGCAGTCAAGCGATCGCGTAGTTCTTCCGTTAACACACCTTTGGGGGCACGGAAACGCAGTTTGTCGCCTTCAGCCCACAAATACACTCCATTTTGCGTCAAATCATCCAGAAGTTGACTCGCGCTCATAGTTCGCCATCCTCCCATTCTTGATTACTGGTGGCTAATTCAACAGGTCTAGCAGAATCGCTCCTCAGATGAGGAAGAGATACAAGGACAGATGATACTGACGACATTTCTTGTGTAATTTGAGTGAGTACTTGTGCAGATAACTGGGCGATACTAGGGCCTTGAATGAAGCGAATCATCGGTAAATCAATGCCCAAGTCGTTTTTGAGTGTGTTCTTTAACTCCACCGCCACTAAAGAATCTAGTCCTTGGCTGTTGAGGGGCTGATGGCGCTCAAGTTTCGAGGCTGGCATTCGCAGTACCCTAGCCACTTGTTCGTGGAAGTAAGTTTCTAAAAGTAGTTGACGCTCATCTGATGGAGTTGTTAAAAGTGCTTGACGAGAAAGGAAATTTGTGGTATTTTCAGTCTCGATTTCTCCAGAGTTACTAAAGACCTCTGTCAGCAATTGAAACAAAGGCATCTTAATAACGGCTGGATTAGCACGCAAGACTTTTGCCCAATTGATGGGAATCACACCTAATTGTGCGGTTTTATCCGTTAGCAGGTGTCCTAAAATCTCTAAGCCTTGCTGTGGGGGAATGCTACCAAAACCCAGAGATGCCATGCGATCGCCCCGATTTGCCTGGGCTGCTGCTAAACCTACTTCTGCCCAGGCACCCCAGTTGATACTGAGTGCAGGCAGATTTTGGCTTTGCCGATAATGAGCTAACCCATCTAAAAAGGCATTGGCCGCCGCATAGTTTCCTTGTCCGGCGGAACCCAGGAGTGAAGCAGCTGAAGAAAACAGCACAAAGAAATCTAGGGGTTTATTGAGGGTGTGCGTATGGAGATTCCATGCCCCTTCTATCTTGGGTTGCATGACTTTGTGCAACCGTTCCGGTGTTAATTGTAAGAGAATGCCGTCATCCAAAACAGCAGCGCTATGAATTACACCCCGTAATGGTGGCATATCTTCGTCTAATTGAGCGATCGCTCTAGCTACTTCCTCAGCCTGACTGATATCCGCTTGAAGCACCTTAATTTTTGCTCCAGCAGTTTCCAGAGTTTGTAAAACTTCTAGGGCTGCGGGTGTCGGCTGACTTCTCGCTATCAGTGCCAAATATCTAGCTCCCCTCTCCACCATCCAAGTAGCTACTTGTAAACCCAGACCCCGCAGACCTCCGACAATGAGGTAGGTTGCTTCGGGGTGGAAGTTTGGTAGTTCTGAATCACTGGGTAAATATCGCTTCAGTCTAGCAACGTAGGACACATCCCCACGCAAAGCGATTTGATTTTCTACATCGTCTGCTTGTAGTAGCTGCAAAAGTGATGCAATTTCTGATGGTTTAGGCACTGGTGCTAAATCCACCATTGAGCAACGCCAGTCTGGATGTTCTTGAGCAATGACGCGTCCCAGTCCCCACAGAGGCGATTGGGCAATACTAGGACTCGAATCTACAGGTTGTACGCCACGGGTAACTAGCCAGAGACGGGGTGTACTTTGCCAACCTGTTTCCGCCAATGCTTGGACTAAATGGAGAGTGCTAATACATCCCAAATTGCGATCGCCAAGTGGACGATCTCCCATATTGTCACCAGCTAGTGAAGCTAGGGTAGTCAATTCTGCTGGAGTGATATCTAAACTCCACAGATGCACTACTCCCAAGCATTCACTAGAAAGAGTTTGTAGGAGTTGCTTGAAGTCATCTAAACAATTTGGCTGAATTTGATAATGCTGTGAATCTTGTTTTTGATAACTTTCACCTGCAAAAGCCAAGATGCAATTTTCGCCTTGCTGCTGCAATTGTTGGCTGAGATTTTCCCCAATTCCCTGTCTGTCTGCCAATATCAGCCAATAGCCTTGGTTTTGTTCGCTGCGTCTTGGCGCTGTATCCTTGGGTTCTAAAAGCCGTTCCCAGCTAATCTCATAGAACCAATCGCTAGAATTATTTTCACCTTGACTATCAAGTTTCTGAATACGCAAGCATTCAGCATCTAATATTCTTTGTCCTTGGTCGTTGAACAGAACTAACTCAGCAGCAAAGGCATCTGTTTCTACTACAGGTTTTAACTGCAAATGTGCCCATAAACCTGTGGCATCCGGTTGCTGATAAAGTCGGAGTTTGTCTAGGCGTACTGGCAAATAAGCTCCTTCTGCCTCAGCATCGGGGTTAGCTAAGGGAGTCGCCAAGGCTATCACCTGAAAACAGGCATCCAAAAGAACGGGATGAATTTGGTAGTTGGCGATTTCTGCGTGTAAAGATGCTGGTAAATGGATGCGTCCGAGGGCTTCCCCTTCACGTCGCCAGATTTGCTCTACGCCTTGAAAGCTGGCTCCATAAAGCAAACCTTGTTCCGCCATTTGTTGATAGTGCTGTGTGCCAGAAATAACTTCCTGACAACGAGCTTGAATTTCTGCCACCGTTGTGAGAGTAGCGACTGTAATTTCCCCGTCGCCTCGGCGCACTGTACCACTAGCATGATGCCGCCATTTAGTTTCAGGGTTTATACCAGGACGGCTGTAACAATCAAAATTGAGACTGTCTGGTGTGTTTCCTGGTTGCAAGCAAATTTGTAGAGTCTGAGTTTCTGTTTCGGGAATGAATAGACCTTGTTGAAAGTGCAAAACTTCTAGAGTATGTTTACCTGCGCCAAATATCTCAGTTGCAGCAGCTAATACCATTTCTACATAACCTGACCCAGGTAACACCATCACACCTTGTACCCGATGGTCATTGAGGTAAGGAAGCAATCGCAAATCCAATTGTGTTTGCCAAATCCGCATTTCTGGCAGGTGCGCCAGACTGGGCAAAGCTTCCCCCAATAACGGCTGTTGTGATGTTCTTCTTGGTGGTAAAGAATTGCTACCTTCTAACCAGTAGCGTTGATGTTGCCAGGGATAAGTCGGTAGTAAAACGCACCTTCTATTTTCTGGATAGAAAGCCTGCCATCGTGGTTGATAGCCCAAGGTGTAGAGCCGACCTAGTTCACTGAGTAAAAAATAACGCTCTTGTCGCTCTCTGTGCATAGAGGCGAGGACAATTCCAGCTTTGCCTTTGTGCTGCAAACATTCTTGAATATTCTGGGATAAGACGGGGTGAGGGCTGACCTCAAGAAAACAGGTATATCCTTCATATACCGAGTTTTCAATTGCCTGACTGAATTGGACAGGCGATCGCATATTCCGCCCCCAATAAGCAGCATCCCAATCTCGTCCTTGGCTGCTGGTTCCGGTAACTGTGGAGAAGAGGGGTAATTGGGCAACTTGCGGTTGCAGTCCTGCCAAAAGGTTAACCAGTTCCTCGCTGTAAGGCTGCATCTGTGGACAGTGAAAGGCATAATTGACCCGCAGCAATCGGCAGAATATTTCCTGGGCTTGTAGTTTTTGGCACAAAGTTTCTAAAGCAGTCGCATCACCAGCAACGACGGTAGATGTCGGGCTATTAATAGCTGCGATCGCCAAACCAGGAAATTCCTCTAGCCAGGGTTTGAGTTCTTGCCAAGGCATCCCAATCGCTGCCATTTTGCCTTTGCCTGTAGCTTGCTGCATCAAGGATGCTCGTTGCACAACAATCTGCAAAGCTGTTTCTAAACTAAAGACACCTGCTACATAAGCAGCAGTGATTTCACCGAGACTATGACCCACAACCGCCGCAGGTTCAATGCCCCAAGAACGCCATAAGGCAGTTAGGGCAACTTGAATCGCTAAAATAGCAGGTTGGGCAACCTCAGTATCTTGGAGACGAGAAATATTCTCTGGTGCTGCTAGTTCTTGGAGTAGCGACCAATGAGTGAGGGATTTTAAGATGCGATCGCATTCTTGCATAGTCTCTCGAAACACAGGCTCCTGTGCTAAGAGTTGCCGTCCCATCCCGATCCATTGCGCCCCCTGTCCAGAAAACACGAAAACCAAGCCAGATAAATCATCTGGATTGGATACTAAATTGGGGTCTTGTACAAAAGCGTCAAGTGCTGCTGTCAATTGCTCGATAGACTGCCCTACCAAAGCGATGCGATGCTTGTGATGAGGACGGCGCAGACTAGTAGTATAAGCAATATCCAGCAAGTTAGTCTTACCTGGAAGAAAAGCTCGGTAAGCTTGCGCCATATCCAAGAGTGCGGCGGGATTTTTAGCAGATAGAGGTAAAAGATAATCTTTTACTGATACCAAAGCTGGCTCTGTGGGCAAAAGCGGTGCTTCTTCGAGTATCACATGAGCATTTGTACCGCTAAAGCCAAAGGAACTCACCCCAGCAATGCGTCGTTCTGTGCCACTATTCCAGGGGGTAAGTTCTGTGGGAATTGAAATCGGCAGATTTCCCCAAGAAATGTAAGGATTCAATTTTTGGAAGTGGAGGTGGGGCGGAATCTGCTGATGCTGCATTGCCAGGACAACTTTGATTAAACCTGCCACACCAGCTGCTGATTCTAAATGCCCAATATTGGTTTTCACTGAACCCAAAACTAAAGGATGATTTGGCGATCGCCCTTCACCCAAAACAGCCGCCAGTGAACTCACCTCAATCGGGTCTCCCAAAGGCGTACCTGTACCATGCGCTTCCACATAACTGACTTGATGCGGCTTTACCCCAGCGTTAGCTAAAGCTTCGCGTAATACTGCCTGTTGAGCCGGGCCATTGGGAGCAGTCAAACCGTTGCTGCGTCCATCTTGATTAACGGCAGAACCGCGAATCACCGCTAAGATTGGATTGCCATCTGCGATCGCATCTGATAAACGTTTGAGAGCGATCGTACCGCATCCTTCACCACGCGCGAAGCCGTCAGCATCAGCATCAAAGGTTTTACAACGCCCCGTAGGCGATAAAGCGCGGGTGCGACATAGGGTAATGTTGTTGTCGGGAATCAACATCAAACTCACTCCACCCGCCAAAGCCAAGTTACATTCACCGGAGTGCAAACTTTGACAAGCTAGATGTACAGCTACTAATGAAGAAGAACAAGCTGTATCCAAAGTGACACTCGGCCCTTGCAAACCCAGCAGGTAAGAAACCCGTCCTGATACCACACTCATACTATTGCCAGTACTACTGTAGGCATCAATTACAGTACCCTGTAACCGCGAGTAATCGGCGTACATCACACCGACAAATACACCTGTACGACTACCTGATAGTTGGTCTGGTCGTTCTCCTGACTGCTCTAGGGCTTCCCAACATACCTCTAAAAACAAGCGCTGCTGCGGGTCAATAAATGCGGCTTCCCTGGGAGAAATATTGAAAAAGCCAGCATCAAATTTATCAACGTCATCAACAAAAGCACCGTGACGAGTGTACATCTTGCCAGCAGCATCAGCATCGGCATTGTAGTATGTTTCCAAATCCCAGCGATCGCCAGGAATTTCTTGCATTGCATCCACACCATCGCGCAAGCACTGCCAAAAAGTCTGGGGATTATTAACACCGCCAGGAAAACGGCATCCCATCCCAATGATCGCAATTGGTTCTGTCTTTTTCGATTCCAGGCGGTTCAGCTTGCCTTGTATTGTTTCTAATGCCAGTAAAGCTCGTTTTAAAGGGGATAATTCCTCAATTCGCTCGTTGCTTTTGCTCATCTCAGTTACCATCTATCAGTTCTAGTTTTTTCAGGAGTAGCAATTCTGTTTCTGCTTCCGACATCCTGGTTAAATCCTCCAGGGAGATTAATGGTTCACTCTCGAATGACAATGGTGCAGGTGATGAGTCCTCTAACTTGGATAACGACAGCACATCTTGGATTAAATGATTCACTAAAGTTTGCAGACTCGGATAATCAAATAACAATGTGGCTGGTAACGAACAAGCCAAACTATTTTCGAGAACGTTTCGTAACTCCAGCGCCATGAGTGAGTCAAGACCCATTTCAATTAAGGGTTTGTCGGCATCGAGGTTTTGCCAAGAGTTGAGTCGCAACACTTTCGCAGCCAGTTTGCGGACGTGGGTTAGCAGCAAAGACTGTCGTTTGTCGTCAGAAACTTGTTGCAGTTTTTCCAGAATTGTGGTTTGGGTAGTTTCTGATTTCTCTTCGGGTTGGGTATACTCAACAAAATCTTGGAGCAGTGGTGGTACTTCACCAAGGCGATACTGTTTGAGGAAGGTTTGCCAATTGACAGGAATCACACCCACTTGTGCCATATCGGCTCGACTCAGCAACGACTCTAATACCTGTAATCCCTGTTGAAGTCCAATACGTTCCACTCCTACAGACTGACTGCGGTCTAAGGTTGCTGCCATCCCTACTTCTGCCCAAGCTCCCCAGTTGATACTGAGTGCAGGTAATCCTTGAGAATGGCGGTAGTGGGCAAAGGCATCTAAAAAGGCATTTGCAGCTGCATAGTTCCCCTGTGCGGCTGCACCCAACAAAGAGGCCGCTGAGGAAAACATCACAAAGAAATCCAGCGATACATCCTCAGTTAAATGGTGTAAATTCCAGGCTCCCTGAATTTTGGGAGCCATTACTTGAGTAAAACTTTCCCAGGTTTGCTGTAAGATAATGCGATCGCTCAACACTCCAGCTGCATGGATAATGCCGCGTAGTTGAGATTTACAGGGTTCCAGTAGTTGTTTAACTTGGTTGAAATCGGTAATATCTGCCTGTATTACCTGCACCTGAACCCCTGCCTGTTCCATCTCTTGAATAGCATCTAGCGCAGTTACAGAAGGCGGACGACGACCGACTAAAACTAAATTTTGTACCCCCTGCTGTATCATCCAACGAGCAACTTCTAGCCCCAGTGCGCCTAATCCCCCAGTAATTAGGTAAGTAGCATCGGCAGAAAATGTTACAGGTTGTGTTGATACTTGAGGCTTTGCCCGAACTAAACGAGCCACATAACGTTCATGGTTGCGATAAGCCAGATGATCTTCTGACTCTGGTTGTAAGATATCCCTTAGTACCAACTCTGCTGTCTGTTCTAGAGAATTATTAGTATCAATATCTACCAAGCCGCCCCAAATTGCTGGATACTCAATGGCAATTACTCGCCCAAGTCCCCACAGAGGCGCTTGAGTCAGACTATTTATTGTCAATTCATCACCAACAGGTTGACTATCTTGGGTAAACAACCACAATCGTGCTTGGCAGTTTGATAATTTGGATAAGGCTTGCAACAGGTAGATAGTACTACCGCAACTCGTTAGATAGTTTGTTTGTTCTGTTTCCAGTAGACTCCAGAGATGAATAATACCGTGCAATGGTGCATTCTCTGACCCCACATCTTGCAAGAGTTGATGGAAATGTTGCGGTTGACTGGGGTCGATTTGAAACTGACTTTCACCAATTTGTTGATAGATTTCACCAACAGAAACAAGGATGCAAACTTTGCCTTGATGTTCTAATTTTTGTGCCAATGCTCTACCAATACCATTAGCATCGGTGAAAATTAGCCACCGACCGGGAATAGCAGGTAATTGTTCTGGTAATCTCGATTTTGGTTGCCACTGAATTTGATACAGCCATTCCTGAGTCGGTGCTTGGTTGGCTCTGAGCAAAGCTTGACGCGGTGCTTGCTTTAAGCAAAGTCCCTCAATGTAGGCAACTAGTTCTCCCGCTTCATTCAGCAGCCAGATATCACCGATGAATATTCCTGCTGTTGAACTTGTTTGAGAATTTAGTTTTCCGTAACACCACAAACGGCTGTTAGAATCTGGCGACTGGCAAAAATAAAAGTGATTTATGCTAAAGGGTACGTAAACTTGGTTATCTCGTCGTTCTTGGGGTAAAGCAAAGCCTAAGAACTGAAAACAAGAATCGATTAATCCCGGATATAGAAGGTATGTGCTGATTTCATCTGCAAATTCTTGGGGAAATTGCATTTGGCACAATGCTTCACCATCACACCGCCACATAGATTCTACCCATTGGAAACGCTGACCGAGTTGCAGTCCTTGTTCTCTAACTTGGGCATAGAAATCTGAACCAGCCAGTATTTGGGAACAGCGTGTCTGTAACTCAGCCCAAGATAAAGGTTTTTCAATATCGCCTGCATCTTGGCTGAGTCGTCCTGTAGCGTGTACCAACCAGTTATCTATTTGTTTATTAAAACTAAATAGTTCAAATTTATATTTACCTGCGGCTTCAGGTTGCAAAATAAGTTGTACATTGATAGTCTCGCGATCGCCAACCGTCAGCGCTTCCCTAAATGTAATGTTACTCAGCGAAATTGCCCCTGTTCCCAGAATTTCTTGACCTGCAAGCAACAACATAGAAATATGCGAAGCTCCCGGTACTACCACCGTGTCATAAATTTGGTGGTCATCGAGGAAAGGTAAACTAGCTGTGTTCAAATGAGTTTCAAAAACAATATCCTTGAGAGATGGCGATCGCAATTGATAACCCAATAAAGGATGCAGCAGGTTTTCGCTGATTTGTCTAACTACTGGCTTGCTGGTAGCAGTAGGCAACCAATAGCGTTGACGCTGCCAAGGATAATTCGGTAAAACCACCTTATGACGCGGGTAATCAGCCTCAAAACTTTGCCAATCAATTTCTACCCCAGCCACATACAACTGCGCCACTGAATCTAATAACTGCTGCCAATCTTCTTTTCCTTTTCGCAGCGAAGCCAGCCATAACCCCTGCTCATCCAATATTTCTGGACACTCACGCCGTGCCATCCCCAACAATGTTGGATGCGACCCCACCTCTACAAACACCTCATATCCTACTTGATACAATGCCTGCATACTGGCAGCAAATTGCACACTTGCTCGGATATGTTCTACCCAGTAAGCCGCATTTGACATTTCCTCATGTCTGACAATCTTGCCTGTGACATTTGAGACAATATCTAGTTGCGGCTGTTGATATTTTACTGTTGCTGCCACTTGCTCAAACTTTGCCAACATCGGCTGCATCAGGGGCGAGTGGAAAGCATGGGATACTTGCAATTTTCTAGTTTCAATACCTTGGCTTTCTAGTTTTTGCAGTACTGAATTGAGTATCTCTAATTCCCCAGATAAGACAATACTTTGTTCGCCATTAATCGCTGCAATACTCAATTGTTGCGGATAGTCAGTAATTAACGGTGTAACTCGTTCTAGAGTGGCGAAAACTGCTGCCATCCCTCCACCTTGGGGTAAGGCTTGCATCAAAGAAGCACGTTGCACAATTAATTTCAGTGCGTCTTCTAAAGAGAAAATACCAGCGATACAAGCGGCGACATATTCCCCGACACTGTGACCTAAAACTGCTGTGGGACGGATACCCCAAGATAGCCATAGTTGGGCTAGGGCATATTCTAGAACGAATAATCCAACTTGGGTGTAGGCTGTTTGGTCGAGGCGAGTATCTTCTGGGTTTTCTGAGAATATTACTTGAAGAATTGATTCACCTAACAGTGGTTGCAATAGGGTATCGCAGTCGTCAAGAGTTTGGCGGAAACTGGGCTGAGTTTCATACAGTTGCCGACCCATATTGAGATATTGTGACCCTTGTCCGGTGAAAAGGAAGGCGATTTTTTGGGTTTGCTGGCTGCTATGTCCGTGATGAATACCGATGATTTCACTGTTGTCTAGATAGGCTTGCAACTGTTGTTGTATCTGCTGATGGTCAGGGGCGATGACTGCGAGGCGATGACTAAAGTGTGTTCTGCCGATTTGTGAAGTGTGAGTGATATCACCAAGGGGAATTTCTGCGTGGGATGAGAGATACTTGATGTAATTTTGAGCGAGTTGCTGTAAGGCTTGAGGATGTTTGGCTGACAGAGTTAATAGATGTAAAGGACGCTCTGTAATTTCTTCTCCCCTGCTCCCCTGCTCCTCTGCTCCCCTGCCCCCCTGCTCCTCTGCTCCCCTGCCCCCC
>NZ_JACJSF010000099.1 GCF_014698035.1 Desmonostoc muscorum FACHB-395
CTCTCGTTCGCATTCGATTTACGGCGCAGTCAAACCTACATCCTCAATGATATTCCCTTCTCGTTTACAGAAGGGCCCGAAGATGGGCAATCAAGAGTTACGGTAATTCGCTTTTCGCAAGATTGGTTACAACGTAATGCTAACAGTGTCTTAGCGGCGCGATCGCAATTTAGTTTTGGCATCGATGCTTTTGATCCAACTATCAACGATAGTGGTACTGATGGGCGTTTTTTCTCCTGGGTAGGACAATTTCAATGGGTGCAACGGCTATCTCCCCGCATTTTGATGTTGGCCAAAGTTAACACTCAACTTACTCCTGATTCCTTACTTTCGCTAGAAAAAATCAGTATTGGCGGAGTAGATACAGTGCGCGGCTATAGTCAAAATCAAATTGTTGCTGACAATGGGGTAGTTGGAGGTGTGGAAGTTCGGATTCCCCTAGCATCGAATGTGGAAACTTTACAGCTAATACCCTTTTTTGATATCGGCACAGCATGGAACAATCGCGGTATTAATGCCGACCCACAAACCATTGCTAGCCTGGGTTTAGGCTGCAACCTTTAAACGGTTTGGTATTGCGTGCAGACTATGGTATACCATTTATGGGCACAAGCGATCGCGGTACTTCACTGCAAGATAATGGCTTTAATTTTTCAGTCCGCTATCAACCATTTTGAACCACATCTACCGAAAAAGCGATCGCACTATAAATCAAGCTATTCTTCTGCTTCAAAAATAACACCTTCATACAGTGGTGCGATCGCCAACTCAAATTCGATGCTGGATAGGGTAATCATATCTCCCTCAGTGTAGGGATAATAAAGCCACATTTTGCCCTCTCCCCGACAGTAGCGTTCGACGGAAATTTTTTCCGAATCTATCAATAAATATTCTTGTAAAGAGGGAATTTTCAGGTAATTGGTGAATTTTTCGCCCCTATCTTTCCCGCTTGTACTGGGGGAGAGAACTTCGGCAATAATTTTCGGGTTTTGAATAAATTTGCGGGCATTCAGGTCTTGAGGGTCACAACTGACGATAACATCAGGATAATAATAAGGACTTTGAGGAGTAACTTGTACTTTCACATCCGACACATTCACTCGACAACCTCTAGCCCGTAAATGTGGGTATAAGGCTCTGTAAAAGTTAAGTGCAATATCATTGTGGGGAATTGTACCACCAGTCATTGCAAAAACTTCGCCGTTGACATATTCGTAACGAAGTTCTTGCTGGAGTTCCCATGCAAAATATTCCTCAATGGTCATTTTTGGAGGTTGCTGGGGGATGGCTACCATAGTCAGATTTTTCCAGTTTGTTTTGATTTTAGCGAATCAACACTAATTAGAACATTCTCGACTCAATAGCAATTGTCCATTATTCAGCCGATATAATCCTTGTGGTTCGATAATTGCATCGCCTTTCTTCCAAGGACGGGATGTAGTTTCAACACCTCTCACCTCGCCAGTTGTGTAGTTAGAAACCCAAACCCCAGGACGATTAGTAGTCAAAGCACCAGAACCTGTGATGGTAAAAGAGTTTTCTTGTCGTTTAGTACCGCGTGAAATGCAACTATTAGCGATGAGTGCGTTGGTATCGATGACTGGAGGTAATTCGGTAAAGCTGTTTTGAATGGAACTGGTATCAGGTGCGTTAATGCTAATTACACCTGCAACGCCTAGTTCCGAACTGGCGGTAACATCACTTTTTTCGGTTGGCTTTGGACGCGACTCGATACCAAAGACACCTTGCGAGTTAATTTTGACGTTTCCACCTGTTCCTGTGAAGGCGTTGGCTGTGATGTCGCTGTTTTCTTTGGGAATGGCGATGATAAATCTTGAATTGATATCGATGTTACCACCATTGCCACCTGCTTGCGCTGTACCTGCGGTGGTCGAAATTTGGCTACCGTTACGCAATAGTAAAAGATCGTCCACAGTTAAATTGATATTTCCACCATCACCAGAATTAGTTATTGCTCCAATAAATGCTTTGTTATCAAGTGCTGTGGAACTAGAATTAATATTAATATCTCCGGCTTTCCCTTGCCCAAAGCTGCTTGAACTGATTCCCCCGTTATTTAAAAATAAAGAATCTGTTGTCAGGTTAATATTACCTCCATTGCCCACAGCTGTTGAATTAACTGTACTAAAAACACCGCTAGAAAAACCTGTGGTGCTAATACCGTCGATTAAAATGCGATCGCGTGCATCAATGGTGATATTGCCCCCATTACCTCTAGAAAAAGTACTAGCATTAACTATTCCACCATTGGTTAAAAATAAAGAACCTGTTGTTAGGTTAATGTTGCCTCCCCTGCCTTCAGCTTCACCTTCTAAGGTAGTAAAAACACCACTTGAACTTCCATTACTACCGACACCATCAATACCAATAGCATCGCCAGCATTAACTATAATGTCACCTGCATTACCTTTACCGAAACTGTTAGCAGTAAGTAGTCCACCATTACTTAGTGTTAAAGAGTTGGTTGTAATTTGGATATCCCCACCTTTGCCAACACCTCCAGCGAACAAAGTAGTCAAAACGCCAGTCGTTTTATTGCTACTAATACCATCGATAATTACAGCATTGCGCGTATCGATAAAGATATTACCACCATTTCCTTGACCCCTACTAAAAGCACTTAGTGTAGCACCATTTTTTAGAAATAATCCTCTGGCGTTGATACGGATATCCCCAGCGTTACCCACGCTATTGTTTAGCGCACTAGTGCCTACGGAAGTAAATAAACCATTTTCTCCACCATCAAAAGTTACTGTATCGCCGGCATTGATGGTGATATTGCCTCCATTTCCCTGTCTCAATGTGCTTCCAGAAATGGTTGCACCGTTGGTGACAGAAACTGTATTGCGGGCGTTGATGGTGATATTGCCTCCATTTCCCTGTCCATTTGTGACTCCAGAAATAAATGCACCGTTGGTGACAGAAAGTGACCCTGTTGTAATTTCGATGTCACCTCCTTTACCTTCACCACTCACCAAGGAACTAGATAGATTACTAATAGCAATTTTGTCAAGACCAGAAGTTCCACCCTTGACGACACCATCAATTTTGACAGTATCACGAGCATTGATGGTAATATTTCCACCATTGCCTTTTCCCTCTAGATGTACAGAAGATATCGTACCGCCATTTGTTAAAAACAACGATCCTGTTTCAATTTGAATATTTCCGGCGTTACCATTGAATGTTAGCGTATTTGCACTACTAGACAAACCATTACCGCCAATTCCATCAAAAGTAATAGTATTGCCAACATCAAGAAAGATATTACCTCCATTTCCTTGTCCGCCGTTGATAGCCCTTAATTGCCCGCCATCTTTGAGTAGTAAATTACTTGCGCTGATGCGAATATCACCACCATTACCTATCGCGTTTTGAACACCTTCAGTTGATACTTGACTGCCAACTTTTTCCCCACCTCCAAAACCTGAAAATGTCACATTATCACGGACATTAATAGTAATATTTCCGGCATTCCCGACTCCAGCAGTAAAGCTAGATATTCCAGCACCATTAGTAACAGAAAGTGATCCTG
The DNA here is from genome assembly GCF_014698035.1 of Desmonostoc muscorum FACHB-395. Classification (GTDB taxonomy): domain Bacteria; phylum Cyanobacteriota; class Cyanobacteriia; order Cyanobacteriales; family Nostocaceae; genus Nostoc; species Nostoc muscorum_A. The sequence goes on from NZ_JACJSF010000099.1 coordinate 3,557, forward strand.
TGGTAACTTGAATATTTCCTGCATTCCCGACACCTCCAATGTTTAAGTTACTTTGCAAACCACTGGATTGATCGTCACCCAAGTTATTAAGCTCAAACTTCCCCGTATCGATGAAAACACCGTCTAGCTTGACATTATTAGAGGCTTCAATGGTAATATTTCCGGCATTACCTTGTCCTAATACATCTGTTGATACTCGACCGCCGTTAGTTAACGAAAGTGAACCTGTTTTAAGGTAAATATTTCCTCCGTTACCTACCCCCTCATTAAATACCTTACTACTAACATCACTATTATTATCGAAGACTATATTATCAAGGGCATTAATGCTGATATTTCCAGCATTTCCTTTGCCAAACATACTACTAGCAATAAACGCTCCATTAGTAGCTTTTAACGTACCTGTCGTGATTTCTATATTACCTGCATTACCTTCAATAATGGATTGCACATTATTAATAATCCGGCTAAATCTATTACCGTTATTACCATCTAACGAAATATTATTACGAGCATTAATGATGATATTACCAGAATTACCTTTTCCGCTAGTGATACTTTGAATTTCCGAACCATCGTTTATTTCCAAGGATCTGGTATTAATAGTAACGTTTCCACTATTACCTATTGCACCCTCAATTACTTTGGAAAAAATTCCGTTAGCTTCATCTGGTATTGAGTTACGAAAACTGATATCACCTTGAGCATTGATATTGACATTTCCTCCATTGCCTTGCCCGTAGAGATTAGCATTTATTTGTCCAGTATTGCTTAACGTCAATGTACCAGTCGCAATATTGATATCGCCAGCATTACCAAATGCACTTTTTTGCACTATATTAGCGATGAAACCTTCATCTATTAATGTTGTATCTGCTGTAGCATTAATAGTAATATCTCCACCTTTACTATTTGGGGTACCTAAACCTGTATCTATTCCTGCTCTTAATATACTTCCCCCTGATAAATTTACATTTCGAGCCTGAATTGTGATACTACCGCCATCCGCACCGCGAACATTAACTTCTGCACCATTACTCAGCGAAACATCGGCGCGTTCTACATTCTCAGGTATAACTAAACCCAAATTATCACCCGCAATATTCAATCCCACATTTCCCGGTGCAGCCAAACCTGCTAACTCAACATTTCCGCCATAAGCGCGAATACTCCCACCATCTATATTGATATTTCCACCAACAAACAGCAAACTTTTACCATCAGCAACTCGCAAACCCGTAACATCTTGTCCAATGAGATTAGTCCCTGCGGGTGCTTGGGATTGATTGATAATTCCTCCATTTGCTTGAATTTGATTAAACAGCAATACTGAAGGATTAATAGTCAACAATGGCACGGCTTGGGGATTTGTGGCACTAAAAACCCCTTGATTACCAAACTGCACACCGTTCGCAGTCGTCCCCACAAATGAACCCTGCACATCTAAACTGGCATTTTTTCCAAACACAATGCCATTGGGATTTATCAAAAATAAATTCGGGCTAGAATTACCAAATGTACCGAGTGTCCCCAAAATTTCTGAACGGTTACTACCTGTCACCCGTGCCAGAATATTTTGAATATCTGCGCTAGGACTGAAGAAATAAGCCCCACGTCCCTCGCTGATATTAAATTCTTGAAAGCTGTGAAAAAGATTAATTCCGCGAGTTGCACCACCTGTAATTACTTCAGTCGGTAGTCCCTGAAAGTTCAAGTTGCCTATAACTTGAGAGGACTCAGCCCCAAGCGTGTTATCAGGCACGATATTGCTTTGCTGTGCCTGGGTTTTGCTAGTGAGAAGACTTACACTTAAGCAGCCCAGCAACCCTGCCAATCCGAACTGCAAATACCTGTTTAATCCGTAGTTGCTCGTCATTGGGTGCTATTTATATAGATTATTTGAGTATCTAATAAAACTGCACCTTTGGATAATCAATAAGCGAATATTCGTTAATTATGCAGTTTTCTGCAATTGTGCGATCGCATTTCTGCATTCTTCAGGTATTAAAACTGCACACAAACAAGCAGAAAAAGTGGATGTGTAGCATGAAGATGTCGGATATTGTGTAACTCATCGGCAACAGTAAAACTACTGAACGCTAATTAGTCCCTTGCTTTTTAGGCTAAGTAATTACACAACTTAAAGTTTTTACAAGTTAATTGCATATTTTAGCCTGAATTATCAATTCATTAGTCACAACTTTCAGAAATATGGATACGCTTCGCTTAAGTAAAAACACTGCTGGTAAAACTGCATTTCCTTTTGTACACAATTCTGATGATGCTGTGCTTGTAGGCGATCGCTATCTCACTATCGAAGAAGTAATTAGTGTAGCGCGTTATGGGGCACAGGTACGTTTAACTGACAACCTCAAAAGTTTAGCCAATGTCCAAGCATCCTGTGATTTTATTCACGATGCGGTTGAATCTGGCGAGCCGATTTATGGGGTGACAACTGGTTTTGGTGGTATGGCCAACGTAGTGATTTCTCCTGAATCTGCGGCTTTGCTGCAAAATAATTTGATGTGGTATCACAAGGTGGGTGCAGGAAAAAAATTACCTCTGGCTGATGTCCGTGCTGCGATGCTTCTCCGTGCAAACTCCCACATTACCGGTGCATCGGGGATTCGCTTGGAACTTATCAAGCGGATGCTAGTGTTTTTAAATGCTGGTGTTACACCCCATGTCTGCGAATTTGGCTCAATCGGTGCGAGTGGTGATTTAACGCCTTTAGCATATATCACTGGAGCATTGATTGGTTTAAATTCTAACTACACCGTAGATTTTAACGGTGAAGAAATGGATGCACCAACAGCATTGAAAAAGTTGGGTTTAGAGCCATTGCAATTACTTCCAAAAGAAGGGTTAGCAATGATGAATGGGACTTCGGTAATGACTGGAATTGCAGCTAATTGTGTACAACAAACAAAAGTTTTATTGGCCTTAAGTATAGCTACCCATGCTTTAGCAATTCAAGGTTTATCAGCTACTAATCAATCGTTTCATCCATTCATTCACAAACTCAAACCTCATTCTGGGCAAGTTTGGACTGCTTCACAAATGCTAGATTTATTATTAGGTTCACATTTAATTCGTGATGAGTTAGATGGTTCCCATAATTATCGAGATGAGCATCCAATTCAAGACCGTTATTCCTTGCGTTGTTTAGCGCAGTATATGGGGCCAATTGTGGATGGGATTGAGGAAATTGCTAAACAGGTTGAGGTAGAAATCAACTCTGTGACTGACAATCCGTTGATTGATGTTGAGAATCAAGCGAGTTATCATGGCGGCAATTTTTTAGGGCAATATATTGGCGTAGGAATGGATCGACTGCGTTATTATATTGGGATGTTGGCGAAACATTTGGATGTGCAAATCGCTTATTTAGTCGCACCAGAGTTTAATAATGGACTGTCCCCGTCGTTAGTTGGGAATCAACAACGCCGTGTAAATATGGGTTTGAAGGGGTTACAAATTACTGGCAATTCGATTATGCCCCTATTAACTTTCTATGGAAATTCTATTGCTGATAGATATCCTACCCATGCGGAACAATACAACCAGAATATTAATAGTCAAGGGTTTGCTTCGGCGAATTTAGCGCGAACCAGTGTAGAAGTTTTTCAACAATATATGGCTGTGGCTTTGATGTTTGGGGTGCAATCAGTGGATTTGCGTACATACACGATCGCAGGACATTATGATGCGCGTGCAACTTTGTCTCCCGCAACTAGGGATTTATATATGGCGGTGCGGAATGTGGTGGGGCGATCGCCATCTAAGGAGCGTCCTTATGTATGGGATGACAACGAACAAGCTCTGGATTTACATATAAGTAAGATTGCGGTTGATATTGCGGCTGGTGGAGAAATTGTGACTGCTGTTAGTCGAGTTTTGTCTAGTTTGAAGAAATAAAGATAAACGAACCGCAGAGGACGCAGAGGGCGCAAAGGAAGAAAGTTTAAGAGAGATTTTGCATTTTCTGAGTATCAAATTCCCAATTCCCCATTCCCTAGCTATGAATATCGCACATCACGTAGAACGCGGTCATCGGCTATATCCTAACAAGACCGCCATAGTTTACGAAGATAAGTCTTATACCTACAGGCAACTTGACCGTTTAGTGAATTGTACAGCCAATGCTTTGCGTGGATTGGGCATTGTAAAAGGCGATCGCGTGGCGTTGTTTTTACCCAATATACCGGAGTTTGCGATCGCTTATTTGGGGATTCTGAAAATTGGTGCGATCGCAGTTTCACTAAATGTCATGCTGAAGTCTGCTGAGGTTAGTTACATTCTCAATGATTGCGCTGCTAAAGCTATTGTCACCACAGAATCGGGTCGTTTGCAATTAATAGAGGCTGATTTACCCCATTTACAACATATTCTCATTGCTGAAGGTGTAGTTAATAACGACATAGATTTTGCAGATTTTATTTCAAACGCTTCTCCCATCACCCGCGCTATGGAGATGGAATGGAACTCTCCAGCTAGCATTGTCTATACTTCTGGTACTACAGGCTTCCCCAAAGGTGCAACACTTTCCCACGGTAATATCATTTCTAATATCTCTGCACACAATCGTTGTTGCGAAATGAGTCGAACTGATAGATTGCTACTGTATGTACCACTGTTTCATTGCTTTGGTCAAAATGCGATTTTCAACGCTGGTCTAAATGTTTGTGCAACTATCATTTTGCAAAGGAGATTTGATTTAGATCAAGTCTTAGAAAGCATCGAAAAATATCAAGCCACTATGTTTTTTGGTGTACCGACTGTATTTATTCGATTACTGAATCAAGACACCTCTAAATATAACTTTAACAGCCTGCGTTATTACTTTAGCGCTGCTGCCCCAATGCCTGTAGAAATTGCCAAGTCTTGGCAAGATAAGTATAAAAAGGTGATTCATGAAGGATATGGTTTAACCGAAGCTTCACCCTGCGCTAGCTATAACCACAATTTAAAATATAAGTTTGGTTCCATTGGTGTCCCAATTACAAATATCCAAATGCGAATTGTGGATGCTAACGGTTATCAAGTATCAGCAGGAGAATTGGGTGAAATAGTAATCAAAGGTTCCAATGTGATGCTTGGTTATTGGAATCGTCCTCAAGAAACTCAAAAAGTAATTAAAAATGGTTGGTTGCACAGTGGTGATATTGGTCGCATGGATGAAGAAGGCTTTTTCTACATCGCCGACCGATTAAAAGATATGATTAACGTCTGTGGATTTAAGGTATATCCAACAGAAGTAGAAAATGTCATTTATAAACATCATGCTGTTGCTGAAGTTGCTATCTATGGACTTCCAGATCCCATAAAAGGCGAGATAGTCAAAGCCAATATTGTAGTTAAAAATGGTCACAACATTACAGAAAAAGAAGTTCTGGAATTCTGCTCTCAACAAATAGCAACTTACAAGATTCCCCAAACAATTAAATTTGTGAATTCACTGCCAAAAAATCCTACAGGCAAGGTGATGAAGCGATTTTTACGTGATGAAGAATTTACCAGTACATCCAATAAATTTCTAAGTTTTCCCACACAGTTAAGATAAATCTAGCAATTCTCAATTATTCATTGAAACCTCTCCTCATTCTTCTCTCTGCGTCGCTCCAGTTGCTTCAAGTCAGGGAACCCGCCCAATGCACTGGTTTATCTATACATCTGCGGTTCATTAAAAAACATCAGACAGGATTGCTACTTTACCTAAAACTCCAATTAACTCATCAAACACATCCAAAAATCATGAATACAACTACATCTATGACAATTCAAAAACCCAAAACTGACGAACTACTATTATGGAATCTTATTTTTGCAGATACAGGTCGTCAAGTATTGCTTGTTGCTTATGACATCAAACTATTCCCTCTCCTATCTCAAAAACCATGCACCTTAGCAGAAATTTGTCAGGAACTAAAAATTTTTCAACGTCCAGCAGAAGCTATTTTAGCAGTTCTCGCATCTATTCAATTAGTAGAAATAGAAAATAATTATTACTCACTTACTCCTCTTGCCAAAGACTATTTGGTCGAAAGTAGTCCCACCTATTTCGGTGCTTTATTAGAAATGATGATCTTTGATGAACGCAAGCATATATCCTCGTTTGATACTTTAAAAAAATCTTTATTTACCAATAATCTTCCTGGTAAAAAGGTGATGGAATCTTTGAGTAAAAATCATGATTTTATGCGTGCCATCACCTTTGGTAATAATGTTAAATTTATCCGTAGCTTTATCTCTAGTATGCATGGGCCAAGTATGGCGGCTGCATTAATTTGGCCAGAACTCATTGATTTATCTGAATATAAATTGTTTATTGATATTGGTGGAGGTTCGGCGGCTCATTCAATTGGTGCAACGTCAAAATGGCCGAATTTGCAAGCTGTTGTTCTCGAACTACCTACAGTATGCGAAATAGCTCAGGAATTTATCATACATTATGGCTTGCAGAATCGGATTGCAACACAAGAATTTGATATGTGGAGTGATCCTTTTCCCGTAGGCGATCTTCATTTTTACGGTGCTGTTTATCATCATTGGCAACAAGATAAATGCCAAATTCTCACAAAAAAAAGCTTTAATAGCTTATTGACTGGAGGGCGGATTATCCTCCATGAAATGCTATTTAACGAACAAAAAACAGGCCCTTTCCCAGTAGCAGTTAAAAACCTAAATATATCTTTAAAGCTGGGAGGTCAACAATATTCAGGTCAGGAATTATCAATGATGTTGGAACAAGCAGGTTTTATTGACATTGAAATTAAACCAGCTTCGAGTTACTGGAGCATCATTACTGGTCGTAAACCCTAATTCTTGCTCAAGAAAGACTGCCCAACTTATACGCATCAAATTTACTTGTATGAACACAAAAACAGTTACAAATACATCTTCTTCCATTTTCTCACCACCTACAAACAGCAAACTGACCCAATTAACATCAACCGAACTCACTGTTGGAGAAACTGTAGTCAAGATGTTAGAAGATATGGGAGTCGAATCTGCATTCGGTGTTTCTGGTGGTGGAATTGGGCCACTGTGGGCATCCCTCAACCGCAGCAAAATTCAAGTTTTACACTTTCGCCACGAATCGGGAGCAGCCTTTGCAGCTTGTGAAGCCCACTTTGCTAGCGATCGCCCTGTGGTTGTGTTCGTCACCACTGGCCCCGGTATCACCAACGCTCTCACCGGATTACTGGCTGCCAGAGGCGAAGGTGCAAAGGTAATTCTATTATCTGCAACCACCGCATCTGGAAATCGCGGACGCTGGGCTTGTCAAGAAACCAGCGCTCATACGTTGCCGATTTCAGGTATATTTACCCCAGGTGTATTATTCAATTACGCCACCATCGTCGAAACTGGTGAGGAAATCCCGGAAATTTCCCGCAGACTGGCGCAAGGATTATCCCAACCAGGCGGTTTTGTCGCCCATATCAGTATTCCTACCCCAATTCAAACCAAACCATGCACAGCGCGATCGCAATTCGGATTTACTCGTGCGGTGTCAGTTACCAGCGAAGAAGCGATCGCTGAATCGGTGCGGTTGCTTTCTCAAGAACCCTTTGCGATTTGGGTAGGTTTTGGTGCTAGGGAAGCCGCCGCCGAAGTTCGCCAATTAGCAGAACGCACCGGGGCTGCGGTGATGTGTTCGCCCCGCGCTAAGGGCATTTTTCCCGAAAATCATCCCCAGTTTATCGGCGTTACCGGGTTCAGTGGTCATACTTCTGTCCTCACATATATGCAGTCACAGCCACCCCATCGCATCCTAGTTTTGGGAACTCGTTTAGGTGAACCAACTTCTTTCTGGAATCCCTTGATGATTCCTACTGGTGGCTTCATCCATGTAGATATAGATCCAGAAGTACCGGGAGTAGCCTATCCATCTGTACCAACTTTCGCAATTCAATCGGAAGTAAAGCCTTACCTCAAGTCCCTACTAGCATACTTTCCCCAACGTCGAGGGAATTCCCCAATATTGCCCAATCCAGAGTTACAACCGCCTTCTCCCTATATAGATGGTTTAGTCAGACCAGAAGTTTTGATGGATGCAATTCAAAAAATCATCGTTGAGGATAGCGATGCTGTGATCCTAGCTGAGGCTGGTAATTCCTTCGCTTGGGCGACTAACAGACTGCGCTTTACCCAACCAGGACGCTACCGCATTAGTACTGGCGTGGGGGCGATGGGTCATGCTGTGACTGGAGTCGTGGGGGCGACTTGGGGAGGAAATGGTAAAGCGATCGCCATTGTGGGAGATGGCGCGATGTTAATGAATAGCGAAGTTAGCACCGCCGTTAAATTCGACATTCCCGCCGTTTGGATTGTACTGAATGACGGACGCTACAATATGTGTGCCCAAGGCATGAATTTACAAGGATTTCAAGGCGTAGATACGGAAATACCGAGTACCAATTTTGTCAAACTTGCCCAATCAATGGGTGCAGACGGTATCCGCGTTTCCACAGAATTGGAATTGGAAGCAGCGTTAATAAAAGCTTTGGCGGCTACTGTTCCCTTCGTTGTTGACATCAATTTAGACCCCAAACAACCTGCTCCCATTGGCGGTAGAATTCGCAGCCTCATTCAACAAGGAGCAATCGAATCTAAAGGAGAACAATCATGATTTTACAACCAGTTGGCATTCGAGCGATCGCCCTGAATTTTCCTCGCACCATCCGCACCAACGATTATTACAGAAATAATTTTCCCCAGATGGTGGCGGAAGCTGAACAAAAAACCTTGGCTAGGTTGTTTGTCACAGATAATTCTACAGATATCTGGTCACAGGAAGTAGCCCCTTATATGTCCGATCCCTTTCGCGGTACTGTTGAACGGCGAGTAGTCAGCCCAGATGAAACCTCTTTATCTCTAGAATATCAAGCAGCGATTGATGTTCTGCAAGCAGCAAAACTACAGCCCGAAGATATCGACTTGATGCTTGTAACTTCGTTGTTTCCCGAACAAGTCACACCAGGAAATGCAGCCTTTCTCGCCGGTAAATTAGGATTAACCAGCGCCGCCTGGAATATAGAATCAACCTGCACATCTGTATTAGTTTCCCTCCAAACAGCCTGTTCTTTAGTCCGAACGGGAGAGTATCGCAATGTATTAGTGGTTGTTTCCTCTACATATTCCCGTTATACCGATGAGAATGATACCCTCGCCTTCTTGTCAGGCGATGCAGCTGGAGCATTTATTGTGGGTGAACTCCAACCCAATCAAGGAATTTTGGGAACTAAAATTGCCAATACCGCCGCCACCTGTGGAGCCTTTTATAACGAATTCACCACCGATGAACAGGGGAACATCAGAATGTTCATCCGAGGAGGTAAGGGCGCAAGTAAGATGTTTAACGAGACAACCGTGAAATTTATTCGTCTATGTTGTCATGGAGCGATCGCAGCTGCTGATGTCAGCTTAGATCAAATTGACTTTTTTGCTTTTAACACACCCAGCGCTTGGTATTCGCAGGTTTGTACCCGTGCATTAGGGATTAATCCAGAACGGACTATTAACCTGAATCCCTTCTACGCCAATATCGGCCCTACCTTCCCCGTAGCCAATCTCTACCACGCCGCCCAAGCAGGTAAAATCCATGAGAACGATTTAGTTCTCGTTTATACAATGGGTTCCTCATCGAATGCAGGTGCTAGCGTTATGCGTTGGGGCGATGTTGCTTTAGGAACTCCACCCGCTCCCCCCTTGAGCCTTTCCCTACACAATCAGAAAGTTCTCATTCCTAGTTAATTGAGATCCTCGACTTCTTCAAGAAGTCGGGGATCTGAGCGCCCTCATCTATCAGATACTCATCAAATTTGCGAGATTTTTATGAAATTCTGGAAAAAAATATCGGTTGTCTTTGTGATTGCGATCGCAATCTTCCTATTTCAAGGAACAATCAGCACATCTTCGGCTCAAGCTGCTACATACAAATTCACTTTCACTGGTGAAAAAGCCAACGGTTACTTTATTTATGATACTGCTGCCAAAGGTGAAACAAAATCGCCCTACATGACTCAATATTACGGTGGAGGGCGCGATTATAAAGTCGATTTAGGAGACAAAGGATTATTTCAAGGCACAGTTAGTAATGCCATTGTTTTTTTGCCTAGAGAGGAAGATAAAGTCTTAGCAAAAATCCGAGCGCAACACGATAAACAATATGGCAAAGATGACGAGCATAACGTTTTATTACCTGCCGATCTCTTTCTTTTACAAGTACGTAACTTTGAACGACAGCCAAAGTCAAGTTATTCCCTAGTTAGCTATTTTAAGTATCCTCAAGAAACTTTCAATGGCTCTACAAGACTACCAACAGAGGTTCCCCTAAATGCTGAAATAGAAGTATTTCCCAAAGTAGATTTTCCCAAAACATTAGGTAAAGCTTTGGTTAAAGCACCAGTACAAACCAAGATAGAAAAGATATCTGATTAAGATGTAGAGACGTTGTATAGCAACGTCTTTACAAGCCGATAACTATTACTTGTAAAAAAAGACAAAATAATGAACTTTTGGAAGAAACTAATAATTACATCCATCTTGACTGTCGCAGTTTTTTTCACTCAGGGAATAATTGATCATCTCCCAGCCCATGCAGCCCTACATAAATTTAGTTTTAACGGCGAGCAAGCCAACGGCTATTTTATCTTTGATGATTCAATCCGAGGAGGCGCACCAATTCGTCCAGATATGTTGAGTGAGTACGACGGTTCTGTCGTTGAATATGCGGTAAATATTGGCGATGAAATATCAGAACAAGGTTCTCAAAGTCCTGAAAGAGCAACCCACGACGAAGCTCGAACTATTGTAACTTTACTCCGTCCTGAATTAGTCAAAGCTTCTCCCAATCTTCCGAAAGATTCTCCACAAGATGATGAGTTTATCCTTTTTGTACCCAAAGTTGCCCGTCAATCAAAATATGCGCTATCAGTGAGATTTCGCTATCCTGAAAACACCTTTCAAAATTCTGTAGCTCAACCAAAAAATGTGCCTAATCAGGCATTAATGTCTGTTCACCCCTACTGGAATTTTCCTATAACTATGGGGAAAGTCAAATTTGAACAACCTGTTAACACCTTAATTGAAGATATTTTTTAATTGCCAAAAAATCAATATGGTGGTGTTAGTGCAAGCAATTAGTAATTTTGCGACTCTCAGCTTAGGTGTTTTTTCTCGGCAGAAAATGTTAGTATACAACGCAGCTTAGATTTTACTACTCCTATTTACAAACAAGAAATTGGTATAATTAGCCGTTTAATTGCTCAATCTACGCCGATTGTAGATATTATGCTGGCTACACAAGCACGACGAGATGCGATCGCACGATTAGCAATTACCAGCAACAGATTAGCTCACTCACTACATTAAATACGTAAAATTATATATGAAGCAAAAATCAGATGTGCCTATTGATGCATTAAAGCGAATTTTGACAATGTTGCTAAAATACCCAGTAATGGTATTAGCTGCGATCGCTAGTTTATTAATGACGACAGTTGCTAATATCGCTGCACCTCAAATTATACGCTGGGGAATTGATGCTGGTATTGCCAAAAATAACTTACAAGTGATTTTGATTTGTGGGGGATTGATGGTTTTGGTGGCTTTAATTCGGGGATTGTTCAATTTTGGACAAAGTTTTTTTTCAGAGATAGTATCTCAAAGTATCGCTTATGACATCAGGAATAAATTTTTTAGTCAAACCCAGCATTTAGATTTAAGCTACTACGATCGCACGCCCACATCACAACTGCTCACACGTATTAATAATGACATCGAACAAATTCGCGTTTTTATTGGCGCAACCTTGCTGCAAATTTTTGGTGCTGCGATCGTATTATTCAGTAGTGCGACAATTTTGCTACTCATGAATTGGAAGTTGGCACTTGTAGCATTAGCAATTATCCCGACTTCCTTCATTCTATTAGGCGGATTTTTTCAAAAAAATACTTACTTGTTTACTCAAGCACAGAGGCAGCTAGATGATTTAAACTCAATTTTAAAAGAAAATTTACTCGGTGTGCGTGCAGTCAAAGCTTTTGTGCGTCAAAAAACAGAAATAAAACGCTATGCCGTTGCTAATGAAGATTTCCGCACAACAAGTATCAAAACAATTTATGCACTGCGAGATACATTTCCCATAATTTTTTTAGCGAGTAATTTACTTGCAGTTGCTATTTTTGGATACGGGGGTTTAGAGGTAATCAGCCACAGCTTTTCTATTGGCGAACTAGTTGCTTTTAATTCCTATTTAGCATTTATTATCCAACCAATTTTTCAGACGACTTTTGCATTTCAATCTGTTGCTCAAGCATCAGCATCAGCCACTAGAGTTTATCAGGTGATAGATGCAGAAATTGCCATCAAGGAATCTCCCAATGCAGTCTTTTTGCAAAGATGTGAAGGAAAAATTTCTTTTGAAAATGTTGATTTTCGCTACCCAGAAGTAAATGATAATACCTTAAATAGTATTTCATTTGAAATCCAGCCAGGGCAAACAGTGGCAATTTTAGGTACGACGGGAGCAGGTAAAAGTACACTTGCTAAATTGATTCCACGTTTTTATGATGCAACAAACGGAATAGTAAAGGTTGATGGGTATGATGTCCGCTCTTTAAATTTAGTCAGTTTACGTTCTCACATTGGTTTGATTTCTCAAGAAGCAAGTTTATTTTCTGGAACTATCCGTGAAAATATTGCTTATGGAATACCAGATGCACCTCTTTCAAAGGTAATTGAAGCAGCTAAGTTTGCTCAAATTCACGATTTTATTATTAGCCTCCCTGATAGTTACGATACTGTTATCGGCGAACGAGGAATCGGCTTATCGGGAGGGCAGAAGCAAAGAATTACTATTGCTCGGATATTGCTAAATGATTACAAAATTCTGATTGTAGATGATAGTCTTTCTGCTGTTGATGCGAAGACAGGAGCATTAATTCAAGAAGCCTTCAAAGCTCTGATGGAACAGCGTCAATTTACTATAATTTTTCTCACTCAACGGATTAATAATATGGTAAATAATGCTGACCAAATTTTCATAATTGATCGAGGTAAAATAGTTAAAATATCTTCTGGTGCAGAGCTGATTGAAAATGCCATCTTAAAAAACTAGTTAAGCTAATGAGCATTTAAGTTGCATAACACCAGGGCTGAAGCCCTTACTACAAGCGAATCAGTCTGGAAAAATGAATGACGATTAGCTTATTTATAGAAATGCTAATTTTTGATCTCTATAAAATTATTTATATCTCAAATCAACCTTGCCATACTCTCTAACATAAAATTGCCATCCATGAACAGAAAAATTAATATTTTTGAATCGGTATCACAAGTAAATGCACCATTACCTGTTATCCGCCGCTTCAGTCAATATTTTCGTCCATATATCAAAGAGATTCCCATCATTCTGGGAATAATTATTATTAGCTCTATTACCCAAACAATAGCACCTTTGCTTACTGGTTGGTCGATAGATAACTTGATACTTAAAGGCAATTGGTTAGGACTGTTATGGATGCTAGTTGTATTAACAATAGTATACCTTACGGGGTTTTTATCCAATCGGACTTTGATTGTTAAAGTTGGTTTAATTATGCAGCATTTGCTCGCGCAATTACGCCAAGATATCATGAACAAATTACAAACATTACCCCTTAGCTTTTATGATAAAAGTAAAGTGGGTGATTTAATGAGTCGCCTGCTGAGTGATGTTAATACTTTAAATCAAGTATTTAGCCCTATGCTACCGCAAGTTATTGGAAGCTTTTTTGGCTTATTAGCAAGTGCAATATTCATGCTTTCCATCAACTTGCAATTGGGTTTAATTACTAATCTGATTGTGCCAATTATGTTCTTAACAACTGCATTTTTTGCCAGATTAGCGAGGGCAAAGTTTCGCATTACTAGACAAACAATTTCTCAACTTTCAATTAAATTAGAAGAAAATATTAGTAATATTCAAGAAGTTCAAGCATTTAACCGCGCAGAAATCAATATTCAAGAGTTTAAAAAACTTAATGCAGATAACCGAAATGCTAATATCCAAGCAACAGCAATTACTGCTGCTTTCCTGCCAACAATAGACTTATTTAATACACTTACTTGGGGGATTGTATTAGCTTATGGTGGCTTTCTCGTTTATAAAAATATCATGACTGTGGGAGCTGTTACCGCATTTTTGTTTTACGTCCAGCAATTTTTTCAACCCATCCAACTTATCACTAACTTCTATACTCAAGCACAATCTGGATTAGCCGGATTAGAAAGAATTTTTCTACTTTTGGATGAGCCAGTCCAACTTGAAGATACCACAGACGCGATCACCTCCGGTGGGCACAACGCCATCGCAATGCCACCAATTCAGGGTAAAGTTCAATTTGAATCTGTCAATTTTGAGTATAAACCTGGCCAAAAAGTTTTAGAAAATGTAACTTTTGACGCTGAACCAGGACAAGCGATCGCATTAGTTGGAGCTACTGGGGCAGGAAAAACTACTATAATTAGCCTACTATCCCGCTTCTATGATGTGTCAAGCGGTGCTATAAAAATTGACGATATAGATATCCGCAAAGTTACACAAGCAAGCCTACGTCGTCAAATTGGCGTTGTCTCACAAGACACTATGATTTTTAGCTGTAGCGTTGCCGAAAATATTGCCTTTGGCAATCCCCAAGCAACAACGGCAGAAATTGAAGCGGCGGCAAAGATTGCAAATATTCATGACTTTATCTTGACCTTACCCCAAGGCTATGAAACACAATTAGGAGAACGGGGGATAAATCTCAGCAAAGGACAACAACAGTTAATCAGCATCGCCCGCGCAGTTTTAGTAAACCCACGCATCTTGATTTTGGACGAAGCAACGAGTAACATTGATAGCCAAACAGAGAACTTAGTTCAACAAGCGATCGCTAATTTACTTCAAGGTCGCACCAGCTTTATCATCGCCCATCGTCTGGCTACAGTCACTAACGCAGACAAGGTATTAGTCATTGAGCAAGGACAAATCATCGAACAAGGTACACATACACAATTGATGGAGCAAAGGGGAGTATATGCAAACCTTTATTCTCTACAACTAGTAAATAATATCAAAACTAGCTTGAAAATAGGTTCTAGGAATTAGTATTCAGTCAAGCTAGTTTCTAGATTTTGTACCAAACACTTAAGTGCTTAGAAAATAAGGACTAAAGCCCTTAAACATCTCATTTTTTCTCCAACTCTGTGTTCTCTGTGCGGCAGTCGCTCATGGGGGAAACCCCCAAGACCGCGCTGCCTTGCCTCTGTGGTTCGTTCCTTCACCCTTTAAACTAAACTTCGCCCTCATCTCCCCAATCCCCCCTGGTGTTCACAATGAAAACCTTTATGCTCCCAAGCTTGCATATCTACTTCAGCAAGCTTTGTCACATTTGAGCATTCCGGTTGAATAATTTGACTTAAAATTGCCCACAATAGGCTACGCGTTAAATCTAATCCAGTTTTGCCCCAAGATTCATTATTACCAGGAATGCCCGACTCCTCAACAATTTCAGGCTCTACCCAAATACCATGAGCGCCCAAGAGAATCTGTGCCATCCATTTAGCTCTGGGTAAGTGACTTGGCGAAGTAATCAACATGACTTTATGCACTCCCCAACGCCGGAAAATTGGAATACCATAATAAAAATTTTCAAAGGTAGAATTCGCGCACTTTTCTAACCAAACGTTTTGTAACTCTACTAATTGCGGCTGAAAAATTAACCATATACAAGGGTCTGGGGAACCATGAGAAATTAAAATTGGGGTTTGCGGGTATTGTTTTGCTAGTTGGGCCACATAAGTTTCTCGACGAATACTGCCACCAAGCACGAAGAAGGCATCTACTGGCTGTGAAGAAGCAAAAACTAAGGTTATAGTAGTAAAAATCAGCCAAGTGCCTAAGACAAAGTACAATACACCAGTTAGTTTTTGTAACAATTGCCACAGATTAGCAATTTTTTTTTTAATAGAAATTAACGATTTGATGGTAAATTTACGTTTCATGACTTCGGTAAGAAAACCTGATTTAATAGCTGTCTAACAAGGCTGCAATTAAGCGATCAAAGTGCTATCTTATAAAAGTAATGAATCAGTACAAACATGACGCTAATCAAAGTGTCACATCTTCAGTATAGCCTTCCGGAGACGGCTAAAAAGCTGAGAAATGGTTGTTAATAATGCAGTATTTTCGGCATCATTACAACGATAAAAATGATGAAGAAAGCATAGCTTAGTTTGGGGTATAAAAACTTAAAAATTTCTGGAAAGCCTGATTGCTAAACTGTCAACAACACAATTATTCCAGTTAATATACATGAACCAATCTGCGAAAAGTTACTCACCGCTCCAAGTAGCCTTGATTGGTGGAGCGATCGCTACGACTGCTACGATGTCTGTATTCGGCTCCGCTTGGACTCGTGGTGTCCGTGCCGCCTTAGCTCTACAAGACAGCCCGAAAATGATAGTTGACCAAGTTTGGCAACTGGTAAATCATGAATATGTTGATGGTAAATTTAATCAACAAGATTGGCAAGCAACTAGACAAAGCCTGTTGAGCAAAGACTATTCTTCCCGGGAAGAAGCATACACTGCCATCCGCGAAGCTTTACAAAAGTTGGGAGATCCTTACACTCGATTCATGGACCCCAAACAGTTTGAAGCCTTAACTAGCCAAACATCTGGGGAAGTCTCTGGTATTGGCGTTCGGATGGAAGTAAACGAAAAAACTCAGCGCCTAACTGTCGTCGAAGCCATAGAAAATTCTCCAGCACTGAAAGCTGGGATCAAAGGAGGCGATGAAATTTTGGCAATTGACGGCAAATCCACTCTCAAAATGAAAGTGGATGACGCTTCTAAGTTAATTCGTGGCAAAGCGGGTACTCCCATCAAACTACGGCTGGGACGAGCAGGGCAAAATGCCTTCGAGTTGAAACTGACAAGAGCAAGTATTGAAGTACCAACGGTACGTTATACCCTCAGACAAGAAGGAAATCGCCGCGTTGGTTATATCCGTTTGCGGGAATTTAGCGCCCACGCCGCAGAGCAAATGCAACGAGCCATCCGCGATTTGAACACTAAGAAAGTTGATTCTTATGTCTTAGATTTGCGGGGAAATCCTGGCGGGTTGTTACAAGCGAGTATTGAAATTGCTCGGATGTGGTATAATGACGGCGGAATTGTCAAAACAGTAGACCGTGTGGGCGGCACTGAAGAAACTAAAGCTAATCGTACTGCTTTAACAAATCGTCCCTTGGCAGTATTAGTGGATGGTAATTCAGCTAGTGCTAGTGAAATTCTCACAGGGGCACTCAAGGATAATAAGCGGGCGGTAGTCGTAGGTGGTCAAACCTTTGGTAAGGCCCTAGTCCAATCAGTTCATGAACTTGCAGATGGTTCCGGCTTGGCTGTCACCATTGCCCATTACTACACTCCGGCGGGAACAGATATTAACCATAAAGGGATTGCCCCAGATGTCAAACTAGACTTGACAGAGGCACAAGAGCGGCAGTTAGCTTCTAATCCAGATTTAATCGGGACTAAGAGCGATCCGCAATATGCCAGAGCGATCGCCATTTTATCAAATAACAACTTCGCCCAGCCGCCAGCAAATCAGCCCACTCGACCCATGAGCCGCGCCGATAACCTGA
This sequence comes from Desmonostoc muscorum FACHB-395, assembly GCF_014698035.1. Classification (GTDB taxonomy): domain Bacteria; phylum Cyanobacteriota; class Cyanobacteriia; order Cyanobacteriales; family Nostocaceae; genus Nostoc; species Nostoc muscorum_A. The sequence goes on from NZ_JACJSF010000099.1 coordinate 21,232, forward strand.
AATTTTAAATTGATGCAAATGATTTCTTCGCAGGTGTTTATATAGTAGTATTCCCAAATCCAGATTTTTGGAGTTACGAAAACTGCTTAATATACCGTTCTAGGATTTTGGTTTGGGAATACTAGTTAGTAATCCCATCTCTCAAATCTCAGATTTATGAATCATCAGCCAGTTGATGCAACCACCGCCACCACCCCTTTACCAATGGTGTCGGTGGTTGTTCCTATTTATAACGGTGAGGCGGATTTACCAGAGTTAATCAATTGCCTCTTGTCTCAAACTTACCCAAAAGACCGGGTAGAGTACTTATTGGTAGACAATAACAGTAGCGATCGCACTCTCACCATCCTCAAAACATCTGCCGAAAACTGCCCAATTACAATTCGCCCCTTGAGCGAAAACCAAATTCAAAGCTCTTATGCTGCTCGTAATACTGGGATTCGCGCTGCTGTGAGCGAAATTATAGTTTTTACCGATGCAGATTGTCGCCCACAACCTCAATGGTTAGATGCATTAATTCAGCCTTTTGTCAACAAAGAAGTGGTAATTGTCGCTGGTGAAATTTTGCCGCTACCAGGTAAAACTCTACTAGAACAACACGCAGACCGTGAAGAAACTCTGTCGCAAAAGCATACCCTTAACCATGCCTTTCGTCCTTATGGACAAACCGCTAATTTGGCGATTCGACGCATTGCCTTAGAAAAAGCGGGTTTATTTCGTCCTTATCTTACCACTGGTGGCGATGCCGATATTTGCTGGCGGATTTTGGGGGAAAACATCGGGCGTTTGGAATTTGCCCCAAATGCGATCGTTCAGCACCGCCACCGCGCCACACTTAAGGAACTGCAAAGTCAATGGCGGCGCTATGGACGCTCAAATCGCTATCTGCACGAACTACACGGCGTAGATTTGATGCGAGAAATTACACTTAAAGAATGTGGCTATCGTTTGGCACGTTGGTTATTGAAGGAAGTACCACGAGATATTAAAAAGGCCTTGGCGCAGCCCACCGCAGGCATCGCGAGTCAAGCCACCCTTGTAGATTTATTAAATACTCCCATTGGTTTGTTCACAGCGAGGGCACGTACTGCTGGGCAACAAGACTCCAAATTACCAGAAAATGCCAAGATAATTGATCGGCTGTAAAAATACTAGGGAGTTTGCCAGGATAACTGCAATTCTTTCCATATCTACATATCATATAGAAACCCGCTTTGATTTCTATTCGAGCAGCGTGGTGTAGCCATATTTACTTGGCTTAACAGAAAACGAGAAAGAAGGCTCATTGATTTGTACCTAGCTTCGCAAAAATCATCAATATAATATGAGATTGTTGGCAAATTTAGAGGTAGTCTAAACCATCATATCTAATCCATCTTAATTTCTTTCATTTCTGTGCGTTTCAACCCACTTGAGCTACTAACCCATAATTGATTGCAGCGCCGGAAAACATCACAAAATCAAGGTATTGCGGATGGGATGCTTCACTGATAAAGAAATGCTCCTCTCAGCCCAATAGCATTGGTTGAACCCTAAAAATTTACTAAGTTATCCAACTACTGAATCTATCTTAAGAAGTATATTAAAAAACACAGAAAGAAAATATGCTATTATGCATAAACTATTACCTGTAATAAATTGCATTTAAAAGCATGTTTAAAAAGTTTCAAAAAATATAATTTTGTAGTTCTGATTTGGCATGACTGCAACAAAAAATCAAGATTTTACCTAGAACTGAGATACCTTTCTGTGCTAACTGTGGCAGCAAAAGACCTTTTTAAAACATCCTCTAATGAGCAATATGAACGTGGATGTATTTAGCCAACAGATAGAAAAATTGCACTCACAGATACAGAAACTATTGCAATGCAATACAAGTAAGCCAAACTCAGAACAGGAGATCATAACAGAGGCTTTCGAGGAACTTAACACCGCAATAGAAGAATTATTGACAGCCTCCGAAGAATTAAAGGTAACACGAGCGGAAGTAGAGAAAGAGCGCCAGCGTTACCAAGATTTGTTTGAGTTCGCCCCAGATGGTTATTTGGTAACTAATATCGTAGGTACAATCCAAGAGGCTAACCATGCAGCAGCAACCTTACTGGGTGTCAACCAAAAGTATCTAGTAGGTAAACCATTAATTCTATTTATTGCTCAACAAGACCGTCAGTTCTTTTGCTCTCAGATGAACAATTTTCAAGAGCTACTGAATTGGGAACTTAACCTACAACCACGTGGCGGAAAGCCTTTCCCCGCGATGATTAAAGCATCTGCTGCGTACAAATTCCAAGGGAAGCAGGTTGGCTGGCGTTGGCTGTTGTGCAACATCAGTGAACGCAAAAAAACTGAAGAAATGTTGCATCAAGCTTACGATGAGTTAGAAATACGAGTAGCAGAACGGACAGCGGAACTGGTAAAAGCAAATCAGAAATTGCTAACTGAAATTACAGAGCGGAAACGAGCCGAGTCACAACTGCTGCACCTGGCGTTTCACGATATACTGACAGGTCTGGCAAACCGCGCTGCATTTATGAACCGCCTAAGCCATGCAATAAATTATTCAAAACGGCATTCAAATTATTTATTTGCTGTGCTATTTATCGACCTAGATCGATTTAAGGTGATCAATGACAGTCTTGGACACTTAAATGGAGATCAATTACTGCTTGCTACTGCAAGTAGGCTACAAGTATGTGTACGTTCTATAGATACAGCTGCACGCCTTGGAGGAGACGAATTTACAATTCTGCTTGAGGGAATCCAAGATGTGTCAGATGTCATCATAGTAGCTGAACGGATTCAACAAGAACTGGCATTACCCTTTGAGCTTGAAGGACAAGAAGTGTTCATAACAGCAAGTATTGGTATTGCCTTGAGTTCGACACTAGATTATAAACATCCAGAGGAAGTATTGAGGGATGCAGATACAGCAATGTACCAAGCTAAGATGCAAGGTAGAGCGCGTTATAAACTATTCAACTCAGATATGTATGCTAATGCTCTGGCGAAATTGCAGTTAGAAACTGATTTACGCCGAGCAATTGAACGCCTAGAGTTTCGAGTTTATTATCAACCGATTGTTTCGCTCACCAAAGGCTCTATTTTGGGTTTTGAGGCTCTGTTGCGCTGGCAGCATCCAGAGCGTGGTTTGCTTAATCCAGCAGATTTTATTTCCCTGGCAGAAGAAACTGGACTAATTTTCTACATTGGGAAATGGGTGTTGCATGAAGCCTGCCGCCAAATGCAAGCTTGGCGAATGTGCCATGATTCCAACTTGCTAGAAAAAATAAGTGTCAATCTCTCACTCAAGCAATTTTCCCAGCCAGATTTGATTGAGCAGATTGGGCAAATTTTACACTCAACTGGTCTTGATGCTGACACGCTAACACTAGAAATTACTGAAAACGTAATTGTGGCGAATGACGACAAGGTAACTGCTACATTTTTGCAACTTCGAGAGATGGGTATTAAGTTATCAATTGATGACTTTGGTACAGGGTACTCCTCATTAAGTCATCTTTATAACTTTCCAATTAGTGTGTTGAAGATTGATCGTTCTTTCATCAGCTTGATGAGCGCAAATAAAAAGAATATAGAAATTATTGAAATAATTGTCACGTTAGCGCACAAGTTGGGCGTGGATGTTCTAGCCGAAGGAGTAGAGACAAAAGAGCAACTAGCATTTTTAAGAAAGTTGAAATGTGAATATGGTCAGGGACATTTTTTCTCAGTTCCATTAAATAGTTCATCAGCAGAGGCATTAATAATAGCAAATCCTCACTGGTAACGGTTATTAAAGAAAATAAAATTGGTTGGCTTTTTGGATGACTTATTCTACACTCCAAAAAATAGCTTGCATAATAATTACACCTGCTTTTTGGCTGTTGTTTGCGTAAGCCCTGGAAAAGCCCGATTTTTCAGTTCCATTTCAACAACTTCGGCTTCAAATTAATTGTCCATTGAGTAATCGATACAATCCTTGTGGTTCAATAATCGAGTCGCCTTTTTTCTATTGAATTAAATTAAGTTTGAATATTAATTTAATAAGAATATTAGGTTAGCTTGAGCAATAGTCAAACCTGTAAAAGCCTTGATAATATTGGGCTTATCCCTACTACAGGTTTATTTTTAGCCTTAACTACACAGTCTGAATCTTCTTGCTGCTTCAGATAAATTGCAGAAAACTGCACACTTTTAAAAAATTCAGTTTTTTCTGCTAATTTCTGGTAATTTAAACAATAAAAGCTAAATAAACATTTTATCTATCTGGAAAATATGTGGAAAAATATGAAAGCTAAAAGTAAATATCTTAAAATATTATTCTCTGCGCGTCGGTGGATGCAGATGTTGCTGAAGGTTGGAAACCTCTGTAAGAGGCTAATTTATTTCTCTACTCAGCAACACCAAAAACCAAATCGGCATCATAGATTTATTCAAGTATTATTTTTAACAACTTTACTAACATATCTTTTGTTTGGACAAGTCATATCTGCACAAACTCTAAATGTGACTGCATTAGTTGAACAAGGAATTAAAGACTATGATGCCGGAAATTTTCACAATGCGGTAAAACACTGGGAAGATGCATTAAATCAGTATAAAAATAATCCTTCAGCTACGGCGGTTGTAAATGAAAATTTGGCGCGTGCTTACCAACAACTAGGAGAAAATAAAGCAGCGATCGCATCCTTATCAGCAGCAATTCGTGACTATGGTGCTGTAGCAAATATCCAGCAAGTGGGACGCATGAAGTCAGAACTAGCCCAAGTTTACAGCAATTTGGGACAACCCCGCAAAGCGATCGCACTTTTATGTGGTCAACTAGCCGATAAAAGTCAAAAAATAGAATGCACTCCAGACAGTGCTACACAAATCGCCACCAAATACAACGACAAAAGCGGTCAAGTTGCAGCTTTGGGGATTCTCGGTGAAGCATATCGCTTAATCGGCAATTATGACCAAGCAATTAAGTATTTGCACGTAGCACAACAACTTTATCCAGCTTATGACTTTTTGGTGTTAAATAGTTTGGGTAATGCTTACAAAAGTCGCGCTCAATTGCGAGAGTTACAAGCAGATTCTGCAAATAAAGCTGGTATTTATAGTAAAGAAAATGAATTTACTCAAAAGTCTATAGAAGACTATAACCAAGCTCATCAATATTTTCAGAAAAGTGCAAAACTCGCCAGCGACCAAAAACAAACTTTAGCAGAGATGCGAGGATTGTTAAATTTAATTCAGTTGGGTTCCCAGACAAATAAGAACAAAGTTATTAACGATCGGGAGTTTAACCAAACCGTTAACGATGCTTTGAAGGTTCTTGAACTCTTACCCGATTCAGCGACAAAAGTCTATGGAGCAATTGATTTAGCATACTTGCAATCAGATGCTAAAGGAACTTCACCTTTTACTTACTGTCCAAATAAATTTATTTTACCCAATGCAGATGTATTAAGCTTGCTACAAAAGTCAGTATCAGCAAGTCAAAATTTACAAGATAATCGTCTACTTTCTTATTCTAACGGCGCTTTGGGTCATTTCTGGGAGTGCCAATCAAAGCAAGAAACAGAAGCATTAAAATATACTCAAACTGCAATAGTAGCAGCAGATAATAAGTTGAATGCAAAAGATAGCTTGTATTTGTGGGAGTGGCAAGCGGGACGAATTTTAGATCGACAGAATCGAAAAGAAGAAGCGATCGCATCCTATCAACGAGCATTTGATACCCTCGAAGATATCCGCAGCGATATTTTAACCGCCGAACGAGATGTACAGTTTGACTTCCGCGATGTTGTGCAATCATTATACCGGACATTGGCACAGTCGCGGCTCGATTTGCTAGGAGTTGGTGCAATCGCCGATGAACGACGCGCCAAGGAATTATCAGAAGTAGTTAAAACCATCGATGCTTTGAAACTAGCAGAATTACAGAATTATTTTGGTAATGATTGTATTTTAAGTGCCTTGAATCCCAAACAGGTGGGAGAACTCCTCAAGGATAATAGTGTAGCCTTTAAGAATACTGGGTTTTTGAGTTCCATAATTTTAGAAGGCAAAACTGGGATGTTATTGCAATTACCCGATCAGGCCACTAAATTTAAGTGGATTGAAGACCCCAATCAACAAGGTAGTAAAATAGTTAGCAGCAACACCCTAGGGATTTGCAAGAAAATAAGATACCAATTAAACGGGGAAAATTGTGATATCCCATTTAGGTAGAGTTTCGGAAGGTTGCCAGAAGGTTTGGTAGTGTTCTAACTCT